>NZ_JADU01000018.1 GCF_000518545.1 Hallella seregens ATCC 51272
TTGTCGCGTCTCACGTAGGCGCGTGGATTGAAACAGTTGCGGGTGTTATGGACATCCTGACGGCCGAAGAGTCGCGTCTCACGTAGGCTAAATTCCAGTAAAGAAAGGATTGTACAGGCCAATTTTTAACCACCAACTTATATCATTCAGTGATGAGTTCTTTCGTGCAATATACTGCCAGCAGGGAATCCAGCAATTTCTTTCAATGGAGCCGTTACCCCACCTTCCATCAAAAAGCCGATTTAAAAATTTGTGTTGATAACGAATTTCGTAACTTGCCGCGACAATGTTTTTGTCGTTGTCCTGCCTCTTTGTCCTTTCTTTTGATCATGTGTCTTGGCGACAAGGGTGGTTTTTTCGCCATGACTTCCCAATCTCCGTTTGGGATTTTGGTTTCCAACGCTGCCTGTGGGGGAGCTAATCTTGGCTTTCCGGCTTGTTGGGCTTGCGCTTCACACGTGGTGCGTGCCGCTTGTTTTTGAGCCATGCAGCCTTGCGCGCCTCATAATCCTGCCGGTGGCGTTCCAGAAAGTTGTCGGCCATGGCTTACTTGAACTTGCTGTAAATGACGCTGATCTTGATGGGGCTGTTGGCGGCTGTACCCTTGACGAGGCGCGTGCTGGTGAGCGACATGTCGTTGGTGACCTTGGTGACCTTGGACGTTGTGGTGCCTGAACTGGACGATGCCTTGGTTGTGGTCAGCGTTACGGGCACGAGCACTACCTTGTTCCAGTCGGCCGACTTGCTGCCATTCTGATAGCTGTGGTACATGGTGGAAATCATGCCGGAGATGTTGTTGAACGTGTAGCTGTTGTTGTAGGACGGGGCGGTTCTGCTCTTCTTGTAGCTCCATGTGGCCACGTAAGAGTTCTTGTTGTTGTAGAGTTCGCCGTTCTCGAAGAAAGAATAAAGCGAATCCTTGGGAATCATGAGTATTGTCTGGGGCACGTCGAAAGCATAGTTGCTTGTCGTGGTGTTGTTGATGCGCTGCAGAGTCACCTTGGCAGAGGTGACGGTGTCTTTCTCATGGCCTTTCATGATCTCGGCCACGGGGAGCGTCATTTCGGTGAAGAGTCCGGCGGGTGTCTTCAGGTAGGTGCAGCTCTTGTCGGCCGCCAACTGGGATATGGTCTGCCGGTCGTTGGTGATAGTGGTGGTCTGCAGCACTTCTTCCGTGCCCCAGAACACGGTGATGCCATCGTATATGGTGTCGCGGTATTGTTTTACGGCCTTGCCGCCCACCGAGTCGGTGTAGGCCACCTGCCCCTTGTACTTGAAGTAGATGTTGAGCTGAGAGTTGTTGATATAGGCCATATTGCCCAACCCGCTGCGCTGCTTGAAGAAAAATCCCGGCACCACGTTATTGCGGAAAGTATAGGCATTCTTGAAGTAGGACGGGTGATCGTAATAGCTCTGCATGACGTAGGAGCCGTAGTTATTGTATTGACGGCCGTTCTTGTCAGTGTAGGCTTCGTTGAGTTTGATGTTGATGTAGGGGGTGTAGCCCACCGTGTCGCGTTTGTTCTTGGCCACGTTGTAGTCCACAAGATTGTACACCTTATCCTTGTGCAAGCCGTCCTTGCGCACGTAGCCATTGGTCATGGGGTCGAAGTTGCTGTAATAGTTGCGGTCTTCGTTCATGGCCTTGTCCATTTCGTAGGCCGTGATTTTCATGGTCTGCGTGGTGTCACC
This sequence comes from Hallella seregens ATCC 51272, assembly GCF_000518545.1. Taxonomy (GTDB): domain Bacteria; phylum Bacteroidota; class Bacteroidia; order Bacteroidales; family Bacteroidaceae; genus Prevotella; species Prevotella seregens. The sequence continues at coordinate 1,693 of NZ_JADU01000018.1, forward strand.
GTAGGACTTGGAATAGAAAAGGCGTATTTCGCAGGAGTCGACCTTGATGGTGCCCTTGCTTCCGAACACGCGGTTGCCCTGCGCATCGTAGGTGACAAGACTATCCAACGGGGGAAACTCATAGTTTTCCAGGCTGTTGAACTGGGCCATGAAGTCGCCGGTAATGTAGGCTCCGGTTTCCGGATCCCTCACTTTGCCCAGATAGCCTGTGGCGTTGCGGGAGAGCACAGAGTCGGCTACGATGGAGCGGGTTGCCACGTCGAATGTGTCGGTCTCGATGGATATGCCGTCGCTGGCCAGTGAGGAACCGATGCTCTCGGTCGTATCGTCGCAGGCCGTCATGGCAAGTGCGACGAGGGCTAATCCTGCAAAGTATTTTAATTTCATGTGTCGTTTGTCGTGGGTGAGGGAAGTGATTCGTGCGTGGAACGGCGTGGCATGGGGTGTTCAAGCCGCCGGCTACTCGCCTAAAATCTTTTCGTAGAGTGCTTGGTAGGCAGAGGCATTGTCTTCGCCGGGGTAGTCGAGTACGGGCAGACCTTTGCCGCGGGCATACTTCAGCAAGTCGGCATTCACATCCTGACTGGCTTCGACAACGGCATCGCTATAGTCGATGGCCATCTTGCCCAGTTCCATGAAGTCGAATTTCTCGGCGTAGGGCTTCAGCAACTCGGCCTTGGCATCGCGAAACTCCACGCAACGCTTGAAGTTGTCGCCAAGGTCGGTCTTGAACTGATGGTGGAAAAGTGAGGTCACCACCTTGGTATTGGCGAACGAAGGATCCTCATGGTAGGCGGTTTTGATGTACAGGGGGACGACGGCAGCCATCCATCCCTGGCACTGCACCACGTCGGGAGTCCAGCGCAGCTTCTTCACCGTTTCGAGCACGCCGCGTGCAAAGAAGATGGCACGCTCGCCATTGTCGGGATATTCAGCACCGGTCTCGTCTTCGGTCATGGCCTGACGATGCAGGAAATAGTCTTCGTTGTCGATGAAATAAACTTGAAGGCGCGACACGGGAATGCTTGCCACCTTGATGATGAGCGGGTGGTCGGTGTCGTCAATAATCAGGTTCATGCCCGAGAGACGGATGACTTCGTGCAACTGTCCGCGGCGTTCGTTGATGGCCCCCCACTTGGGCATGAAAGTGCGAATCTCGAATCCGCCGTCCTGTATCTTTTGGGGCAGGTTACATCCCATCAAGGACATTTCTGTCTCGGGCACATAGGGAGCAATCTCCTGATTGATGAATAAAACCTTCTTTTTGACCATGATGCACTTATCCTAAGTTAAAGTTATGGGTGCAAAGGTACGACTTTTCACTGAAAAAACGCCCGTTTTTGCATGAATTCACACAAAAACGGGCGTTTTAAAACTATTTGACTACTCCGGGGATGGCGGATTTACTCCACCACGAAGAGGGGTTCGTCTTCCATGACGCTCTGTCCCACCTTGACGCAGACGGCTGTCACCTTGCCGGCTTTCTCGGCTTCGATGTTGTTGGCCATCTTCATAGCCTCGAGCACGAGCACGGCATCGCCGGCCTGCACCTCGTCGCCCACGTTGACGTTGATGGCGGTGATGGTGCCGGGCAGCGGGGCTTTCACGGCGTTGGCGGTGTTGACATTGGCGGCTGCGGCGGGCTCGTCGTTGGATTCCTGCGCCACGGGCTTGCCCAGCACCGGCTTCTTCTTCTCGGGCTCTTCGGTCTTCTCAAGCCCCACCTCGAACTCCTTGCCGTTGACTTTCACGTTGGCCATGCGGCTCTCCTCGTTGATGTTGCCTATCTCGACCTGATATTCTTTCCCGTCGATGGTATATTTGAATGCTTTCATCTTGTTTATGGTTTTGCGGTGAATGAAAGGAACTTGGCGTCCCACATCGTCTGCTTGGGCTTGATGGTGATGATTCCCGGCTCCTTGTCGTGAACGTTATTGCCCTGATACTCGTAAAGGGCCAGGGCTATGGCTGCATATATGTTTTGATCCATAATACCAATATTTGTTCATCTTTGATTACATCGGCATGCAGCCGTGCTTCTTGGCCGGCAGATTTTGGCGCTTGTGGGCAAGCTGAGCCAGTGCGCGGCAGATGCGGAAGCGGGTGTTGCGCGGCTCGATCACATCGTCAATGTAGCCGAACTGGGCTGCCTGATAGGGATTGGCAAACTTCTCTGTGTACTCGTCCTCTTTCTCGGCGAGGAATGCTTTCACGTCGCCGCCCTCTTCTTTCACTTGCTTGGCCTCCTTGCCGCAGAGCACAGCAACGGCACCCGAGGCGCCCATCACGGCAATCTCGGCCGTGGGCCATGCAAAGTTCAGGTCGGCACGCAGCTGCTTGCAGCCCATCACGATGTGGCTGCCGCCGTAGCTCTTGCGCAGGTTGATGGTGATCTTGGGCACGGTGGCCTCACCGTAGGCGTAGAGCAGCTGGGCTCCGTGCAGAATCACGGCGTTGTATTCCTGGCCGGTGCCGGGCAGGAAACCGGGCACATCGACGAGGCTCACAATGGGAATGTTGAAAGCGTCGCAGAAGCGCACGAAGCGGGCGCCCTTGCGGCTGGCATTGGTATCGAGCACGCCGGCATAGGCAGAGGGCTGGTTGGCCACGATGCCCACGCTCTGGCCGTTGAAGCGGGCGAAGCCGGTGATGATGTTTTTGGCAAACTTGGGCTGCACCTCGAAGAACTCGCCGTTGTCGGTCACGGCCGTAATCACCTTGTACATGTCGTAGGCCTTGTTGGGGTCGTCGGGCAGGATGTCGTTCAGCAAGTCCTCCTTGCGGTCTATGGGGTCGGTGCATTCCACGCGCGGGGCCTCCTCGCTGTTGTTGGAGGGGATATAGCTCAGCAGCTTTTTCAGCATGTCCATGGCCTCCTCCTCGGTCTTGGCCGTGAAGCTGGTCACGCCGCTCTTGCTGGCGTGCACGCTGGCGCCGCCCAGATGCTCGGAGTCGATCTCCTCGCCGGTGACGGTCTTCACCACTTTCGGGCCGGTGAGGAACATGTAGCTCGTGCCCTCGGTCATGAGGATAAAGTCGGTGAGGGCGGGGGAGTAGACGGCACCACCGGCACACGGGCCCATGATGGCCGAGATCTGCGGGATGACGCCCGAGGCCAGGATGTTGCGCTCGAAGATTTCGCCATATCCGGCCAGGGCAGAGATGCCCTCCTGGATGCGGGCGCCGCCCGAGTCGTTCATGCAGATGACGGGAGCGCCGTTCTGCACGGCCATGTCCATCACCTTGCATATCTTCTGGGCCATGGTCTCCGAGAGCGAACCGCCGTTGACGGTGAAGTCCTGTGCATAGACGTAGACCAAGCGGCCGTCGACCGTTGCCGAACCGGCCACCACACCGTCGCCGAGGAACTGCTTCTTCTCCATACCGAAGTTGTGGCAGCGGTGGAGCTTGAACATGTCGTACTCCTCGAAGCTGTCCTTGTCTACAAGCATTTCGATGCGCTCGCGGGCCGTGTATTTGCCGCGGGCATGCTGCTTCTCGATGGCTTTCTCGCCACCGCCCAGCCGGGCTTGCTCACGCTTGGCAACGAGCTCCTTAATCTTCTCTGTTTGCTTACTCATAAATTTATTGGTTGTTTTTTGTGTTTACGCCATTGGCTCTTGGTGCGCAAAGTTACAAACAAAAATCGGAACGTGGAAATTATCCTCTTGAAAATAACGTTCTTAAACTTTCTGCTCCGTGCGGGTGTTTGGGACGCCTTGACGGGCGTGCGGGGCCGGCATGGAGGACGATTCCTACGTCGATGCCATGCAAGGAATGGCTGGGAGCTTTGCGGGGCTCCCGCAAGCGTCAAATGAATCGCTGGGAGGCTTTCGGAACTTCCCGAAAGCCTCAAATGAATTGCCGGGAGGCTTGCGGGAAGTTCCGAAAGGTTCAAAGGCGCGACCGCGCGCCCGGTCTTAGCAGCCGCAGCCTGTCCAGGGCTTCAGCTCCTTGAAGAAGTCGTGTCCCTTGTCGTCCACGAGGATGAAGGCGGGGAAGTCTTCCACCGTAATCTTCCAGATGGCTTCCATGCCGAGCTCGGGATATTCCACGCACTCGATGCTCTTGATGCTCGACTGCGAAAGCACGGCAGCCACGCCGCCGATGGTGCCCAGATAGAAACCGCCGTGTTTCTGGCAGGCATCGGTCACCACCTGCGTGCGGTTGCCCTTGGCAATCATCACCAGGCTGCCGCCGTGATCCTGGAACTCGTCTACGTAGGGGTCCATGCGGTTGGCCGTGGTCGGACCCATCGAGCCGCAGGGATAGCCCTCCGGGGTCTTGGCCGGGCCGGCGTAGAGCACGGGATAGTCCTTGAAATACTGGGGCAGGTCTTCGCCGGCGTCGAGGCGGGCCTTGAGCTTGGCGTGGGCAATGTCGCGGGCCACGATGATGGTGCCCTTGAGGCTCACGCGGGTCGAAACGGGATACTTCGTGAGCTCGGCCCGCACGGCATCCATGCCCTTGTCCAGGTCAATCTCTATGCCCTTGGCTCCCTCGCCCGGCCGGCGCAGCTCTTCGGGGATGAGTTCCGAGGGGTTGGTGTCCATCTTCTCTATCCAGATGCCGTCGCGGTTAATCTTGGCTTTGATGTTGCGGTCGGCCGAGCAGCTCACGCCCATGCCGATGGGGCAGCTGGCCCCGTGGCGTGGCAGCCGGATGACGCGGATGTCGTGGGCCAGATATTTGCCGCCGAACTGGGCGCCCAGCCCAATCTTGTGGGCCTCGGCGAGGAGCTTCTGCTCCAGGTCTGTGTCGCGGAAGGCGCGGCCGGTCTCGTCTCCGGTGGTGGGCAGGTTGTCGTAATACTTGATGCTGCCGAGCTTCACGGTGAGCAGATTCTTCTCGGCCGATGTGCCGCCGATGACAAAGCAGATGTGGTAGGGTGGGCAGGCGGCCGTGCCGAGGCTCTTCATCTTTTCCACGAGGAACGGCAGCAGCGTGCCCTCGTTCTGGATGGTGGCCTTGGTCATGGGGTAGAAGTAGGTCTTGTTGGCCGAGCCGCCGCCCTTGGCCACCATGACAAAGCGGTACTCCTCGCCCTCCGTGGCCTCGATGTCTATCTGGGCGGGCAGGTTGCAGCGGGTGTTCACCTCGTCGTACATGTTGAGCGGAGCATTCTGCGAATAGCGCAGGTTTTCCTCCGTGAAAGTGTTGAACACGCCGCGGCTCAGGGCTTCCTCGTCCTCGAAGTCGGTCCACACGCGCTGCCCTTTCTCGCCGTGGATGATGGCCGTGCCCGTGTCCTGGCAGAAAGGCAGCACGCCCTTGACGGCCGTCTCGGCATTGCGCAGGAACTGCAGGGCCACGTATTTGTCGTTCTCCGAGGCATCCTTGTCTTTCAGAATGGCGGCCACCTGCTCGTTGTGGGCGCGGCGCAGCATGAACTCACAGTCGTGGAAGGCCTGCTGGGCCAGCAGCGTGAGGGCTTCCTTGGAGACCTTGAGTATCTCCTTGCCCTCGAACTCGGCCGTACTGACGCCCTCTTTGCTCAGCAGCCGGTACTCCGTTTCGTCCTTGCCCGTCTGGAACATGGGCGCATACTTGAAATCTACTTTGTTAGCCATAATGATAATGCTTTTGATATAATAATAGGTGTTGTTGCTTAGTAGCCGAAGATTTCCCGGGTGGTGAGGCGGCGTATGGGGGCTATTTTCTCCAGACTCTTGATGTCCAGATTCTGCTCGTCGCCCAGAATGAGGTAGCGGAAAGGCTTGCCGGCAATGCGCTCGGCGGCAAACTTCACGAGGTCGTCGAGCTGCAGTGCGGGCAGACGGTCGTAGATGGTCTGGTTGATGTCGTAGTCGAGTCCGCGGTCCTGTGCCGTCATGTAGGCGTCGAGCACGTCGAAACGGGTGGTTCGGGCGGTGGCCAGCGACTTGAGCAGGCTCTGCTTGGCCAGGTCGAAGCCGGCCTGTCGGGCGGGCATGCTGTCGAGCAGGTGGTTGAACTCGTGGATGCAGTCCATCATCTTGTCGTTCTGCGTAATGATGTAAGTGTAGAAATCTTCCTTGTCTTTCCGTCGCCAAGGCTCGTTGTAGCGGGCTGCTGCCGAGTAGGCCAGGCCTCGGGCCTCGCGCAGTTCCTGAAACACGATGGCGTTCATGCCGCCGCCGAAGTATTCGTTGAACAGGGCGTTGACGGGAGCGTTGGCCGGTGTCCACGCTCTGTCCTCGTTGTGATACTGCATCATGTAGATGTTCTTGGCATCGTAGGGGGCCAGCCAAATCTCGTTCTTCGGCGTGGGCTGGGCCTGGTATTCCTGGCGTCCGGTCTCCAGCGTGCCCGCGGGCTTCCGGCTCGGGGCATGCTTCTGCACGAGGGCCAGCACGTCGGCCTGGCTGGAGGGGCCGTAGTACATGACGGTTTTCTGCGGTAGGCTGTAGAGCGTTTTCAGCGCTTGCAACAGCTGGTTGCCCGTGGTTTTCTTCATGGCCTGTGCGCTCATGCGGTTGCGCGTGGGGTTGAAAGCACCGTATGTGCCGTAGTTGCGCAGGGCGTTGAAGTTGGCTCTCTGGTTGGCCTTGCTGTCCTCGCGCGACTTCCGTATCAGCTCCACCACGGTCTGATAGTCGCGGCTGCCCATCCGGGCATGCTCGATGAGGCCGGCCATGAGCGCGAGGGCTTGCGGCATGTTCTCGTCGAGCCCGCTGAGTGCGAGACGGGTGTGGTTGGCCGACACATGCACGTTGAAGTCGCACGCCAACTTGTAAAAGGCGCGCTTGATGTCGTTGGCACTCTGCCTGTCCGTGCCGGCATAGTCGATGAGGGTCTGTGCCATGCCGAGCACCTGCGATTTTTCGTTGCCCACGGGGTAGTCGAACTCCAGGCGGAAGAGCCCGTCTTCGGTGTTCTGCTTGTAGAGCATGTGCGACTGAGGCGTGGGATGGCTCACGTCCAGGTCCGTCTTGAAGTCGACGAAGCGGGGTTGGATGGGTGCGGCCTTGCTGTCCAGCACTTCGCGGAGGAACTCGCTCTGCTTGTCGTTGTTCGTAGGAATGGGCGTAATGGCGGGCTTCTCTATCTTGTGTATGGTGGTGTCGTTGCCCTGACGTTTGTAGACGGCCACGTAGCCGTCGGTGAGGAAGCGGTTGGCGAAGTCCACAATCTGCCGCTTGGTCATCTTCGCAATGCGGTCGAGGGCATGCACCTGGTCGGCCCACGGCTGCTCGTTGATGAAGGCATCTACAAACTTGGAGGCGCGCGACTTGTTGCTTTGCAGCGACTTGTAGTAGTCGAGTTTCAGGTTGCTCACCACGGCCGGCAGCAGGTCGTCGGCAAAGCGGCCCTGTTTGAGCTTGGCAATCTCTTGTAGCAGCAGGTCTTTCACGACTTCGAGGCTCTGGCCGTCCTTGGGCACGGCCTGGAGCAGGAACAGCCCGTAGTCGTGCATTCCCTCGTAGTAGGCGCCTGCTCCCTGCACCCGCATGGGCAGGTTCAGGTTCACGTCGAAGAGTCCGGCCTTGCCGTTGGCCAGCATGTCGGCGATGACACGCAGCGTGTCGGCCTGGGCGCTGGCGGCCTCTTCAGTCCGCCAGCCTATCAGCAGGTTCTCGGCTTCCAGCCCCACCACGGTGGTGTCCATGGGCGCAACGGGCGTGGCCATAGGGGCGTACTCCGGGCGCGAGAGGGTGGAACTCTGCTTCCAGTCGCCGAAATACTTGTCGATAATGGCCATCACCCGGTCGGGGTCGAAGTCGCCGGCCATGCAGATGGCCACGTTGTTGGGCACGTAATAGCGGTTGAAATAGTTCTTGATGTTGAGGATGGAGGGGTTCTTCAGATGTTCCTGCGTGCCGATCGTGGTCTGCGTGCCGTAGGGATGGGTGGGGAACAGCTTCTTGCTGAGGGCCACCCAGGCCTTTTGCCCGTCGTTGCTCAGTCCGATGTTGAACTCCTCGTAGACGGCCTCCAGCTCCGTGTGGAACCCTCGCACCACCATGTTCTTGAAGCGGTCGCTCTGGATGCGCGCCCAGTTCTCGATCTCATTGGCGGGAATGTCCTCCACGTAGCAGGTCACGTCGTTGCTCGTATAGGCGTTGCTGCCCTCCGATCCGATGGCGGCCATGAGCTTGTCGTACTCGTTGGGGATGTTGTATTGGGCGGCCAGCTGCGAGATGGAATCTATCTCGTGGTAGGCCTGTTTGCGGGCTGCGGGCTCCTTGAGCAGCCGGTAGGCCTCGAAGCGGTTCTGGATGGAGTCGAGCAGGGGAGCCTCGGCCGCCGTGTTGCTGGAGCCGAAATGGGTGGTGCCCTTGAACATCAAATGCTCCAGATAGTGGGCCAGGCCGGTGGTCTCGGCGGGGTCGTTGCGCGAGCCGGTGCGCACGGCGATGTAGGTTTGCAGCCGGGGTTTCTCCTTGTTCACGGAGAGATAGACCCTGAGACCGTTGCCGAGGGTGTAGAGGCGGGCCTGCATGGGGTCGCCCTTCACGGTGTCGTAATGGAAGCCCTGGCCCTGCGCGGCGGTGGCGAGCAGCAGGGCGGCAGCGGCGATAATGGTTTTAAGTGTCATGATGTGATGGTTGTTTTAGTCCTCAAAATCGGTTTCGTGGTCGAGGCTGTTCACAAAATTGTCGAGCACCTCCCGCTCCACGTCGCCCATGCGATACTCTTTTTCGGCGTCCTTGCGTATCTCGGCTATCCATGTGCGGCGTGCCGACACGTAGTCGGCCTTGATGCGTTGGGTGGCTTCGGGGGTGAGGCGGTCGAGCCCGTAGTAGTCGAGGATGAGCCGGTGAGTCCATGCCCACTGGTATTCGCGGTAGTGCGCGTTGATGTCTTCAAAGCGGCTCGTGATGCCGTCAATGCTGTCGAGCGTGCCGTTCTTGATGTCGTCGATGAGCCGTTGCTCCTCCGAGGCGGGCATGAGCAGCCCCGAGAGGTCGTTCCAGTCGCCCAGTCCCACCGTCGTTTCGGGGGCGCAGAGCTCCGGGTCGCGCTTTCGCACGCGTTTGAGCACGGCCCCCATGTAGATGCGCAGGGCGATGTCGTAGTACTTGATGCCCTTTTTCAGCGACGAGGCATTGATGACATACTCGTGGAAATTGTAGCTCGACACGTCCTCGCCCGAGGCATCGCGCAGGTCTTCGAGTATCTTCTTGCCCTTGATGATCTCGCCCACGGAGAACGGAGAGAGCCAGTCGAAGTTGACGATGCTCTTCTGCGAGCCCTGCGGGCGCACGTCGCGCTTGGGCCATTTGCGGATGTCACGGTAGAGGCCCACGGTGGTGATGTTGCGTCCCGGCGAGAGATACATCGTGTCGCCGTAGGCAATGAGGTAGGAGAAGGGCAGGTTGCGCGTGTCGGGGTGGTGCATCAGCTTGCCGAAGCACACGCTGAATGTGCCGATGTTGGCCGGCATGAGCAGATAGGCGCCGCTGGCCGTCTTGGTGCCGCGCTCCAGTATTCCCCAGTGCATGGGCCCCATCTTGTAGGCGTGGTTGGAGAAGTTGGTGGCCGAACCGGCGTTGTAGAAGCTGAACATGCCGCCGATGAGCAGCGAGCTCTTGTGGTGGCTGGCAGTGAACGGGCCGCAGAAAGCGGCACAGGCCTCGCCGTTGCTCATGTAGCTGTTGGCAAAGAACACGCTGGCCGAGGCCGTGAAGCCGTTGCTGATTTGGCAGGCCTCGCCCACGAAGCAGTCCTGCATCTTCACCGAATTGATGATGCTCGAGCCGTCGCTGATGATGGAATTTTCGCAGATGACACCCGTGCCCACATACACGTTGGCGTTGGGCGAGGAGAGGATGGTGGTGTCGCTGAGGCGCGCCGCGCCGTTGATTTCGCAGTCGTCGCAGATGACCGAGTTGGTAATCTCCTTGGTGTTCACAATCTTCACTCGGTCGCCGATGGTGCCCCGTTCGGGCGTGCAGGCCGCTATCTCCTCGCGGATGAGGCGGCGGATGGGGTCGCGGAGGTCGCGGTCGCGGAAGTGTTTCACCATGAAGGCGGCGAACTGGCTGTTCAGATGGCGGAAGAGGATGAGATTGCCGTCGCCCACCTCGTTGAGCACGGAGATGAGGTTGCCCTCGCCGTAGGTGGCGCCCTCGGTGGTTTCCAGCGTCGAAATGTTGGAGATGTAGCAGTCGTCGCCGATGGTGTAGTTGTTGATGTAGTTGCCGATGTTCTCGATGAGGCAGTTGTCGCCCACGGTCACGTTGCGCAGCGTGGCGTTGTTGATGCCCGAATGCTTGTAGAAATCCTTGCTCACCTCCACGTTGCGCTCGAACACGCCGATGTTCACCTCGCCGTAAAGCATCACTCGGTGCATGTAGTTGGGCAGGAAATCCTCGGCCACATTGATGTTGTTCCAGTCCTCGGCCCAGCAGTTGCGGTCTTCGAGGACCATGATTTCGTTGTCGGTCAGCTTGCGGTATTGCATGATGAATGGGGCCTCTGCAAGCCCCTCCGAGGGAGGGGCCGTCTCCGGCCACGGTTGTAAATGGTTGCTATTTGTAGTTCATGGTTTCCCAGGCACGGTGCGGCCCCGCCGCATGGCCCTCCCTATCCCATGGGAGGGGCAAGGAGGAGGCTAATCTTCCACCGGGTAGAGGAATTCGTTGTAGGGATATTTCTGCACGTGCAGCTCGCGCACACGGCGGTAGAGCGTGTTGCGGAACTCGTCCACGTTGTCCTTTTGCTTGGCCGAGATAAAGAGGCAGTTGTCCTCGAGCCGGGCCATCCACGTGCGTCTCAGCTCGTCGAGCGTCACGTTTTCGCGGGTCTCGGGCGTGAGGTCGTCGGGCTCCTTGTCCACCCATCGGTATTTGTCGGTCTTGTTGAAGACCATCATGGTGGGCTTCTCGGCGCAGTCCAGCTCTTTCAGCGTCTGGTTCACCACCTCGATTTGCTCCTCGAAGTCGGGGTGCGAAATGTCGACCACGTGGAGCAGCAGGTCGGCCTCGCGCACCTCGTCGAGCGTGGATTTGAACGAGTCGACCAGGTCGGTGGGCAGCTTGCGGATGAAGCCCACGGTGTCGGCCAGCAGGAACGGCAGGTTCTCCACCACCACCTTGCGCACCGTGGTGTCGAGCGTGGCAAAGAGTTTGTCCTCGGCAAACACCTCGCTCTTGGCCATCAGGTTCATGATGGTGGACTTGCCCACGTTGGTATAGCCCACGAGAGCCACGCGGATGAGCCGTCCGCGGTTCTTGCGCTGGGTGGTCTTCTGCCGGTCTATCTCCACGAGCCGCTGCTTCAGCAGGGTGATGCGCTGGAGGATGATGCGGCGATCCATCTCCAGCTGGGTCTCGCCCGGGCCGCGCAGGCCCACGGAACCCTTGCCGCCACCCGATCCCGAGCCGCCGCCCTGGCGTTCCAGGTGGGTCCAGAGCCGCTGCAAGCGGGGCAGCATGTAGCGGTATTGGGCCAGCTCCACCTGCGTCTTGGCGTTGGCCGTCTGGGCCCGCATGGCGAAAATGTCGAGGATGAGCGACGTGCGGTCGAGTATTTTCACCTGCAAGGCGTTCTCTATGTTGCGCATTTGCTTGGCCGAAAGCTCGTCGTCGAAGATGACCATGCCCACCTCGCGCTCGTTCTCCTCCTCGTCTTTGATGTATTGCCGGATTTCCTCGAGCTTGCCCTTGCCCACGTAGGTCACGGCGCTGGGCCCGCCCACGCGCTGTGTGAACCGCCTCACGGTGACGGCGCCGGCCGTGTCGGCCAGGAATTCCAGCTCGTCCAGATATTCTTTTGTCTTGGCCTCGTCCTGTCCGGGGGTGATGAGTCCCACGAGGACGGCGGTCTCGGCCTTGACTTCAGAGATTACAAATTCCTTCATTTCTGAGATGGTTATATAGGTGCAAAGGTACAGAAAAGATGGGACAATCGGCTCCGGCCGCCCACTTTTTTTCACGCATCGGGCAAATCCGGCGTTTCTTTTTCGTAAACGTTTGCGTAGTTTTTCGGGAAAAAGAAAGGCCCGTTTTTGACTTCAATCAATTTAATCCCTAACTTTGCATCATCAAAACAACGCAGCATTCCATAGATTTCTAAAATCATAACTACATAAAAAACAAATTGCTGAAACATTCAAGAAGTAGAAAACGCCTGGACGTGACGTCCGGGCGTTTTCGCGTTTAAGAGCCCGTGCAGGCGCCGCCGGCCGGCCGGAGTGGGGCGGGGACCGGGCAGCCGTTTTTCGATGGGGTCGTAACGGCTTGAGCTTTACGGTGTAACGGCCGCGCGATTACACCGTTTTCGCGCGGCCGTTGCGGCGCAATCGCGCGGCGTTTGCGGCGTTGTCGCAGGGCCTTGGCGGCGTGCCGGCAGGGAGACCGCCGGGCCGCGGGGCCAATTTGGCGGGCTGCGGCTTGGGAGATTCGCCGTTTTTTGCTAAATTTGCAAGCATCATTAACGCTAAAAACATCATGAGACTCATCATCGAATCCAATTATGACAGCCTCTCGCAGTGGGCTGCCGAGCATGTGATCACCCGTATCAACCGTTTCCGCCCCACGGCCGAACGCCCCTTTGTGCTGGGTCTGCCCACGGGCAGCTCGCCCGAGGGCATGTATGCCGCCCTGGTGAAGGCCCACCGTGAGGGCCGCGTGAGCTTCGCCCACGTGGTGACTTTCAACATGGACGAGTACGTGGGACTGGCCGAGAGCCACCCCGAAAGCTACCACAGCTTCATGGCACGCAACCTCTTCGACCACATCGACATCGCCCCCGAGAACGTCCACATCCTCAACGGCAACGCTCCCGACCCGGAGGCCGAGTGCGCCCGCTACGAGCGGCTTATGGCCGAGGCAGGGGGCATAGACCTCTTCATCGGCGGCATTGGGCCCGACGGTCACATCGCCTTCAACGAGCCTTTCTCGTCGCTGGGCAGCCGCACCCGCGTGAAAACGCTCACCACCGACACCATCATTGCCAACAGCCGATTCTTCGGGGGCGACGTGAACAAGGTGCCCCGGCGCGCGCTCACCGTGGGTGTGGGCACGGTGATGGATGCCCGTGAAGTGATGATTCTGGTCAACGGCCACCACAAGGCGCGCGCCCTGCAGGCCGCCGTCGAGGGCCCCGTGACCCAGGCTTGGACCATCTCGGCCCTGCAACAGCATCGCCACGGCATCATCGTGGCCGACGAGGCAGCCTGCGACGAGCTGAAGGTGGGTACCTACCGCTATTTCAAGGACATAGAGAAAGAAAACCTGTAACCCGCTGAACGACATGTATAAATCATTGCTTGCGCCTCTCGTTCTCCTGGCCGCCCTGCCGGCTTGGGGAGCCGAACGGGCCGTCACCTCGCCCGACGGGCGCCTCGTGGTGACCGTGGCCGACGAGGCCGGCCGCCCCACCTATCGTGTGGACTATGGCGGCCGGCCCATGCTGCTCGCGTCGGCCCTGGGCCTGAAGACCAACTATGCCGACTTCACCCAAGGGCTCACCATGGGCGAAATCGTGGAGGGCAGCGTGCAGACACGCTACAGCATGACGCGCACCAAGTGCTCCGCCGTGGACAAGGCGGCGCGCAAGGCCGTCTTTTCCTTTGCCAATGGCGACGGGATGCAGATGGACGTGGAGTTCTATGTCTCGGACAACGACGTGGCCTTCCGCTACCTGCTGCCCCGCCCCAAGCGCGGCAACCCCAAGTGTGCCGTGGTCTACGGCGAGGCCAGCGCCTACAATTTTCCCGCCCAGACCACCACGTTTCTCTCGCCGCAGATACAGCCCATGACGGGCTGGGAGCGCACGAAGCCGAGCTACGAGGAGGTGTTCTCGTCGGATGCACCGATGGACCGCAAGTCGCAGTACGGCGTGGGCTACACCTATCCCTGCCTCTTCCGCGTGGGCGGCGACGGCTGGGCGCTCGTGTCGGAGACCGGCGTGACGGGCGAGTACGTGGGCAGCCGGCTGGGCGAGTACGTTCCCGGCAGCGGCTACACCGTGGCCTACCCGCAGGAGGGCGAGATGAACGGCAACGGAACGCCCTGGGCCGCCATCGCCCTGCCCGGCAGCACGCCGTGGCGCACGCTTACCGTGGGCACGACGCTGGCCCCCATCGTGGAGACCACCATCCCCTACGACGTGGTGCAGCCCCAGTATGAGGCCCGGGCCGACTACCGTCCCGGCCGCTACACCTGGAGCTGGCTCATCTGGCAGGACCAGAGCATCAACTACGAAGACCAGGTGCGCTTTATCGACACGGCGGCCGACATGGGCTACGAGTATGTGCTGGTGGACAACTGGTGGGACACACAGATTGGCCGCGACCGCATTGAGGAACTTGTGCGTTATGCCCGCTCCAAGGGCGTGGACCTGATGCTGTGGTACAACTCCAACGGCTTCGAGAACGACGCGCCTCAGGGCCCGCGCGGCATCATGAACCGCGCCGTGGACCGCAAGCGCGAGATGGCGTGGCTGCAAAAGATTGGCGTGAAAGGCATCAAGGTGGACTTCTTCGCCGGCGACAAGCAGCAGACCATGCAGCTCTACGAGGACATTCTGAGCGACGCCAACGACTACGGCCTGCAGGTTATCTTCCACGGCTGCACGCTTCCACGCGGTTGGGAGCGCATGTATCCCAACTTCGTGGGCTCCGAGGCGGCCCTGGCTTCCGAGAATGTGTTCTTCACCGAGGAGGCGGCACGGCGCGAGGGCTACGACATGACGATGCACCCCTTTGCCCGCAACGCCGTGGGCAGCTTCGATTGGGGCGGCATTATCATGAACCGCATGATGAGCAAGGACAACCGCAGCCGCCATCCGCGCTTCACAAGCGACGTGTTTGAAATGGCGACGGCCATTACCAACCAGTGCAGTGTCAACTGCGTGGAGGTGACGCCGGACGTTGCAGACACGCTGCCCGCACTGGTGAAGGACTACCTGCGCCGCATTCCCACCACCTGGGAAGAGACGCGTTTCGTCGACGGCTACCCCACGAAGTATGCCGTTGTGGCCCGCCGGTCGGGAGGAAAATGGTATGTGGGCGGCCTCAACGGCACCTCCGCGCCGCGCACGCTTACCCTCGACCTGCCCATGCTGGCTGGCCGAACGGTGGCGTGCTACATCGACAAGCCGCTGAAGAAAGGCCGGCTGTGGCCTGAACCCGAGCTGCGGCAACTCAAGGTGGGCAAGGACGGCAAGGTCAAATTGACGCTGCAGCCCATGGGCGGGGTGGTGCTCATGGAGTGAGCGCGCCGCCGTATCTTTCAAAAACAAAGCCTTTTCCAGCCATGCAAGACCCTGCCGCAGCCGGGTGGACGCCCGACGACACCCAGCAACGCATCATCGACACGCAGACAGGCCGCCATCTGGTGCTGGCCCCGCCGGGCTGCGGCAAGACGCAGATACTGGCCGAACGCATCCGACGGGCGCACGCCGGCGGCGTGGTCTACGGCGACATGCTCTGCCTGACGTTTACCAACCGCGCCGCCCGGGGCATGCGCGACCGCATTCGCGACCACGTGGACGGCGAGGCGGCAGCCGACATCTTCGTGGGCAACGTGCACCGCTACTGCTCGCGTTTCCTCTTCGAGAACGGGCTGGTGCCGGCCGAAAGCGCCGTCATCGACGACGACACCACGGTGAGCATCATCGCCATGTACATGAACGAAATGGAGGAACGCGTGCTCACCGACGGCCGGCGGCGGCGTTATTACAGTCAGGTGATGTTCTTTGCCCACCTTATGATCGAGCTGGAACTGGGCATTCCCAAGCCGCTGCGCCTGCACCCGGAGTGTGCCACACGCGACGACATTGCCGTGATGCGCACCATCTGTCGGCTGCAGGACCGGCCGTTCACGGCCGAAGCCATGGCCGACATCTACGAGCACAACGACTTCTATCGCGACCTGGTGGAGGCCGACGCTTTCGACGCAGCCCTGCGCCCCACGGCCCGGCAGACGCTGCTGAAGATGCGCTACGCCCATGCCTACACGGCCTACAAGCGGCAGAACAACCTGATTGACTTTGAGGACCTGCTGCTCTACACCTATGCCGCCCTGCGCGCAGGCGGGGCATACCGCCGCTATCCGTGGGTGCAGGTGGACGAGGTGCAGGACCTGAACCTGCTGCAACTGGCCATTGTCGACGAGCTGACGGACGGCACGCAGACTGGCGATGGGCCCACGGTGATGTATCTGGGCGACGAGCAGCAGGCCATCTTCTCGTTCATGGGGGCCAAGCTGCAGACGCTGGAGCTGCTCAAGACGCGTTGCACGGGCCACATCCACCATCTTGGCGTGAACCATCGGTCGCCCAAATACCTCGTAGACCTGCTCAATGCCTATGCCACGAACGAGCTGGGCTCCGACCCCGACCTGCTGCCCCGTCCGCAAGGCGGCGGTGCGGCCGCGGGCCATGAGCTGCAGCTGGTGGGCAGTGACACGCTGGAGACCGAATACGACGACGTGGCACGCCTGGCCCGGACGCTGGCAGAGGGGCACGGCGAGGAGACCACGGCCGTCATTGTGTCGTCGAACAACGATGCCGACACCGTGAGCCGGCGGCTGGAGCAGGAGGGCATGAGCCACTTTAAGGTGTCGGGAACCGACCTCTTTGCCACGCCCGAGGTGAAGCTGTTGCTGGCCCACCTCAGCGTGCTGGCCAACGACCGCAACTTCCTGGCCTGGTCGCGGCTGATGAAAGGAATGATGGTGTGCCAGACGAATGCCTCGGCACGCCAGTTCGTGCACCAGCTCGAGGCTCGGGCCATTTCGCCCACCGACCTGCTGGACTACGAAGGCACGACCTGCGTGCAGGAGTTTGTGCGCCTCTACGACGGGGGCGACCTCGTGGTGTTCGACACCGAGACCACGGGGCTCAACGTGTTCGAGGACGACATTGTGCAGATTGCCGCCGAGCGCATCAGGCAGGGAAAGACCGTGGCCCGCTTCTCGGTGCACATCGAGACCGGCCGCGACATACCGCGGATGCTGGGCGACATCGTGAACCCCATCATCGAGGAGCGGCGGCACCAGACGCTCTGCGGGCATGCCGAAGCCCTGCAGCGGTTTCTCGACTTTGTGGGAAACGACGTGCTGGTGGGCCATAATGCCGAGTACGACTACCGCATTATGGACTACAACCTGCGCCGCTGTCTGCCCGCGGCCGACTGGCAGCGTGAGCATCCCGTGTGCTTGGACTCGCTGCGGCTCATCCGTCTGCTGCGTCCCGACCTCAAGGCTTTCAAGCTGAAGATGCTGCTGCGCGAACTGCAACTGGAGGGCGAGAACTCGCATCTGGCCGATGCCGACGTGCACGCCACGGTGTCGCTGCTGGGCTATTGCCGCCGGCGGGCGCAGGAAATGGTGGACAGTCAGCAGGAGTATCTGGCCCGGCCGGGCGTGCAGGAGCGCATCCGGCTGCTGCGCCGAAACTATGGCGGGCTGTTCAAGGATGCCCGGAGCAGGCTCTACCGGCGGCCGGACGATGCTGCAAGTGAGGGGCAGGACATGCCGGGCGGCGACAACACGGCCGCCGGCAGGGATGCCGCGGCACCCGCCGTGGTGGCCGAGTTGCAGCGGTTTTACGACGCTCTGCGTCGGCAGGGATGGTGCCCCGAGGTGAAAAAGCTGGACTATATCCTGCGGTTTCTGGCCGACGACATCATCGACGCTTCGCGCGAACCCTCCCTGAAAGAGCAGCTCGACCGCCACATCATGGAAATGAACACCTTCAAGGAGGCCGACCTCTGTGGCTCCACAACCATTGCCGACCGCCTTTTCGTCACCACCATTCACAAGGCCAAGGGGCTGGAATTTGACAATGTAATCGTGTTCGACGTGGTGGACGGCCGCATTCCCAACTATTACAGCGAGGGCAACCCTGCTCAGCTGGCCGAGGATGCCCGCAAGCTCTACGTGGCCATGTCGCGTGCGCGCCGCCGCCTTTTCATAGCCTACAGCCGCTTGCGGCAGGTGGGGCGCGACCTGAAGCCCCAGCGTCTCTCCCGTTTCATGGGGTCGGTGCGCGGAATGTTCAAGGAATAGTCCCTGTCAAACGTCTTGTGAAAATTGCCCCGAGTGATGGATATGGCTTCATACCCACATAGCTTTGGTCATGGTAATAAACAATCACATGTGCTGTAAGACAACTAAAAACAACTTTAAACAACAGCCCTATGTTGTTTGTTGTTGTTATCGTTGTCTTTAAAATCAACCTCTAAGAATGTGGTTATTTAAAAGGTTTTCGGGGCAACACGGAATAGTATAACCGTTGTAGTCGTTAACTTTTATATTTTCACGAGTTTTGTTTGGGAAGTGAACGTTTCCCGTGGGAAATTCGTTCAAGACGACGGGAAGCGAAGATTTCCCGCAGGAAATTTGTTCAAGACGACGGGAAATGAAGATTTCCCGCAGGAAATTTGTTCAAGACGACGGGAAATGAAGATTTCCCGCGGGAAATGTGCTCAAGACAATGGCATGAGAACATTTCCCGCAGGAAATGGTTGTTTCCCGAATTTTTCAGGCGCGATCCTTGGTCGTGCTCCTCGTGGCACGCACGAAATAGAGAATGAGCACGAGGTAGACGGCCAGCGAGCAGAGTCTGGCCCAGCTGCTTTCTGTCCAACTTGTAGGCAGACTGCAGTCCATACCGCCAAACTTGAGCAGGGCACTCACCACGCCCATCAGTGCACCGCCGGCGATGAAGCCGCTGGCCAGGAGCGTGCCTTTCTCGCCGCGCGCGCTGTTCACCTGCGCGTCGCGTGAGCGTGTGGTGACCCACCAGTTGACGGCTCCGCCCACGAGCAGCGGGGCGTTGAGCTCCATGGGGATGAACATGCCCAAGGCAAAAGCCAGGGCTGGGATGCCCAGAAAGTTGAGCGTCAGGGCCAGCAACGCGCCGCAGCCGTAGAGCCACCAGGGGGCGCCGACACCCGACATGAGCGGCTCGATGACGGCGGCCATGGCGTTGGCTTGGGGTGCCACGAGGGCGTGGTCGCCCACAAAGCCGTAGGTCTTGTTCAGAATAATCATCACGCCACCCACGGTGGCTGCGCTGACGAGGATGCCGAGAAACTTCCAAGTCTCCTGCTTGGCCGGCGTGGTGCCGAGCCAATAGCCAATCTTCAGGTCGGTGATGAAACCGCCGGCCGTGGAGAGGGCCGTGCACACCACGCCACCCATGACCAAGGCGGCCACCATGCCGGCCGACCCGCGCAGCCCTACGGCCACCATGATGACGCTGGCCAGGATGAGCGTCATGAGCGTCATGCCCGACACAGGGTTGGTTCCTACGATGGCGATGGCGTTGGCCGCCACGGTGGTGAAAAGGAAGGCGATGATGCCAATGACGAGAATGCCCACCACGGCATGCAGCAGATTGAACTGCACCACGCCGGCATAGAAGAAGACAAATGTGGCGGCGATGGCCATGATGACGCCCACAGCGATGATTTTCATGGGAATGTCGCGTTGCGTGCGAACCACTGCACCATCAGTGCCCGACGCTCCGCGCAACTCGCTTCCGGCCAAGCCGATGGCTCCGCGGATGATGCCCCACTGCTTCACGATGCCGATGAGGCCGGCCATGGCAATGCCGCCGATGCCGATGTGACGGGCAAAGGTCTTGAAGATGGCTTCGGGAGCCATATCGGCCACACTGCCCGCAGCTGTGAGATCAAAAGTGGGGTTGAGGGCTTGCAGCGTGGCATCGCCCAGCAAAGGAAGCAGGGGCACGATGACAAACCACACCAAAGCCGACCCGGCACAGATGATGGCGGCATACTTCAGGCCGATGATGAATCCAAGGCCGAGCACGGCGGCCGAGGTGTTGATGCTGAACACCAGCTTGGCCTTGTCGGCCACGGCGGCACCGAGAGGGATGGCACGCGTGGAGAATGCCTCGGCCCAAGTGCCGAAAGTGGCCACACAGAAGTCGTACAGGCCGCCGATGATGCCGGCCATGAGCAGGGGCTTGGCCTGTGAGCCGCCTTTCTCGCCCGAGACGAGCACCTGCGTGGTGGCCGTGGCCTCGGGGAAAGGATACTTGCCATGCTGGTCTTTGACGAAGAACTTGCGGAAAGGAATGAGGAACAGAATGCCCAGCACGCCGCCCAGAAGCGAGGAGAGGAACACCTGGACGAAGCTCACCGTCACGTCGGGATACTTGGCTTGGATGATGTAGAGGGCGGGCAGGGTGAAGATGGCACCGGCCACGATGACGCCCGAACAGGCTCCGATGCTCTGGATGATGACGTTCTCGCCCAGCGCATGGCGACGCTTGGTGGCCGTGGACACGCCTACGGCAATGATGGCAATGGGGATGGCGGCCTCGAATACCTGTCCCACCTTCAGCCCCAGATAGGCGGCTGCGGCCGAGAAGACAATGGCCATGAGGATGCCCCACGTCACTGACCAGGCATTGACTTCGGGATATTGTTGCGTAGATTTCATGACGGGCTCATACGTTTCGCCCGCTCTTAACTCTCGAAATGCGTTGTCGGGCAGCTGCACCGCCTCTTTTTCTTTTTCATTCATGGGTTTGCTGGTTGGTTGTTGATTTGGCTGCAAAGGTAATAAAAAAGTAAAAGAGCAGAAAGGCAAAAGAGTAAAAAGAGGAGTTAGGGAGTTAAGGAGTTAGGGAGTTAAGACGAATGCTGTCTGGTTGTTTTCCGCAGCAGACAAATGTCTTAATTCCCTAACTCCTTAACTCCCTAACTCCTCGCAAGAGCTTGTCAGTTCCTGAACACCAGCCCCGCGCCGTTGGCATCCACGGTGATGGGCTTGTCGCGTGTCACCTCCTCGGCAAGAATGCGCTTGGAGAGGTTGTTGAGCACGTACTCCTGAATGGCACGCTTCACGGGACGGGCACCAAACTCGGGGTCGTAGCCCACGCCGGCCAGCCAGTCGATGGCGGCAGGGGTCCACACGATGCTGAAGCCTTGCGGTTCGAGCATGTGCTGCACGTGCTGCATCTGCAGCGTCACCACCTGGGCAATCTCCTTTCGGGTGAGCGGCAGGAACATGATGATGTCGTCGATGCGGTTGAGAAACTCCGGACGGATGGTCTTCTTGAGCATCTCCATCACCTTTTGGCGCGTGTCGGCGATGACCGTATTGCGGTTGGCATCGGTGAGCTCGGCAAAGCGCTCCTGGATGTACTGGCTGCCCAGATTGGAGGTCATGATGATGATGGTGTTCTTGAAATTCACCGTGCGTCCCTTGTTGTCGGTGAGCCGGCCGTCGTCGAGCACCTGCAGCAGAATGTTGAACACGTCGGGGTGTGCCTTCTCTATCTCGTCGAAAAGCACCACGCTGTAGGGCTTGCGGCGCACCGCCTCGGTGAGCTGTCCACCCTCGTCGTAGCCCACATAGCCCGGGGGCGCACCGATGAGCCGCGAGACACTGAACTTCTCCTGGTACTCACTCATGTCGATACGGGTCATCATGTTCTCGTCGTTGAACAGATAGTCGGCCAGTGTCTTGGCCAGCTCGGTCTTGCCCGTGCCGGTGGTACCGAGGAAGATGAACGAGGCGATGGGCTTCTTTGGATCCTGCAGTCCGGCGCGGCTGCGGCGCACGGCATCGGCCACGGCTTGGATGGCCTCGTCCTGTCCGATGACCCGGCGGTGCAGTTCCTCCTCCAGATGGAGCAGTTTTTCGCGTTCGCTCTGCATCATGCGGGTCACGGGGATGCCCGTCCAGCGGCTCACCACCTCGGCAATGTCGTCGGCAGTCACCTCTTCGCGTACCATGCCTTCGCCGCCCTGAGTGGCTTTGAGCTGCTGTTGGGTATGGTCGATGTCGTCCTGCAGCTGTTTGAGCCTGCCATAGCGTATCTCGGCCACACGTCCGTAGTTGCCTTCCCGCTCGGCCCGCTCAGCCTCAAACTTGAGCGATTCTATCTCTTGTTTGTTTTGCTGAATCTTGTTTACCAGTCCTTTCTCAGCCTCCCATTTGGCACGGAACTGCCGCTCTTGCTCTTTCAGTTCGGCAATGTTCTTGTCGAGCTGCTGTATCTTGGCCTCGTCGTTTTCGCGCTTGATGGCCTCGCGCTCAATCTCCAACTGTTTCAGCCTACGGGTAATCTCGTCGAGCTCTTCGGGCACCGAGTCTCGTTCCATGCGTAGCTTGGCAGCGGCCTCATCCATCAGGTCGATGGCTTTGTCGGGCAGGAACCGGTCGGAGATGTAACGCTCGGAAAGCTTCACGGCGGCGATACAGGCGTCATCCTGGATGCGCACCTTGTGGTGGTTCTCGTAACGCTCTTTCAGTCCGCGCAGAATGGAGATGGCATCCAGCTCGTCGGGCTCGTCCACCATGACGGTCTGGAAGCGTCGCTCCAAGGCCTTGTCTTTCTCAAAGTATTTCTGATACTCGTTGAGCGTGGTGGCGCCGATGGCTCTCAGCTCGCCGCGGGCCAGTGCAGGCTTCAGGATGTTGGCTGCGTCCATGGCTCCCTCGCCTCCGCCGGCACCCACCAGCGTGTGGATTTCGTCGATGAAGAGAATGATGTTGCCCTCGGCATGCATCACCTCTTTGATGACACTTTTGAGCCGTTCCTCGAACTCGCCCTTGTATTTGGCACCGGCCACCAATGCGCCCATGTCGAGCGAAAAGAGCTGTTTGTTCTTCAGGTTCTCGGGCACGTCGCCGCGCACGATGCGTTCTGCAAGCCCTTCGACGATGGCCGTCTTGCCCGTACCGGGCTCACCTATCAGGATAGGGTTGTTCTTGGTACGCCGCGAGAGGATTTGCAGCACACGGCGAATCTCCTCGTCGCGGCCAATCACCGGGTCGAGTTTGCCCCTGCGGGCATCCTCCACAAGGTTTTTGGCATACTTGGAGAGGGCCTGGAAATTCTCGTCGCCGCTCTGGCTCTGCACTTTCTGCCCTTGGCGCAGTTCTTGGACGGCTTGCTGTGCGTCGTGCTCGTTGCAGCCGGCGTCTTTGAGAATGCGGCTGGCTGTGGAGCCCACTTGCAGCAGGGCGAGCAGAATAGGCTCAATGGACACGAACTCGTCGCCCATTTGCTGTGCATTGTCCTGTGCACGCTGCAGCACTTGATTGGTCTCGTTGGAGAAGTAAGGCTGTCCGCCTTCTACCCGTGGCAGATGCTGGAGCTCCTGCTGCACGAGGTTTTCTATCTGTGTGCCGTTGACTCCCAGCTTCTGGAAAACGAAGTTGGCGACGTCGCGGCCTTTCTGCAAAATGCCCTGCAGGAGGTGCACCGGCTCGATGGCCTGCTGGTGAGCCTGCTGGGCAGAGTTCACTGCTTCCTGCACCGCCTCCTGGGCTTTGATGGTGAATTTGTCGAATGTCATGATAAACTCCTTTCGTTGATGTTTTGATATTTCTGCTGTCTGTTGGTCAAAGGTTGTGCCTAACCCTCCGCGGGTGACAATGTGGCAGAGATGCTTCGTCAAGGAAAACAGTCCGGAAAGGGTAGAGTAGAGGATATATCCTTAAGAACCAAGTAGTTTCTACTTGTGCTGCAATATGGCGTCGCGACATTCTTCCATCAGCCATTTTGGCGTGCTTGTGGCTCCGCAGATGCCAATGGTATGCACGTTTTGCAGCCAGTCGAAGTTGATCTCGTTGGCACTTTCTATCTGGTAACTGTTGGGATTGACACTCAGACACTCCTTGAAGAGTACCTTGCCATTGCTGCTCTTTCGTCCGCTCACGAAGAGGATGAGGTCGTGCTTGGTGGCAAACTCGGCAATGTTGGGCATGCGGTTGGCCACCTGCCGGCAGATGGTGTCGAAGCTCCTGAACTTAGCTTTGGGGGAGATGTGCTGCTGAATGTAGTCGATGATGCGGTGAAACTCGTCGAGACTCTTGGTGGTCTGCGAGTATAGGTAGATGTCACGGCCGAAGTCGAGCCGTTTCACGTCCTCGACCCGTTCCACGACGATGGCTTTGGATTGTGTCTGACCGACCAGTCCCAGCACCTCTGCGTGCCCGTTTTTGCCGAAGATGACGATTTGGGCTTGGGGATTGTTGGTGAACTGCTTCTTGATGCGGCTTTGCAGGGCCAGCACAACGGGGCAGGTGGCATCAATAATTTCTATGTTGTTGCGTCGTGCCAGTTCGTAGGTTTCGGGCGGTTCGCCGTGGGCGCGCAGCAATACTTTCACATCGTGCAACTCGCGCAGCTGGTCGTGGTTGATGGTGATGAGCCCGTTGGAATGGAGCCGGTCCACCTCCATGCCGTTGTGCACGATGTCACCCAGACAATACAGCTTCTTGCCGGCAGCCAGTTCTTCTTCTGCCTTCTTGATGGCAGTGGTCACGCCGAAGCAAAAGCCACTGCCTCCGTCTATCTCTATTTGTACGTTCATATTCTTATGGAAAGAGCTGTGATGGGGTCAG
Source organism: Hallella seregens ATCC 51272 (assembly GCF_000518545.1). Taxonomy (GTDB): domain Bacteria; phylum Bacteroidota; class Bacteroidia; order Bacteroidales; family Bacteroidaceae; genus Prevotella; species Prevotella seregens. Next base: position 25,962 of record NZ_JADU01000018.1, read on the forward strand.
CTCTTTCCTGAAACATTGATGTTAATCACTACCTTTGTATTCTCCGGGTCGTTCGTAATCATCAGTATGCGGGGCTTGGAGCGGGCCGTTTTCAAGTCTTTGGCCGTAGCGACGACCTTGAGGCGGGCCGATGCGCCCGGTTCAATCTGGGTCTTGTTGAGTGAGACGCGAAGCCCGGCCGCAGACATTTGCAGTGAACGGATGATGAGCGTGGACTGTCCTTCGTTGGTGATTTCGAGGGTTCCCCGCTTTCGAGCCTTTCCTTTGAACTCGCCCAAATCCAGACTTCCTGCCGACAGGCGCATCTTGGGAGCCTGGGCCCGCTGCTGTTCGGTCATGCTTTCAAAGCCCGGCAGCAGCACGGTGGAGACGGTTATCTCTTTCTCGGGAGTCACCTTGTCGCCCAGAAAGGCCCCTAAGTAGACAGAGGTCTGGGTGAGGCCGAGATCGCGCAGACGGCGGGAATCGAGCATGATGGTGGCCACGCCGCTGTGCCCGGGGGCAATGCGCGTGGGCGACACGCTGGCCTTGAGGTAGCCGGGCAGGTGCATGATGACGGGTTGCGCCGTCTCCCGGCCCACATTTTTAATATGAATCTTGTGATAAGGACGGTCGCCACGGTTTACGTCGTCGAACTCAATGTCAGTGGTATCTACCATCAGCGTCCCCAGCGTATAGGGGTATTGTCCGTCAAAGTCTTTGATATTGGCCACCACGACACCCCTGACAGAGAGCACCATGGGCTGGCCGCCGGCATTGCTGTACAGCCCAATCTGCTTGTCGAAGTGTCCCATCTGCCGGGCATCGTACACGGCACTCACAGTGAAAGTTTGCCCACCGGGGATGGCTTCGCGGGGATAGGAGACGGTGGTGCAGCCGCAACTGGTGCGCACATCCGTGATGAGGAGAGGCTTGTTGCCGCTGTTCTTCATCTCGAACTGGGCAGTGATGGGCTGACGGAACACCACCTGTCCACAGTCGATGACTGTGTTCTCGGTGGTTATCTTTTGGGCATGGCCCTGTATGATGGCCAAAGCCAGGAGGGCGGTAAGTATCTGTTTTCTCTTCATTGCTATTTGACGGAGAATCGTTGAGCGGCTTCGCGGGCAGAATATTCAGGGCTGTAGGCGCACTGGGCCGTGCAGATGCCGCTGGTGAAGTCGCCCTCGCGGTCTATGTAATATTCGGTTTCGACAACATGCCGGCCCTTGGCCAGCCGGTCGAAATAGTAGTTGGTCACATTGTCCTGCGGTGCGCAGTAGTAGCCTCCTCGGTAGCCACTAATCTGCCCCACGGGCTCCAAGCAGGCGGCTCGCTTGTCCTGCACCTGTACGAAGTCGTAGTCGCGGTCGGCCGTGATGGTGATGCGCACCCTTACTTTGTCGCCTACTTTGAACGAGTTGGCCTTGCTCTTGCCGTCGGCCTGTAGGATTTCCCGCTTGATGGCAAGCCCGGCCGACGCTTTCTGTACGTCGGTGGACTTCTGCCAGAACTGGGCGTACAAGGCTCCCCAAGAGGTTCCCTCTGTGGTCTTCTCGGCACTGAACGTGGTGGCTTTGACGGGCTGCACGGTCGTTTTGACATAGCCCAGGCCGGCCGTTGCCTTGGGTAACTGCATGGCCCTGCCGTCGAGCTTGAGGACGGCGGGCTCGCCGCCGGCCAGTTTGCCCAACTCCATCTTGCCGTCGTTGTCCGTGAGGAAGGCATATACGGCATCGGTGGCGTTCAGCGGCGTGTCCCAACTCGTGGTGCGCTTCTCCTGCAACAGCCAGCGTTGCATTTCCTCGATGGTCTTTCGGTCGGTGTTCAGTCGTTTCATGGCCTCGATGGCGGCCACCTGCGTGGGAATGCGATAGTCGCACCAGCTGTAGCGGGCTTTTCGCGTGTCGAAGTAGCGCCCCATCTCCTCCTTATAGACGGAGTATTCGTTGATGCTCTGCAAAGCCTCACGGGCTTTCTGCATTCGTCCGTATTGAGCAAGGATGACGGCGGTGCCGGCCTTGCCGTAAATGGTCAGGTCGGCGGGCATCTTTTCCAACAATCCAATCAGATAGGCGTCGTCGTGAGTCTCCTTGCGTCCCGTCAGTGCTTTGGCATACAGATAGTTGCATGCCGTCTCGCTGGGAGCAAGATGCTTGGTGCCTTTCTTCTCCTGCTTTTTCAGGTCGGCCACTTCCTCGGCCATGCGCCGGTCGAGGAATCCGAAAGCCTTGTCCATCATGGCGTATGCGTCGCTCTGCAGGGCTGTCATGCTGTTCAGACGAGCCAGTATCTTGACTACGGCCATGGTCATGTAGGTGCTGCCGCGCATGCCCGGCCACCAGCTGAACGAGCCGTCAGGATTCTGCAGACTCTGGAGTTTGTTGGTGAAAGTGGACAGTCTGTAGCCGATGGCAGACTCGTCGAGATAGGTGGCAAGTTGCTGCTTTTGGTCGGTTTCCCGCTCGGCTTCACCCACCCAAGGCGTCTCGGAGAGGACGAGATTCTTCAGCTCTTCATTCTTTTGCAGGCTGCTCATCAGCGAGGTTTCGCCGCCCTTTTCCTGTTGCCACAGCCGGATGATATTGGTCATGCCGGGCATGTGGCTCATGATGTGGCGGGCAATGCTGTTGGCATAGATGGCCGAGGCCAGCGAGATGGCGTTGCGATCGTAGGGGCTGGCCACCGTGGGCAGGGCTTGAATGGCCAGCCATGCCGGGTTGTTGGTGTATTCCACGGTCAGCTTGCCATCCTTGTTTCCTGCGGGGAAGAGCCGGGCAAGGTCGATGTGCTTGGTGCCCGCCCCGTTCTGGGTGAAGGGCACCGTGGTGGTGACATACTCCTGATTGGGCAGCAGAGGCAGGTAGTGCTGCTCGCCATCGCCGAATCCCTTGCCGTCGGCCATGATGCGCACGATGAACAGGTTGCTGCCCTTGGACAAGGAGGAAAGCTGCGAAGCGTTGATGTCAAAGCCAATGCTGCCGGTCTTGTCTGCCTCCAGGGAGAAAGGCTTGCTCCATTCGCAGATGACGTTCTCGGTCTCGGGATTCAGGAATTGCAGCCGCACCGTTCCGCTTACACGCTTGTCCGATGTGTTGGAAAGCTGGGTACAGAGCTGTGTCTTGTCGCCCATGCGGATGAATCGAGGCAGGTTAGGCTGTACCATCACCGTCTTCTGGGCTACGGCTTCGGCTTCTATCTGGCCATAGTGAATGGTGCGGTCGTGGGCCAATCCCATGAAACGCCAGGTGGTGACACTCTCGGGCAGGGTGAACCTGATGGCCACCTGGCCTTGCCCGTCGGTCGTCAGTGCAGGGTAGAAGAATGCCGTCTCGTTGAGGTTCTCCCGCAGTTGCGCGTCGCCCTTGTCCCTCGTGGGTCGCGCGTCACGTGCCATGGCGGCAGGCAACTGTTCCACACTGTCAAACACCTTGTTCTCCACCTTTCGACTTCTTGCGGAACCTTTCGCGTCGAGCGCTCCGACAGCCATATTGACCTTGCTTTCACTCAAGGCTCGTGTACCGCGAATCCTCAAGTTCGAGCTCTCCTCCATCATTGGCACTGCCCCTAGATAACTGATGGCGGCGGGGTGGACGAAGTAGAACATCTCGTCGTCAAAGTGGCTAAGTTCCAGTTCACGCTCGGCCAGCGACTTGTGGTCTTGGAACCCATACAGGCCGATAGCCGAGTTGCTGCCCCCCCGCCAAGGCGACGATACGTTGGCAAGCGCATAGTCCAGACTGAAATTCCAGCCATGCTTGCTGATGGCATCCAGACTCTTGTCGTAGAGTGTGGCCATCAGTTGTGCCTGGGCGGGCTTGTCGTCGGGCGTGAGAATCTGCAGCGTCCACTCCTCTTTCTGGCCGGGGGTGAGCTTGTTGCGGAAAGTCTTCCATGCCAGTTTCAGCTTTTGGTCGGGCAGGGGACGGCTGATGGTGGTCTGGTGGTGGTAGAGCTTGCCGCACCTTACCCAGGCCATGCTCACGGTGAGCCCGTCGCCGTATTCGGGCTTGTAGGTCAGCTTCTGGGTGTGAATCTCGTTGCTGAGCACCTTGGAACCCTTGGCCAATATCTTTTTGCCGGCGAACACCGTATAATAAATATGTGTGTCTTCATCCGACGATCCCACCTGCAGATAGACGGGCTTGCCGTCATTGGGGAAGCGGTTGGCCGACACGTAGTACCAGTCGTGGGTCTGGACGACGGGCTTTTTGTCGGCCATGGAGAAGACAATGATGCTCTGGCTTACGGTGTCGCCCTCGCAGATGGCGGTGAGCAGATGGCGGCCGGAGGCCAGGGCCCCGTCCAGAGCTATGGGCTGATTGGCCGGCGCGGTCTTCCAATCCTCGTTGCCGAAATGGTAGCGCACGGTGCCGCTGATGGTTTCGCCGGCGATGTTCCGGCGTGTAAAGGTGAGCGTTTTCAGACTGTCGCGTATCGCCTTGCCGGGCAGGTCGCAGGCGAGCATGGTGGTGCGGTTGCTCAGCGGCAGCGAGAAGTCTGCCTCGTGGCTCTCGCCGGTGCGGTCGGTTACCTGGGCGCTGGCCGTCACCTGATAGTAGACGGGATGGCTTGTGTCGGCCTTGTCGGGGAACAGCATCGGCATCTTCACCATGAATGAGCCGTCGTCGGCTGTCATGGTGGAGTCGGTATATAACTGCGGCGTGTCATCGCCGCCGCCCCTCCACCACAGGAATCGGCTGCGGCGGGCCACCGTGTAGCGCACCTTGCCCTGCTGCACGGGCACACCGGCATAGGTCTTGGCCACGCCACGCACGCGTACGGTGTCGCCCGGCTGGTAGGTTTGCTGGTACTTGTCGAACTCCACTTGGAACGTGGGACGCTTGTACTGCTCCACCTGGAACCCGGTATTCCAGCTCCTGACGTTTTCTGTCTCGGCGCGGACAGAGAAGCGTCCGGTCAGCCCGGACTGGGGCAGGGAGAAGTCGGTCGATGCCGTGCCGTAGGCATCAGTCCGGACAGTTTTGGTAGCTACACTTTTGTGGTTGGCGTCGTAGAGGGTGAAGGTCAGCTGCTTGCCCTCCATGGCCTCTGCCTTCAGCAGTGTGTCGTCTTTCCGATAGACGATGGCTGCCGCGTGTACGCTCTGGCCGGGACGGTAGAGGGCACGGTCGGTATAGAGCCGAATGCTTAGTCCGCTGCTCTTGTAGTCCCAGTGGCGGTAATAGTTGTCCTGGCTGAACTCGCCGCAAGCCTTGTCGTTGTCGGTATAGGGATACACCAGGTCGGGACTGTTCTTGTCATAGGCATGGTCGGCCTCGCCGTTCTTGTCGGTCACGAGCGTGACGGTCTGCGCCTTCTCGTTGTCGTAGCGGCTCTCCGTGGTCAGTCGGATGTGAGCTCCCGGCACAGGCTTGCCCGTGGTGGCGTTCACCACCACATACCGCACGTGCTTTTCGGGCAGGGTTTCCTGCATCACGTATAGGTCGCTCACACGCAGCAGGGCCCGCTGGGGCTCAATGCTGCCGTTGTCGGTCGTGGCCTCCATGAGGTACACGCCCACGGGCAGTCCTTCCAGCACCAGCGAGTCGGTGTTCTCTTTCCATGCCGGCTGGCCGATGTAGCGTCGGGTAATGGTTTGCAGCACACCGGGGAAGAGCAGCTTCTGCAATTTGGCATAGTCTTCCTTGACCGACGGGTCAAGTTGTGTGTTGCCGTGTACGTTCAGCCTGAAAATGTTGACGTTGAGTTCGTTGATGTTGCGGATGGAATTAACGAGCACTTTCCGTTCCACGTTGGGCAACATCATGTAGTCGCCGATGTTGATGTTGAACATCGGCTGTTGCAGGTCGCTCAGTGCGTTGCGCAAAATGTTGGTCCGCGGCCATGCTCCCCATCGGCTCAAGGCGTAGTTGATGTAGTTCACGCGGTCCTCTGCGGTGGCGTCGGTGGCTTGAGAGATAATGTTGTAGTGCTCGATGGCCAGTTCGCCGGCCTCGCGCAAGTCGGCATACTCGCCGATGAGCGAGTCCACGCGCTGCAGGTATTTCGACTTGCGGGCCAGCTGGGTATCCTGCTCGCGCTCCTGCTCCAGCTGGTAGTAGGCGCAGATGCAGGCTGCCGCCCGGTTGCCCACGCTCCGATAGTAGTCGTGCAGCGTCCCATACGCCTCGGCCTCAAAGCCGATGACGTGGAGCAGGTCGTCGTAGAACATCTTACTGTCCATTCCCTGGATGAGGGCCGGTTCGTATTCCGCGCTTTTGTGTTGCGCCAGCAGTTGGGGCGAGGCCATGGAGCGGGCATACCATGCCTTGCTCTTGGCTGTGTCCCCAGCGCCGTCCTTTTGCCGGTACAGGCTGCCCAGCGCCGAAGCATAGATGGCCTGGGCCACAGGGTCTTTCACCTGCTGCTGTTTCCGCTCCAGCCGGGCAATCGCGGGCTCGATCGAGTCGGGCGAAATCTGTGTCTGCGCGGCGGCCAGCATGAATTGTGCTTTCAGCAGCTGGCCGTAGGCCTGTTCCCGTTCGGCCTTGTCAATGATTTTGGCAAGCCATTGCATTTCGGTCTTGGGCAAATCCCGCTGCCGGGCATCTGCCACTTTTTTCCAAAACGAGGTAAAACTGTCTGCATTGATGGCTGCCGAAACCAGCAACAAGGCAAGGAGGAACACGGTTTTCTTCATACGTCTCTTTCGTTTAATGTCACAAAGATAAGCAATAATATCGAAAACGTTCCGCTCCGATGCCTTTTTTTAAAAGACGCTAACACAAAGCCGCCGGCATGCTGGGTGGGCGTGCCGGCGGCTTTGTGTCGAATGTAGGGGCGGTGTCGGTTCACCCGCAGTTGTAATAGCATTTTACGAGTTGGGCCACTTTGAGCACGTCGCCCTCGATGTCGCGCCGCAGCGTGCGGTCGTTGTAGCTGCGCAGCTGGGCAATGATGCCGTCGATCATGCCGCAATCGAAGATGTTTTCCGCCTCAAAGACGCTGCGTTGACGGGCTAAACAGTCGGCCGATTCGGCGCAACTGTCGGGCAATTGCGCCATATTGGTGGCGTGTTCGGCACGGCTGCTGTCGTGGATGTCGCCGTCGGCAAAGGTTCGCTCGGCCACCTCGAGGGCGTTGTCCATCTCGAATCCGTGGCGGCAGGCCGTGCAGAGTGCAGCCAGATACTGGTACACGTCGGCCGACCCGTCGCCTGATCGAATCTCAAAGGTCTGTTTCTCGCTGCCCCTTTGTTCCATCGGCACCTCCTGCTCCATCGGGTTGGCCGCCCGGCTCATGTCGTGGCCCGAGGTCCAGCCCAGCGGAATGCGCACGAGCACGCTGCGGTTGCTCATGCCCCAGCAGACGTTGGTGGGCGCTTCCTGATGCGGCACCAGCCTGAAGTAGGAGGTGGGAATCTTGTTGCCAAAGGCTGTGAGGCTGGGGGCCAGCTCCATGAGTCCGGCAATGGCCTTGCGTGTGGTGTCGGTGAGCTGCCCGTTGTTCACGAGCATGTTCCGGCCGTCTTTCATCAGTCGCATGTGGATGTGCAGCCCCGACCCGGCCTTGCCCGTGGTGATTTTCGGGGCGAAAGTTACGTTGAGCCCCTCCTGCCATGCCAGGTTGCGTATCACCCACTTGGCAATCACCAGCTCGTCGGCGGCGTGTATGGCCGGTACGGGCAGGAATTCTATCTCGTTTTGCTCATAGAGCATGCCGTCCTGCTCGAAGCATCCCACCTCCGTGTGGCCGTATTTGATGTGTCCTCCGGCTTGGGCGATGTACTGCATGCACCGCTGGCGGAAAGCACCCATCTTGGCATACGGGGCGCTTTCGTGGTAGCCGTGCTGGTCTTGTCCGGGAAACAGACTCTCGGCCGGCTTGATGACGTAGTATTCCAGCTCGCCCATGGCCTCGAAGTCCATGCCGGTCTTGGCTTTGAACCGGTCCAAGGCCTTGCGCAGCGTGTGTTCCGGTGCCGAGCCCAAAGGGTTCCCGTCCTTGTCGAAGAAGGAGCAAAGCATGCACAGTGTGGGCGTCTCGCTGAAAGGATCGAGAAAGGCGGTGGCGAAGCGGGGCAGCACATAGAGGTCGGAACTGGCGGCCTGGATGAAGCTGAACAGGCTCGACCCGTCCACGCGCTCGCCGCAGGTAAGGATGGTGCGCAGGTAGGCCAGGTCGGAAACGATGAAGTTGAGCGTCTTGAGCCGCCCGTCTCCGCCCGGATACATGAAATTGACGAGGCGGATATTGTTTTTCGTCACATAGTCGATGATGTCTTCGCGGGTGAATTCCGAGGGGGCCTTGCCCAGAGCGGCCACGATGGGGTTGGCATTCATCATGAGTTGTTCGTTGTTCATAAGGTCTTTTTTTAATAGGGTCTGTTGTTTCGGTTTACGGCGACAAATATAATATAAAAAGGAGAAAGCCCCAAACAATACCCTATAAAACATAAAAAAGGAGCCTACCCATCCCGGGCGTGCTCCTCGAAAAACAGTAATTAACTCAAAATTTATAATCTATTGGTTTGCTTGTTTTTGTCTTGTTGTCTTGGTTGTACGGTCTTGTCGTCTCGGTTGTATTGTTCGTTGCAAATATAGTGTTTTTCTTTAAAATACGAATCAACATATTGAAAAAACTGCTGTTTTCGCAGCAAAAAAATCGGTTTCCGCGACAAATTATAAGTTCTCTCCAGCTTTTCGGTCACCTTGGACGGCTTGCATGGGTGCAGTCTTGCGCGGCTTTTTTAGACAGAACAACATATTTGAACATATAGCTGCGCGGTGGAAAGGGGGCACGCTGATTCCATGCGTGGTATTTTCTCACAGATTCCACAGATTTCACAGATGCTGCGCGGAGGGTGTGACATTGGGTTTGGGCGTAAAGGCCGGCCCGTATGCCAATATCATACACTAAACCCCTGTGCACATTCACCGCGCAGCATCTGTGAAATCTGTGGAATCTGTGAGAAAATACCACGCGTGGAATCGGTGTGTCTTTTTTCATTGCGCAGCTACATGTCCATTCTGTTGTTCTGTCTAAAAGCATCGCGGGCCGTGTCTCACGACACAGCCCGCGCAAAAAGAGATATTATAAAAACACGATATTGAGAGTATTGTAGTTACCTTGTCTGCATAAAGGGATGGCCGGCACCCCGCGCGTGGCCGTTCATACAACCGTTATTGGTGGGTTGGCAAAGACAACTGGGAACAACAGATAACAACAACATGACCGTGGCGCAGCGTTGTTTATGGTTGTTGGTCGTTGTCTTTTGAACGCGATGCGGTGTGCAATGTTCTTGCCCCCGTGCGTGTCCGTTCATGTTGGCAAAGACAACTGGGAACAACAGATAACAACATTTATAAAAGCCCGCAGCGTTCAGGATGGTTGTTGGTCGTTGTCTTTTGAATCCTCATGCACCGTGGTTTGGACGGTCGGCCACACAGGGCGTGTGGCCCTGCGAATGCAGCGCGGTTCATGCCTCCACTTTCTCGTACACAAATAGGGAGCCGTTCTTGTTCTGCCCCACCCAGATGGTCTTGGGCTGGCCGTCGGCACCCGTCTGGCCCGCCACGACGAGCTCGTAGTGCCGCTTCGCACCCGTCCCCTCCGTCTTGCCCGTGAACGACAGGCTGCCGGCCGCAAGCCCCAGCTGCTGCTCCAGCGCGGCGAAACCCGGCCGCAGATGCGCCTCGTACTCGGCACGGCGGCGGTCGCGTGCCGTCTGCGACGTGCCCGCGCGGTGGGCCAAGAGCGTGCGGCGGTTGTCCACTAAGTTGTTGTACTGCGTGATGAGCGAGGCGATGGGTGCCGAGGGCTCCAGCTCGTCCAGCGCCTCGACGCGGCGCAGCACGGCCGACAGCGCACGGTCCTTCCGGCAAAGGTTGCGGATGAGCCCCGTCTCCTTGTCGTAGTTCGATGCCGTGACGTTGGGGTAGGCCTCCATCACGCGATTCACGGCCTCCGCGGCAGCCAGCACGGCCGCGTCCGTGCTGTGCAGGTGCAGGGCCACAGCCAGCCGCAGTGCCTGATACGACCTGTCGCGCCGCTCGTCGGCCTCGCGCATCTTCTGCGTGTTGGGCTCCGTTCGGGGCTGGTTCAGGGCCTTGTCCTCCTCGGCCACGGCGGCCTCGAGGGGCCCGAGCACGGCGGTGAGTTTCTCCGTCTTCGCCTCCTTGCAGAGCGTGAGCACGCGGTCGGCAAACTGGTAGTGCTCCATGTTGTGGAGGCGATCTTTTCGGATGGTTTCGAGTTCCATGATTTTTATTTTTAAGGGTTTAACATAAATATTTGTAGCATCAAACGATTTGCTTTCATTCGGCAGGTGCCGCCGACTGGATTTTGTTTAAAAACGAGCTTCGGCAGCTGCCGAAATGCTGCCTGGACATTTTCTTGCGTTTCGGCAGCTGCCGAAGCTCTGTTTTTTCTGTTTTCTGGCTTTCGGCAGCTGCCGAAACACCCTTTTTCGCGTGGGTTTCCCCTGCTGCGGGGCTGCCTTTTACCTTGAAAGACACAATGAGACAACACCATCCGAGGGGAAAAACAGCCGTCCCTTACTCCTTGCAGGGAATGAGGGACGGAAAAAGAGGTCGTGGGCGCCTCGGCTCGGGGCTATTTGTCGCCGTAGTGCCCTTCCACTTCGAGCACCATCACGCTCACGGTGTCGTCGTGAATGTCGTAGATGATGCGGTGGTGGGCGGCGATGCGCCGGGAGTAGGTCATTTGGTTGCCTCCAACCAAAGGCTCGGGATGTCCGAGCCCTGTGCGCGGATGCCGAACAATCTCATTGAGAATGGCTGTCAGCTTCCTGTGCATCTGAGGATCGGACTTAGCCCATTTCTCAATCGTCTTTCGGGCGATCTTGGAGAAATCAATTTTATAACTCATAGTGCTTCAAGCCATGCGTTCATAGCCTCGGCAGTTTCAAAGTGGAGCGTTTCGCCCTTTCTGTACTCCTCCCTTGCCTTGTCCAGTTTGGCTTGCAGCTCGGGCGAAATGCCCTGCTTGTGCGTGGTTGGCCTGTCGTCCACTTTAACAGAGGGGATAAGCCCCTTTTCGCGCAGATAGTTCACAAGCCCGCGGCCTTCCTTGGTTCTTTCGTTAATGTGAATTGTGTAAGTTGCCATACCTTTTTCATTTAATGTTTGCTTCTCGTGGCAAATATACCGATTTTCCGTGAAACGGCAAAGCCGAATGCGGTTTTTCTCCCTCTGTGTTGTCTCAATGTGTCAAAGAACGCTGGTATTTCAGCGGGCGGCCTTGTAGTCGCCCGGAGTAAACCGAATGAATCAAATCATCAGATTATTCTGCCACGGGCCGCACTGCAAGGGCGTGCGAACGAGTGGAGTCATGAATCGGATTCATCTTGTTTGGTTCGAAGCTTGAACAGCAACTATAGTCCAGGGAGCTGCATGGAACGGCCGACCAATAGTAACAGTAGTATCCCACAGCTGACAACAAACCGTAGCTGTAGGCGCGAAAGCCTGAAGCAGGGATGAAGATAGTGTTCGTGCCACTGTGCGACCTGAAAGTCCAACCCTCGTCAAAGCTGCCCTCGACGTTGAACTCAGATGGGGTATAGGTTCCCTGGCCTGTGGTGGTAAAGCCCGAGAAAGCATTGCTTGCCGGCATCTTCAGCCCAGCAGGGCAAGGGTCATAGATGGTCTTGACGACAGTGTTGTCGTTCCACCAGTTGGATACCTCCGTGTTCTTGGCAGACCAGAGGTTGAAGTAGGTGGCATTGCACCAATCGTAATAATGAGGACTAGTCTGAGCGTTTATGAACATTTGCCCAGGATGCTGGATGGCGTAACCGATGGAACGACCGCCGGGGGTGCCGTCGAAAGAGTAGCTACCGTCGGCGATGGCATCAGTACTAGGCGTGGCATCCTTGCGGCCCCACTGATAGAGCGTAGAGCCGAACTTCTTTTCGTCCCTGCCAGGAGTCTGGGTGATGGTAATGGTACCTGACTGCTTGACGGCAGGGGAACCGTTGGGGATGGTCTGTTCCACCTTGATGCGCACTGCGCGAGTCTTGCTGCAGGTAGAAACCTCCCACCTGTAGTAGACGAGGCCCAGCGTCTGTTGGGTGAAGCTGTAGGTCTTGTTCTGATAGTTGACCATCGGGATGGTGTTAAGCTCCTCAGACTTGGCAAACCACAGGTGCCACGACCATACGACCGTACCGCCCTTGGTAACGGCAATGACAGCGTTGCCATTCTTAATCTTATCTTGTGGCACGCGGAAGTGGACGAAAGCGTTCGTCCCGCTACCCTCAATGCCGAGGCTGCTGGCCTCAACGATGCCGCTCTGGTCGGTCCAAACAATCTTGGCATCGTCGGGGGCATTCACACCGCCGTTGGTTTGGGTTATCCATGGGGCGGTGATATCTTGATCGTTATGATCCTTGAAGTGATAGAGATTCACATCAGTACCATAGTACATTACAGGCGCAGAGGGACCTGTGTAGGAATCAGGATTGTCGTGCCCGTTCTTGATGGCGTTGCCGTAGACCAAGGGAATTTTATAGTAGCCGGGGGCTGAGATGAGATAGGAGTTGGCGGTATTGCGTGCAGTCGGATTACCTTTGTAATCGTGTGTAGACAGGTCGTAGTAACTGCTGGCTGTTCCCTTGGCATTAGCATCGTGCAGAACCTTGTTGTAGGCGGCGAGTTTATCGATGAAAGATGTTTGTATGGTGGCAATACCACTTTCACTCCAAGTCGTTCCGTTGCCCTCCTTTACGGGCAGCTCATCAAGCCATTCGGGTTTTGTATCGCTAAGGGGTGACCAAGTAGTACCGCCGTCGGTGCTCTCCTGATAGCCCACGACTTTCCATGCCACAGCCTGCTGTGTGCCGTCGGGGGCCTGACGGTAGCTCTGCACGCTGTACCAGCCAGCATCGGTCTGGTTGTATGGCACGGGTCCGAGTGTCGGGGTGACGTTCAGCGTGTACTGCCAGTTGCTGTTGGTGTTGCTGATCTTGTAGGTCTTGGTGGTACCGGGCTTCCAGCTTCCGGTGAGCGTGACGCTGATTTCGGTGCCGTCGGTGAAGTGGACATAGGCTTTCACGCCCTTGCCGGTGAGCGTCTGCGGTATCATGTAGAACGTGTAGTTGTCGCCGGGAGTTGTGTTGTTGTCGCCGGGCTTGCCCACGATGATGACGTTGGGGTTGGCCTTGGTGTTCACGCTGCAGGCCAGCGAGAATGTTCCGGTCGACGTGTAGTCGGGGTTCCACGCGGCGTCCGTGCCGTCGGCGTCGGTCGCCATGGTGTAGCGTCCCTTGCTCACGGCACCCCGTATCTCCACCTTGTCGATGGTCTTGTCCCACGAGAGGTTCTGGCCCACGGCGAAGCGCACGGCCGTGAGTGCATGGTGGAACTTGAGGTTGGTGGTGGGGGGCACACCGAACGAGGCATACTCCACCACGCCCGAGAATGTGGTCATGAGGTCTTTCTGGTCGGTCACGTTGGGCTCCACCTCGAAATCCACGTAGGGCGTGGAGGCATAAGTCTCGGGCGAGACGGCGAGCTTGGTGTAGCCCGCGGTCACCAACGGGGAGACGGCGTAGAACTTGCCGAAGTGGTGGCTGGTCCACGACCAATAGACAGGGTCTACGAGCGTGCCGTCGGGGTTGGTGTCCTTGTTGTAGAACCAGTTGGGCGTGGTGGAAAAGGACGTGGCGGTGGTGCCGCGGTAGCCGTAGGAAGAGAAGTGTCCCAGATATTTCAGTGTGGTGATGTTGGCGCGGGTGGCGGCTGTAGCCTCTTCCGTGCCGGCCGTTGCGGCTGCCGTCTGGGTGTCGTGTGCGTTGCTGCCCTGCTGCGTGGGGATGACGCCGGGCGTGGTGGTCTCGATGAGACAGAGGTCGGCTCCTGCAGCACCCTCAGCGGTGAGCTTCTGCGTGGTAAGGTCCTTGGGTGTGAGGTTCATCATGCCCAGCTGCTCGGTGAACGCTGCACGTGTCACGGGTACGCCCGGCATGGTCTTGGCGAACGCCGCCTGTGCGTCGTTCTGCGCCTCACTCACGTTGAAACTCACGGCGGCTCCCTTGTCGCCGCCATTCTTGTCATTGTCTTTGCCCAAATCCTCGTTGGCGCACGAAGTGAGGAAGAGCCCGCCGAATCCTGCGAGCCCTGCGAGGCATACACTCATGAACGCCGCCCTGCGGGCCCTGCGCTCCAGATATTCCTTGAATCTTATCATGGTTGTTGCTTGTTGTTTAATCGTTGTCTACTTGTCAGCTTGCTTGCTTTTCCTTTGCTTGCTGACTCCTTTGCTTGTTTTCTTAATGGTCTGCTTGTCTTAAGAGTGGCTCCATTCCTGCTTCTCCTTTTCTCCGCGTCTCTGTGTGGGAGCTACACGAGTATGGCTCACGCAGAGGCGCAGAGGAAAGGAGGGATCGCGACAGCACCTTTTACTCTTTTACTTTTATCACTCTTCCCACGCGTCCCAGACGGTGGACTTTTTGGCTCCGGAGATTTCCGTATCGTCGTCATCCTCCACTGGGCCCTCGATGCTGACGCTACCTTTATTGCCTGCCGGTCCTCCACCTCCGGGCTGAACCGCCGGACTGCCGGCCAGGATGGTGTTTTCGTTCTCCACGGCGACGACCTCGCAGTTGGGACAGACATAGGGCTGCCTGTGCTTGTCTTGCTCATTTTTCGTTTTCATGTTTATATGCTTCATTTTAGTTTGGATTTAACATGCTTTTTGAGTGCTTAAAAGCTGCTTATTTCCCTTTTCGCCCAGCTGCAAAAAGGGCACGAAAAGTGGGGCAAAGGAAACTCCGGGGAGTCCTTTGCCTATTGGGGTTGCGCGTGGTTCGCCTCGCGCGCGTACGCGTGAGTGTTTTAGAGGGAGGTAGTAAGTCTGGCTCTTAGAGAGAGAGAGAGAGAGAGAGAGAGTAGCAAATTATTTGGAACTACCAAACAATTCGACGAAAAATTTGCAGGAAAATTCATCTTTCCCTGCCGCTCTTCGCGCTCGCTCGTATATGGATGTTGTGGGTACATATATTTAAAATCCACTGCAAAGGTAATGAAAGTTTGTGAGACGGACAAGAAAAAAGAGTAAAAAGGTAAAAAAGTATAAAAGTAAAAGGGGAAGGAGAGAGGGCGATTTCCAGAGAAAGTGCATGTGGGTGCTACTGGCGGCATGCACTTTCAAACTGCTGCATGAGCCAGGCGTTCTGCTCGTCGATGCTGATGTGGCTATTGTCGAGTTCGATGGCATCGTCTGCTTTCTTCAGCGGAGACACGTCGCGATGGGTGTCGATATAGTCGCGCTGCTGCACGTTGGCCAGTATTTCGGCCAAGTCGGCCGGCTGCCCTTTGGCTTTCAGCTCGTCGTATCGGCGCCGGGCACGTACTTCGGCCGAGGCCGTCACAAAGATTTTCAGCTCGGCATCGGGGAATACGGTCGTGCCGATGTCGCGTCCGTCCATCACCACGCCCTTGTCTCTCCCCATCTGTTGCTGCTGGGCCACCAAGGCCTCGCGCACGAAAGGGATGGCGGCAATGGGGCTCACGTGGCTGCTTACCTCCATGCCGCGAATCTCGCGCTCCACGCATTCGCCGTTCAGATAGGTATCGGGGCGACCGGCTTCAGGGTTGAATTTGAAGCTGATGCGTATCTCGTTCATGCGTCGTTCCAGTGCTTCGGCCATCACACTCCCGTCCTCACGGAACAGCCGGTTGCGCAGGGCGAAGAGCGTTACCGCGCGATACATCGCGCCCGTGTCTACGTAGACATATCCTATTTTCCGGGCCAGGTCTTTGGCCATGGTGCTTTTGCCGCACGACGAGAAGCCGTCGATGGCTATTGTGATTTTCTTCATTGTTGGTGTGTTTGTCTTTGTGTGCAATATGATCCTTATATAATAATAGGTGTAGCCGGCCGCACTTCAGAGGCGGTAGCCCAGGTTCAGCACCACGCTGGAGCTCGACACGTGGTATTTGCCATAGGCCAAGTTGAGCTTGAACCGCTCCAGATTGAGTCCTGCGCCCAGCGAGAGCCCGGCCCCGTGGCTGCTACTTTTGCCCTCGGTGCCCGTTATCTTCATTTCGTTGGCCCGCCGGCAGTTGTATCCGCCGCCTATCCAGAAAGTCTCCGTGAGCAGAATCTCGCCGCCCACCACCACGTGGTTAATCATCTTGTAATCCAGATGATTCAGGTCCACCACCGTGGCCGATACTCTGAAAGGCGTGCCCACAAACCGCTTGCTCACGCCCAGCTGCACGTCGAGCGGCATGTGTTCGTAGTTCTCGTTGTAGGCCTTGAGCTGTCCGCCCAAGTTTTTGGCCACCAGCGAGACCGACCATTCGTGGTCGGGGTCGAAATAGTTCAGTCCCAGATCCACGCCAAAGCCGATGGAGTTGTAGTTGCCGATGTACGAGTTGACGAGCCGGGCCGAGATGCCGCCGGCAAACCGTGTGCCGAGCATGTACGAGAAATATCCGGCCACGGCCATGTCGCGGGCCGAAAATTCGCCCGTCTGTACGTTGTTCTCGTCCACCTCTTTCATCTTGCCGTAGTCCACATATTGTCCCGACACGGCCCACGAGGCCCGCTCTTTCACCACGCGGCTGAAGCTGGCGCTGGCCGTGCTGGCCCCCGACATATAGTTCATGTAGTTCAGCCCGATGGCCTTGTCGGTCACCGATGAGAGCAGGGCCGGGTTGTGGAACATCAGCGCTCCGTCGTCCTCCACAAGGGTCACGTTGTCGCCTCCCAGTGCCGCGGCATGTGCGCTTACGGGCAGCCGCAGGAAGTTGTATGCGGTCTGGCTCTCGTCCTGCGCCTGGGCGGCGAGGGCGGCGAGAAACAGCAGGAAGGCTATGGCGGCTTTTTCCATCGTTTTTTTCTAATTGTTCGGCAAAGATACTTCTTTTTTAAAGAATTGCTGTAAATTTGCAAGGCGATTTCGCCTAAATAACGACGGCGGGCGTAGAATATTGCGACATGGAAACGAAGAAGAGTGACAGGGCCAATTTGGAGAAGCGGCGGGCCGAGGGATTCTTGCTCGGGCTGGTGCTGGCATTGGCTCTGCTGTTTGCCGCTCTGGAGTACACGTCGCGCCCCGACGGCCCCGACCGTGACGAAGATCAGTTCGACGACCTCACGGAGGAGCTCGACCTCACCCCCGCCGTCGATGCCAGAGACATGATTTCGGCGGCTCCGGCCCCCGCCTCCAAGGCACTCACGGAACGGGTGAAGGCCGTGGACCATGCCACCGATGCCGCCGACCGCCTGGCGCCCATCACCAGTAAGCTGGTCATTGGCGACGGCGAGGGGCTGGCTCGCGACGCCAATGTCACCGAGGCTCTGCCGCAGATGCCCGTGCCCCAAGACTCTGATGTGGTGCGCACGGTGGAGCAATTGCCCGAGTTTCCCGGTGGCATGGTGGCTTTCATGAAGTGGCTCACGCACAACCTCCATTACCCCGTCCAGGCCCAGCAACAGCGCATTGAGGGCAGGGTGGTGGTCTCTTTCATCGTCAATAAGGACGGTTCCATAGCCAGTCCCAAGGTGGTGAAGTCGGCCGACCCCCTGCTCGACAGCGAGGCCCTGCGCGTCATCCGGATGATGCCCCGCTGGAAACCGGGCATTCTCGACGAGAAGCCTTGCCGTACGATGTTTGCCATTCCCATCAACTTTAAGATTTAATGATATGACTAACCCCGTTTGTTCTGCCGACGAAATCCTATTGCAGGTGAATCAGTTCATCGACCGTTTGGGTTGCGACCGCAAGCCCGAGGGCCTGTATGCTCCCGTAGACTATGCGCTGTCCATGGGCGGCAAGCGCATCCGCCCCACGCTGATGTTGCTGGGCTACAACCTCTTTGAGGACCATCCCGAGCGCATCCTGATGCAGGCGGCGGCACTGGAGACCTACCACAACTACACGTTGCTGCACGACGACCTCATGGACCACGCCGACCTGCGGCGCGGCCACGAGACGGTGCACCGGCGGTGGAATGCCAATCAGGCCATCCTCTCCGGCGACGCCATGCTGGTGCTGGCCTATCAGCGCATGGCCTCCTGCCCGGAAGACAAGCTCCCCGCCGTGCTCCGACTCTTCAGTCAGACGGCACTGGAAATCTGCGAGGGGCAGCAGCTCGACATCGACTTCGAGACGCGCAACGACGTGGGCGAGGACGAGTATATCGAAATGATTCGGCTCAAAACCAGCGTGCTGTTGGCCTGTGCCTTGAAGATTGGAGCCATTCTGGCCGGTGCGTCGGCCGAGGATGCCGACAACCTGTACAAGTTTGGCGAGCAGATGGGGCTGGCTTTCCAGCTCCAGGACGACTATCTCGACGTGTACGGCGACCCCAAGGTCTTCGGCAAGGCCATCGGCGGAGACATTGTTTCCAACAAGAAGACCTACATGCTCATCAACGCCTTCAACCGGGCCACGCCCGCACAGCGCGCCCAACTCACCCGTTGGGTCGAGGCCACGCACTTCGACCGCGAGGAGAAGGTGCGAGCCATGACGGTTCTCTATAATAAAATAGGTATAGACCGGCTGGCCCAGGAAAAGATGCTCTACTACTTTGACGAGAGTAAACGCTACCTCGATGCCGTGGGTGTGCCAGCCGAGCGCAAGCTGGAGCTGCGTGCTTATGCCGGCCGCATGATGAAGCGCAAGTATTAATCCCCATCCATTCATGATTCCATTCATCGACACCCACGCCCACCTCGACGGCGAAGAGTTTGGCGACGACCTGCCCGAGGTGGTGCAGCGGGCCCGCGCGGCCGGTGTCGGGGCCATTCTGGTGCCCGGCATCGACGACAGTTCTGTGGACTCCGTGATGGCCGTGTGCCGCCGGTTCCCGGGCTATTGCTACCCCATGATAGGGCTGCAGCCCGAGGAGGTGCGGCCCGGTTGGGCCGACGTGCTGGCCCGGATGAAGCGGCGGCTTGAGGCCAATCTGCAGGCCGAGGCCGACACACCCCTGCGCTATGTCGCCGTGGGCGAGTGCGGACTCGACTTCTATTGGAGCCGCGAGTTCGAGCGCGAACAGCTTGCCGCTTTTGAGCGGCAGGTGGAATGGTCGGTGGAACACCGGCTGCCGCTGATGATTCATTGCCGCAAGGCGCAGAACGAGATGCTGCACCTCATGCGTCCCTACGCTGCACAGCTGCCCGGCGGCGTGTTCCATTGCTTCACGGGCAACCCGCGCGAGGCCGAAGATTTCCTGCAGTTTGACGGGTTCTGCCTGGGTATTGGCGGCGTGTCTACCTTTAAAAGCAGCCACCTGCGCACCGACTTGCCGGCCGCTGTGCCCCTCAATCGCATCGTGCTGGAGACCGACAGCCCCTACATGGCTCCCGTGCCGCATCGGGGCCAGCGCAACGAGAGCGCCCTCTTGGTGCACGTGCTCCGCACGCTGGCTGCGAGCTACGGCGTGCCTGACGACGAGGTGGCCCGCGTCACCAATGCCAATGCAGCCCGCCTCTTTGGGGGCTCCATTGTTCGCGATTTTGGGCAAATCATTAAAGAAACATAAAATAATCTGCAATTGAATGGTATTTAAACGAAATATCATACTTTTGCACTCGCAATTCAAAATTGCCGATCAAACACAAAGGGAAAGATGCTCGAGTGGTTGAAGAGGCACGCCTGGAAAGCGTGTATACGCCAAAAGCGTATCGGGGGTTCGAATCCCCCTCTTTCCGCGTTTGAGGTAATTGCGTTTTCTGAACTAATCCCGCGCAGAGATGAAACATTTGATTCAGCGTCTCACCATCGTTTTCTTTTTCTTTCTTAGCTTCTCGTTCGTGCAGGCCCAAGCTGTGTCTTCGTCTCAAGCCAAGCCCGACACGGCTGCCCATGCGGCCGACCTTGACAGTGCTGCAGCCGAGCAACTGCTCGACGACGGCATGGCCGCCGCCGACACCGCCGTGGCCCCCGTCGAGAGTCAAGGCTTCTACAAGTCGCTGAAGACCAAGTTTATCGAGGGCAATGCCGGCTTCATGTCGCTCGTGGCACTGGCTCTGGTGCTGGGTTTGGCGTTCTGTATTGAGCGCATGATCTACCTCAGCCTCTCCGAAATCAATGCTAAACGGTTCATGCGCGACCTCGATCGGCATCTCATGGAGGGCGATGTCGAGGGGGCCAAGACGCAGTGCCGCGAGACGCGTGGCCCCGTGGCCTCCATCTGTTATCAGGGGCTGGAGCGCATCGACGAGTCGATAGACAACGTGGAACGCTCGGTGCAGAGCTACGGTTCGGTGCAGAGCGCCAATCTGGAAAAGGGCTGTTCGTGGATCACGCTGTTCATTGCCATGGCCCCGTCGCTGGGATTTCTGGGCACGGTGATAGGCATGGTGATGGCGTTCGACCAGATTCAAACCGCCGGCGACATCAGTCCGACGATCGTGGCCTCCGGCATGAAGGTGGCACTGATAACCACCATTTTCGGTATCATCGTGGCCCTCATCCTGCAGATTTTCTATAATTACATCCTCTCAAAGATAGACCATCTCACGGCGCAGATGGAGGAGTCGGCCATCACACTGCTCGACTCCATCATGAAATACAAGCTCAAACGCGCATGAAGAAACAATCGGATAACTGGCGGCAGTGGCCCGCGGAGAGGCTGTCCATCCGCCTCTTCTACGCGCTGGTGGCGGTGATCGTGGTGGTTTTCGCGCTGTTTTGGCTGGTGGGTTTCGACCGGCCGTTCGACAACGACCCCAATTTCAACGCCCCGCTCCTGGCCGATGCCGTGCTTGTGCTCATGGAGCTACTGCTGCTTGGCGCCGTCGGCTTCATCGCGTGGTCGGTGGCACACGTGCTCCGTGTGCGGGGCAAGGCCGACCGACTCGACAACAACATTCCCACGAAAAGGATAGGCTATGGCATCATTGCCGGCGTGGCGGTGCTCATGGCAGTGGGATTCCTGGCCGGCTCTTCGGCGGAAATGACCGTCAACGGGCTGCGCTATGCCGACACTTTCTGGCTGAAAGCCTCCGACATGTTCATCTTCACCTCGCTGGTTCTGATGGTTGCAGCCGTCGGAGCCGTGGCGTATGGTGCCACTAAATACGTTCGTAGGAAATGAGGTTCCGCCATCGTCAGCACAGCGTTCCGCAGCTCAACACCACGTCGACGGCCGACATTTCGTTCATGCTGCTGATATTCTTCCTCGTCACCACCAATATGGACGTGGACAAGGGACTCGCGCGCCAGCTCCCTCCGCCCGAGCGACAGGAGCGGCAGGAGTCGGTCGTGGACAAGGGCACGATGCTGGAACTGACGCTCACGGCCGACAACCGGCTGCTTGCCGACGGCCGCCCCATGCCCGTGTCGCGGCTCCGCGCGCGCGTCGAGGCGTTTGTGACGCAGGTGGGCCCCCGGCACCTCATCAAGGTGCAGGCGGATCCCGCGGCCAGCTACGACGCCTATTTTCAGGTGCAGAACGCGCTGGCGGCGGCCTATCGACGGCTGCGCAACGCCGAGGCCCGCCGTCTCTACGGCCGCGACTATGCAGAGCTCTCACCCCAACAACGCGACCACGTGAGGGACCTCTGCCCGCAGCGCATTGCCGAGCCCTACGACAATAGTGCCGCTGAGCCCGTCTCTGCCTCCGCCGCGGCCGGGAAAGGAGGCCGCCCATGAGCCTGTTTCGCCGCCGTCGGCACGAGGTGCCGGGCCTGAACACGGCCTCGCTGCCCGACCTGATCTTCACCGTTCTCTTCTTCTTCATGATTGTAACGCACATGCAGAAGGTGGCCGTCAAGGTGCAATACCGCACTCCACAGGGCACGGAGCTTACTCGGCTGACCAAGAAATCGGCCGTGACCTATATCTACATCGGCCGTCCCACGCCCAGCCTCCAGCGAGCTGCCGGGCAAGAAACGCGCATCCAACTGAACGACAAATTCGCCTCGCCGCAGGACGTGGCCGACTATGTGGCAGCCGAGCGCGACCGCATGTCGCCCGAGGACCAGCAGCAGATGACAGTCTCCATCAGGGCCGACCGCGACACGCGCATGAGCGTCATCGCCGACGTGAAACAAGCCCTGCGACAGGCCAAAGCCCTGCGTATCAGCTACTCGGCCGTGGAACGGAAAGGCCGTAAATGACGTTTTGCAATGTCATTCTATCATTAAAATAATCTAAATAGTTGCGATTCAGAATTATTTTTACTACCTTTGCGGGCAAATTAACAGTAATATGGCACGTCATCAGTTAGATAATTTAGACAAGAAGATTCTGAAATTGGTCGTCGCCGACGCCCGAATCCCGTTTCTGGAAGTGGCTCGCGCCTGCAACGTAAGCGGGGCGGCGATTCACCAACGCATACAAAAGCTCATCAAATTGGGCGTTATCAAGGGGTCGGAGTATATCGTCAACCCTGAGAAAATAGGCTATGAAACCTGTGCCTACGTGGGGCTCTATTTGCAGGATCCGTCGAGTTTCGACGACGTTGTAGAGAAACTTCGCCAGATTCCGGAGGTGACGGAGTGTCACTATACCACGGGCGGATACGACATGTTTATCAAGATTTACGCCCGCAACAACCATCACATGCTCAACATCATCCACGACAAGCTGCAGCCGCTGGGGCTCTCGCGCAGCGAGACCATCGTGAGCTTCAATGCCGTCATCGACCGCCAGCTGCCTATTCTTGACGAGGAACCAGCCGAGGCCGACGACGATTCGGCCGACGACGAGTAGGCTGTTCCGACGCGGATTCCCCATACAGGGCCACGCTTTCTTCTGCACCATGGGGCAGACGGGGGCGTGGCCCTGTTGCGTTTGCGGCGCAACGGCCGTGCGATGACACCGTAAAGGCCACGCGAAAACAGTGTAACCGCATCGCGATTACGCCGTCATGGTTTTGCGTAAACGGCTGTTTTCGAGCTGGATGGCGGCGCAGACTAAACCCTTTCGTAGTCTACGAACGTGAAGCCGGGGCGCTGTTCGCGGCGCACGATGCGCCAGTCGGCGGCGACAATCTCGGGAAACCAGGCGTCGGCCAGGGCGGGCTCGGCATCGACGTGGGTGAGATAGAGCCTGTGGGCCAGGGGCAGTGTCTGCCGGTAGAGGCTCTCGCCGCCAATCACCATCACCTCGTTCTCGCCCCCGCAAGCCGCCAGTGCTGCCTCCAGCGAGGCATACACCTCGCAGCCCGGCAGCGACGGCACGCTGCGGCTGAGCACAATGTTGCGGCGGTGGGGCAGGGCGCCGTGGGGCAGCGACTCGAAAGTCTTGCGCCCCATGACGACGGCATGGCCCAGCGTGAGGGCCTTGAAACGGTGCAGATCTTCGGGCAGGTGCCAGAGCAATTGCCGGCGGAAGCCGATGGCCCGGTTGGCGGCCAGGGCGGCAACAAGGCTAATCGGCATGGGGGCGGCACGTTGGGGCGGCCAGGGCGGCGAGCACGTTGACGGGCGTGTCGGGCAGATGGCTGCTCTTGATTTTCCATTCTTGAGGGTAGAGATTGTTGGCCCGGCCGCCCAGATTCTTGGCAAAGCCCAGCGCGTGGCCGCGGCAAGCGATGACCACGAGGCCGCGCGGCGTGTCGGGCGGTAGCGTCACCGCCTCCTTGCGCAGGTAGGCAACGGCCGTGGCATAGTCCACTTCGGCCCGCGGAAAAGCGTCGGAGCGCAGCGCAGTGGAGAGGGCCAGCGAGGCGTGGGGCACGAGATCGCGGCCTTTCTGCACGCCCAGCGTCACGCCGGCATGAAGCACGTGCAGCTGCCGGGCAGCACGCTCGTAGAGCGTGTGCCAGGCTGCGGGAACGGCCAGCCGGATGCCTCGCAGGTCGGTGGGTCGGAAGTCGCCCTCGAGCCATGCCTCCACGGGGGGCAGTGCGGCTGGTGCGTTCGCCTTGTTGCGGCGGTCGGGTTGCTTGCGGGCTGCCGGTTTGCGGGCTGGGCCGGCGAGTTGGGCAAGCGCCCCCTCGCTCTCGCCATGCTTGCGCAGGGCGGCCATGAAGAGGCCCTCGCCGCGCGTCTTGCCCGGGATGAAACGGCACACAGGCTCCCGCCCGACGAGCGCCCCGGTGATGTTCCACTCCGGGCGCGTGGGGATGTCCATCACGTCGGCCCCCAGCTGCCGGGCTATCCAGTCCACGTTCTCCTCATTCTCCTCGGCGTTGAACGTGCAGGTGGAGTAGACGAGCAGACCGCCTGGGCGCAGGGCGGGCCACACATCCTCGACGATGGTGCGCTGCAGCTGCCGGCACTGGGCCACGTGCTGCCGGCTCCAGGCCCCGACGGCTCCCTCGTCCTTGCGGAACATGCCCTCGCCCGAGCAGGGCACGTCGGCCAGAATCACGTCGAACAGCAGTCCCGACCGGCCGTAGTCGCGCGGAAAATTATGGGTCACCACCGTGTCGGGGTGGCCGAATTTCTGCACGTTCTCGGCAAGGACGCTGGCCCGCAGCCGCACGGGCTCGTTGGCAAAGAGCAGGCTGCCCGGAGGCAGCACGGCGCGGGCCGCGGTGGATTTGCCGCCCGGGGCCGCGCAGAGGTCGAGCATCAGCACCGGCGTGGGCGCCAATTGGCGCAGCACATGAGCCACAAACATCGAGGCGGCTTCCTGCACATAGTAGCAGCCGGCATGGAGAAACGGGTCGAAAGTGAAGTTGGGCCGGCCGGCCAAATAGCGGCCCTCGGCACACCAGGGCACGGCATCAGCGCCCGGTCGGAGGGTGTCGGCGCGGGCCGACGGGCCGGTGGCAGAGGTCTTGAATGGGTTGAGACGGATGCTGACGGGCGGTTCGGCCGCCAGCCCCTGGCGCAGCGTGGCGTAGAGGGCGTCGCCCATGAGGCGGCGCGTGTCGGCCTCGAAATCCTGGGGTAAAGTCATGAAAACGGTGGTTTTGACGTTGCAAAAGTAGAATATTTTTCGTTATTTTGCAACTAAACCCCTGCCTCTTTCGTCCAAAACGCAGAAATTTGAAAAGAAAGAAACGATGAAACAAGTATTCATAGCATTGGCATTGATGCTTACTCTCAATGCCGGAGCGGCCGGTGTGAAGCCGCAACACCGCCACCACACACCGACCGAACTGGTGGACAGCACGGCCAAAGACGGCATCGAGGCCTACTCGGACACCACGTCGGCACCCGCCGGCGAGGAGGATTCCACCTACACGTCGACAGCCTACGACTTGGGGCATGATGCCGATTCGGACGTTCACGACCTCTTTCTGCGGCTCGTCGGCGGCACCATCGGCGTGGGCGGCGTGGTCATCGCCATCCTCATCATCCTGGCTCTGCTGGTCTTCGCCCTGGCCCCGTTCATCTTGTTGGTGCTCTTGCTGAAGTATCTCATCAACCGGCACAACAGTAAAGTGTCGCTGGCCGAGAAGTCGATGGAGACCGGTGTGCCCATCCCCGACGAGCTCAAGCCGGCCCCGACCGACTCGCCGGGCTATTATAAGCGGAAAGGCATCATGAACATTGCCGTCGGTGTGGGCCTCACCCTGATGTTCTCCGTCTGGGGGTCGGACGTGCTCGTGGGCGTCGGGCTGCTCATTGCATGCCTTGGCGTGGGGCAGCTGGTCATAGCCAAGACAACGAAATAGTGGACCGGATAGAAGACATTGGTCTGGTAACGCAGGTGGCCGTGTTCCACAATCGGCGCGCGTTCGACAAGCTGACGAGGGAGTACCAGTCGCCCGTGCGGCGGTTCTTTCTCGGTCAGACCCTCGGCGACACGCAGTTGAGCGACGACCTGGCACAGGACACATTTGTGAAAGCCTACACCCACATCGGACAGTTCCGGGGGCAGTCGTCTTTCCTGACGTGGCTCTTCCGCATTGCCTACAATGTTTTCTATGACTACACGCGGGGCCTTCGGCCCACGTCCGACCTGGACACGCCCGCCGTGACCGGGCGCAGCGGCGGCAGCGGCGACGGCAGCCTGCGCATGGATCTCTACGATGCGCTGCAGCTGCTCAACGACAACGAGCGCAGTTGCGTGACGCTGCAACTCATGGAGGGGCAGCCCATCGAGAAGATTTCAGAGATTACGGGCATGCCCCAGAACACGGTGAAAAGCCACCTTTCGCGAGGTAAAAAGAAGATGGCTACATTCTTGAGGGCCAACGGGTATGGATAGTTGGGCTGTAGTTCTGCTGGAGATTCCGACCTCCGTGCAGTGGCTTCCAAAAACCAAGACGGTATCATCTTCAAACGAAGACAGGGCCCTTTTAAAACCAGGACGGTGACTTTTTAAAATGAGGAACGCGTCTTTTTAAAATCAAGACAGTGATGGAAACAAACGAGAATACAAGAATGGAAGATGCTCGGGCCGACGATGAGCTGCTGATGCGCTTTTTCAGTGAGGCCCGGTGCGACCTGCCCGACGACGGATTCACCGACCGCGTGATGCGTCGTCTGCCGCGTCGGGTGCGCCGAATGAACCAGCTCTGGACCACGCTGTGCGCCGCTGCCGCCATGGCCCTCTTCCTATTGTTCGACGGTGTGGCCGATGTGCGCATCCTCATCAGTCGTATGCTGGGCGATGCCGCCGGCTATTTGTCGTCGGTGAGCCTGGGCGGTCTGCCGCCGTTGGCCCTGCTGACCACGCTGGTGCTGCTGGTTGTGGTGGCTCTGTGCAACTGGCGGCCGAGCACTTTATAGAGTGTATCACGGTGCGGAATGGGGCCGGACGGGCCATGGAGAAATGCCATTTGGAGCTACCCAAGGCGTTTCCGGATGTGGAATGCGGGGAACATGTGGTTATGCCCAACCATTTTTACATCTGTGATCTGCGGCACGACAGGATGATTTTCACGGCGAACAACGGAGAATTACAAGATAATTGCGTAATTTTGCAACCCTGCGAAAGTGCAGCATTCGCCTATTTAACAACGAAAACAGCATGCCCAACACCCATCCCTCCCGCATCACCCTGCCCGCCGAATGGGCTCCGCAGAGTGCCATTCAGCTCACATGGCCCCACGCCGCCACCGACTGGAAGCCCTATCTGCAAGCCATTACGGCCACCTTCGTGGAGTTGGCGCGGGAGATTGCACGGCGGCAGAAGCTGGTAATAGTGTCGCCGGAGGCGGAAAAAGTAAGGGAATTGCTTCTGAAAGAACTGGGCGAGGCTTTGATGCGCAACGTGCGCTTTTGCACCTGTGCCACCAACGACACCTGGGCACGCGACCATGGGGCCATCACGCTCTGCGCTGCAGATGCCGCGGCCGACGGCCGGAGGGAGTGCCGGCTGCTCGATTTCAAGTTTAATGCCTGGGGAGAGAAGTTTGCCTGGCGTGCCGACAACGACATCAACCGGCAGCTGCTGGCCTCGGGACTGCTCCATGGCACCATGGAGAACCACAACGACTTCGTGCTCGAGGGCGGCTCCATCGAGAGCGACGGGCAGGGCACCATCATGACCACTACGTCGTGCCTGCTGGCTCCCCACCGCAACCAGCCACTCACTCAGCCGGACATTGAACGGCGGCTGAAGCGCGTGCTTCATGCCGAACAGGTGGTTTGGCTCGAGCATGGAACCCTCATTGGCGACGACACCGACGGCCACATCGACACCATCGTTCGGATGGCCCCCGACGATACGCTGCTCTATGTGGGCTGCGACGACCCGGCCGACGAGCATCATGCCGACTTTGCGGCCTTGGAAATGCAGCTGCAACGCCTTCGCACCATGGCCGGCCGGCCCTATCGGTTGCTGCGGCTGCCCATGCCCCGAGCCATGTACGACGGTGGCGAGAGGCTGCCGGCCACCTATGCCAACTTCGTGATTCTGAACGGAGCAGTCATTGTGCCCACCTATCGGCAGCCCGACAACGACCGGAGGGCCATGGAAATCATCGGCGAAGCCTTTCCCGACCGGGAACTGATAGGGATGGATGCTTCCACCGTGGTGCGCCAGCACGGCTCGCTCCACTGCCTCACCATGCAATATCCGGCGGGTGTCGTCGACTAAACCATAACCTCACATTCAACACCAGACATGGAACTCAAGATTGGAATACTGCAACAACAGAACAGTGCCAGCGTGGAAGACAACGTGAACCGGCTCTCGGCCGGCGTGGCCCGGCTGGCCCAAGAGGGTGCGCAGCTCATTGTGTTGCAAGAACTGCACAACTCGCTCTACTTCTGCCAGACCGAGAACGTGGATCTGTTCGACCTCGCCGAGCCCATCCCCGGGCCCTCAACCGAGCACTTCGGCCGGTTGGCGCGGCAACACGGAGTGGTCATCGTGACATCACTCTTCGAGCGGCGGGCCGCAGGCCTCTACCACAACACGGCCGTGGTGCTGGAGAGAGACGGGAGCATCGCCGGCAAATACCGCAAGATGCACATCCCCGACGACCCCGCCTACTACGAGAAATTCTATTTCACGCCGGGCGACC
This sequence comes from Hallella seregens ATCC 51272, assembly GCF_000518545.1. GTDB lineage: Bacteria > Bacteroidota > Bacteroidia > Bacteroidales > Bacteroidaceae > Prevotella > Prevotella seregens. The sequence continues at coordinate 54,239 of NZ_JADU01000018.1, forward strand.
TGGGCTTTCGTCCCATCCAGACCTCGGTGGGGCGGCTGGGCGTACTCGTGTGCTGGGACCAGTGGTATCCCGAGGCTGCCCGCCTGATGGCCCTGCAAGGTGCCGACCTGCTGATTTATCCCACGGCCATCGGCTACGAGTCGAGCGACACGCCCGAGGAACAACAGCGGCAGCGCGAGGCTTGGACCACCGTGCAGCGGGGCCATGCCGTGGCCAACGGGCTGCCCGTGGTGACGGTGAACCGGGTGGGGCAGGAGCCCGACCCCAGCGGCCAGACGGGCGGCATCCGGTTCTGGGGCTCCAGTTTTGTGGCCGGGCCGCAGGGCGAACTGCTCTGCCGGGCCTCCGATTGTCGGAAAGAGGGCCGCGTGGTCAGCGTGGATCTGGGCCGGGGTGAGCAGGTGCGCCGCTGGTGGCCTTTCCTGCGCGACCGCCGCATTGAGGCCTATGGCGACATCACTCAAAGATTTATCGACTGAAAGGCTCCTTTCCGTTTTATCACTTTCCTGCCCCGTCGCACGGCGATGCCGCGAAACTGTTTGCCCGCATACTGTCCGGCGGGGCAGTATGTGCCCGCTCGTCCATAGCGTCGCGGGCGGCTGCAGAGGCGCGGGTGCCGACGGCCGGAACGCCACATGAAATCCATGTTCCCGTTTCTTGTAATATAAAGAATGTCGAAAAAAAGGTGTCTGCGACATATCTTGTATTTTCTGTTTTAAATGTGTTGCGGCGCATTCGGTCCATTCCATTAATTTTGCAATACCTAAATGAATGACAGAAAATGTGTTGCAAGATTAAAAACCTATTGGTGTCGGCCATGCTGCTGGCCTGCTTTTCGCCGGCCATGGCCGGGACAAGACACTATGTGCTCAATTACGACAAGCCGTCGTCCAAGTGGATGGGGGCCTTGCCGATGGGCAATGGCAGACTGGGAATGATGGTTTATGGCGGCTATGACACGGAAACCATCGCCCTCAACGAGGTGACGCTGTGGTCCGGACAGGAAGATCCCGACGCCAACAACATCTGCGGGCCCGAGAAATTGAAGGAAATGCGCGAGGCTTTCTTTGCCGGCGATTTGGCCAAGGGCAACGAACTCGGGTGGAAATATCTCAGCGGACACGGCAAGAGCTTCGGTACACACTTGCCCTTTGGCGATGTCAAGTTGAAATACCTGAACGCCTCTGGCACGGTGAGCAACTACAAGCGCACGCTCAATATGAACGACGCCGTTGCCACTGTTTCCTTTCAGAGAAACCAGATTGCGTACACGAATGAGTATTTCACGAGCAATCCCGACGAGGTGTCGGTGGTGAGACTGTCGGCCAACAAGAAGCAGAGCATCTCTTTCAGGCTGTCCATGGACATGCTTCGCCATCATAGCATCACGGCTTCCGACTATTCCTTGGACATCTTGGGCGACGCCCGATTCGACAAGAATGGTGCCGGCGGCGTGAAGTTCCGCGGGCTGGTCCGCGTCCTGCCCAAGGGCGGGAGCGTCAGTCACGACGCAAGTTCCATTACGGTGAAAGATGCCGACGAAGTGGTTGTCCTGGTGGATATTCGCACCGATTTCCAGTGTCCCGACTATCAGACGAGGTGCGACAAAACGATACGTGAGGCTGCAACCAAGTCGTACGCCGTCTTGAAGAAAAACCACATGGCCGACTTTTCCCGGATTTTCTCCCGCATGGACATAGACTTGGCCGGCAATCTGCAGGCAGACAACAAGACCGAAACCCTTTTTGAAGCCGCCCGCAAGGGAAGTCCGTCGGCGGCCTTTGACGCCTTGTTCTTCCAATACGGCCGTTACATGCTGATTTCTTCCTCCCGCGAGAACTCGCCGTTGCCGGCCAACCTGCAGGGAATATGGAACGACAACCTGGCTTGCAACATGCCCTGGACCTGCGACTATCACCTCGATATTAATATTCAGCAAAACTATTGGTCGGCAAATATTGCCAATATGGCCGAGACCAACGTGCCGCTTTTCAAGTATTTGGAACTCTTGTCCAGGTATGGCCATGAGACAGCTCGCAGGATGTATGGCTGCGATGGCTGGGTGGCCCACACTATAAACAATGTGTGGGGCGACACGGCCCCCGGCGGCGGCGTGGGCTGGGCCATGAATGTGTCGGCAGGAGCTTGGATGGCCACCCACCTGTGGACGCACTATGACTTTACGCAAGACAAGGAATGGCTTCGCAGGCAAGGCTACTCTCTCATCAAGCAGACGGCCAAATTCTTCGTGGACTACATGGTGAAAGACCCCAACACAGGCTATTTGGTCACGGGGCCGAGCATCTCTCCCGAGAATGGATTCAGGGCAGCCGATGGGCGAGACTATTCCCTTTCGATGATGCCGACGATAGACCGGGCCGTGGTGTACGACATCTATCAGGCCTGTATCAAGGCCAGCAACATCTTGGGCGTGGACGCCGATTTCCGCGCAAGGCTGCAAAAAGACATTCGGCTATTGCCTCCTTATAAAATAGGTAAGGATGGTACGCTCAACGAATGGCTTCTCGACGTGAGCCGTTCCGACATGTCACACCGCCATGCCTCCCACCTCCTTGGCCTCTATCCGTTCGGCGAGATCTCTCCGGAGCGCAGCCCTGATTTGGCGAAGGCTTGCGAAACGTTTCTCGACAGGCAAACCCGCCATGGACAATGGGAGGATACGGAATGGACCCGCGGCAACATGATTAATTTCTATGCCCGCCTGAAGAAACCGGCAGAGGCTTACGAATCGTTGGTGGGGCTCTACAAAGTGTTTATGCGTGAGAACTTGATGACGGTCTCTCCGGCGGGTGTCGCCGGGGCGGAGGAAGACATCTTTAGTTTTGATGCCACAGAGGCTGCCGTGTCGGGTGTCTGCGAAATGATATTGCAGAGCTACGATGGTTGTCTCGACTTCTTGCCCGCACTGCCTGAAAATTGGAGAAATGGCAGTATCAAGGGCATTTGCGCCAGAGGAGGTATCGTGGCCGACATTTCTTGGAAAGACGGCAAAGTCGTGGAGGCCTCCCTCAAAAGCAAGGCAGACCAGGGAGTGCGCTGCAGGATTAATGGTGCATTCAGGGATTTCCAACTGAAAGCAGGGAAGACGTTGAGCATTCAACAGAAATAAAATCGTAAGCATGTGGCAGAGACAAGAATATTTGTCGGTGCAGACTGACAATGGCACAGATATTTCATTCTCTGCAACATTTCGACTTGGAGAATCATGGAAAAGTTCGTAATATTGCAGCATCGTTATAGCCAATAACAATAAAACCTCTATTCGTTAATAACAAAAGCCTAAATATGAAGTATTTTAGATTATCATGGTTGATGCTTTTTGTCCTCTTTGCAGTGGGCGTTCAAGCACAAGAAATGACCATTAAGGGTGTGGTGACAGATGCTTATTCCGAACCCATTGTCGGAGCAACTGTCAAGGTGGACAATTCCTCTTTGGGCACCGTAACCGACGTGGACGGGGCCTTTACCATTCGGGCCAAGGATGGTGGGACGCTCTCCGTTTCCTATATCGGTTACGATACCCAGAAAGTGAGGGTTGCGGGAACCAGCCTGCGGGTGGTGCTCAAGGAAAGCGTGAGTTCTCTTGACGAGGTGGTGCTTGTGGGCACCATTATGAAAAAGAGCGACCTGACGGGGGCTGTTGTCGGTGTGAATGCCCAGACGCTCAAGGAACGCCCCGTCACCAACGTCAATGAGGCCTTGCAGGGCAAGGTGGCCGGTGTGTTCATCAGCACGCCGACCCGTCCCACCGACGATGCTTCCATCCGTATTCGAGGCATCAATACCATCAACGGCTCCACGGATCCCATCTATGTTGTGGACGGCTTGGTGATGGACAACAGCTATTCTGGTTTCAACGCTGTCAACTTGAACGACGTGGCTTCCATCGAAGTGCTGAAAGATGCTTCGGCTACGGCTCTCTATGGCTCTCGTGGATCCAACGGTGTCGTGGTCATCACCACCAAGAAAGGAGCCAAAGGCGAGGGCAAGGTGACCTACGACGGATGGTTTGGTGTGCAGACTTATGCCAGCACGCCTAAGACGATGGGGACAAAGGATCTCTTTGAACTCCGCAGGGAGGCTTACGTCAATGGTTTCAAACAGATCCATCCAAACGGGAATGTGGAGGAGTATGTCAACAACACCGTGATGGGCAGCAACAAAGTGTTTGCCGACTATGAATTTGAGGCTTACAGGAACAACGCCAACAGTGACTGGCTCAAAGCTGTGGATCGTACCGGTTTCCAGCAGAACCACATGGTCAGCTTCTCCAATGGTTCGGACAAGGGCAACTACTATCTGAGCGTGGGCTATACTGACAGCAAGGGGATGATAAAGAAGAGTGAGCAGAAAAAATATACGGCCCGCATCAATGCAGACCAGATGATCAAGACCTGGCTGAAGGTGGGTACCAATACTTCTTTTACTCGCACGGAGAACTCCTTGGTGGATGACGGCGTGATGAATCGTGCCCGTAGCGCCAATCCGATGTTGGCAGTCGACGAGACCATCCAGACCTTGAACTGGCAGGGGGTGTTCGACCAGAACAATTTCAACCCCATTCGTTCCCTGCAAGTAGACAACGACTTGAAGTACAATCGTCTCTTGTCTTCCAACTACATCAACATAAACCCTATCAAGGGTTTGAACTTGCGCTCGACGTTCTCCATCGACTACGCCTACAAGCAGCAAAATGTCTTTACGCCAAACAACATCTATGAGAGTGAGCGGTATGGGACTCAGGGCGAGGCCAGGGACAATAGAGACGCACGCATGGTCTGGCAATGGGACAACTCCCTTTCCTACGACTTCAATATCAGCCAGCATCATATCAATGCCATGGTGGGAACATCGGCGGCACGCACCAACTTCAGTTACCTGAACGGTTCCTCGCAGGGTTACGCTTCCAATCTCTTCGGCTATCACAACCTTGGTGCCGGCTACAAGCAGGACCAGCGTGGATTGGGCTCGGGCTTCTCGGAGAACACGCTGTCTTCCGTCATTGCACGTGCCACTTGGAACTATGCGAGCTGCTACATGTTGACGGCCACGGCACGGTTCGACGGCTCATCCAAGTTTGCAGAGGGTAATCGCTGGGGTACGTTCCCTTCTTTCTCTGCAGCATGGAACGCCAGTGAGGAGAAATTTGTAAAAGACTTGAACATCTTCTCGCAGTTGAAAGTACGCGTAGGCTATGGTATCGTGGGCAATCAGAACATCGACGATTTCACCTTCCTCTCGCTCTATAATCCCACATATAGTGGAAATATCGACAAGGGCTACACGTTCTCGTTTGTGAGCAACGGCCGGCGTGCCACTCCCAACATCAAATGGGAGAAGCAGCATCAGTTCAACTTCGGTCTCGACATGGGCTGGCTCGACAATCGCCTGCGCCTGACATTCGATGCTTTCTACATCAAGAACAAGGACCTGCTGATGAGCCACTCTCTGCCTACGACCACAGGTTTCACCTATACCGTGGAGAACATCGGCGCCATAGAGAACAAGGGAGTGGAACTAGCACTTGGCGCCACCATCATTCGTACCAAGGACGTGGAGTGGAACGTGAATGCTACGTTGTCTCACGACAAGAACAAGGTGACGAAACTTTATGGAAATACCAGAGTGGTGTATCATGTGGATAACGACCGTAACATCCAGAATGAGGGCAACCTCTTCATCGGCAAGTCTCGCAACACGCTTTACATGTGGCGTACAGGGGGCATCGCGCAGGCGGCAGACATGGAGCGTCTGAGTAAGATTAATTTTAATGGTTACAATGTAAACCCCGGCGACCTTTATCCTCTGGATGATAACCAGGACAACGAAATCGACCAGAATGACCGTGTCGTCATCGGTTCTACTGACCCCAAACTGTATGGTGGGTTCTCAACGGACGTAAGCTATAAGGGCTGGTCATTGAACGCGGTGTTCAATTATTCATACGGTGCCAAGAAGCTGAGTCCCTGGTACACGGGCTTGATAACCAGTGTCGGGACCAGCAATGCCTCTGTCGACTTGATGGATCGCTGGAGCGAAAGTAATACCGGGGCGAGATTCCCGCGTGTCATAACAGGAGTGGATTACAACCGTTACAATGCCGGCCAGATGGACTTTTGTGTGCAGAAAGCCTCTTTCTTGCGATTGTCGGCTTTGACTTTGGCCTACAATTTCGACAAGAGCCTTATACAGAAGCTTCATCTGTCCAATCTCAGACTCTACTTCACGGGTTCAAATCTCTTCTGTGTTACAGACTACAAGGGCTATGATCCGGAGACGGGCGATTGGTATCCGCCAACGAGGATGTTTACTTTTGGCATCAATCTCGCATTCTAAAAAGGAATGGCGTGAGTGTTATGGCTCATGTATCCTTCAATACAGAAAATAAAACCGATTAATTAAAGAATGATGAAAAAGTTGATTTACAATATAGCATTGGTAGGCGTGTTGCTCATGGGTACTGCTTCTTGCTCTGATTTCTTGGACGTGAAGCCAACTGGATCTCTGACCGAGGATGAGGTGTTTGCCGATATTAATAATGTGGAACCATTGGTAACGGGACTTTATAAAAGCTATAGAGGTTGCAAGGAAGGACGCAATGGCCTGATGTGTTCTCTCGGTACAGACGAGACGCAGCAGGGCAACTTCCAGCTGATTTCTTCGGGCGACCAGGCAGGCATGGACAAGTACAACGGACAGCTAAACCCTACGTCGACTCAGGTAAAAGCCATCTGGGACAACCGTTGGCCTGCCGTCACTTCGGCTGCCAAGGCCATTTATGCCCTCAAGCGCACGATCCCTTCGCCCAAGGCAACCCAGTTGATGGGCGAGGCCTGCTTCATGCGGGCCATGCTGATGTATGAGCTGACGATGTATTGGGGGCGCATTCCCATCATCGACATGGACAGAACCCGAGAACATGGTGGCGGCCCCCAACCGGAGAAAGATGTCTGGGAGTATATCCTGAGCGATTTTCAGGAAGCTGCCAATGACCTGCCGGCTTCCTATGACAACGAACCACAACGTGCCACCAAGGGTGCGGCACTCACCATGTTGGGCAGGGCATATATGTCGGCACCCCAGAGCACGGGACTTCGTGATTACCAAAAGGCGGACGAGTGTTTCCAGAAAGTAATGGGCATGGGGTACGAGTTGGTGGATCATTATGCCGACCTTTGGAAATATGACAACCCTAATACCAAAGAGTCTATCTTTGAGTTGCAGTTTAACACTAAGTGGCCTGATTGCAATTATTGGGAATTTGACATGGGATCGCGTGCCTGTGACTCTTGGTTTGGGCAGGGATGCTCGTTCTCCGGCTATGATTTCTTGCTTCCTACACCGTTTGCCAGAACCAAGCAGAGCGAGGGCGGACTTTGGGAAGAAGGGGACTTGCGGTTTGATGCCAGTATCCGTACAGACTTCACTTATTACACCAACAAATACTCTGGTGATGAAAACAAGTATGAATTTGTGACACCAGACTTGTCGAAGACTTCCTGGACAGGTACGACCGACGAGTTGGCACCACATATCAAGAAGTGGGAAGACTTTCGTACCGACTACCAGTCTGGCTTGGGCATCAACAATATGTGGAACTCTGGAAAGAACTATCCGATGATACGTTATGCGGATGTGCTTCTGTTGCATGCCGAATGCCTGAATGAGCTGGGACGTACTGCAGATGCCGTCAACCTGATCAACACAACCATTCGCAAGCGTGCCTTTGGTGGCACATTGCCATCTGACATGGCTTGGAATACAGGCATGAGCAAGGACGAGTGCTTCAACAAATTGATGGATGAACGTATGCGTGAGCTTTGCTTCGAGCAGTGGCGTCGCATTGACTTGATTCGTACGGGAAAATTGGTGGAGTTGACCATGAAACGCAATGAGTGGGCTAAGCAATCTGCCACCATGCAAGCGTTTCATGTGCATTATCCCATTCCTGATACAGAGATTAAAACCAATGAAGACTTTACTCCAAATGACCAAAATGAGGGGTATGCCAAGGACATTCAGACTAAATAGCTCCATTTCTGTTCAATAGGTTGATATATTTTTAATTAGATTAGGAGTTGGAGAGGATATGTCGAAGGAGAAAGACATATCCTCTTTTAATAAGAATTACTTCTTTGTCATACTAATGCTCTCAGTAAATTTCAAATCCAAGGGACAGTCAGGCCCTCATCAGCAAAACAATTTAAGCTTAATAACAATCATGAAATACTATAAGCTACTTTTGACAACAGCCTGTCTGATGGCTTCAATTGCTTCGGCAAACGCGTTTGTCCATGTCCGGCAACTCCATTCTGACTGGCATTTTCGTCAAGGAGACTCGGAAATATGGCATGAAGCCCAGGTTCCCGGCAATGTGCATCTTGACTTGATGCGTGCCCATATCATCGACGATCCTTTCTATCGTCTCAATGAACGCAGCGTACAGTGGGTAGACAAAGCCGACTGGATGTATGAGACCAATGTGGTTCCTACAGCCGAAGAACTACAGGCTCAAAATCAAGAAATAGTATTCAAGGGACTGGACACCTATGCTGACGTCTATCTCAACGGCCGTCTCCTGGTGCGTACCGACAACATGCACCGTGAGTGGCGTTGTGACGTGAAGGGCATCTTGCAAGAAGGAAACAACCGCTTTGAGGTGTATTTCCATTCGCCCATTCGCCGTAACATCCCTAAGTTCGATGCACTTCCCTATCGCCACAACACGGGCCCCGACCAGTCTTGGATAGGTGGTATCTTCGACAAGGTGATAAGTCCGTTCGCCCGTACGGCAAGCTACGAATATGGTTGGGACTGGGGCCCACGCCTCGTCACCTTTGGCATCTGGCGTTCTGTTCAGTTGGAAACATGGAATGGCGAGAAGATTGCTAACGTCTGGCACATACAAAACGAGGTGAACTCGCGGCGTGCCAAGCTGACCACTGTAGTAGAGGTGGAGTCGGACGAAGACGTGACAGCGGCTATTGTGGCCGTATCTGCCAATGACAAACAGTTGGCTTCACGTACTATATCGCTTGTCAAAGGACTCAATAAGATACGTCTCGATTATGCGATGGACCGTCCCCGTCTTTGGTGGACCAACGGGCTGGGCGAGGCTTATCTCTACAATTTCAAGACCACAATATCCACTGTCGGCAAGATAGTAGACAGTACTACCGACGAAATAGGCATACGCTCTTTGAAGCTCCACAACGACAAGGACAAGTATGGGCACAACCTTTACTTCGAGTTGAATGGCCAGCCGCTCTATGCCAAAGGCTCCAACATGGTGCCCAACGACAACTTTCTGAGCCGTTGCAATGATTCTGTGTACCATCGCGTGGTGCAAGATGCCAAAGCTGTCAACATGAATATCATTCGCGTATGGGGTGGCGGTGTCTACGAGGACGATGCTTTCTACCGTGAGTGCGACCGTAATGGCATCTTGGTATGGCAAGACTTCATGTTTGCTTGCTGTACTTATCCCGCAGACTCCGCCTTTTTGGCCAATGTCAAGGAGGAGGTGGTCTATCAGGTGCGCCGTCTGCGCAATCGTGCTTGCCTTGCCGTACTCGTTGGCAACAACGAATGTCAAGATGTATGGTATGGCTGGGGCAACAAGAAGAAGCAACTCGACGAAATGGGCTATGGCGAGGAAGTGGGCAAAATGCAACATGCCTTGTTCCATGAATTGCTGCCATCGGTGGTCAAGGAATACGCGCCTCAGATAAGCTATCGTCCTTCCAGCCCATACGCTTTCGAGAATATGCCGAGCGATGGAATCAACGGCGATGACCATTACTGGGGCGTATGGCATGGAGCAGAACCGTTTGAAGCCTATTACGACCATCGCGTTCGCTTCCAGAGCGAGTATGGCTTCCAGTCGTTCCCGGAATATGAATCAGTGCTCAAGTATGCTCCCTTTGACTACGACCACAACATTTATTCCGAGGTCATGATGGAACATCAGAAAGCCGGCACATACGCCAATCACCGTATCGAGGAGTACATGCGCCGTGACTATCATGTTCCTTCTGATTTCAAGAAGTTTCTGTATGTAAGTTTGTTGATGCAAGGCGACGGAGTGAAGACTGGCATGGAGGCTTATCGACGTGACCGTCCTTACTGCATGGGATCCATCGTATGGCAGCTCAATGACTGCTGGCCTGTGGCCTCATGGAGCAGCCGTGACTATTATGGACGTTGGAAAGCCCTGCACTATTTCACCAAGTATGCCTACGACGACATTCTCGTGGCACCTCGCGTCAAGGTCATTGGCGAGGGCAAGAAACAGGAGGGGAAGCAGGTGTCCAACTTGCCTACCGAGGCAGGCGGGCAACTCAGAGTGGCAGACAACGCCACATCGAGGAGCGACAAGGAGATAGAAATAAAACTCGTGAGCGACCGTCGCACTGTAGCCAAGGGTGAGCTGACGATACAGACCATGACGATGGATGGGCGCATAGTCCACAGCGAGAGGCGCACGGTGGTCATGCCGGCCAACACGGCCATCCATGTGGAAACCAAGCTGGTAAAGGATCTTCTGGGAGGTGAGCAGCCGGAAGATGTGATTTTCTATATCGCCTTTACCACAGGTGGTAAGACTTACTCCAACATTGCTTATGCCGTGAGCCAGAAAGACATGAACTATCGTCCTGCCCGCATGAAGACCGTCATTACCAAAGCAGCTGATGGTTACGATGTGAAGCTGTCTTCCGAGGTCTTCGCACGTGGTGTTTTCCTGTCGGTTAAGGGCATAGGCAACTTCTTCTCCGACAACTATTTCGACCTGCTTCCCAAGACCTCCCGCACCATTCATGTGCGTTGCGCCAAGGATTTGGATACTTTCAAGAAAGAATTGGAGATAATATCTTTGGTCGATACCTATTAGAGGAGGGACAGCAAGCAACTCATATTTTCCGAAACATATTGGCAATATGAACTTTTTAAGGTTAGTTTTAAGTTTCTCTATTCTGCCCATAGCAACCGTGATGGCTGCCATGGGGGACAACATTGCTCCTCAAGCTAAGGCAACGGCATCCTCTTTCGTCGATGCCTTTCATTCGCCTCAAAATGTGGTCGATGGAATTATCAGGGTAGCCGGCAAGGGTACCTGGGAGTCTAAAAGCCAAGAAACATTCTGGGGAGAGATCGATTTGCCTTGGATTCAGATGGATTGGAACAAGGAAGTTTGCATCAACAAGGTAGTGCTTTACGACTTGCCCTCGCCCAAGCGTAATATAGCAAGCGGCGTGCTACGTTTCAGTGATGGGTCTTTGGTGCGTGTGTTGGGCATTCCTGCCAATGGTGCCCCACGCACGGTGGAGTTTGCTTCACACAAAACCCGTTGGGTGCGCTTCGAGTCAACCGATGCGGAGGGCACCCAGTTGGGACTCTCCGAGATAGAAGTGTTTGAGGCTCCTGAGTCGCTAACCACTCCTTTGTCGTTAGTCAATCCCTATATAGAGACCACGCGTGGCCGCTATTTCTTTTTTGTCACAGGAGCGCAACCCTATGGCATGATAGGGGCAGCCCCTCTCACACGAAACAAAAACCAGTTTGGTGGTGGCTACAATTACAACTCCAACACGGTACTCGGCTTCCCTCAGATTCATGGCTGGATGCTGTCGGGGCTGGAGTTGATGCCGGCTTCCGGCAATATTGCCGCTAACCAAGGCGAGCAGTCCTGGCAGTCTTCTTTCAGCCAAGACGGCGAAATCGTGCAGCCCGGCTACCACCGTCTCTACCTTGACCGTTATCATGCGTGGGTGGAACAGACCGCTGCCGACCGTGCCAGCCTCTATTGCATTACTTATACAGAAGACACGAACGCCTCCCTCATTGTCAATCTGGGGGGCTATGTAGCCACTACAACCATGACCAACGCCCATGCCAGCAGAACGGGCAGCAATCAAATTTCAGGCTACTTTGATACTCGGGGCCGCCTCTGGGGAGGCCCTGACCGTGTGAGAATCTTCTTTGTTGTGGAGACTTCCAAGCCTATAGAGGGTATGGAGGGCTGGGAAGACGGTCAAGATGTGCAACGCATAGAGGTCATCGCTGCATCCGACAGTATCGTAAACCGAAACCAGGGCATGACCTACGCAGACGCTCCCTCATCGGGACTCATGGCGCGCTTTGACATGAAAGCCGGCGAGCAACTCTTGGTAAGATGCGCCATATCATATACCAGTCTTGACAATGCCATCGACAATCTTCGTAAGGAGTGCAATACATGGGACTTCGACTTGTTGCGCCAGCAGTCGCAAACAGAGTGGAACCACTGGCTCTCCCGTATTGAGGTAACGGGTGGAACAGTCGAACGGAGAGTCAAGTTATATACCGACCTATGGCATATACTCTTGGGCCGCCATAAGATAAACGATGCCAATGGCTCCTATCCCGACTATACAACATACGACCATACCGAAGGCAATACTTGCATCGGGGCCAGGTTACAGGTACGCCGCCTGGCCATGCTCAAGGATGGCAAGCCCAAGCACCACATTTATAACTCCGACTCGTTCTGGCTGTCGATGTGGAATCTCAATACCATTTGGGGCATCGCCTATCCGGAAGTGCTTGACGACTTTGCCGCATCCTTGGTTCAGATGAGCGTGAATGGCGGCTTGCTTCCTCGTGGCCCCAATGCCGGCGGCTATTCGTTTATTATGAGTGGATGCCCTGCAACATCGCTCATCACCTCGGCATATCAGCAGGATCTTACCCGCAAATGGTCTCCTCAGGTGGCTTTGCGCGAGATGGTGCGCAATCATGAGCCTGGAGGCATGATGGGACATGGAGTCGAAGACGGTTTTAAATATTACATGCAGCATGGCTATTGTCCAGACCGTGCAGGCATGACCATTCAGTGGGCTTTCGAGGACTACGCCCTTTCGCAGATGGCAAGCAGGATGGGGCGGAAAGCGCTGGCATCCCGTTTCCTTACCCGTTTGCATGGATGGGAGAAATGTTTTCATCCCGAAGTGTGCTTGGTGTTGCCCCGACGAGCCGATGGCTCTTGGTTGCACACCGACCCTCTCAATGGCTGGGGCTATGAGGAAACCAATGCTTGGCAAGCCACTTTCGGATTGTCGCACGATTTGCCACGACTCGCCGAATTGATGGGCGGAGCAGATTCGCTCTGTGCCAAGCTCAACGAGGCGTTTGAAAGGGGAGCGGCCTCTGATTTTGGTTCAGGCTATGGCAGCGGCTATGTCAATTATGCCAACCAGCCAGCTCTCTCCAATGCCCATGTCTTCGGCCATGTCGGCAAGCCTTGGCTCACACAGTATTGGGTACGCCGCGTAGCGGAGCAGGCTTACGGCGGCACGACTCCAGACCTGGGATATGGTGGATTCGATGAAGACCAGGGGCAGATGGGAGGCGTGAGTGCATTGATGTCAATAGGACTGTTTGCCATTGATGGGCTTTCATCTCGGCACCCCATGCTTGATATAACCAGCCCGCTGTTCGACAGTGTGACCATTCATCTCAACCCGGATTATTACAAAGGCAAGGTGTTTCGCATCGTTACCCATGGCAACAGCAGGGATAATTGCTACATACAACGCATGGAACTGAACGGCAAGCCTCACAATGCCTGTGCCATGCCTCATGCCGTCTTGACGGCAGGCGGCCAGTTGGACATCTGGCTGGGAAGCAAACCAAACAAGAACATCAACAGATAAGAACATGAAGAAAAGACAGATTATGGTTTCTGCGGCTTTCGTCCTGTTGACCTTTACACCCATGATGGTGCAGAAAGCCGGGGGGCGTACAGCCAAAGGTTCCAAGCCGAACAGCCAACAGATGATTCAACATCCATGGCAAGGGAAGCGGGTGGCTTACTTCGGCGACTCCATCACCGACCCAAACAACATGCCTTCGGCCACACTTTACTGGGGCTTCCTTCAGCAGTGGCTCGGCATCACGCCTTGGGTGTATGGGGTGAGTGGACGGGAGTGGAGCGATATTCCCCGCCAGGCCGACCAGCTCAAGGCCGACCACGGCGACTATGTAGACGCCATCCTCATCTTTTGTGGTACCAACGATTTCAACAACTCGGTGCCTGTCGGCGATTGGTACTACGAGACAGAAGATTCCGTTATGTCGGCAGTAGGCCGCCCGGCAGCGAAAGTGCTGCGCCGCCATCGTCATTTCTCCATGAACCCCGACACCTATCGTGGGCGTATCAACATAGCCTTGTCCAAACTCAAACAGATGTATCCCACCAAGCAGATAGTGCTGCTTACCCCTCTGCACCGGGCTTACTTCCATTACAGCAATACCAACATCCAGCCCGACGAGATGTTTGCCAATGGTGTGGGGCTGTATGTAGACAGCTATGTGCAAAGCATAAGAGAGGCCTCTGCCATTTGGTCGGTTCCTGTCATAGACCTCAATGCACAGAGCGGACTCTTCCCCTTGGCAGATGGTTGTGCACAATTCTTTCACAATGCAGACACAGACCGGCTCCATCCCAACGAGGCTGGGCACGCCCGGATAGCCAGGCTTTTGACGTATCAACTCGCTACCCTGCCTTGTACTTTCTGATTTCCCATCTTCTTAATTGAATATATCGATATGAAAAGAATACTTTATACGGCCCTGTTGCTGTTGCTGCCGCTCACGGCATCGGCCGTTCATGAACTGCGTTGTGCCAAAAGCGTGTTCTCGCAGCCCGGCGTGCGCTTCATGCAGAAAATAAGAACCACACACCCACAGGCTGTGGTCAGAGTGAGCGGTTTGCCTTTTGGACTGAAATGGAATGCCCAGCGCAACTTGGTGGAGGGCAAGGTGAAAAGCCCCGGTACATATACTTATGTGGCCACTTTGACAGAAAACGGGCAGGAAAGCCAAGAGCTCATTACGCTAACCGTGTCCGACAAGTTGGCCCTGCCCCTGCCGTTTATGGGCTGGCTCTCCTGGAACTCTGTTGAGGGTGATGTATCGGAGGCAATCGTCAAGCAAGTGGCCGACCTGTTCCACGCCAACGGACTCTATGAGGCAGGTTGGAACACCGTGATGATGGACGACTTGTGGCAGGCCCGCCAGCGTGCAGCCGATGGCAAGCCTCTGCCCGATCCCCAACGATTCCCCAGTGGCTTGCGCCATCTTGCCGACTATGTGCACGGAAAAGGCATGAAGTTCGGACTCTATACGGATGCTGCCGACAAGACCTGCGCCGGTGCCTTTGGTTCTTATGGCTATGAGAAGATAGATGCCGACCAATATGCCGAATGGCATGTTGATGTTGTGAAATGTGATTATTGTCATGCTCCTTTAGAGCAGGATTCTGCCATCGCGCGTTACAGCCGCATGGGCGAAGCCTTCAAGGCGGCCCGGCGGCCGCTTACGCTCTATCTCTGTGAGTGGGGTGGGAGGGAGCCATGGCTTTGGGGAGCAGAGGCCGGAGGGAGTTGCTGGCGCATCAGTCCCGACGTGCGTGACGGCTGGACCTGTGAGCCAGGTGGAGCGGGTGTCGTACAGAGTATCGACATCATGAAGAACATCGCAGAGTATTCCGGTGTCAACCGCTTCAATGATGCCGACATGCTCTGTGTGGGGTTGCATGGCAAGGGAAAGTCGTCCAACGACCTTTGCTTTGGCAAGCCCGGCATGACGCAAGACGAATATCGCACCCAATTTGCCCTTTGGTGCATGTGGTCTTCCCCGATGGCATTGTCGTTCGACCCGCGTGCCAACACATTGACCTCTGAAGACTTGGAGATCTTGAAGAACCGCCACCTTATTGCCCTCAACCAAGACAGAATGGGGCAACAGGCTGAACTGGTTTCAGAAGCGGACAGCCTGATTGTCTTTGCCAAGGACTTGGAAAATGGCGACGTGGCGGTGTCGGTCACCAATCTGGCTGACAGAGAGCAAAAGGCACGATTGGATTTGAGCAAGATCCCGGCCCTGTCGGCTTCCAAGCGTTACCATTGTTTGGATCTTTGGACGGGACAGCCCACGGCCGACGTAAAGGGCAGCTTCTCCATGCAGGTGCGTCCGCACGCTACGGCCGTGTTCCGCTTGGGGTTGCAATCATTGTTAAGATCTTTTTAGTCGTTTAATCATAAGTTAAAGGTCGTAGGAAACCATGAGTCAAACTTGTAAACAGTCTGCCACTTAACTGTTTATCATCAAGTAGAATGCAAGAGCCCAGTCCTGGTCGTTGGCAAAGGCATCGGCGAAGTGGGCCCTCTCGCCATTGACGCGCCTCGGGTAGACGAAGGCGCAGCTGGCGCTTCCGTCCTCGAAGACATTGCAGAGGTTGTTGCGCACGATTTCCTTCGCCCTCTCCATGTAGTCCTGCCTGCCGCTTGCCAAGGCGTAATAATAGTAGACATTGGCATTGATGCAGCTCCAGTAGTGCGGGAACGTATCGCCGAACACCTGGCGTTTGCCAAACCAGTAGCAGTCCCAGTGGCGGATGGGAATCTCGTTGAGGCGGTAGTCCGGCTGGCTGCCGCACAGGTTTTCCACCACGGGCATCATCCGTTTGGCGGCATTGAGGTACAGGCTGTCCCTGGTTTGGAGATAGAGCTCCAAAAGAAACTGCGCGGCAGGGGCTACAATGGATTGCTCAAAGTTGACTTCCGACTTGGGGAAGTTGAGGCCGTTGCTCATAAAAGTGTCGGCCGTCCTTGAATAATCAATGAGCAAATCGTTGTATTCCGTCTGCATTCCCGCCTCCTTGAGCACTTTCAGGCTGAGCGTCACGGGGATGTCGATGCAATAAAAACCGTATCCGGTATGCCGATAGAGCGCCTGCATCGTTTGGTATCCATCGACGGCATATTGGCGGTTCTTAGTCACTTCGTACATGTGGAAGAAGAAATCCGCCGCCCACGCATAGTTGTAGCCACGGTTCCATCCGTCCTTGGACACCCTCGAGTAGGTGGTGTAGTCGTCGCGCTGCAGCTTCTCACGGAAGAACCTGGCATAACGGACAAGCGATTGCTTCAACCTCTCGTCAGGATGCCGGAGGTACCATTTCGCCAGCATCACGCCCATGCCGACCCGCTCGCGCCCCTCGTCGCAGTCATAGCTCTTGCGTCCGTCGTCGTTCTTGTAGATGGAACGGGTCTCATTGTCATATACCATGTAGGCGCCATTGCGGGGGTCTGCGGTGTCGTTCATTTGCTGATGGTCGAGGATAAACCGCACGCGACTGCCTATCAGCCCCTCGTAACTGCCGGTCACGAGAATGGTGGCATGGGTCTTTCCCTCCTTGTTGTATACAAGGTCGATGCGCCGCTCGCCCGGCTCGCCGGCAGTGAAGCAGGCGTAGTGGCCCCGCGCGTCCTTGCCCGTCCTGACGGCTTCGGGCCGGGATCCGCCCTGCATGCCGTTGCCGCCGCCGACGTTTCCATTCTTCATGTCAACCCTCGTGACCGTGGCGGAGAGCGACTTGAGCCTGTCCTTTTCCAAATATACTTTTACTTCCTCTCCTTGCTGGTAGACATACTTGTCGCTTTTGGCGATGGCGCCGCCGGCGGCAAGTAGCTTCTTGAAGAAGTCTTCCTTCCCGTTGTGCCCGAACACCTTCCATGCCACGGCATAGGATTTGCCAGGATCCAGGCTCATGTCGGGCAAGTTCATGGCGAAGACCCCACGGAAGTTTGAGTTTGCGTTTTCCCTCTTGCGCTCCCACACCTCGTAGTCGGGCAGCGAACCCTTCAAGAGCATCAGCCCCACGTTTCCGCCGCCCACCACGACAGGGGAGTCCTTTCGGCCCTTGGCGGGCATCACGCCCTTGTCCCCCATGCGCACGGCACAAGCGTAGGCCGCGTTGTCGCCGGCCCAAACATGCACGTTGCACCGGTTGGTCATGCAGGTGGGGGCATCGGGATAGTTGTCGTTCCATGGCGTGTAGATGCCCCAGTCCGTGATGCGGGCCGGGGCCTTGCCCACATTCTTGAAAGCGTATTCCTCGTAGAGCTCGCCATTCTGCAAGGTGCGGGTTACGGCAATGGCGATGTTGCCGGCCCGATAGGCCAGCCTGCAACTTGAAGTTCTCTTGCCGGTTTTGTCTTTTGAGCCTGAAAACTCTTTCCTGCCGACAGGATTTTTCCACTCCATCTGTTTGCCGTCCACGGTCAGGAAGCCCAGTCCCCAGCCATACTTGCTTGTCACCCACTTGTATTGTTGGCCGTCGGGAGACAGCACCCAGTTCATTTGATGGGCATCATTGGGAATGGTAAGTTGAGAGATGGCCCCAGTGGAGGCGTCGGTATGGAAAGTTATGCCTTGTGCAAAACCTATTGCGGCGTTTGCAGCCATGAGGCAGACGATGGCTGACAGTCTTTTTTTCATTTGCTTTGTTTAGGGTCGATTGATGGGAATGGTTGCAACTTTATAGTGCTTCAACATAAAGAATTACAAACCGTCGCCACGATGATTGCCGAGGACAAAGTTAAGAAAATATTTAGTATGGCAGATGATTCCTGTATGTTTTTTGATGCAATGATGCCAAAACACGCCGTAATCGCTTGAAAAACACGCCGTAATCGTCGTTCGTTTAGCCCTTATTCACAACGCCAACAGCCGTTTAACGCATCGCGATTACCCCGTCGAGAATTGCGACGGGCCAAGCGCATGCAGCCGCCATGACCGCTGATATGGCTGCGTTGCAAGCCAGAGATGAGATGCGTTGCCATCGGCCATAAGCAAGAAAAGCCACGTCACGTAGCTTGTGTACGGCTCGCGGCGTGGCTTGTCATGATAGAGTATAACTTAAAACTATGGATGATGGCAGGACGGAGACTATTCCCTGGTCACTTCGATGATGTGGCTCACCATGTCGTTGCTCGACAAAACCTTGATGCCCATTTTCATCAAATAGTCACCGGTATATACCTTATTGTCGGACGGCAGCCATGAGCCGTGGCCCGGCATCATGCTGATTTCCTTGACACGGTACCTGGCATTGGCATCCAAGCCTTGGAGCTTGGTAGGCAAGATGTTTTCATTGTACCGGGGATGGATGTCGTAGGCCAATACCACGGCATGGCTCTTGTCTTCGCTCACACGCTGCAATACGCAGTGGTTGCCCTCGTAAGGAGATACCAGGCGATAAAGCTCCGGACTGTAGAGCACGGGCTTCAGGCGATTGTACTCCTTGATGGCTTGCTGGCAATACTCCTTCTCGTCGGCACTCAGCTTCTTGATCCCGATGTCGAAGCCCAATTTGCAGGCAAAAGCTACATCGATCCGGAACTTGATGCTGGCCCTGCCATTCCATTCGGTGACATGGGCACACATGGCCTTGGCTGGCATGAAGTGGGAGTAGCCCCACTGGATGAACAAGCGTTCTACCGGGTCGGTATTGTCGCTGCACCAGTATTCGGTGAAATATTTTAACGCCTCGTAATCGCACCGGCCGCCGCCACCCGAGCAAAGCATCATGTGTAACTCGGGGTATTGCGTGTGGATGCGGTCGAGCACTTTGTAGAATCCGCGCACATAGTCGTAGTAGAGGTTGCCCTGGTGCTGCTTCTCGTAATAAGAGTAGATGTTGGTGATGGGGCTGTTGCAGTCCCATTTGAAAAACTTCAGCCTGGGATTCTCTTTCATCAGCTTGTCGATGATGCGGTAAACATAGTCTTGCACCTGCGGATTGGTCAGGTCAAGCACCAACTGATTACGGAAATAAAAGGTGTCGCGGTTGGGCAGCTTCAGTATCCAGTCGGGGTGCTTCTCTGCCAATTCGCTCTTGGGATTAACCATCTCGGGTTCTATCCACAGTCCAAACTCCACCCCGTTGTCGTTGGAAGTCTTGACGAGATAGGGTATGCCATGGGGCAATTTGTCTTTGGTGACATCCCAGTCGCCGAGTCCCGCGTTGTCGCTTTGACGTGGATATTTGTTGCCAAACCAGCCGTCGTCGAGCAGGAACATGTCTACGCCTAAGTCCTTGGCCTCGAGAATCAGTTCGGTGAGCTTGTCTTCGTTGAAATCGAAGTAAGTGTTTTCCCAGTTGTTGAGCAGGACAAGACGGTCTTCCTTGCCTTTGTACAATTGATGGTTGAGAGCCCAGCGCTGGAAGTTGCGGCTGCCCTCTCCCACGCCGTTCTGGCTAAGAGTGAAGTAGAAGTCGGGTGTGCGGAAAGTCTGTCCCCTCTTGAGCGCATAGGCAGAGGCATCCGGATTGATGCCGCTGACAATGCGAAGGGCATTGTTGTGGTCAACCTCGAAAGTAAAACGGAAGTTGCCCGTCCAGCCGATGGTACCCATAATGACACGGCCTTCGTTCTCGCGCACCTTGCCGCCCAAGCCTACTTCAAAGAAAGGTTGGGCAAACATATTGGTGCGAGTGCCAAGCCGTGTGTCGACAATCTTGCGACCATAATTGAGCTGGCTTTCCTGCATCTGCATCTCCTTGGCCCAGTCGCTTCCAAACTCGTTGAGGAAATATTGGCTGTCTTCGAGATAAAGCATTGACGAAGCATAGCGGCTGATGGTTACATCGCCTTTCTCTTGATGGGAAATTTCGCTCCATTGACTGATGATGTCCTCATGGGGATAAGCCATATAGTGCAAGGTTATACTGACCGGATATAGCTTGTCTTTTAGGTGGATGATGGTTTCTGTTCCACCTTTTGTTTGCTTTTGCTCGTGGGAAACATAGCTGAGCACGGAGGTGGGATTGCCATCGGCATGGCGAATTTCAAAAGCCGGTTCGTAGTAATCTTCCGTGCCCATGACGGGATATGCCTCGAATCCCTTGATGCTCGAACTGGATGGCTTGACATAAGGCATGCCCAAGTCGTCAAGGTTGGTGTCGGCAGAAAGGCGGGGCCCAAGGTAAGTTTGGTAGAGACGGCCGTCGTCCTTGACTTGCAGGACAAGCTGTGTGCTGTTGGTCGTGATCGAAATGTTAGAGTGTGCCAGCATCAATACTGGCACACTCAACAAGGTTGCCAACGTGAAAAAAGTTTTCTTCATGTTGAGTGGTCTTTGTTTTTAACGAACAAAAACTTTCGTTGTCTTGTTGCCGGTCTTGACAAGGTACAAGCCTGTGCCCTTGACGGCAATAATCTTGTTGGAAACTCCCTCTGCAACAAGCTGCCCGGCAGCGTTGTATATGGCAACTGCAACATGGCCTTCACCCTCAGCCAAGATGCCACCATTGACGGCATGGGCCTTGATGTAGGATGGATTGTCGTTTACATGTCCAATGCCTGTTGACACATGGTCGGCCTTAGCAAACTTGCTGCACACGGCGTCTGGGTTAACGGCAGAGACGCCTATTTCGTAATCTGCATCCGGTATGGTGATGCTATAAGACATTTGGGTTGGATCCTCGCTGCGAAGAGCGGTCTGCATGTCCTGAATGGTCTTCAAAGCGCCAGTCTCGATGTCGGCAGGAAGAATCATGGAAATCCAGCCCGTCGCCTTGTTCCTGACATATACATTGTAGGCGGTTCCCAGATTATTTTCGTTTCCAGCCCATGTAATGGTGAGTTGTCCGTTAGCATAGGAAGCCGCTACATTCGTAGGTTCGGCAGGAGTTGCAGCGTCTGCCTCTTCTGTATTCTTGAAGAGATTGGCGGCAGTGCCCGAATACTCGCCTGTAGCAAAGAGGTCCACGGAAGTCTTGCTTGTCAGATGTCCTAACTCAAACCCTCCATTATAGAACAGGTCGGGAAGTGCTCCTTTGTCCTTGAGAGCAAAGGAACCGTCTGCATTCTGGAAGAGAACACGGACGCCCCAGTTGTTCACGCCATTGGTGTCGGACCATCCCGTAGAGATAATATCAACAAGTCCATCATGGTTGAGGTCGCAAACGCGTACCTGTGCCTCGGCTGCCCCATAGAGTCCGTTGCCTTCTACAGCAGAAGATCGGGTGAAATTGAACTGGCCGTCGCCATTATTGAGATAGATGTCGGCATGTTTGTTTGCACCTCCATTTGAAGTTCCAAAAGCCACGAAGTCCATATTGCCGTCATTGTTGATGTCGGCCATAATCAGTTCAGCCTCCTGCAATCCTATAAAGTTCTTGTCGGCGAGGTCTACTTCAGAGAAAGTGCCGTCACCATTGTTTTTGTAGATGGTCATATTGGCACCGCCGTTGTCGCCGTCGGCCCAGCCTGTAGCTACAATGTCGAGCCAGCCATCACCATTGAGGTCGCCCATGATTACGGCTCCATGTGACAACGGGCGCATGATTTTCTTGGGGGTGGCCACTACGTCGTCACCAACAAGTTCCATGTCGAAAAGTCCTTGTGGGGTGGGGTTCTTTTCGTAGGGAATAGGCTCGAATACCTTTTGCTCCGTGAAAGTCCCATCACCATTGTTCTTGTAAAGAGCCAACTTTCGCTCGCCTTTCTCCTCGTCGCCATCCATGTACTTATGGTAGATTTGCATGACTATGTCCGAGTAGCCGTCGTGATTATAGTCGCCGATGGAGATGGAAGACTTGCTGCCGTTGCCGGCCCAGTCGTTGAATTCATTGACTCCTTGAGCCAATCCGGTATTAGATGCGATGGAGAATTGATAATGAGCATCGGCTCCGCCGTTCTTATATAATAAGGTGTAGCATCCGCCGTTGACCCCCTCATTGATGCTTAAGCCGTCTCCGCTCTTGCCATTTGAGATAAAGTCGAGGTTCCCATCGTTGTTGAAGTCTATCCAACGTGTGGTATTCCAAATCGTAGGAGGAAGTCCGAAAGCCTTGAATGTCCCATCAGGATTCATGCCTGCCTCGTGGGTTGTCGAGGCATAGCCGGTGAATGTGCCGTCACCTTTGTTGATAAACACCATGCCCATGGGATGCCATGAGTCAACTTGCCATACATTGTCGAGCCCGGAATAGTGTTCACCACCATAATAGATGTCCATCAAGCCGTCGTTGTTGATGTCGGCAATGGCCGGGGTTGCCCTGTGCGTATGCAGGAAAGCATCCTCCGCCACTTTCTCAAATACTTGTGCATGGGCCGCTGCGCCCATTGCCAACAATGCAGTGGAAAACAACGACTTGGTCAATAAAGCGTTAAAATGTTTCATAAATCCAAAGGTTTTAAATTGTTATGCTGTTTCTTATGGTTGCAAATTTAGGAGCTTTGTGGCACATTCTTGCTATACAAATGTGCCGAATAATAGCAGGAATGTGCCGTATTGCCCCTTGGGTGCGTTTATTTAACCCACCAATTATCAATATCTTCTAATTTTTGACGAAGAGCTTCACCCACGGATGGCTTCATTGCCACTTTTCCTACCATCAGCCGAGGATGGTTGGAGCGATGATGAGAGATGCGCAACAGGTCGAAGAAACGATTCCCCTCAAAGCAGGTCTCTGCCGCCATCTCTTGCAAAATACAGTTTTCTACGTATTCAATGCTGTCGGATAGGGTCGCGATCTTGGGAATGACGTACAACTTGGTGTCGAACTGCACGCCCAATCCACACCCACGGGCAGAGACTCCCCTGTTGCCATCAAACTTGGACGACTTGAAATTGATGTAGGCTGGCAAGTTCTTTACTTCATTGCTATCCACTTTCAAGGTGTCGCTGATGGTTTTGTCGTTGAGTCCATACTTCAATGCGGCAAAGGCGATGGAAGGTTTTCCCAATCGGTTGATGGCCTCTGCATAACGAAGATACAACATGCTGGGACGGCAGATGGCCAAAGAAGTGAGCGGACGATGGGTCAGCAGGTCGCTTTCGGAACCATTCAAGTTGTTGTAATATTTGGTGATGAGGGTCTTTTGTGTAGCTTCTCCCATGGTGACAGGACCGTATGCAGCGGGCAATATCTTGCCGCTGTTCAGTTCGACACAGCCCCGTAAGTCGCCAATGAAGTAGCGAGAAATAGCTGTGTTGTTGGTCGTATGAAAATAATTGCGCCTGGCCATATCGTTGACAAACTGGCTGGCTGGCAGCAAGCAGGGCTTGTCGCTGTATGTGAGGTGTCGTATCTGACTATGGAAGCTACGCAAATCGCTGTCAAAAACCAACCGGGTGATGATGTCATACTTGTAGGCGGCGTTGTTCGACAGGTTGGCATCGCTTCTTGTGTCTGATGTGTAATAGTTGGCATAGTTGGTGCCAATTGTCATGTTGCGCTCATTGATTAAACCGTAATAACTTTGGGCTGCTTTCTCATAATTGTTGTTATAGAGATACAAGTCGCCCAATAGCATTTTGGTAGGAATGAAGAATTCGGAGGAATTCCAGCCATCCACACTTCCATAGCTGAGTGGACGTTCGTTGGCGTATGGCTCCAAGTCAGTTATCAATGTGGCGGTGAGCTCGTCAAGGCCCATGGTCTTGTAACTGCCCTCTAATGCGCCAATGTTAGTGAGCGGCTTGGTGAAGTAATTTACCTTGCCAAAGATGAGTGCCATCTGTAGGTAGGTCCAGGCTCTGATCGTTTTGATCTGGGCATATTCCGGCTTCATCACTTGGGTGATTCCCTCCACGATGGCGGTGTCCATTCGCTCAATGGCATAGTTGCAGTTGTTGATGATGGTATAGAAGTCTCTTTTATCAGCATATTTGTTACTGCTGCTTGTCTCAAAGTTTTCTATCTCTTTCAAGTCAGTGGTTGCAAAAGTTGGGTCTGTGGTCATCAAGTCGGCTCTCAGCTCTCCCATGATGATGCAGCGGTCTGCCACAGCCTGTGCTTTTGCCAAAATTCCTATTAAGGAGTAAATGGTATCGTTGGCATTGTCGAGACGGTTGTCTTCCTCAAAAGCCACGCGGCTAGAGTTGATGTCCATCATGTCACTGCAAGATGTGTTGCCGAGAGCCATGACTCCCAATAACATCATGATCTTGATACTTTTCATTATAGTATGTTTTAATAATAACGTTATAAGTTCAGTTTGATGCCGATGTTGTAGCTTCGTGTAGAAGGTACAAGTCCTGCATCTATACCTTGGTAGAGCAAATTGTTGCCATAACAGAACTCTGGGTCAGAGCCCAAATACTTGGTGAGGGTGAACACATTGCCAACAGCCACCCATACAGACGCCCCTTGAATGAACTTGGGCTTGATAGGCAGTGTGTAAGACGCCATCAGTTGTTTCAGCTTGAGGAACGATGCGTTTTCTATCCAACGGTCACTGAATCGGGCGTTACCCATTGGGTCTGCATAGGTTGCACGCGGGACGTTTGTCGCTTGGCCGTCGGCCGTCCAACGGTTCAACAAGTTCGGGGTCTGGTTGTTCAGACTGCTCCCGCTCTCTAATCTTGCACGCAAAGCATTGTAGGCATCATTGCCTATCGAGTAGGTGAAGACGGCTGCCAAAGAGAAAGCTTTGTATTGCAAGTTGAAACGGAAGTTGCCAAATACGTCCGGATTGGGATTGCCGATTACCTGGCGGTCATTCTCGTCAATGATGCCATCCTGTTTCACTTCGGCAAAATGGATGTCTCCAGCCCCGAAATAGGTTTTTGCCCCAGTCTCGGAAACCACAGCGAGATGGGCTTGTTCCGCCTCCTGTGAAGTAGCGAATACCCCCAATGTCTTATAACCATAGAACACTCCCAATGGTTGCCCTATTGCCGTGAGTACTTCTCCGCCGAACAAGGAATTGGCGAAAGCATCGTTGCCCAAAGCCTTTACTTCATTCTTGTAATGACCGATAGAGGTACCAGCGTTCACTTTCCAACTTTTATTGTCAATGAGACGGGCATTGAAATTGATGTTGTAGCCCTTGTTGCCGAGTTTGCCATCATTGCTCCAATAATATTTCAAACCATATTCCTCGCCCAACTGTTTTTGCACGAGAAGATTGTTGGTGTTGGATATGTAATATTCTGCACCAATATTGAGTCGGTTGTTGAAGAGATTCATGTCCAGACCTATATTCCAGATTCCTGTCTTTTCCCATGCGAGCTTGTCATTGCCTATATTGCTAAGGGCAAGCCCCTTGGCCAAACCTGCATATCCTATGTTTTGGAAATAAGTGCGTGTGGCATTAACGGGGAGGTCATCGTTGCCGGTCAACTCATATCCTGTATAGATCTTGAGATAATTGACGAAAGGTAAGTTCTTCATCCACTGCTCGTTGCTGACCACCCAAGCAGCCGTAACCGAGGGGAACATGCCCCAAGAAATACCTCCGATTCGAATGGCTCCATCGGCATTCTTTCCAAAACGGGAATTACTTTCCAAGGTGGTAGATGCCGTAAGAAAGTAGCGATAGTGGAGATTGTAGTCTGCCACGAAATGCCAGCGCGCCGTGCGCCAGTTGTCATCCGTGCCTGTCGTGGTGCGCAGGGCAGAATTGGTGACGGAGAGATTTTTCAAGTTGTCGCTTCCCGTGTTATATCCCATACCATAATTGCTCTCGAAAGTATTGTTGAGATAGGTGAAACCACCGTTGATTTTTAGATTGTGCATGCCTTTCAGCAAGTCCCAATCCGCATTTGCACCTACAGTGAGCGTGTTGTGACGGGTCATGAGCGAAGCAACGCTGTTCTTGCCCTCGCCATACCAGTCGCCCTGTGCATTGTAGAGTTGTTGCTCTGCCAGACCAAAATCTGGGGTGAAAGAACTCTCCTTGATTTTATCCCATGAGTAGCCGACAAGCGCAGACAAGGCAAATCGGTCGGTAAATCGATATTTGGGCATCAGGGAAGCCGTGAAACGATAGTTCTTGGTTTTTCCCTCGGCAATGTCTGTGATGGCAAGTGGATTGCCCATGCCCAACTCGTCCTTGTCGGAAATCTTGTCGAAAAGTTTGCCAGAAATGCCATATTGGTAAGGATGATACAATGGAGATTTGATGTAAGAGAGATACAAAGGAGAAGAATGCTCATTGATACCGTCGTCAAACAAGTCTCTTGTGATCTGGGCAAACGCAATGTTTGCCTGGGTAGTAAGATGTTGGGTGAATTTGATGTCAGAGTTGAACCTTACGTTGAGACGGTTGAAATTGTTTTTTTGAATATTGCCGTTGTTGTGAGCATAGCCCAGTGAGAAAGAATAGAGTGCGATGTCGTCTCCACCTCTCACTCCTATACTGTAGTTCTGCATGAAAGCCGACTGGTTGATTTCATCATTCCAATTGGTGTTATTATGACTTGCAAGATAATTGGAACTGTTAGGGTCATCATTGAGAAAATGATATTTCTCTGCCAAATTCTTGATATTCTCCATGCCTCTCATCACGTCTGAAGCATAGGTGCGGTAGTCTTTGGCGTTCATCATTGGTACGGCTTTAAATGCAGACTTGATGCCAACCCATGCGTTGACCGAGATTTCTGTTGCCATGTTATGGCAACGCTTGGTGTTGATGATGACGACACCGTTGGCGGCTTTGGCTCCATAGATGGCTGTGCCATTCTTCAGGATTTGAATGCTTTCAATGTCCTCTGGAGAGATAAGGGCAAGCGGATTGCTGAAGTAACCGGCGTGGATGGAAGACTGGTTGTCTTGCGATTGCCAGATGACCCCGTCTACTATATAAAGAGGTGCATGGGTCAGGTTGATGGAGTGCATGCCTCGTGCCAAAACAACCGAACCAGCAGCATCTATACCTGACTGGCTGATGTTTCGGATGCTTCCTTGGAGAGCCATGTCAAGGTTCTCTGTTGGCGTAAGCGTGCCGTTGCCCATGTTGTCTATATGGTTGGAGGTGATGGCAGAAAGCGTTTCTTCCGTATAGAAAGGCTTGCTGCTGGACAGAGGAACCAGCTGAATGCAAAGTTTCTCTTTGCCCTGCAATGCTACCATTTGCACCTCGCATCCTGGGGCCTCGACCTTGAGCACGCAGTCGCGTTTTGTATTTTTGAATTCAAAAGAGCCCGTCTCATCACTCATCGCGATTTGTTGGGTTCCCACGATGGTAATGCGGGCACCTGCAAATTTCTCATGGGTAGATGAATTGACCACAGTTCCTTTGAACATGTTCTGAGCTGCCCCAACGGTTGGTAAAGCCATGCCAGTTATCAAGGCGACGGTCAGGTTTCTTATCATTGTGTTCTTGTTCATGATGTCTAATTCTTAATGGGTTCGAGGACAATGCGGTCGAGTCGGAAAGTACGGGAATATATCTTGGAAGAATACTCCCTGGCTGTGACGTTGGTCATGATGACAAAAGTGGTCTTTGCAGACAACTCTTCCTCATGATTTGTTTCATCCATACGCCAAAGATTGTCAGTACAGTCTGATATAGGAAATTCAAAGTTCTCGAAAGCCAACAGTTTCGTCATGTCCTGACTCTTGGTTATAAGCAGTTTGCTCTTGTTTGCCTTGCTGGCATTTTTACCATTGGCCCCCTGATAGTTGATGGTGAACTGAATCTTGGTAGAGTCCAATTCTGCATCCTCACCCTCCATGGTTGAAGGAAGAAGAACTGCATAGATGTTATATTTCCCCGCCAATACGCCAGGAATCTCAAATGTTACAGATGGATTAGTAGCTACGGATATGGGTTGTACTTCAATGTAGCTATCACCACTTATATTCTTGACCATACTCTCAGACTTTACGTTTCGGGTATAGACACTTGTCAGCGTATTGTTATAACTTCGTCCGTTCTGATTCTCGGCTTCCACGGAGATGGGCTTGTTCCATGTCTCTACATTATTGTATGCCAATTGGTTAACCATAAAGACATAACCGTTTGAGGCATTTTGCCTGGTTGCATTGCCAAAAAGCTCGCTTGGATGGTGAATGATGCTGCCTGACGTCGATACCAAGGAGTCTTCTGTTGCTGGTTGATCGTGCTTCCCTCGATATATCAGGTCACCAAGGATCGCCAGTTTGGTTTTAATCTGTTGAATGGAGTCAGCTTTTTTAGCATCAGCATCGTACACTCTATAATAGGGGAAGATTCGTTCGTATACTGCATCCCAGGCTTGGTTGTCCGGCAAAACCATAGTATAGGTAGAGTCTTCATCGGAGATATGTCCCAAGCCATATTGCTTGTGCTCCAACAACTTGTTGTAACTTACCATGATAGTGTCATAGACAGGGCGCCCGTCTTTGTCTATGTCTATTTCCACACTGTTTTCTTCATCAAATTTAACTTCATCAAACTGATGGATGAAATCGTATAGCTTGGAGAGGTTTGGGTTCGCCTGAATATATTCATAGATATTGTAGGCGTAGGGTATCCGGCTGTCCAGCTGATGTATAATGCCATTGGTGACACGTTCGTTGGCTGTATTGATATGGCATCCCTCAAAAGTGTTGCTATTATTAAAGTGGTATATCTTTCCATTGAGCATTCGCACCCCTTCTGTCGTACTTGTTGAAGACGGATTGGTATAGCGGGCGATGTGATTAGCTATGAATTTCTTAGTCTCAGCCTCATTGCTATTGTCAAAAGTTTCCAATGCCTCATTTCTTGGTGCAAAGACGGTATAGGTTTGCGTATTGGATAACATTTGATTATAGCCGGCCTCTTTAACAAGTTGTGCAAAGCGTGAAGTAGCATCGTTTTGCTGCAAGGCTTCGTACAGATTGAGAGGGACTGTATGGCTGTTGTTGCCGGTATGATAGTGGTCATCCCACTCGCTGCATGAGCAGAAACTTACGAATGCAGCGAGGGTCAGGATATTTGTATATTTCTTAATGTTGCTCATGTTGTTTCTATTTTATGATAGTCATACAATGAAGATGCAAAGAGGTTGCAAATCCTTATGTGTCATCACTTTTCTTTCAGTTTAATCAATCCCTTCATTCTCTATGTAACTGATAGGGACAAGCTCGAAATAGTCGAGATGGAACTCTCCATTCTCCGACTCGATGTTTTTGGCACGGAAATAGTGTGCCCCATATTCTTGCCACGTGAACTTGTTGACGATGAATCTCAAGCATCCATCACCTTCGCGGAGGGTGGTTTTCCAGACAGCATTGATGATCGAGTTGGGGCCTTTCATGTAACCGCGGTTGCGCATCATTTTGTCGTTTTCAACGCCGTTGTCCCTGGTGTCCTCGTCTTTCACCCATCCGATTTGCGGAGCTGTACCCTTTTGGTTGAAATTAGCAGGGATTCCTTGTATCTCATTGTCAACAAAAAGTTGGGCAATACCGCCCCATTCACGAGCACTGTACCCGATGCGCAACTCATAGGTTCCTGGCGGAACGGGCAAGAGACGAAAGGTGAAGTCATACCATCCACGGATGGAAATCTCATCAGCCTGATAGTCATTCCATGCCTCTGACCCCCAGAAGATAACCTTGCTGTCTTTGTTGAAAGTAAAATGATCGCCGCAGTAGTCGGAAGTCACTGTATATCCTCCATCACTGAGGAGAGGCAATTGCCAACGGATATTGTTGTTGGTTACCTCTGGCATCAGGGAGTAAGCATCGAAACGAATGCGCTTGTTAAGCACATCTTTGCGCATGTTGTCTTCGTCATATACCAATATGTTGTTTAATGTATGAATATATCCATTCATGCCGCTGATGTTACTCTTGCTTTCGTCTATCGTCACACAACTGCCATCGGAGAGGGTATTGATCTTGTTGCCCGACTTGATTTCCATGATACGGTCTTTGAGCATGGTCTCATAGTATTCATATCGCTTGTCCATGGCAGTTGGTGCCGTATTCCCACCAGAATATATAAACGCATTGGTTGCCATTTGATGGTCGAGAATGTGATAAGACACAAACTTGTTGAGGGCATTGTTGCGACTGCTATAGTTGCCCTTGTCTTCTGTGCCGTAGTATTTTTCAGCAAATTCCACCAAATCCTCAATGTTAAGGATGCCTGCGGTTTGAAACACCTCGTCAGGCTCGGCGAAAATAGTATATCCTAACTTCTTTTGTGCAGGACATCTCATTTTGTAACCTAAGATATTAGTAAACTCTGTGGTATAAGGAGAGTGGTAGTTCATGTCGTAACTCTCCATGATGGAGTCTGTGAGATGTGAAAGGTGAAGAGCTCTGGCAAAGATACTATAATCTTTCATCTGATCCAGTTGACTGCCAAGATTTTCTTTGGATGGCACCAATACTTTGTTAATGGCATGAACAACACCATTATGCAGCTTATTGTCAGCACTGATGATTTTAGAGCTTTTGTTGACCCAGATCTCATTATTGCCATTCACATCCTGCAAATATGAGATGACCATGAACCGGTTGCTCATGTTGGAAGTACTGATAGCCCCCTCTGTAAAGTCTTTGGTTAGGAAGTCCCGGGTTATGCTTCGGATGATATGATTGTAGATGATGGTGTCTTTCTCTTCCTTGGTAAGTTTATCAATAGAAGTATTGTTCTCTTTGAAATATACCTGGAAAGCAGAATCTGTTGGTATAAAAGCTGTATAATGTCCATAAGAGGCCAAGAGGGATTCTTCTCCTGTATCTTTCATCAGCTGCGAAAACACAGAGAATGTAGAAGGGCGGTTCTCGCAATAACTTGCCACCGTCTCGTCAGTAAACGTATAATAGCTGTCTTCCGATACATTATCGGAACAACTTGCGAAACAGGCGATGAATCCAAAGAGTATCACCTTCAAAGTGCTATATGGCTGTTTCATTGTTTCTTGTTTTTAGCGGATTCTTTATACGATACACTTAGTTCTTTTCTATGCCGCTTGATGTTACATAAAATGGATTTTGCACCAAGAGTTGGTTTAGCTTAAGCTCGTCCTTGTTGATTGGCATGTACAGAGCATTGATGGTAGCAAGCCTGGACTGCACCGTTGCCTGGTCCTGTGTGCTGTATTTGCGCATTAGGTAATTGGCGACAATTGTTTGAGGGGAGCCTTCCCTACGTGCCCTGCGCAGGAGGTCGAAATAGCGCTTGCCTTCAAAGAGGAATTCCCGTTGTCGCTCATCGAGCACAAGATTACGCATGGCGGTCTGTGAATTGTAGTTGGACAATTGCAAGGAGCCGGTTCCTTTGGAAGGATTGGCGCGGTCGTATGATTTTGATACCAAGTCTATCGCTTCTTGCAGGTCATTGTTTCCATTGCGTTCTACCAAAGCCTCAGCTTTCATCAGATAGACATCGGACAGACGATAGAATATCCAATTCTGTGTGTTGGCGTTTGCCACATAGTCGCCGACAGTTACGTTGGAAGCACTGCTTTCTTTGCGATAAGCCACATATTTCTTGATAGGAATTATAGTGGAAGAAGTACTCCCAAAGAGTGCATCGTTGAAGCGCCTGTCACTGTTCCTATCGATGAAAGTGTTGTACTTGCCAAACTCCAGCGATGACAAATGATTGTAGGAATTTCTTCCTCCCGTCGAGTTGTACATCTCATTAACGATATAGTCAGGAGTGTCAGAGCTGAATTGCAATTCAAAGATGCTTTCTTTAGAATTTCCCTTTCCAAAAACATTTTGGTTGTAGGCTGACGCCGTCTCCAATTGTAATGGATTGGTAGTGCTATTGAGTACTTTGTTGCACGCCTCGATGCACTTGTCGTATTGGTTGATCCAAAGATACATATCGGCAAGAAGTGTCCATACCGCTTTCTGAGTGATATGTCCTTTGGTATTGGAAGTACTGGCGTACACAGCTTTGGCTTGCCATGCTATATCTTCAAGTTCTTTGGTTAAGGAATCAAGAATTTCCGTCTCACTGGTTTGAGCTGTTTGGAAAGGACGGCTGGTACCCACGTATGGCTCTGTGATAAATGGAACATCTTTGAAGGTTCTCACCAGATAAAAATAACACAAGGCTCGAATACTCTTGGCCTCGGTTAAAAAGGCCCGAAGTTCACTTTGCTTGAAATTTGGATCCCTCTCCATGACAGAAGGGGCATTGGCAATGACGGTGTTACAATAGTTGATGACGGTATAGATGCAGCCCCAAGAGGTATAGCTGTTGGTGGCGTCTACGTTTGCATTCAGTATGTTATTGATATTCTCGTTGGTATTTGTACCATGTATCACATTGTCGGAACGCACCTCTCCCCACACAATAAATCGTTCCATTGCATCTGGTTCCTGGAGGGCGCGATAACATGCCGCAACACTACTCTCAACATCACTTTTCGACTGCCAGAAGTCTTCGCCTACAAGCTCGGATTGCGGTTTGATGTCGAAAAAGCTGTCACATGATGTCAACATTGGTGTGGCCAGCATCAAGGAAAACAGGAGAAATATAATCTTATGCTGTTTCATCATTGTTCTTTTATTAATTATATATATTTAGAATCCCAAGGTCACGCCCATCGTGAAATATTTAGAGCGTGGAGTCCTGCTGTAATCAGCGCAAACACCTTGGCTGTTGGGTGAAATCTCAGGGTCAACTCCCGTATATTTTGTAAACGTTAGGATGTTGTTGAGTGTAAATGAGAGGGCTAACTGACTCAATCCTAAATATTTCAAAGACTTGCGTTCAATGGTATAGTTCAGTGTCAGCTGTTTGAAGCGAACGAAGGAGCCATTTTCCACGAACCGGTCGCTGCCCAGCCAATTTCTACCATCTTGATATAGGGCCCTCGGTATCTCTGTCAAATCTCCATCCTTACGCCACCGCCAGTTTACGGCAATGCTTTGATTGTCGTTGCTATACATGTTCTCTGCATACATGCGGGCATAATTGATGACTTTATTGCCACAGCGGAAGTTGAAGAAAGCATTCAATGACAAATGCTGGTCATACTTGATGGTAAAACCGAAGCCGCCATTTATTTTAGGATTACAATTGCCCAAATATACGATGTCAAGCTCGTCGATTGTCCCATCATGGTTGATGTCTTCGTAGATAGCATCGCCTCCGCGAAATTGACGGGCGTTGGTTGAACCGTATGCAAAATACATCGGAACAGCTTCGCCATAACTGTCCTTGATTACATTGCCATTGGCATCACGTACTACAGGGCAGGTTCCTTCACGATTTTCTACATACTTGTCGTATTGGTACACACCCTTATATCGGAAGCCATAGATGCTGCCAAAGGAGTTGCCCACCTGTATACGGCTTAGGTAAGAACCATTATTGTAGTCGAAGTCTCCGTTGTAGCTTGCCAATACATTACTGTCCAATGCCTTGATGGTATTGTTGTAGTTAGATAGGTTGCCGTTGAAGTCGACGACCCATTTGCCTGCCTTGATGAGATTGTTGGTATAGACGTTCAGCTCCCATCCATCATTGTCCATTGTTCCTGCATTGATATAGCTGATTGAGCCAAATCCTGTAGAGGAAGGAATGCTTTGGTTCTCAAAAAGCAAGTCAGAGGTACGACGATGATAGATGTTCATGTCGGCTACGATGCGGTTGTTGAAGAGTGCCAGATTGAACCCCAAATTATAGGATGCGGAACGCTCCCATTTCAGGTCTTCCAGTTTCAGTGACGACGGTTTAATGGTTGCTGTTCCGTTATAGTTGTTGCCACCTATGCTCCAGTAACCATTGTATCGGCTGAAGTAGAGGTATTCGTATTTCGGTTGGTTGCCAGTGATACCCCATCCACCACGGATCGAAAGCTCTGACAGCCATTTTTCTGCAAACATCATAAACTTCTCGTCGCTGATAATCCATTTCCCAGATATAGAGGGAAAGCACCCCCAGCGATTGTTGCTGCCAAAGCGACTGCTTCCGTCATAGCGCAATGTTCCGTCGAGTACATAACGCCCCTGAAAGGAATAGTGCAATCTGCCCAGCACTGCCATTGAGCGCCACTGTCCGGAACCGCTGGCGGTATAAGACCGGTTAGCTCCTGCTGTTGCACTGCCGATAGATTCTGATGCTGAGCCGTATGTCTGGAATTGCTGATACTGTGAACTTCCAGATGTGAGCTGCCATGAGCCATAGAGCATGAGCGAATGGTCCTTGCCTAAATTCGGTTGCCAGGTTACATTTTGGTCTGTCATCACTGTCAATCCTTCTTCCTCCTGGTCATCGGCACGATTAATGTCGCTGTTGAGCCAAGACTTCGGTACGATTTCCTTGGGCAAGAACTTATTATATTTGTTGTTCTCGATGTCGAATGTGATGTAACCGTTGTACCTAAGCCGCTGGTAGTCGCTTGGCTGTATGAAGTCATACTGGATACGTAGGGTAGGGATGATGCGCATGTTTTTCTGCACATTCTTGGCGAGACGTGCCACTGCCACAGGGTTGAGCAATTCTTTCTGTTCTGAACTGATGTGTGCATCCTCGCGTATATTATAATATGTATCGCTCAAATAGCCATACATATCTTTGCGATACACCCCTATATTGGGCATCTTGCGATAGGCATTGTCAAGCAGACCGATATTACGGCCTTGGTATGACTGTTCATAGTTCTTGTCGTTGTTGGTGTAAGTCATGGAGAAGTCGCTGATAAACTTCAACCGGTCTGATACTTGATATTCCAAGTTCATACGCGAAGAGAGACGATCCATCTTTTGCTCAATGACCGTACCTGTCTGCGAGTAGTATCCTATGGATGCACGGAATTTGGCCTTGGTTCCACCGCCACTGACAGCGAGCGAATGGTCATGAGTCAGGCCGAACTGGCTTACCTCTTTAACCCAGTTTGTGTTGTTGTTGTATTGTTGGTATTCTGAGAATGTCGGATCGTAATTGAATTCCGGGATGTCACATTCTGCCTCATTCTGGTTGCGGTTGAAGTAAGCCTGCTTCATGAGCATGGTGTAGTCGTTACCATTGAGCATCTTCAAACCGGCTGGCTGCCATGATCCCGAAAAACGATAGGAGTATGACACGCGGGTAGGCCCTGTGACTCCTTTTTTTGTATGGATGCTGATGATTCCGTTGGCCCCTCGCGACCCCCAAATGGCACAAGCGGCACCATCTTTGAGTACGGTGATGTCCTCAATGTCGTTTGGCGAGATGCTCAATAGCGTGGCAAACTGATCGTTGGTAGCATTGTTGTAGTCGAAAGATGCATCCAGGTTACTGTCAAAAGGAATGTCATTTAGAAGAATGAGCGGACTGGAATTGGAATTGATGGAAGTAGTTCCGCGCACGCGAAATGCTGAACCACTGCCCAAGTCACCAGAGTTGGCAACAATGTCCAGTCCTGCGATACGTCCTTGTAGGGCATCGTCAACTGAAGCAACCGACATTCCTTCAAACGCTCTCATATTGATGGTTTGGGTTGCCCCGGAAACCTCACGCTCTGGTATCATAAATGTTCCGTCGTTATGAAGTCTTTTGGCAGTAATCTGTACCTCCTGCACGACATGGCTGTCTTCTTCCATGGTTAGGTCAAATCGGATTCTGTCTTTAATCGTGGTGATGATGGTTTTGCATCCCATGTAAGAAACCTTCAACTTGTTGTCGGGGTTCTTGATGGATAAAGAGAAGTTTCCATTGGGGTCGGTCACTGTGGAAGACACGATACGTCCATTTTTATCTTGTTCGATGATACTTCCACCGATGACATCCCCCTTAGGCTCGCCCACATGGCCCGTGATGACAATACCTTGGGCAATGGCCACTTGTGTCATAAGAGAGGCTAAGAATGCGAATATAGTATGTTTCATTGCTATATATAGTCTTGTTAATAACTCTTCAACTTTATTCCGGCAAGAGAGCCTTGTCGATCATATGGATGACGGAGAATGACGATGATATGATCTGGTCGGCATTATGGTAATCCTTATTATTGACGATGAAGTCACGGGCTTGTACGTTATACAAACCCGCCAGTTTGTTGACCTTGGCTGTATTGCCATGTACATCTGTAATCGTAAGGTTGCCCCCATTGCTGCTCAGTTTAAGTGTTTGGAATTTACTGCTATTGCTGCGGGCTGCCGTCTCATAACTACGGTTGCTGAATGTAGTGCCATCCACGTAGATGGAATTGTCCATGAAATGATACTTTAGAAAACGAATCAGATGCAATGCCCATTGACGTTTGATGGTGGCATCATCTTGGTCGGCTATCTCTTCCCAGGAATGGAGGTTCTTGTCTTTTTTAAAAGCCTCTGCCACTGCGGCATTGGACGGAACAAAGACCGTATAGCGGAAATTATTGAAAGAACTGACAACCTCTCCCAAGCCAGAAGACTCTGAGGTTTGATTGAGGGTGAAGATGCTACTGATTTCCTTGTCTTTCTCAAAATATTTAAAGACAGCATCATTTCCCATTAAGAGATTGTAGAAATCAGCATACTCCGCATGTTCGCTGAGTATCTCTTTGACAGATGATGTCGGGTCTTGCAACACTCTGTTGATAAAAAAGATTCGGCCGTTGTCTGAGTCGTAGCGTTCCAATTTGCCATTTGATTCACTCGTTACAATATGGGCAGGAGCAACACTCTGTTCTATGTCGCCTCCACCTGTAACGCTGAATTGGTCCTCACTTCCCTTAATGGTTAGTGTAGAGCCGCCTTTGCTTTGGGCGAACTGCATTGTACCATCGTCTACGTAGCCTGACATGTTGCCCTCTTTGTCCATTTTTCCTACAATAATATGTCTGTCGCAGATGTCGTAAAGCCGGTTGCAAAGCAGAGACTCGTCAGTGATGGTGTGTTCCAATTTGTCCTTAGCTCCATTTTCAGTCACGGTATATACATCCGCACTAAGTGGTTTTTCCTTCGTTGCGTCATATTTAAAAGCCCAAATACGCCGTTGGCTTTTTCCTTTAGCCCAAGAGATAGGGTCGCGGTAGTTTTGGAGTGCCTCGTCGGTAGGAACCAAAAGGTTGTACATGTTTTCCATCGAACGGAGGTACAGATAGAATTTCATTGTCTTGTTTTGCAACGCCCAGTTCATTATCTTACTGTTCTCATTGGTCATCGATGCGGCATATACCGTTTGGTAATCAATGGGAGGATACACCTTATTGGTAACAAATACAACACCATTGCTGCCGAGATAAGACTTTACGATGTCGCTTGTACTCACTTTTATCGGGAAACTGGACTCGTCATTCATGGTTTCCCACATGGTAGGTAGACTTGTCATAAGTGACTTCTTCTGATGGTTCTTGACAAAGAGCGCCAGAAGTCTTGTCGGCACATTGTCCCAAGAACCGTATGCGTCATAAAGATATTGGCCCTTGCCATTGGCAAGGTATTCGTTCATGGCTTCGTCAGTAGGAACAAACATGACTCCCATATCCTGCATGCTACTGTAGCTGTTTTGCGATGGATCGTAATACAGCAAGCCGTAGTTGGTCATGTCATTGCCCATTGGATCCTTGGTATTGTTTTCTGTAAAATAATGCTTGATGAAGACACTGTCAGAAATCAAAGGATGTGCAACGTCCATTCCCGTATAGAGTGTGTGCACGCTGTTGTTGCGGTTTGCATCGAAGTAGGGAGCAGAAAATTTGTTCATCAATCGATTGAACAAGTCCGTCTGTCCATTGGAGGCTATGATTTGGGAGAGGTTGCGGGTAGGGGTCAGCACGTCCTCCATGACATGCACATAACCATTCTTGCAGGCGATGTCCACTTTAATAGCCTTATGACCGTTTATATATATGTCACGGTTGTTATAGTCCTTGCCCATCACCATCGACCAATCGTTGTCGGCAATCTTTTTGACTGCCGTGTTTTGTGGTGTAAAGTGAATGATGTATGGGTTGGACTCGTCATCTATAAGATAAAGTCCCTTATCCTGGAATCGCGTCCAAAATGGAGCAGAAAGCTGCTTAGCATCTTTCACCAAGCTGATGCTATCTAAATAAGTATAGGAAGTTTGACGACGTATGGAAGAGCCCTCATTGGCCGTAGTCTCTCCCAGTACAGGGTTGGCGAGCATATTGCTTAGATACGCCATGTTGAGCATGCTGGAGTTAAGTAGGCCACGCTTTTGGGCTGGCGTCAGTTGTTCATAACTATTCACACCATACTCGTTGCCCTTAAAGAAACGCTCGAATGCTTTGTCGTCTGCAGGAAAGATGGTCTTACTTCCCGTCAATGACAAAACCTGCTTGTAGTTCAGGTCGTCTATCAGTCGAAGATAGGTGTTGAATTCACCTTCGTTTTGTAGATACTCATAGATACTTCCGCCCAAGAAGTTGGGCTCCTTGTCATCGTATGCATAATCGTCAGAACACGAGTAAAGCATAGACATAGCAACCACGGTGCAAAGGAGCAAAGTGCCGGTTGCCCATTTTCTTAGATATCCGTTCATAGGGTTTTAAATTTTCAGTCTATCTATTAGGTTTTCAAATATGTTGCAAAAGTAACAATATTACCTTATAATGCCGTAAACGATTTGTGCCACAAAATGAAACAAATGTTTTATAGTACTCGGTTCACAACATATTTTTTATAATCCTCTGCGAAATGTCAGGGTTAAATTTGGCTGTGATTAAAAAAGTTATTAATTTTACAATTGATAAAATCATACGATTTCTATCTTCCTTAAAACTAAAATAATATCACTTTAAGATGAAAAAGATATGGCCTCTTTGCTTTATAATAATAGGTGTTACTTTTTTGTGGATGAGAGTGGCACCATTGCATGCTCGGCAAAAGTTCTTTATGCCGCTCGACACTCGTGGTGGTTTGTCAGAAAATCATGTGAAGAGCATATTGCAGGACCATTGGGGATTTATGTGGTTTGGCACCAAGAATGGTCTCAACCGATATGACGGCACGTCCGTCAAGCGTTATCAGGTAGATGACAAGATTCTGAAAATAGGCAATCAGAATGTCTCAGCTCTTTTTGAAGACAAACAGCATCAAGTATGGGTGGGAACCGACAAGGGGGTATATATCTTCGATCCCATAACAGAGTCTTTCCGATTCTTTAATGTCAAGAGTAATTTGGGGGTGAGCGTGACCGATTGGATAGCCCAAATCACGAGCGATTCGTATGGCAACATTTGGATCATTGCACCAAACCAAGGAGCATTTAGGTATGAACTTTCCACCAAGAGTCTTACCCTCTATAACATGTCGCACAGTGGCAGTGGTTATAAGAATAACCCCTCTTGCATTTGTGTGCGCAAGAACGGGGAGGTGTGGGTAGGCACCGATTGTGCCGGTTTGCTACGGTATAATCCCAAGACCAAGCAGATGGCTCAGATAACCGAAGATAAGAACAAGAACTCGCTCCGGAAGATGGAAATCTATACCATGTGCGACTATGGAAGCTGGATAGCCATTGCCGACCACGAGGGCAAACTCATGAAGTACAACCCTACGACAAACACTTTGACAGAAGTGGCTGCCCCTAATGTACATTACAAATTGCTGCGTGCTCTGCTTTTTGATGGCAAAGACCTCGTTGTGGGCACACAGGATGGCTTGTTCTTTATCAATGAGCAGACTGGCAAGGAGGAGCATATCAGGGAAAACACGCTCCATCCTTATGGCTTGACCTCCAATATGATATACTCGCTGTATTTGGATCATAGCAAAGGACTTTGGATTGGCACCATTTATAATGGAGTCGACTATTTGCCGGGGCGTGGCATGCTCTTCAACAACTATATTCATATACCAGAGACCAACTCCGTAAGCAGTCGCAACATCCGAGAATTGTATAACGATAGCAAGGGACGCGTATGGATAGCATCTGAGGAGGGCAACCTGGACATTTACGATCCTCGTACAGGAATTTTCAAGAAAGTGCCCACCTCACGCTATAAGGGAGGCAACAACCGACTCGCCTTGCTGCAGGATGGAGAATGGATGATGTCTGGTATTTTTAAGAATGGCATAGATTTGATCAACATTCATTCTTTCCAAGTCAAGCATCTTTCTCCTGATGAGTTGGGAATTGCCTACGAGGGCTCTCCTTATGCCTTGTTCAAGGACGGCAAAGGACGAATTTGGCTTGGCACGGGGCGTGGCATATATATAAAGAAAGGTGAGGCATATAAGTTTTCAAAGATAAGTATGTTGCCGGATTTCTATACTCAGGACATTGCGGAGGATAAGAATGGCAACATTTGGATTGCTACAATAGGATCGGGCATCTTCCTTTTCAACCCTCATACAGGAAGAAGCGAGCATTTTGAGCCCAAAGAAGGAGTCAACAGCGTCAGTGCCAACAGTGTGAGCAGCATTACCTTTGATCATCTTGGCAATCCCTGGTTTGCAACCGATCGTGGAGGTATATGCCACTATGACTTGAAGTCTAAGCAGTTTACGAGTTATTCAGAGTCTGACTTCCTGCCAGACAATGTGACCTACAAGATGCTGGAGGATAAGAGGCATCATCTCTGGTTTGGCACCAATCATGGACTTGTCTGTCTTGACCCGTCCAATCGTGTAGTAGCTGTGTTCAATAATTCAAACGGACTCATCAGCAATCAGTTCAGCTACAAGTCTGCAGTAAAGACTGCCACCGGCAAGTTCCTTTTTGGGAGTACCAATGGATTGGTGGAGTTCAATCCTCTCGCCATGGTGACGAAGACACGGAAAGTGTTTGTGACCAATATTCGCGTCAATGGGCATGAACTGCGTCCTGGCGACAATGATATTTTAAAGGCGAACATTCTCCTTACCGACAAGATTCGTCTGCCCCACGACATGAACAATGTTTCTTTTGATGTGTCCAACCTGGATTTTGGAGGTGACCAGAGTTCTTATTATGAATACATGCTGGAGGATGTTGACAAGGAATGGCTAAAAACGCCTGACGGAAACAATATTGCCTATTCCCAGTTGCAGCCGGGCAAATACACATTGCTGGTGCGTCCTAACGGCAATGAGAAAGCAACCTGCAAGTTAACCATCATTATCGATCAACCATGGCAGTTGTCCATCTGGGCAAAACTGATATACCTGCTTCTGCTTTGTGCACTTGTTTATTATCTCTTGCGTCGTTATCATTTGCGTCAAGTCCAGCAGTTGGAGCGTCGTGAACTTTTGATGAATGAGAAACGAGATAAGGAATTGTTGAAAGCAAAAATTTCTTTCTTTACCGACATCACCCATGAGTTGCGCACCCCCTTGACCTTAATTAATGGTTCAGTGGAGAGCATCACAGAGGAGAAAGTGGATAATCCGAAGATAGAGAGAAATATCAATGCCATTGACAAGAATTGCAAGCGTTTGCTCAATCTGACCAATCAGCTGCTTGATTTCCGTAAAATAGACTCAAATGTTGTGACACTCAGTTTTACCAGCTTCAATGTTTGCAAGCTGATGACCGACATTGTCGATAGGTTTGAACCTGCCATCAATAATCTGCATAAGTTGATCACCCTCGATTTGAAAGAGGATGACGTCATGTTGCAGGCTGACCGTGAGGCGTTCACCAAGATTATCAGCAACATGCTCAACAATGCCTGGAAATATTCAGAGTCATTCATACAAGTGGAAGTCTCGACAAGGAAGGGGATGCTGATCGTTGCAATCATCAACGATGGCATTAAAATACCAGAGGATAAAACTGAGAAGATTTTCCTGCCATTCATTCGTCTTGACGGCGTACATCGTGTGTCAGGTTCCGGTATTGGTCTTCCGATGGCACGTTCTTTGGCAGAGCTTCATGGCGGAACATTGGCGGTGGATAGTTCCTATGAATACAACAAGTTTGTGCTGACCGTTCCTTTGAAGCAAGACGAAGGCGTTGTCGAAACAGGAATGCACGATGAAGAGCTGACGCTCCATGAGGAAATGATGACCTCACAAGATACTTTTGCGGATGACAATACAACAAGTATCAAGTCCAAGGAATATACGGCTCTCTTAGTCGAAGACAATATAGAAGTAGCGCGGATGGTGGCAGAGAAATTGGGCGGCAGTTACAATGTAATCATTGCCGAGAACGGAGAAGACGGCTTGGCTAAATTGAAAAAGAACCATGTCGACATTGTGATCAGCGACATCATGATGCCCGTAATGGACGGTTTGCAGATGACACAGAAAATCAAGACCGATATGGAAACCAGTCATATTCCCATCATTTTGTTGACTGCCCGCCAAACGATGGAAAACAACATAGAGGGGTTGAAGTCGGGGGCAGACGCCTACATCGTCAAGCCGTTCTCCATGGCACACCTTCTGACTCAGATACAGACTTTGCTGGAAAACCGGAAGCGGGAGCGTGAGAGTTTCGTCCATAAGCCTTACTTGCCTAGCTCGAAGCCGGGCATCAACAAGGCTGATGAAGAATTTCTCAAGAAGATGACCGACCTCATCGTGACACATATCAATCAGCCTGAATTCAACGTCGAACAACTTGCTTCTTCCTTGGGCATGAGCCGTTCAAGCCTGCATCGCAAGATCAAAGATGTTTCTAACCTGACACCTGTAGACTTCATCCGATTGGTTCGCTTGAAAAAAGCGGCCGAATTGATACGCAACAACAATTACCGTGTGACAGAGGTCTGCGAGATGGTGGGCATCAGCTCTCCCTCCTATTTCATCAAACTGTTCCATAAACAGTTTGGAATGACACCTAAGGAATTTGCAGACAAAAAGGAATAAAATAAAGAATAGGTGTTTCATTAAGAGTAGTGGCATGCACTTATGGTTTTCATATCACAATCCGCATCACTCCCATCAAACCAATGGGAGATGAGGCGGAAAAGTGTTTCCTAGCAGAAAATCTTTTGTCTCCTTTACAAAATTATTGCCCATAAATTTGCTGTTCTCGTGAAAACTTGCTACCTTTGCAACCGCTTTTGTAGAAGTCTTTCTCGACTTTAATACAGAAAGCTGCTTATTTTCTGATCCGTTAGCTCAGTTGGTAGAGCACAACACTTTTAATGTTGGGGTCTTGGGTTCGAGCCCCAAACGGATCACTTTAGGCCCCATGCGGGTCACGGAACGGTAAAAAGGGGATTCTTTCGGGAGTCCCCTTTTTTAGGTTCAGACACAGGCACTTGTGTTCCAATTCGTTGGTTTAGAGGATGGAAAAGCCACTCTACTTTGACCCTTTTGGCCAAACAGGATTGCTCACCTTGGCCATAATATGATTGACCCTTTTGGCCAAAATAACATTAACCACTTAGTACAAGTGTCGTTAGAGTTTTTTTGTGTAGATTTGGGAACCCGAGTCCTGGTGTAAGGGGTAATAATAAAATCTATGCAAATGAACAAGAGAATCAAGAACATTTTAAGATGTTATGCGGCAGGGATGGGTATCAAGGAAACGGCATCCACGTTCCATACTTCCCGTAACACTGTCCGCAAGTATGTCCGCCTGTTCCTTTCAAGTG
>NZ_JADU01000019.1 GCF_000518545.1 Hallella seregens ATCC 51272
GCTGATCGATGCTTTTCCCACTTGAAAGGAACAGGCGGACATACTTGCGGACAGTGTTACGGGAAGTATGGAACGTGGATGCCGTTTCCTTGATACCCATCCCTGCCGCATAACATCTTAAAATGTTCTTGATTCTCTTGTTCATTTGCATAGATTTTATTATTACCCCTTACACCAGGACTCGGGTTCCCAAATCTACATAAAAAAACTCTAACGACACTTGTACTAAGTGGTTAATATTATTTTGGCCAAAAGGGTCAATCATATTATGGCCAAGGTGAGCAATCCTGTTTGGCCAAAGGGGTCAAAGTAGAGTGGCTTTTCCAGTAAAGAAACAGTCCGCAA
Organism: Hallella seregens ATCC 51272; assembly: GCF_000518545.1. Lineage (GTDB taxonomy): Bacteria > Bacteroidota > Bacteroidia > Bacteroidales > Bacteroidaceae > Prevotella > Prevotella seregens. The sequence continues at coordinate 346 of NZ_JADU01000019.1, forward strand.
TTTATTTGCCTGTTTCCTTTCATCGAAGTACCTCTGCAGGAGGTAATCCCCGAAATTCAGGTCGGATTTTGCACTGTTCGTTACCGCTTTTCCCAATCCTCACTTGCAAAGGAGGTGGTAATGTTTTGGTAACGCTGCTCTGTCCGAAGTTGGTATAACCCCGTCTTTTCGAGGTTTTGCGTTGAAAGACTTAAAAATCAGAACTGACTGACTCACAATTCATTCACGCTATTCCACCTTTTCTTGAACCTTGAGGATAGATTTTCAGTGAAAGCAATTTCCGATTTGGCCAGCTGCGTTGTTGTCCGTAATTCTAACAAATGGTTGCCGTATCTTACCAAATGGCTTGTGGCAGTGGTCGCCAATGCCATGGACGACCGTGAATGCCGTAACCATACCTGCCTCGTGCTGACAGGCGAGCAGGGCAAGTTCAAAACTACATTCTTGAATTTGCTCTGTCCCCCTGCATTGCATGGCTATAGCTACACAGGCAAGATATACCCGCAGGAGAAAGACACACTCACTTATATCGGTCAGAACCTTATCGTAAATATAGATGACCAGCTCAAAGCCCTCAATAAGCGGGACGAGAATGAGCTGAAAAACCTCATCACCTGTCCGATGGTCAAGTACCGTATGCCGTATGACAAGTACGTGGAGGAGCATCCCCACTTGGCAAGCTTTGTGGCATCAGTGAACGGCAATGACTTTCTTACAGACCCGACAGGCAGCAGAAGGTTTCTGCCCTTTGAAGTTCTATCCATAGACATAGAGAAAGCCAAGCGTATTTCAATGGACAATGTCTATGCTGAAGCCAAAGCCCTGTTAAAGTCAGGTTTCCGCTATTGGTTTGATGATGAAGAGATTGCCGAACTATACAGAGAGAGTGAGGACTTTCAAGTACAGACTGCAGAAATGGAGCTCTTGTTGCGTTGCTTCGAGAAACCAGCGGAAGATGAAAACTATTCGTTAATGACCACTACGGAGATACTCACCTATCTGGGTGTTTATACCCACCAGCCACTTGTTGCCAAGCGTATGGGCGAAGCCTTGAAGAAAGCAGGATACATAAAGGTGAGCAAATGAAGAAACGGTGATAGCCCCATCTATGTCTACAAGATTAGGAAAATCTTGCCCTGCCCGCTCCTTCAAACTTGTAGTAGCCAAATGTAGTAGAATGTGTAGTATTGTCCTATACTACAAAGTAATACTGATTATCAATCACTTATCACAAAATAATATGTAGTAAGAAGAAAGATGAAAAAGTTTGGAGGGGAAACTTTGGAAAAGATAAACCCATAAAACAGACAAGCATAAATAATTATCATTCAACCCATTAAAGTATCAAAACAATGAAAGAAGAAGATTTATCACTTATCAAGCGATATTCCATTGTGGAGTATCTCGAAAAGAAGGGTGTCAGGCCTGTCCGTAAAACACCTACCTATGCCATGTACCGCTCACCACTCAGGGAGGAAACACATCCGAGTTTCAAGGTGGACACGGAAAAGAACCTTTGGATAGACTATGCCGAAGGCAGGGGCGGAAGCATCATCGACCTTTATATGCGCTTGGAGGACTGCACGCTCTCGGAAGCCATCTGCCGTTTGGGGCAGAACGCTTTAGAGCATACAGCGTACAGCTCCAATTCTCCAAAGAGAGAAATATCCATCAGCCCAAATCAAATAGAGAATGTAACAGCAAGCGGTACAAGGAGACTGATATGCCTATCAGACACCTTGCCGCCGCATTTGCAGGAGTACCTCAAAAAGGAACGCTGCATTGATTTGGAAAAGGCAAAACCCTTTCTCAAATGTATCAGTTACGAGGTAAGGGGAAGAAGATATGAAGCTATCGGCTTTGCTAATTCTTCGGGTGGTTATGAACTACGGGACAATCATTTGTTCAAGGGAACGATTGCCCCGAAGGACATCACTCCGATATTTGAGGACAAGGCACAGCCCGTCTGTCTGTTCGAGGGATTTATGGACTTTCTCTCTTTTCTTTCAATGAAAGGGGAAGTAACCAACCAATGTCTCGTGATGAATTCCGTGAGTAATGTAGCAAGAAGTATTCACTACCTGAACGAGAGGAATATAACCTCCGTTCGTACTTTTCTTGACAATGACTATGCAGGGCAGAGAGTAGTACAGGAATTTGTAAACGCAGGTTTTAAGGTAGAAGATATGGCAGTGTATTATAGAGACTTCAAAGACCTCAACGATTTTCATATCAGCCGTGTCCGTGAGCATGAGAAATCTCAAAATACAAGCAACAAAATAAAACAAGTCAAACTTAAAATAAGATAGAGTGATGAAAAAGGAAAGAAGAAACATGGAAGAAATAGATCGTTTCATAGGAAAAACTTTTGGTATGAGCCAAGCTGAAAATTCAAGTGAACAATCTGTCTCTGAATTCCGGGAAAAGAGAATGAAAACTATTCAAGAGCAACAACAACAAGAAACAGAACATGCCATAGAGCATGCCACGCCATCCGAGCCTGTACTGCATACAGAGCATGCAACTATTCAACGACGCATCAGTGCCAAGATGAGAAAGGAGACACTCGAAGCATACAAGCAAGCGTTCCTTGTTCCGACAAAGCTAAGTGAGAGAAAAGCGGTCTATCTGAGCAGGGAGACACAGGAACCTGCCGACTTCATCGTACGCAGGTTGGGTGACAGGGGCAGCAACCTCTCAAGTTTCGTGGAGAATATCGTGCGCATTCATTTGGAAGAATACGGAGAAGATATAGAAAAATGGAGGAAGCTGTAAACAACAGAAAAACGGTCAAGGACTATCGAGTAAAAGGATGTCCCTTTCACTCAAAATCCTCGACCGTTTTAGGGTAGTACCAACAATAGATTTTTACTGAACACATTGAACGGTGGGAATGCCACGAACGCAGTTAATCTTCTGAATGCATAGCATTCATTTTTGGACGACAAAACGCTTTATGCGTAAACGTTTCGTTAGCTGACATTGTAAGACGTCAGTTTGTACCCACAAACTGCGCCCTGCTCCCCTCGTCAGACTATCGGGGAGATTAGACCGTAATCACTCCGTTCTCATCGGTCAGTGTTCAGAAATTAAGAAACAACGAATCATCTACAATGATTAACTTTCAAGGAAACTTATATGAATGGATACAAAGGAAAACCTGCCAAATGGCAGCAACGAGGCAAGGAAGAAACGAGGATGAACAAGACAGAGTTCATCAAGGTAAGATGCACATTAGAGGAAAAGCAGCGTATCAAATCAAAGGCGGAAAACACAGGACGAAAGTTCTCGGATTACTGCCGTGAGATACTCCTTAACGGAGAAGTTACAGCCGTTCCCAAGATGACCGACAATGAGAGGGAAGCCATTGCCATTCTCCAGCATACAGGAAGGTTCTATGGGCAGGTTTCCAATCTCATCAAGGTCAAGGATGAAAGGTGGGTACTCATCACAAAGAACCTTTCCTTATGTGCCAAAGAAGCATTTAAGCGGTTTTACGACCCTCATTTTCGTATAGATGATGATATATATAAGGTCTTAAATATGACAAGAGATGATAGGAAAATGTAAGGCGATAGCCCACGGAAGCACAGCTTTGGATTATATTTTTAGAGAGCGCAAACTCGGTTATAGGCTTGCCTTCCACAATCTTTGCAGCAGGGAGCCAAAGACTATCCATGAGGAAATGAAAGTGGTCAGCGACTACAACAGCCGTTGCAGGAACAAGTTCCTCCGCATTGAAATCGGAATAGCACCACAGGACGAGAAAAAACTGCCTGTGTCCGAACTTATGTGGATAGCCCATCAGTTTGCCAAGCGAATGGGACTTGACGACCACCAATGGGTGGCTGTAACGCACAAGGACACCGACAACAGGCATATCCATATCATTGCCAATCGTATCAGCCTTTATGGAGAGGTCTATGATACCACCTTTGTAAGCAACAGAGCAGCGAGGGTAGCGGAGGAAATCAGCAGGGAGAAAGGCTTGACCATCGCAAAGGAGGTCAAGGCGGAAAGGAAACACCAAAAGGAAAAATCCAATCCGACGAGAGAGCAAACGAAACAGCAGGTACAGAATATTTGCTATACCCTGCTTGACAAGTATAAAGGCACAGGCATCACAGGGCATTCCATGTCCCTCTACGAGTTAAACAAAAACGGGATAGCCATAGAGCGCATGAAAAACAAGCAGGGCAAAGTCTATGGCTTGAAGTTCTCATACGGAGAACATAAATTCAAGGCTTCCGAAATCGGCAGGGAGTTTGGCTACCATTCCTTGCAGAAGAACTTTGAAGCAACCAACAAGGAAGAAAAGAAGAAACCACACCAAACGATACAAGAGGCAACAGAAAAGAAAGAGCAACCTGATGCAGGTTATCAACTTGTACCTAAAAGTCGTTCATATATGCCACAAACAACAGAAAAAACTCCGCAGATTGCACAGGCTATCGGTACAATGGCAGACGCAGCCATTAGCGCAGCCGATGAAGTGGTGGAAGGATTGGGCGATTTGATTACACCAACTGCACAGGGCGATGACTATGCCGAAACTACATGGCAGCGCAGACTCAGAAATCAAGCCAACAGAAAGAAGAAAAGAGGAAGAGGTATATAACCCACAGCCAGCCAAACAATCAACCAAAAGCGCAGAAAAGAGAATATTTCGTCAAAAACGCTTGTTATTCGCAAGCAAAGTATTATCTTTGCAAACAGAATAACAAGCGTTCTTTCTTTAGCAGAAAACAGCGACACAAAGCATTTCGCTCGTTTCCAAATCGTTACCTGTTTAGTTATACCAACAAGGTAACTTCTTTATTTTCAATTAGATACATTTTAATAATTATCTTACGCCGTGACGTCCGTGCGGTGAAGAGGAAAAAGGAGGACGGGGAGGAAGAGCCCGCAGACTGACGGCGCGGTGGCGGCGGGCGAAAAACGGAAATCGGGAAGACGCAACGATGCGTCTTCCCGATTTGAAGAGAGGTGCCTGGCGGAGTCGAACCGCCTTGAACGGTTTTGCAGACCGTTACCTGACCGTTCGGACAAGGCACCCTTTCCGCACCGAAACGGCTATCGGTTTGCGGTTGCAAAAGTACAGATAAAATCCCACACTGCCAAATTTTATCCGATGTTTTCTGCCAATTATTTGTCCGCCGCCTCACAGCGTGCCCTTGGTGGATGGCAGTTCGTAGTGGTAGATGTCGCGTCTGACGGCCATTTTCAGGCTCCGGGCCAGGGCCTTGAAGATGCCCTCTATCTTGTGATGCTCGTTTTGTCCCTCGGCCTTGACGTTGAGATTCATGCGCGCCGAGTCGCTCAGGCTCTTGAAAAAGTGGAGAAACATCTCCGTGGGCATCCCGCCAACCATCTCCCGATGGAAGTCGGCGTCCCACACGAGCCACGGCCGTCCGCCGAAGTCGAGGGCCACTTGGCAGAGGCAGTCGTCCATGGGCAGGCTGTAACCATAGCGTTCGATGCCGCGCTTGTCGCCCAGGGCGCGCAGCAGGCACTCGCCCAGGGCGATGGCTGTGTCCTCGATGGTGTGGTGCTCGTCCACCCAGAGGTCGCCCCGCGTCTCGATGGTGAGGTCCATCATGCCGTGCTTGCCTATCTGCTCGAGCATGTGGTCGAAGAATCCCAGGCCGGTCTTCACCTGCGTATGGCCCGCGCCGTCGAGGTTGATGCGCACGTGGATGTCGGTCTCCTTGGTGGTGCGGCGCACCTCGGCCACGCGCTCCCCGGCAAAGAGCAGCTCGGCAATCTTGTCCCACGTGAGCCCGTCGCGCCCCAGGATGAGGGCGCGGCAGCCCAGGTTGCGGGCCAGCTCGGCGTCGGTCTCGCGGTCGCCGATGACCCAGCTCCCGGCCAGGTCGTAGGCCGGGTTGCCGGTGTAGGCCGTGAGCATGCCCGTTCCGGGCTTGCGCATGGGCGAGTTGTCGGCGGGGAAGTGGCGGTCGATGAGCACGTCGTCGAACGTGACACCCTCGCCCTGCAGCGTCTGGAGCATGAAGTTGTGCACCGGCCAGAACGTGTCTTCGGGAAACGACGGCGTGCCCAGTCCGTCCTGGTTGCTCACCATCACCAGCCTGAAGTCGAGGTGCTGGCGGATGAAACCCAGGTTGCGGAACACGCCGGGCATGAACCGCAGCTTGGCAAAGGAGTCGATCTGCTCGTCTTCGGGCTCCTCGATGAGGGTGCCGTCGCGGTCGATGAATAGGATGCGTTGCATGGCTGTGGGGTCAGAGGGCCGGGGCGGGACAATGGAGGGTTTCGATGTGGCCATAGGCATAGTGGAACACCATCAGCACCCACACCATGACATAACAGTCTGCAAACTGGCACATGGCCCCGACAACGAAGTTCAACGGGCCGAACCAGGCCGGCAGAAGACTCGGGTCGCCGAGGAGCATGCCGCTGGTGTTGACCATGCCGGCAAGGTAGAGAATGGCGAGGGGCAGCATGAAAATGCAGCTCAGTATCAGCGTGATGATGGCTACAAGCAGGGCTGTGAGGAAGAGGTAGCCCCAGTGGCGGAAGCCCGTGAGCAGCGGGCGGCCGAAGACGGTGCCGACGCGCTGCTGCGGCTCCATGCAGTATTTCATGCTCGAGTAGGCAAGGGGCAGCAGCACAAGCAGCTCTACGAACATCAGCCCGTAGGCGATGACGCCGCCCAAGGCCAGCTTGCCCAGCTGGTCGTGGCCGCCCGTGGAGAAGCCGATGCCGAAGCTGATGCCGAGCGTGGCAAGGGTCAGGGCGATGCCAAGGCCTGTCATAGTGAGGACGAGGCGGGCCATGCGGGGCAGGTTTGTGTCCATGGACTGCCCGTTGAGCAGCCCCATGACGGCGGCCAGGAACCAAATGTAGGCGACGAGCACCAGCAGCACAGAGCCGAGCATGGCGGCATAAAGCAGCGTGGGATGCTCGGCCATGTGGAGGCCGGTGGCCAAAAGGGCCTGCGGAGAAGCGAGCACCGTGGTGAGGCTGAGCAGCAACGAGAGCACCAGTGCGGGCTTCCACGTCTTGCGGAGAATGCTCCAAGCGTTGGTGCTGAAGAGGTCGAACGCGGCCTTGATGCAGCTGCTGACGCTGCGCCGCTTGTACAATTCTGTTTCCATAAGGGTTGTGGGTTGATTTGTTGAGGGGTTATGAGGTGGGGGTGCTGCGCGGCCGCGGGGCTACGGGCACCGTCGTCTGAACTCGCCGCACACCAGTGCCGTGGCGATGGCCACGTTCAGGCTGTCGGCCGTTTCGCGGGTGGGCGGGTAGTTGGGAATGAGCAGTCGGCGCGTCACCAGCTGGCGCACGGCCGGGGAAATGCCGTTGCCCTCGTTGCCCATCACGATGAGGCCCGTGGGCGAGAGCGGCTCGCGGTAGATGTCGGCGCCGTCGAGCAGCGTGCCGTAGACGGGGCAGTCGGCCGGCAGCCGGCCGATGAACGCCGGCAGATCGGTGTAGCAAAGCTCCACGCGGGCTATGCTGCCCATCGTGGCCTGCACCGCCTTGGGGTTGTAAGCGTCGGCCGTTTCTTCCGAGCAATAGATGTGTTCGATGCCAAACCAGTCGGCCATGCGGATGATGGTGCCCAGGTTTCCGGGGTCCTGCACGCCGTCGAGGGCCAGGCAGAGCTCGTGCGTGGGTGGGCAGTCGGCCGTTTCGGCAGCGGGCTCGGGCATGGGAAACACGCCGATGACCTGCTGCGGATGTTGCAGGAACGACGCCTTGCGCAGCTCGTCCTCGGTCACGTCGCACAGCTCGGCCCCCTGCCACGCATGGGCGTCGTGGCGGTGGGCATGGAGCCACTCGGGGGTAGCGATGAGCATGTGCGGGCGGAAACGGGTCAGCAAGTCGCCCACCACCTTGGGGCCTTCGGCCACAAAGAGGCCTTCCTGCCGGCGCGCTTTCTTGTGCTCCAGCGCGCGTACAAACTTCATCCTGGCCTTGCTGATCATGCTGCAAAGGTAAAGAATAAGTTTGGAAATAGGCGAAAAACCGGTGTTAATCTGTGCCATCTCAGATAAAAAACACTATCTTTGCACGGTAAAATAAGAGATAATTGAAAACGTCGCATGCTTTCTTCCTCCTGCTCGGGGCGGTTCTGCTGGCCGCGTGCAGCTCCACCAAGTTTGTGCCCGAGCGGAGTTATCTGCTTGAGAGCGTGGAGCTGAAGAACGACGACCGCCGCATAGACCTCTCGTCGCTGCTGCCCTACGTGCGCCAACAGGGTAACACCAAGTGGTTTTCCATGTTCAAGATACCCTTGGGCACCTACGATCTTGCCGGCCGCGACACCACCAAATGGATCAACCGCACGCTGCGGAGGATAGGCGAGGAGCCCATGATCTTCGACAGTGTGCAGGCCCGCCTCTCCGTGGCCGACCTGCGCACGGCCCTGCAGAACATGGGCTACATGCACGCATCCGTGACCCTCGACACGCGCACGCGCGGCAAAAAGCTGAAAGCCATCTACCGTCTTCACCCCGGTGAGCCCTATGCCATCCGCCGCGTTGCCTACGACATTCAGGACTCGGCCATCGGCCGCGTGCTGGCCAATGACCGTTTGCGGGCCCTCCGGCGCAAGAACTACCGCGACGAACGGCTGCAGCCCGGCGAGAGGTTCACCGCGGCCCGGCTCGACGAGGAGCGCCGACGCCTCACGGCTCTCCTCATGGATTCGGGCTACTATCGCTTCCACAAGGACTTCATCCAGTACAGCGTCGACTCGGCCGCCCACAGTAATGAGGTGGACGTGACGCTGCACCTGCTGAAATACCGCGCGTCGGGCGCACAGCCCGACACGCTCCATCCGCGCTACACCATCGGCGACATCCGCTATCTGGCCGACGGGAACAATGCCGTGCAGCTGCGCCGGCGCGTGCTCGAAAACGGCACCGCCCTGCAGCAGGGCCGGCCTTTCAGCGCGTCGGCCCTGCAAAAAACCTACAACAACTTCGGCAAGATGCAGGCCGTGAGGTACACCAACATCCGTTTCCGCGAGCGTACCGACACGGCGTTGCTCGACTGCGACATCCAGCTGAGCACCAACAAGCCCCACTCGCTCTCGTTCCGTCCCGAGGGCACCAACACCGCGGGCGACCTCGGTGCGGCGGCCTCGCTCACCTATGAGAACCGTAATATCTTCCGCGGTTCGGAGCTGCTGAGCGTGGAGCTGCGCGGGGCTTTCGAGGCCATCACGGGGCTGGAGGGCTACCGCGACGAGGACTACGAGGAGTATAGCGTGGAAACCAAGCTGTCGTTTCCGCGCTTCATCGCCCCCTTTCTCTCCAACACCTTCCGCCGGCGAAGCAATGCCACCTCGGAGCTCTCCGTGTCGTGGGACCTGCAGAACCGGCCCGAGTTCCACCGTCGGGTCTTTTCCACGGCCTGGCGCTACCGTTGGGCCGAGCCCCATCACCACACCACCTACCGGCTCGACGTGCTCGATCTGAACTACGTCTACATGCCTTGGATCAGCGAAACCTTCAAGCACGACTACCTGGACAGCGTTTCCAACCGCAACGCCATCCTGCGCTACAACTACGAGGACCTGTTCATCATGAAGCTGGGTTTCGGCATAACCTACAGCGACGGCACCGATGCCGTGAGGGCAAATGTGGAAACTGCAGGCAACCTGCTCCATGGCGTGGCGGGGGCCGTAGGGCTGAAACGCAATGCCAACGGACGGTACACCTTATTTAATATAGCCTTTGCGCAGTACGTAAAGTTCGATGCAGACTACACCCATCTCTTCCGCTTCGACCGCCACAACACGCTGGCCGTGCACGGAGACCTGGGCATTGCGTGGCCCTATGGCAACAGCACCATCCTGCCTTTCGAGAAGCGTTACTTCTCGGGAGGGGCCAACAGTGTGCGCGGATGGAGCGTGCGTGGGCTGGGGCCGGGCAGCTATCGCGGCACGGGCGGCCGCATCGACTTCATCAATCAGACGGGCGACGTCAAACTTGATCTCAATGCCGAGTACCGCACCTACCTGTTCTGGAAGTTCAATGCGGCGGTGTTTGTGGATGCCGGCAACATCTGGACGCTGCGCAACTACGCCGATCAGCCGGGCGGACAGTTCCGTTTCGACCGCTTCTACAAGCAGATAGCCGCGGCCTACGGCCTGGGCATTAGGCTTAACTTTGATTATTTTTTGATTCGTTTCGACATGGGCATGAAGGCCGTGAATCCCGCTTACGACAGCCGGCGCGAGCACTGGCCCCTGCTGCATCCGCGGCTCAGCCGCGACTTTGCCTTCCATTTTGCCGTCGGCATGCCGTTCTGACGCGTCGCCACGGCAGTCCTTTCTTTTGCCACAAACGGCAAAAGAAAAGCCGCGCCGCGGCAGCAGCGAGAGGGACCGGCGGCTATAACAGGTGGAAAATCTCGGAGGGGGTCTTGCGTTTCAGCACGTCAAGCCGGAAGTCGGCGCCGTTTTCATTACCCGCCACGATGCCATGGGCGCGCAAAATCTGCTTCACAGTCTTCTCGGCCAGGTCGGGATGGTTGTTCTCATCGCTCAGATGGCAGAGCCAAACATGGCTTAAACCCACCGTGGCATTCTCGGCAATGGCCATGGCGCAGTCCTCGTTGCTCATGTGGCCGAGGGGGCCGCGGATGCGGTCTTTCAGGCGTTCGGGGTAGGGACCGCGGTCGAGCATCTCGCGTTCGTAGTCAGCCTCGATGACCAGATAGTTGGCACGGCCGATGAAACTCTTGATTTCGTCGGTGAGATGGCCCACGTCTGTGAGTAGCACAAAGGTGGCGCCTTGGTGCTGAATGCAGTAGCCCACATTGTCGGAGCTGTCGTGCGGAATGGCAAAGGGCGTGATTTGGAACTCGCCCAAGTGGAAAGACACGCCGTGTTCGATGATTTTTACTCGCTCCACAGGCACCTTGCTGCGCACGCACCAGTTCTTTTCTATGCCCACGTGAACCTTGTGAGTGGCATACACCGGCAGCCCAAACTCCTTGCTGAGACTGCCTACTGCCCGCACGTGATCGGCGTGGTCGTGGGTGATAAGAACGTGTTTGACTCTGTCAAATGATATTCCGTAGTTTTTAAAATACTTCTTCAACGCGCGTACTCCTACGCCGGCATCAATGAGGAGACCGTCTGTCTCCGTGAACAGGAAGCTGCAATTACCACTGCTTCCACTGCCGAATGATATATATTGCAGCATTTTACCTCAAATTTTCTACAAAGGTATGGAAAAGCGAGGATATGGTCAAGTTTTTATGTACAAAAAAGTTTAAGGACATTTCTTCTTGTCAAAATTTGGTTAACTTTGCAGTGAAAGCAAAAGCGACAAGCCATGAAACAGATGATTTCGACGGGTGCCGGCGCCTGGAGCACGGTGTGCACGGTGTGGATTCTGGTGTTGGCGGTACTGCTGGCCGGCGGTTGCCGGGAGAGCAGTGAGAGCCGGCTGCGGACGGAAGTAGACTCTTTCGCCGTGGCCTATTTCAATTGGAATCTCGAGCGTGCGGCGGCGTTTGCCACCGAAGAGTCGCGTCCATGGCTGGCCTATGCCGCCTCACAGGTGCATCAAGAGGAGGTGGACCTGCTGCGCGGCATGGACGAAGGGGCCGGTTGCGAGCTGGGTGACATCAGTTATCCGGCCGACAGCATGGCCCTGGTGGAGGTGCGGGTGCGGCATTTTGTGGGCATCGACACCCTCGGCCGTCCGGGGCGGCTGGTGGAAAAGGCTGTCTACCGGTTGCCGGCGGTCTTTCGCGGGGGCAGGTGGAGGGTGCATCTTTCGGCCCTGCCTCGTGCCGAAAAAGAATGATTAGTCTTCGGCGGCAGCCATCAGACGGAGCAAATAGCCCAGTTTGTAGCATTTGAACAGCTGCAGCGAGGGCGCGTCTGACACCAGATTGCGCCGCCATCGCTGCCCCAACAAACGGTAAACAAACAGAAAAGGCCCGGCCAATCGCATGCGGCGCAGCGTTTCTGCCATTTGCAGAAGCGGGGAGAAGCCGTCCAGGTCGGCCCGAAACCGGTGCAAAGTCTCGATGCCCTCCTCCGTTTTCCGTACAAACCGGGCATTGTCTTCGTAGCGCGCGAAGCCGACGGGCGCGTCGATGTGGGCCACGCCGACCCCTGCCGTCTGCAGTTGCTTGCCCAGCAACACATCCTCATACCCATATTTGCGAAACCGTTCGTCGAGCGGATGGCGCAGCATCACGTCGCGCCGTATCAGGCTGTTGGACACCTTGAAGTCGAGATAGGGCGTGCGCCGGCGGCGTGCGGCCGTGTGGACGGGTGCCGCCGCGCGTTCGTAGCGGTGGCGCAGGTTGCCCGCAGGGCCGGGCAGCACGCGGTAGCCGCCGTAGCATGCGGCCGCATGCCGGCCGGCCTCCACCAGCTTGCGCAGATGGTTGTCGTCCACCACCACGAGGTCGGCATCGACATAGAGCAGCCATTTGCCCCGGGCCTCGCGGGCCAGGCGGTTGCGAATGGCGGCGCGCCCCGCGTTCTGCTCCTGCCGGATGTAGCGGCAGTGGGCGCGGCGACCAATGGATTCGAGGCGCGCCACCACGCCGGCATCGGTCGAGGCGTCGTCGCCCACGAGGAGTTCCCACTGCAGCCCGCCGATGGCCTCGGCCTGGCGGGCCAGCCCGGTGGCCAGCTCCGTGCAGTCGTCGTTGAACGCAGGGATGAGGATGGAAATCATTTCAGCTCGCGTTTGAGGTATTGCCCTGTGATGCTCTGCGGGCACCGGGCCACCGTCTCGGGCGTGCCGGTGCACACCACGTTGCCGCCCCGGTTGCCGCCGTCGGGGCCAAGGTCGATCACCCAGTCGGCACACTTGACGACATCCATGTTGTGTTCGATGACGAGCGCCGTGTGGCCGCGCTCAATCAGGGCCTCGAAGGCCTTGAGCAGCCGGGCGATGTCGTGGAAGTGGAGGCCCGTGGTGGGCTCGTCGAAGATGAATAGGCTCGGCTCCTGCTTGTCCTGCCCGATGAAGTAGGCCAGTTTCACGCGCTGGTTCTCGCCGCCCGAGAGGGTCGAGGAGTTCTGTCCCAGCTTGATGTAGCCCAGTCCAACGTCCTCGAGCGGCTGCAGGCGGGACACGATGGCGCGCTGCTTGTGCTTGCCAAAGAAGGCCAGGGCCTCGGAGACGGTCATGTTGAGCACGTCGCTAATGTTCTTGCCCTCGAAGCGAACATCGAGAATATCCTGCTTGAACCGCTGTCCGTGGCAGGCCTCGCACTCCAGCGTGAGGTCGGCCATGAACTGCATTTCCACCGTGATGAAGCCCGCGCCCTTGCACTCCTCGCAGCGGCCGCCCTCGGCATTGAACGAGAAATACTGCGCCGTGAAGCCCATCTGCCGGGCCAAGGGCTGGTCGGCATAGAGCTGGCGAATGGCATCATAGGCCTTGAGATAGGTGGCGGGGTTGGAGCGTGTGCTCTTGCCGATGGGATTTTGGTCTACAAATTCCACGTGGCGCACGCCGTCGACGTCGCCCTCGAGGGAGAGAAACTCGCCCGGTGCGTCGCACACCTCGTCGAAGCTCCGCTTGAGAGCGGGGTAGAGAATGCCCTTGACCAGACTCGACTTGCCCGAGCCCGACACGCCCGTGACCACGGTCATCACGTTGAGCGGAAACTCCACACTGATGCCGCGCAGGTTGTTCATGCGACAGCCGTTGAGCCTGATCGAGCGGTTCCAGGGCCGTCGCGACGTGGGCACGCCGATGGTCTCGGCCCCCGTGAGATAGCGTATGGTGTAGCTTCGCGGGTGCGAAGCCAGTATCGTGTCATTGTCCGTCGTGTCGCCGCGGCGCAGGCTTTCGGGCAGGCTGCCCTCGTAGACAATCTCGCCGCCGTGGGTGCCGGCGTCGGGACCGATGTCGACAAGCCAGTCGGCCTCGCGGATAATCTCCTCGTCGTGCTCCACTACGACCACCGTGTTGCCCAGCTGCTGCAGCTTGCGCAGCACGCCGATGAGTCGCCGGGTGTCGCGGATGTGGAGGCCGATGCTCGGTTCGTCGAGGATGTAGAGGCTGCCCACGAGCGACGAACCCAGCGAGGTGGCGAGGTTGATGCGCTGGCTCTCGCCGCCCGAGAGCGTGTTGCTGCGGCGGTTGAGTGTGAGATAGCCCAGCCCCACCTCGCACAGGAATTCGAGGCGCGAGCGTATCTCGACGAGCAGCCGCCGGGCCATCTGCCCCTCGTGCTCGGTGAGCTGCAACTGGTCGAACCACTCGCGCAGATTGGCTACGGGCATTTCCACCAGGTCGGTGATGCTGCGTCCGCCCACCTTCACCCACGTGGCCTCTTTCTTCAGCCGCGTGCCCCGGCAGTCGGGACACACGGTCTTGCCGCGGTACCGGCTCATCATCACGCGGTATTGTATCTTGTACTGGTTCTCTTTGACCATTTGGAAGAAGGCGTCGATGCACACGCTGTCGGCCCTCCGCCCGCCATTCTTCTTCATGTCAGTGGGCAAACCGTGCCACAGCATGTCCTTTTCGCGCTGCGAGAGCTCGTAGTAAGGCTTGAAGATGGGAAAGTCGTTGAGCTGCGCCCTGCGGCAAAACTCGTCCTGCCACATCTTCATCTTGTCGCCGTGCCAGCACTGCACGCAGCCGTCGTAGACCGAGAGCGTGGAGTTGGGAATGACGAGTTTCTCGTCAATGCCTATGACGCTGCCGAAGCCTTCGCACGTGGGACACGCGCCCAGCGGCGAGTTGAAGGAGAACATGTTGTCGTTGGGCTCCTCGAATTGAATGCCGTCGGCCTCGAACTTGGACGAGAAATCGTAGCCGATGTTCGAGGGCAGGAAGACCAGCCGGCACGCCCCGCGGCCCTCGTAGAGGGCCGTCTCGGACGAGTCGACGACGCGGGCGATGGCGTCTTTCTCGTGCGACACGCTCATGCGGTCTATCACCAGGTAGAGCCCTTGGGCCGACAGCGTCTGGCCCATCACGTCCTCGATGCGCACCACCTCGCCGTCCAGCATGATGCGGCTGAAGCCTTCCTGCAGGTACATCTCCAGTTGCTGTTCCGTCGAGCGGCCGTCGGCCACGACGAGCGGAGCCAGAATCATGAACCGGGTTCCGTCGGAATACTGGAGCACTTGTTGCAGTATATCCTCCGTGGAGTGCTTCTTCACCTCCTGCCCCGACACGGGCGAGAACGTGCGGCCGATGCGTGCATAGAGCAGCCGCAGGTACTCGTAAATCTCGGTCGACGTGCCCACCGTCGATCTTGGGTTGCGTGCTATCACCTTCTGCTCGATGGCAATGGCCGGCGGCAGCCCCTTGATGAAGTCGCACTCGGGCTTGCTCATGCGGCCCAGGAACTGCCGGGCATAGCTCGACAGGCTCTCCACGTAGCGCCGCTGGCCCTCGGCATAGAGCGTGTCGAACGCCAGCGACGACTTGCCCGAGCCTGAAACGCCGGTGATGGTGACAAATCGGTTGCGGGGAATGCGCAGGCTGATGTTCTTCAGATTGTTCACCCGTGCGCCTTTAATCTCGATATAGTTTTCGTCCATAATTGCGAAGCCTGTGGTTTATTCTTGCAAAATTACGAAGAATTCTTGGAAAAACTGTCGCGGCGGGCGGTGAACGTTTGTGCCAAACATGCGTGCCGGCCTCCGTGCCGGCCCCTTACTTCTCACAGATGGCACAGATTTCACAGATGCTTCGCGTAGAATTTTCTCACAGATTCCACAGATTTCACAGATGCTGCGCGGGGATTGGCATCTGTGAAATCTGTGGAATCTGTGAGAAAATTCTACGCACGCCAGCTGTGAAACTTGTGTAATCTGTGAGAAAAGCCTTGCGAAACGTCCGTGAGCACCGTGCGGCCCGTGGCAAATAGCGGCGCAACGGCCGTGCGATTACGCCGTTATCGCGCGGCCAAAACGGTGAAAACGCGATGCGATTGCACCGTGGACGCAACGCCATTGCGCCGCAGACGCCGGCCGACCCGTGGGCGACCGCCGACGGAACCACGGTTGCCGCCGCCCCATAAATCTGCCGCCCACGCACCGATTATTCTGCCGAAGCCTTGGCGTGTTAAGCATTTTTGGCTAACTTTGCAGCAGGTGCGGGGCACGACGGCCCCGTGCACAACCGATATACGCTCACCCATGAAGAAGATTATCACCATGTGTACAGCCTTGCTCCTGGCCGCGTCGGCCACGCTGGCTGCCGACAAGCTCGACCTGAAGTCGATTACCCAGGGCGCCTTTGCCGCCGAAAGTATCAGTGGCATCAGCCCCCTGGACGGCACCGACCAGTATGCACGCATCTCGAAAGACGGCACGCAGATTGTGCAATACTCGTTCAAGACGGGTGCCCAGACGGCCGTACTCTTCGACGTGAACCGCACGCAGGGCGAGAGAATAGAGGCTTTCGACGGCTATGTGATGTCGCCCGACGGCCGCCGTATGCTCATCCGCACGAAGACGCAACCCGTGTACCGACGTTCGTACAAGGCCGTGTTCTACATCTATACCATCCAGAGCCGCAAGCTGGAACGCCTGTCCGACGGCGGCCCGCAACAGGCCCCCGTGTGGTCGCCCGACGGCAATCAGGTGGCTTTCGTGCGCGACAACAACATCTTCCTCGTGAAACTGCTCTACGACAACAGCGAGAGCCAGGTGACCAAGGACGGCCGCACCAACGCCGTCATCAACGGCATCCCCGACTGGGTGAACGAGGAAGAGTTCTCCTTCAGCCACGCCCTGACGTTCAATGCCGACGGCACCATGCTCTGCTGGCTGCGCTACGACGAGACGGACGTCAGGGAATACAGCCTGCAAATCTACCAGGGCATGGACCCCACCCACACGGAGAACGCCGTGTATCCCGGCACCTACAGCTATAAATATCCCAAGGCCGGCGAGGCCAACTCGCGCGTTTCGGCCTGGAGCTACGACATCAAGACCCGCCGCGCGCAGCGTCTCGACGTGCCCCTCGACGCCGAGGGCTACATGCCTCGCATACTGCCCACGGCCAGTGCCGACCGTATTGTGGTCTACACCATGAACCGACACCAGGACGTGCTGAGCCTCTACGGCGTGAATCCACGCAGCACCGTGACCCGGTTGCTCGTCAGGGAGAGCGTGCCCCGCTACGTCAAGGAGGAGGCCATGGCGGGCATCCGCATGGGCAAGGACTACATTCTCATGCCCTCAGACCGCGACGGCCACATGCGCCTCTACCTGTACAACATGAACGGGCAGCTGCTGCGCAAGATTGGAAACGGCGACTTCGACATCACGGCGGTCTATGGCTGTGACGAGGCCAACGGCGACGTGTACTATCAGGCAGCGGCTCTCGGGCCGCACGACAGGCAGGTCTACGTGGCCCACAAGAACGGCAAGACCGAGCGGCTGACCGACCGGGCCGGATGGAACTCGGCCATTTTCTCGGCCGATCTGAAGTATTTCATCAACACTTGGAGCGACCGCAACACACCTTATATATATACTACGCGCAGCCAGAACGGCAAGGTGGTGTCCACACTGGTGGACAATGCCGCGCTCAAGGCCAGGATGCGGCAGTATGGCTGGGGGCAGAAAGAGCTGTTCAGCTTCACCACTTCGGAGGGCGTGAAGCTGGACGGATGGATGCTCAAACCGGCCGGATTCGACGCCTCGAAGAAGTATCCCGTCATCATGTTCCAGTACAGCGGGCCGGGCAGCCAGCAGGTGGTCGACTCGTGGAACGTGGGTTCGATGGGTCAGGGCGGCGCCTACGACGAGTATCTGGCCCAGCAAGGCTTCATCGTGGTGTGCGTGGACGGCCGCGGAACGGGCGGTCGTGGGGCCGAGTTTGAGAAGTGCACGTATCAGCGTCTCGGCCTGCTCGAGGCCCGCGACCAGGTGGAGACCGCACTCTATCTGGGCCGGCAGCCCTACGTGGACAAGGACAACATCGGCATCTGGGGCTGGTCCTACGGCGGATTCTGCACGCTGATGAGCATGAGCGAGGGCCGGCCGGTGTTCAAGGCCGGCGTGGCCGTGGCGCCGCCCACCAGCTACCGCTTCTACGACACGGTGTACACCGAGCGCTACATGCGCACGCCCAAGGAGAATCCCGACGGCTATGCCGACAACGCCATCAGCCGCGCCGCACGGCTCAGCGGGGCCCTGCTGCTCTGCCACGGCATGGCCGACGACAACGTGCACCCGCAGAACACCTTCGAGTATGCCGAGGCGCTGGTGCAAGCCGACAAGGATTTCAAGGAGAACTACTACACCAACCGCAGCCACGGCATCCATGGCGGCAACACGCGCAACCATCTGTTGCGCCAGATCACTGCGTGGTTCGTGGACCATCTTAAAGCAAACAAATGATGCGAACCCTGCTTTTTGCCCTGTGGCTGGCCATGCTGCCGGCCCCGGGCCGTGCCGCCGAGGTGACGGTGACGGCTGTCAATCCGCTGGACTTCCAGCGGCAGGAACTCATAGAGATAGGCCTCGACAGTCTGCGCCGGCGGTTGGGACTGGCCGAGGGCGAGCCGTTTGTGGTGCGCAACCCGATGGGGCAGCAGGTGGCCTGGCAGATTACCCACGACGGGCGGCTGCTCATCGACGCCCCCGTGAAACCTCACGGGCGCACCGTCTACACCGTGGCCCCGGGCACACCGGAGCCTATGCGCAGCTGGGTGAGCGGGCGGATGTACCCCCTGCGCAAGGACGACATAGGCTGGGAAAACGACCGCGGGGCCTATCGCGTCTATGGGCCCGCCCTGCAACGAACGGGCGA
This sequence comes from Hallella seregens ATCC 51272, assembly GCF_000518545.1. Taxonomy (GTDB): domain Bacteria; phylum Bacteroidota; class Bacteroidia; order Bacteroidales; family Bacteroidaceae; genus Prevotella; species Prevotella seregens. The sequence continues at coordinate 19,086 of NZ_JADU01000019.1, forward strand.
ACGCAGCTTCGGCATAGACGTGTGGACCAAGAATTCCAAGGAACTCGACATGGCCCAGCGGTATTACAAGGACTATGAGGGCAACGTGACGGGATGGGCCAACGCCGAGAACGGGCGCAAAAACAGGGACATCGACCTGCACACCTCGTTCCATCTGGACCATGGCAACGGCATGGACTGCTATGGCGTGGGCCCCACAATGGGCTGCGGCACGCCGGCGTTGATGCTGGGCGACAGCCTGGTGCTGCCTTATTGTTACCAGCGTTACAAGATATTGGACAACGGGCCGCTGCGCTTCACCGTGGAGCTGACCTATGCGCCCACGCGCGTTGGCGGCGATACGCTGGTGACGGAGCATCGCATCATCAGCCTGGACAAAGGGTCAAACTTCAACCGCATGACCGTGTGGTACGAGGGATTGTCGCGCCCGCGCGACCTGGCTGCCGGTTTTGTCATCCATACAGCGGGGCGCGAGAGCGTGGTGACTGGCCGCGACTACGTGCAGTATGCCGACCCTACCGACCGTCCCGACCGCTACGGCGGCCAGCTCTACATCGGCGTGCTCTTTCCCGAGGGGGCGCAGACGCACCGGCTGCTCTATGCCCGCGCCTCGGGCAGCGACGAGGGCCATGCTGTGGGGGTGAAGAAAGGGTTGCGCAACGGCGAACGCTACACCTATTATTTTGGCAGTGCGTGGAGTGAGTACGACGTGCGCACACAGGCCGAATGGGACTTGCGCGTGCGCCAGACGCTGCAAATGCTGGCCCGCCCCTTGCAGGTAAGCCTGGGTTCGGCCCGCTGAATCAGTCCAGAAGGATGCCCGCCGTGCGCCACTGGCCCACCACCGTCTCTGCGTCGGCCAGCGCCTGTTCGCGGGGCAGCGGGGTGTCGTCGTCTATCTGGTAGTTGTCCATCAGCAGCTCTGCCAGGTCGTCTACGGTGAAATCTTTGTCCTGAATGGCGTTCCAGAGCAGGGCCGAGCTCTCGTTCATGCTGATGATATTGCTGAAATCCATATTCTCCTTGCCCTCGGCCACGATGATGTTGTGGCCACAGATGTTGCGGATGTTGAATCCTTTTTTTGCTTTCATATCTTGGTCTTTATAGTGGGGTCGGTCTGTTTTCACGGGGGCCGCCGATGGCCGTCGTGTGTCCGCCCCCAGTGTATTCGTGTTTTTATCCGGGTTTATTCGTGTGTTTACATGGGGCCGAAGAGGGGCAGCCACAGCCGCCGGTAGGCTCCCAGGAGGTAGCGTCGCACGGGCAGCAGGTGCATCCACAGCCAGGAGTAGAGCCTCCACTTGAGGCCGTCGGTGCGCTCGAGCGTGTCGCGCCCCTTGCGGTAGAACCCGATGGCAGCCCCTTTCACGTTGTGGAGCAGGCATTGCTCGGTGCCGATGTTGCCGTCGCCGCGCAGCGTGACGAGCTCGCCCTCGATGCGGACAATGCGGTGGAACACGTAGCGTCCCTCGCCAATCTCGGCCAGTACGGGGTCGCCCACGCGCGGATGCACGGCGAGCGTCAAGAGGGCTTTGTCGCGGTTGTCCTCGAGAAAGGGGCGCATGGAGAAGCCGCGCAGCCGCAGGGTCACGGTGTGTCCCTCTTCCATGAGCCGCACAATCTCGGGCAGCAGTTGGGCATTGGGGAATTGCAGCTCCCGCCTGGGCAGGGCTACGTTCTTCGGATGGCTTGATTGCATAGGATGGCGGCTTCTTGATTGGGCAGACAGTGCAGGGTGTAGATGCCTGTGGTTTCGACCAGTCGGGTGAGGGTATCGCAGATGCGGTTGTAGATGTCGGGGTCCCACTTCATGGACGAACAGGCCGGCAGCACCGAGGCAAAGGCATCCACGGGCGACAGCTTGTCGATGGAGTTGGCCGGGGCACGGTCTATGCGGGTGATGGCGCCGAGCCGGGCCTTCACGTTGCGGTAGCAGGGCGTCTTGCCGCTCCACGGCCCGCCGTAGATGTAGGGCGTGCCGTCGATGATGCGGATAATGGGATTGTCGTCGTTCATGAGGTCGCAACCGGGCAGGTGGCGCAGCCAGAGGCTCACCTGTGTGGACTTGCCCGTGCCGCTTTTGGCAATGAAAGCATAGCCGTAGCCGTTCTGCCGCACCAGCGAGGCATGGATGAGCACGGCCTGCTCGCGGCTGGCGGCAAAGGCGAAGACGAGCATGAGCGCATTGTTCAGGCCGAAGCAGCGCATATTGTAGCTGCCGTTCAGGGCACATTGGCAGTCGCTGAAGTCCTTGTTGGTGATGAGCAAGGCACAGTCGGTGCCCGAGATGTCTCTGATGATATACTGGTAGCCGCCGTTGGACAGACGGTCCACCACGGTGTTGCCGTTGCCTGTGTCGAAGACGCGGATGTGCTCGCGCTCGCGCTTGGGCCGCGGCCGCAGTGTGTCGGCAATGGTGAGTTGGAAGAGCAGATCGGTGCTGTCGAACCGCTCTGTACGGAACGGCTCGAACGAGGGAAGCAGGTGCATGCCGTTGCATCCGCCGTCTTTGAAGACAAGACGCACGTTGAAATCGGCGATGCGGAAGAGGTGGGCGTGTGGCGTTCCGGTCATGGCAGGGATTACTCGCCCGCCCCGTTGGAAGCCGGGATGGGCTGGAACCGGAAGTCGGATGCCGGAATATACTTGATGGTGTAGCGGCCGCCGCTGAGGTAACGCTTGCGCAGGGCGAGGTATTTTTTATCGGCTTCCTTGCGCGTCAAGGCAAAGGCGGTGACGCAGGTGGCGTTCTTGAAGCCGTTGGCGGCCAGATAGTCGCGCAGCTGATAGGAGTAGTCGTTGCGGCTGTAAAGGAAATGAGTGCGGCTCTCCACGCTGGCGGAGTCTATCTGCTGAATGTCGGTGAAGTAGACTGTGGAGTCGTTGAACGAGGCGGCAAAGCCGTACATGTAGACCGTTTGGGTCTTTTCGGCTGCCGATGCGTCCAGAGCAAGCAGGGCGACAACCATGGTGAGCAAATATTTCTTCCAATTCATTTTGCTGGGATTGAGTGCATGATGGATGGGGCTTTCAAGGTGCAAAGGTACGAAAAACTTGTGACGATACCCGGTTTTTGGCCGAAAAAAGAAGAAAAAAGGCGGAACACTCGTTGTGAATGTCCCGCCTCCATGATGAGTTTGTCGGCAGAGGGCCTATTCTTCGCCCACTTTGATGGCTTTGTAGTCGGTCTTGCCCGAGGGCCAGATGCCGGTGATGAAGAGCACGGGAGTCTTGCTGGTCGATGCCGATTTCACAGCTTCCTGCAGATCTGAGATGGTCTTCATGGGCTCGTCGTTGGCTGTGAGGATGATGAAGCCGTCGCTGATGCCACCCTGTTTGAAGGCTCCGCTCTTCACGTCCTTCACCTGAAGGCCGTAGCTGATGCCCAGCTGCTTCTTCAGACTTTCGCTCACGGGGAGAACCTTGGCGCCGAGCACGTCGAGGTCGGCCGTCTTCATCACGCGGGTGTTGCCCTGCCGGTTCTTCACGGTGACGGTCTTGCTCATCTTCTTCTTGTTGCGCAACCAGGTGATGGTAGCCTTGTCGCCGGGTCGCTTGCTGTTGATAACCTCTTGCAGTTCGGCCATCTTGCTGATGTTCTTGCCGTCTATGGCAGTGATGACGTCGCCTTTCTGCAGACCGGCTTCTGCGGCTGCACCGTTGTCTTCGACCTCGGCAACGTACACGCCCTCGTTGGTTCCGAGGTCGGGTGCCTCCTTGTTTTCATCCTTTTGGCTGTTGATATAGTTGAGCACGTCGCTGCCCTTGATGCCCAGATAGGCCCGCTGCACGGTGCCGTATTCCTTGAGATCGGCCACCACTTTGTTCATGATGCTGGTGGGAATGGCGAAACCATAGCCCGAGTAGGAGCCGGTTTCGGAGTAGAGCATGGCGTTGATGCCGATGAGTTCGCCGCGTGTGTTGACCAGTGCGCCGCCCGAGTTGCCGCGGTTGATGGCGGCATCGGTCTGGATAAAGCTCTCCACACCGTTCTGTCCCAGCGTGCGGGCCTTGGCGCTGATGATGCCGGCCGTCACGGTGTTGTTGAATCCGAAGGGGTTGCCCACGGCAATCACCCATTCGCCCACACGGATTTTGTCAGAGTCGCCAATGGGCAGGGTGGGGAGGTTCTTGCCGTCTATCTTGATGAGTGCCAGGTCGGTTGTGGGGTCGGTACCGATGATGCGGGCGTTGAACTCACGGTTGTCTTCCAGGGTTACGGTGAGCTCGTCGGCCCCGTTCACCACGTGGTTGTTGGTCACGATGTAGCCGTCGCTGCTGATGATGACGCCCGAGCCCGTGGCTTCTTTCTTCGGGGTGCGCACCTGCCGCCGTTGCTTGCCACCGTTGCCCTGTCCCTGCGGATTGCCGAAGAAGCCGAAGGGGTCAGAGAAAAAGTCGGAGAACGGGTCGCTCTGCACTTCCACGGTCTGCGTCTTGGAGTTTTGCACATACTTGATATGAACCACGGCGGGCAGGGCCTTGTCGGTGGCATAGGTCAGGTCTACGGGCTGTCCGCTCTGCGCCGTCTCGTTGGCGGCTGCCTGGACTTTGATGAACGAGCCTGCAGAGAATGCCACTGCAACGACGCAGAGGGCTGCAAGCAAATAATAGGAATACTTTTTCATGTTCATGTTATGATTTTATTGTTTGTCCGCTTTTGGTTTAATTCGCTTGCAAATATAGGCGCAAAAATCGTCAATATGCCATTCTGTCCTATACCTTTATCCGATTTTAACACTTTGATTTTAACACTTAACGGCTATTAAGCCGTGCCGACCAGCTTTTTACATTCGTTTAAAAACTTGCAAAACTTGGGGAAGAATGGCCCGTTCTCAGAATTATTTGCTACTTTTGCAATCGGTAAGGCAGTGCCCCGGCTCTGTCGCCGGCATCCCTCGGGATGCGGGAGGAAAGTCCGGGCAGCACAAGGCGCTCCACTTCCGAAAATAGAAGCTATTGGTGACAGTAGGCGTAGGCAGAAGAGAATGACCGCCATCCCCCGCGGATGGCAAGGGTGAGAAGGTGGTGTAAGAGACCACCGGGCGGCGGGCGACCGTCGTGCCGTGCCGGCTGGAGGCTGCAAGTTCATGTAAACCATCGTCATGTCAGGGTTGCCTGCCCGAGCCACTTCGAGTGGAACGATGGAGGGTAGAACGCTTGAGGTGCAGGGCGACCTGCATCGTAGATAAATGATAGAGCTCCTTCTCAAGGAGGATACAGAACCCGGCTTATCAGGGCGCTGCCTTGCTTTTTTATCTTTTTCGTCATATAATAAAAGCCCTCGGCGGGAGTTTATAGGATATGAAAGATTTGCAACCCAACATTCTGGACGACTTCGAGCACCGCATTATCCGCACGATGGAGCGTCACGGCAACGAGCCCGACTTTCCCACGCTGGAGGCCAGCCACGTCACACGTGAGCAACTGGACAGCTACCTCTTCGATTATCAGTCCATTCTCGACAGCGAAGGGACGCAGCGCGCACAGCAGACTTTCTATGGCATCGTGGCTCTGGTACCGGTCATCGTAATCAGTGCTTTCCCGCTGGACAGCCTGCCTTGGCGCTCAGAGACCACGTCGCTGCTGGTGGGCATTGTCGTCGGCGTGGCCGTGGCCCTGTTGCTGAAAGGCGTGCGCGTGCTGCTGAAACGCCGCCGGCTGGGCCGGCTCAAGGCCGACAATCCCGAGGCGGCCGCCCTGACCGAGGCTATAGAACGGTGGGCATGAGCGGCGGTGCGGCCCGTCACCCGGAGACATCATGAACCCCTCATCATGAGACTACGTATGAATAAGATTGAATTACCCGACTTCATGGCCTACAAAAACAAGTTCACGGCCAATGGATTTGTAGAGAAAATATCGCGCGTGGCCAAGCGTGCCGGCGCCAAGTTTGTGTATGCGGCCCTGATACTCTTCTATACACTGGAGAGCGACAAGGTGTCGCTGAAAGAGAAAGCCATCATCATCGGTGCCTTGGGCTATCTCATCAGTCCGCTCGACGTGATGCCCGATGCCATCCCCATTGCGGGACTGAGCGATGATTTGGCCGTGCTCGTCTACGTGCTCCACAAGGTTTGGGGCGAGGTGTCGGAGGACGTGAAAGCCAAGGCGCGGGCCAAGCTCGCCCAATGGTTCGACGACGACGAGATCGAGGAAGCCGACCATCTCTTCGATCCAAATGCGGAATAACTTGAAGCTGCCTTTTGCGGCTTTATCTTCAATCATACTTATCCAATGAAAACACTTGTTGTACCGGCTCTTGCGACCGGACTGCCCGAGGTGGCCGGACTGCCGGAGCTCATGGACGGTGCCCGGCTGGCGTGGCAAACGATAGGCTGCGTCAACTGGCCGGAGTTCTCCTATTGTCCTGCGGTGAGGTTCCGTGTGGCCCGCACCGACCGTGCTATTCTGCTGCATTACCACATTGTCGAAGACAGCGTGAGGGCTGTTGCCCGGCATGATGACGAGCGTATCTGGGAGGATTCGTGCTGCGAGTTCTTCTGCCAGTCTGCAGAGGGTGGCATCTACTATAATATAGAGGTGAACTGTGCGGGCCGCATGCTCATCGGTGCCGGTGCAAGCCGCGAGGGGCGTACCCATGCCCCGCAGCACGTGCTCGACACCGTGGGCCGCTGGTCTTCGCTGGGCATGGAGCCGTTCGACGCGCGGCTGGCCCACACCGAGTGGGAGCTGGCCCTTGTCGTTCCCGCCTCTGCCTTTTTCTTGGGCGGGGTGTCGTTCGACGGCGGCACTCGTCTGAGGGCCAATTTCTACAAGTGTGGTGACCTGCTGCCCACGCCCCATTTTCTCTCTTGGAACCCCATTGCGGCCCCGGCCCCCGATTTCCACCGCCCCGACTGCTTCGGCGAGCTGATGCTCGAGTAGGCGCTTCGGAGCATCGTGCGGGGGCCTGCCAGAATGTGTCCAACTAAAAAACAGCAACAATGAATACAGACCGAACAAACGAAATCCTTTCACACTTCATCCTGAATGGCACACCCATTGCCGTGACAACCCTCGGCAGTGGACTCATCAACGACACTTTTAAGGTATCTACGGTCGAGAAAGACTGCCCCGACTACGTGCTCCAGCGCATCAATCATGCGGTCTTTACAGACGTAGCCCTGCTGCAGCACAACATCGAGGCCGTCACGGCCCATATCCGTGCCCGGTTGGAGGCGCGTGGGGAGAAAGACATTGACCGCAAGGTGCTGCACTTTGTCAGCACACGTGAGGGTGCCACCTGGCACCGTACCCCAGAGGGTGACTACTGGCGCGTGTCCGTTTTCATTCCCCGCACGCAGAGCTTCGATGCCGTCACGCCGCCCAATGCCTACGATGCGGGTAGCGCTTTCGGTGGGTTCGAGAGCATGCTGGCCGACTTGGACGAGCCGCTTGGCGAGACCATTCCCGACTTTCACAACATGAGGCTTCGCCTCGACCAGTTGCGCGATGCCGTGGCACGCGATGCCCATGGTCGGCTTGCCGGTGTGCGCACGCTCGTGGACAGTCTGTTGGCCCACGCCGAAGACATGTGTCTGGCCGAGCGGCTGCATGCCGCCGGACTCCTGCCCAAGCGTATTTGTCACTGCGACTCCAAGGTGGGCAACGTGCTCTTTGACGAGGGCGGCGGCGTGCTCTGCGTCATAGATCTTGATACCGTCATGCCGAGTTTCGTGTTCTCTGACTATGGAGACTTCCTGCGGACGGCTGCCAATGCCACCGTCGAGGACGACCCCGACGAGTCGCACGTGGCCCTGCGCTGGGATGTCATTGAGAGTTTCACCCGTGGCTACATTGAGTCCACGCGCTCTTTCCTGACGGCCACCGAGCGTACCCACCTGCCCTTTGCCATGGCCCTCTTCCCCTATATGCAGTGCGTGCGCTTCCTTGCCGACTATCTCAACGGCGATACCTACTACAAGACCACGCATCCCGGCCACAATCTTGAGCGTGCCCACAACCAGTTCCGTCTCTATCAGCTGGCCGAGGCGGGCATGCCACGCCTTTCAGCATTCATCAGCTCACTTTGAGCGAAGCCAGAGCATGCAGCTCATAACAAGACGCCCCCTGAAAGTCTAAGGAAGACTTTCAGGGGAGGCTTCTTTTTGTGTACAGTCCTGCGGCTGCATGCCAACCTAAAATTACTTGAAAAAGATCACCCCGTAGTCGTTGAACTGGTCGTCCAATACTCACAACTTGCCCATATCAGAGAAGTTGAAGCAGCACAACAAATGGGTCTTAGCTTCTATTGATGCTGTGTTCAGCCCAGATATTTCATCAGAATCTTCACGTGGCCGCTTTCGCGCAGCTTGGCAATGCTCTTCTCACGAATCTGTCGCACGCGTTCGCGCGTGAGTCCAAGCTGGTCGCCAATCTCCTCCAGTCCTAATTCGTTGCAGCCTATGCCGAAGCACTCGCGCAGGATAATCACCTCGCGCTCCTTGAGCACGCTCTCCAGTACCGTGTTCAATTCCTGGGCCATGCTCTCGTGATCTACGCTCTTGTCCGTGCGACTGTCGTCGCCGCTGGCCATCACGTCGACCATCGAATTGTCTTCACCTTCCTGAAACGGCGCGTCTATGCTCACATGGTGACCGTCGGCCATCATGCTCTGCCCAATCTTTTCCACCTCTATATTAGTGGCATCCGATATTTCCTGCATGCTTGGGTGCCTCTCGTGTACCTGCTCGAAGCGGTTGATTTCATGGTTGATTTTGCTCAGTGAACCCACTTGGTTGAGTGGTAGTCGCACGATGCGGCTCTGCTCGGCAATGGCCTGCAGGATGCTCTGCCGAATCCACCACACGGCGTAGGAGATAAATTTGAAGCCACGGGTCTCGTCAAACTTCTGTGCAGCTTTGATAAGCCCGATGTTGCCCTCGTCGATAAGGTCGGTGAGTGACAGCCCTTGATGTTGGTATTGTTTGGCTACAGACACTACGAAGCGCAAGTTAGCTGTGACAAGTTTTTCTTTGGCTTTTTCACCCTCGCGGCCGCCTTTCTTGATTTTCTGTGCCAAGTCTATCTCCTCATCAATTGTGATAAGAGGAGCCCGACCAATCTCTACCAGGTACTTGTCCAAAGCCTCGCTGGAGCGATTGGTGATGCTTTTCTGAATCTTTAATTGTCTCATTCTTACACACAAACATTTTAAACGCCCTGAGAGAAGCGTTTCTTATTATTCCTCCAAAATCGAAATAAAAATAAGTAAAATATCAATAGGTTGTTATTTCTCTATCTGTTATTTATGGATTAATAACGTTTATTGAATATTTTTCCAAACCCTTTGGCTGAGATAACTGGCTTATTCTTCGTAATTTTGCACTAATATGGCATTTACGGTTGAAAACATTATCTTTCTGGGTTCCGTCCTTATTTTTGTGAGTATCCTCATCAGCAAGACCGGTTACCGCTTTGGGGTTCCTACGCTGTTGCTCTTTCTATTCACGGGCATGGCCTTTGGCAGCGAGGGGCTGGGCATTGCATTCAATCAGGTGGCGGATGCTCAGTTCATCGGCATGCTTTCGCTCAGTGTGATTCTTTTCACTGGGGGTATGGATACCAAGATGCACGACGTGCACCCTATCTTGGCTCCCGGCGTATTGCTGGCCTCGCTTGGCGTGGTGCTTACGACGGCGCTGACTGGACTTTTTGTCTTTTTCCTCTCCCGGGCCACAGGTCTCGACATTCATTTGTCGCTGGTGCTTTCCATGCTTCTTGCCGCCACGATGTCGTCCACAGACTCGGCTTCGGTTTTCAACCTGCTGCGCACACAAGGCATCGGACTGAAGCATCGGCTTCGTCCCATCCTCGAACTGGAGAGTGGCAGCAATGATCCCATGGCCTATATGCTCACGCTGGCACTGGTTGAAGTAGCGGCTACAGGTGCCGAGTTTTCAACACTTCATCTGCTGGGCAACCTCCTGGTGCAGTTTTTCCTGGGCGGACTGCTGGGTTGGGGGCTCGGACGTGTCTGTTCGTGGGTGGTCAACCGCATCAACCTGCCTAATCCATCGCTCTATCCTGTGCTGTTGCTGAGCTTCATTCTCATCATCTACACATTCACAGACATGCTCCACGGCAACGGGTATCTGGCTGTCTACGTGGCTGGACTTGTGGTGGGAAACCGCCGTTTGTCATATCGTCGGGAGATGACCACTTTCATGGACGGGCTCACATGGTTGCTTCAAATCGTGATGTTTCTCACGCTGGGACTGCTTGTCAATCCCTCAGAGGTGTGGCAGATAGCCTATATCGGGCTGGCCATCGGACTGTTTATGATGCTGGTATCTCGCCCGCTGTCGGTCTTTATTTGCCTGCTTCCTTTCCGTCGGCTGCCCGTGCGGGCCAAGCTATTCCTTTCGTGGGTGGGCCTGCGTGGCGCGGTGCCTATCATCTTTGCTACCTATCCGATGATGGCTGGCCTTGAAGACGGCAATCTGCTGTTCAACATTGTATTCTTCATCACCCTGCTGTCGCTGTCGTTGCAGGGTACCACTATTTCGTGGGCGGCGCGGCGGCTGGGACTGGACTGCGAGCAGGAGAAGCCTGCAAGCGAATTTGGCATTGAGATTCCGGAGGAGTTGGGGCCGCAACTTAATGAGCAGGCCGTCACGCCCGAACTGTTGGTCCGTGGCGAACATCTGGCCGACGTAGGATTTCCCGAGGGGCATCTGGTGATGCTTGTCAAGCGTGGTGACAGCTTCATTGTTCCCAACGGACAACTTAAGCTCCATGTAGGCGACGTGCTGCTCACCATTTCCAAGTAGCTGCGGACAGGAAAACCATCTGCACGATAAAGCAAAGTGGGGAATGCACCTGCCCGCTTTGTTGGCGGTGCGGGCACATTCCCCATAAGTACATCCTTTTCTCCCTGTACGCAGGGCTATGACGAGACCTACTTACTATACAGGGCGACGATGGTCTCGTAGAGTTCTTGTTTGCCACTGATTTGACGGGGCTCACCGTTCTGCTTGGCATAATCTACAAGGTCTTCGAGACTCAACCGGCCCTCTTCAAAGGCCTTGCCCTGTCCCTCGTCAAAACTGGCATAGCGGTCGCGCAGCATCTGGGGCAGCTCGCTCTCGTCAAGGATGGCTGCTGCATTGAGCAGAGCACGGGCCATGGCATCCATGCCACTGATGTGGGCCAGGAAGATGTCTTCTGGATCGGTGGAGTTGCGGCGAATCTTGGCATCGAAGTTACTGCCGCCGTTGCCCAGTCCGCCGTTGCGGATAATCTGCATCATGGCTTGTGTGAGCTCGAAGTTGTCGATGGGGAACTGGTCGGTATCCCAGCCATTCTGCGCATCACCGCGGTTGGCATCAATGCTGCCCAGCATGCCGTTGTCCACAGCCACAGCCAGTTCGTGCTCGAAAGTGTGACCCGCCAATGTGGCATGATTCACCTCGATGTTTACTTTGAAGTCTTTGTCGAGGCCGTTGGCGCGCAGGAATCCGATGACGGTCTCCGTGTCCACGTCGTATTGGTGCTTGGTGGGCTCGCATGGCTTAGGCTCGATGAGGAACGTGCCCTTGAAGCCCTGGGCGCGTGCATAGTCGCGAGCAGCGGTGAGCATGCGGGCCAGATGATTCTTCTCACGCTGCATCTGGGTGTTGAGCAGACTCATGTATCCTTCGCGGCCACCCCAGAACACATAGTTCTGACCGCCGAGTTTGATGGTAGCATCAATTGCATTCTTGATTTGTACGGCGGCGCGGGCCACGACATCAAAGTTGGGATTGGTGGCTGCCCCATTCATATAACGCTTGTCACTGAAGACGTTGGCCGTGCCCCAAAGCAGTTTTTTTGTGGGGTCGGCAGCCATCTTTTCTTTCAGATAGTCGGTGACGGCAGCCATGTTGGCTTCATAGCGGTCGATGTCGTCGTCGGGGTCTACGAGGTCGACGTCATGGAAACAGAAATATTCGATGCCCAGTTTGGTCATGATTTCAAAGCCGGCATCCACCTTATCCTTGGCACGCTGCACAGGGTTAGCATCGGCATCCCAGGCATAGTTGCGGGTCTGCCCGCCAAACTGATCGCCACTGGCCTGTCCCAGCGTATGCCACCAAGCCATGGCAAACTTGAGCCAGTCTTTCATTTTTTTGCCTTTGACTACGCGTTCGGGCTCGTAGTAGTGGAAAGCCATGGGGGTCTTGCTCTCGGTACCCTCAAATGGAATCTTGCCAATTTCGGGGAAATACTCTTTTGTCATAGTTGTTTTTATTTTTAGTTAAAAGAAAGATTCGTTGGCCAATACAGCTTTCCAACGCTCGTAAGCCTCATGATATTGTGCGGCTTTATGGCTGTCGGGCTCGATGACGGCCATTCGTTGTAGGGTAGAGAAAGCCTCGTTGTGGTCTCTGTAGATGCCACAGCCCATGCCTGCACCCCGGGCTGCACCAGCTGATCCATCGGTCTCGTAGAGCTCGATGGCAGCCCCGCTGGTGGCAGCCAGCGCATCGCGAAAGATAGGACTTAAGAACATGTTGGCCCGCCCGGCGTGGATTTTGCGGATGTCCATGCCCATCTGGCGCATCACTTCCATGCCGTAGCAGAACGAGAAGACGATGCCCTCCTGGGCGGCACGCACTACATGAGCCCTCGTGTGGCGGTTGAAATCGAGGCCGTGGATGGAGCAATCTGTTTTGCGGTTCTCAAGCACACGCTCGGTGCCGTTACCAAAAGGTATGATACTCACACCCTCGCTGCCCACCGGCACGGTGGCGGCCAAGGCATTCATATCGGTATAGTCCAGATCGGGGGTCACATTACGGTGGGTCCAGGCGTTGAGGATACCTGTACCATTGATGCAGAGCAGCACGCCTAGACGCGTTACATCTGGGCTATAGTTGACATGGGCAAAGGTGTTGACGCGGCTTTTGGAATCGTAACCCGTTTCGCCCAGCACGCCATAGACTACACCGGAGGTGCCGGCCGTGGATGCTATCTCGCCGGGATTGAACACGTTGAGCGAAAGCGCATTGTTGGGTTGGTCTCCGGCACGGTAAGATACGGGGGTGCCCTCGCAGAGCCCCAGTTCGTCGGCAACCTCGCGGCTTACGCTGCACTGCACGGCAAAAGTCGGAACCACAGTGGGCAGCAGTGAGGAAGATATACCATAATAGTCGAGTAGGAACTGGGCGGGTCTCCGATCGGCAAAGTCCCAAAACATGCCTTCGCTGAGGCCGCTGATGGTAGTGTTGACCTCGCCGGTGAGCCTCATGGCCATGTAGTCACCGGGCAGCATCACTTTGTCGATACGGGCATAGATGTCGGGTTCGTTCTCCTTGACCCATGCCAGTTTGGCGGCAGTGAAGTTGCCTGGCGAGTTGAGCAAGTGTCCCAGACAGCGGTCGCTGCCCAAATCACGGAATGCACGCTCGCCATAGGGCACGGCACGTGAGTCGCACCAGATGATGGCATCGCGCAGCACGCGTTGGTTCCGGTCTACGCATACCAACCCGTGCATTTGATAAGAGATGCCGATGGCTTTCACGTCTTTGCCACGGGCTCCGGTCTGTGCCATAACTTTCTTGAGAGCCAGACAAGCATTAGTCCACCACATGTGTGGGTCTTGTTCTGCCCATCCGGCTTTGACGGCCTTGATGGGAGCCTCATGCTCGGGAAAGAAAGCCGTGGCGGCCGTGGCACCCGTCTCTGTATCGACGAGGGAAGCTTTGACACTGCTCGACCCGATGTCGAAGCCCAGAAGATATTGCCGGTTGTTCATGGTTGTGGTTTTTAAATGGAGATTGGTTTCTGGGGGCAAAGATAAGCAAAATATCCTAATAGTATTGTTTTGTAGCTTTTCTTTTTGTGGCTGTCTTTTTTCCAAATGTCTCAAAAGACTACTGATGTTCAATGGCGGTTGCGTATCTATAACATAAGGAGACGTTAAGGAAAAAGGCTCTGTGAGGAATCGGCTACCTTTGTTGTCGCTAAAACCAAGGCAGTACAACCAAGGCTGCTCATACGAATATACCGACATGAAGAAAACTATCGCGCTACTTCTTGCCTTGCTGGCCTGCACCTTGGCCATGGGACAGCAGCAGTTCTCCAATCCTGTGTTGTGGGCGGACGTGCCTGATCCGGATGTCATTCGGGTAGACAGTGACTTCTATATGGTCACCACTACGATGCATCTCATGCCAGGGGGCCCCATCATGAAATCGCGTGATTTGGTGAACTGGACTACTGTGGGCTATCTCTTCGACAGGTTGACGGACTCGCCTAAATATAATATGGTGGGCGGAACGGTGTATGGACGGGGACAGTGGGCCACGTCGCTGAAGTATTACAATGGGCGGTTCTATGCCTTATTCTCGCCCAATGACCAGCCAGGTGGAGAGACCTATATCTTGACGGCCGAGCGTGCCGAGGGGCCTTGGCATCAGGTGAGCCGGTTGCCCCACTTTCATGATGCTACGCTCTTTTTCGATGACGACGGCCGTGCATATGTGTTCTATGCCACGGGAGACATGGTGGAGCTGACGACCGATCTGCGGTCAGTGAAGCCCAATTCACACGTGCGTCTATTCGAGCGTGACGGAGAGGAGGACAACCTGCTTGAGGGTTCGCGTGTGGTGAAGCACGAGGGACGTTACTATCTGTTGATGATTTCCTGGCCCAAGGGCCGGGTTCGCCGCGAGGTGTGCTATCGGGCTGACTATATCCGAGGCCCTTATGAAAAGCGCACGGTACTTGACACCTCGTTTGGCGGATTCGGAGGCGTGGGACAGGGCACCATTGTCGATACGCCCGATGGGCGATGGTATGGCATGATATTTCAGGATCGCGGCGGAGTGGGACGCGTGATGACACTCGTGCCCTGCCGTTGGGAACAGGGTTGGCCGCTGTTGGGAGACAGTCTTGGACGGGTGCCCGAGGTGATGGATAAACCCGTACAGGGCTATACCGACGGACGGATTGCCGGCAGCGATACTTTCGACGGCCCGACGCTGGGGCTTGACTGGCAGTGGAACCATAATCCAGTGGACACGGCCTGGTCGCTCTCCGAGCGGCCGGGGTGGTTGCGGTTAAAGACTTCGCGCTTGTCCGAAAATCTCTTTGTGGCACCCAACACCATCAGCCAACGGCTGGAGGGGCCGGGTTGTGAGGCTGCGGTAAGGATGGATGTGTCTCAGATGTGTGAAGGTGACGTGGCTGGTCTCTCCGTGTTTCAGAGTGATGCCGCCCTGTTGGCCATAGAGAAGACAGCGACAGGTTGGGAACTGGTGGGCAGTAGGCAGTCGGTGAAGATGGAAGCCAAAGACCATCGGGTGACCGGCGTGCAGCGTGAAGACGATATGCGGGTGCCTTTGGACAGCCCCCTTGTATGGCTCAGACTTCAGGCAGATTTTACCTTGGGACAGGATTTGGCCCGATTGCAATACAGTACCGACGGGCAGACATGGCACACGGCCATAGACCGTTTCAAGATGCAGTTTGATTATCGTCGGTTCTTCATGGGAACACGCGCAGCCATCTTTAATTTCGCCACTCGGCAAGTAGGTGGGTTTGTAGACGTGGATACCTTTGAATACAGTCGGAACAATGGTTTTGAGACAAAATGAAAAAGATATGAAACACTGGGAGAAACGATGAGACATGTACGAAAGGGATGTGAACCCAACGGATAGGGCTTTGAACGAAATCTCCATACCTTTGCACTGCCTCTAAACCAAAATATCACCCATAAACGAATCATCAAATCACAAGTATATCATGACAACTAAACAATCTTTGAAGCGGAAGCTGAGGAGAGTCTTGGCCAGGGTCTCTAGAATGAGTCTGCTACTGGCAACATGTAGCCTGGGCGGGGTGTCGTGTTCGCAGTACGACCTTGACACAAGGATGCCCTCCTGGCTGGGGCAGTCTATCTATGATTATCTGAAGGATGCCGGCAATTATACCTATACGGTACGGATGATCGACGATTTGGGCTATGCCGAGGTTTTGGCCCGCACGGGGTCGAAAACTCTCTTTGTGGCCGACGATGCCGCCTTCGATCGCTTTTTTCAGAACAACAGTTTTGGAGTGAAGAGTTATGACGCACTCACTGTCTCGCAGAAGAAGATGTTACTCTACGGTGCGATGATTAACAACAGCTTCCAGATCAATAACCTCTCCAGTACCGAGGGGCCTGTAGAGGGCGACTGCATGCGGCGGCTGTCATCAGGGACGGTGTACGACAGCGTCCCCGTGCTAAAGACAGCTGACATGCCCAACAATCCTTATTGGTCTCGTTATCGTGAATTGGGGCAGGTGGTGTGTCTGGAAGACATGTCGGCAGTGCCAATGATTCACTTCATTGAGCGGCATTTGGTGAACAACAATATTACCAACGAAGACTATAATTTCATCTACAACAACACGACCCGTCGGCAAAGTGGCGATGCGAGTGTGAACGGTGTACAGATCGCAGAGCAGAACATCAAGTGCTCCAACGGATTCGTTCACAAGGTGCAGGATGTGATGACACCATTGAAGAATATGGCCGAACTTATTCGAAGCAAGAGCCAAGTGTCGGAATTCAATGCGTTGCTGGAGCGGTTTTGTGCACCTTATTATAGTCAGGCGGCCACGGAAAACTACAATCGCCTCTATAATCAGAGTGTGGATTCCGTATTCCAAAAGCGCTTCTTCTCGGTGAAGAGCCAGCAGGGGCAGCCCGTCAATGTCTCGCCCGACAATGGTCCGGTGGAGCAGTTGAAGTTCGACCCCGAGTGGAATACCTACTATTCCGGTGAAGCCACCAGCTCGTCGCAGAGCGTGGCTCTGGAGCAGGACATGGGGCTGATGATGGTGCCCAGCAATGCGGCCATGACCGACTACTGGAACCATGGAGCCGGCCGTGTGCTGAAAGACTACTATGGATCGTGGGAACGCGTGCCCGATTATGTGGTGGCCGAACTCATCAACAACAATATGATTTCATCATTCGTGTCGAGCGTGCCGAGCAAGTTTGGTAGCATTATGAACGATGCCAACGACCCTATGGGCGTGAAACGGAGTGATGTGGACAGCGTGTGGCTGGGCTGCAATGGTGCCGTTTATCTTACTAATAAGGTGTTTTCGCCGACCACCTACGTAAGCGTACTGTTCCCGGCTTTCATCAATCAGACCATGAACATCATGCGTTGGGGTGTGTACAAGTGCCAGTACAATGTCTATCTGAACTCGCTGAACTCCACCTATAGCTTCTTCATCCCCAACAACAAGTCACTGTTGGAGTATGTAGACCCTTGTTCCTATGGCAAGAGTTCGACGCAACTCTTCAGATTCCACTACGACGGGTCGAAGCCGGACGACAACGACCGCGTGTGGGCCAGCATCTGGAACTATGACACACTGACCGGCGAGGTGGGCGACTCCATCGGGCGCGCTTCCTACGAGCAGGTGGTGGATCGGTTGCAGGATATTCTTGAAAACCACATTGTGGTGGGCGACGTGACCGACGGCCACACTTACTACCGCACGATGGGAGGCTCTGAAATCAGGGTGGACCATGTTGCGGCCGGAAAAAACGGTATGACCGTATCGGGCAGCTGGCAAGTGAATGAAGGCGAGGGTACGGCCGTGAACGACATCTATGACCAACAAAACGGCCGTAGTTATGTGCTCAACAATCAGCCCATCATGTGTACCCGCATGACGGTGCGCGACATTCTGTCCCAGCATGACGAGTACAGCAAGTTTCTGGAGCTGATGGATGGCAGCGGACTTTTCGAGACTATTCACAATGGGCGCAATGCCTGCGGAGGCACGAACATCAGTGTGTTCAACACCTATCACTATACGGTGTATGTGCCAACCAACAAATCCCTCGAGGAGCTCATCGCCAGTGGCAAGCTGCCCACATGGCAGGACGTGGAAGCCGATGAGGCTGCGGGCAACATGGGCAAGAAGACTGCCGACTCGACAGCTATCGTAAACTTCCTGCGCTATCATATTCAGGACAATGCCATCTTTATCGGAGCACAGGCCATGAGTGGCGATTACGAAACGGCCTCTTTCGACCCCACAAACGACAGTTTCTACAAGCTGCACGTCAATTCCGATGCCAACGGCATCACGGTGACCGATGCCCGGGGCAACAAGCGCCACGTGCTCACCTCCAACGGCAAGCTCTACAACCGTATGGCCAAGGAGTATCAGTATAACAGCAGCGATGCCGCACGTGCCACACAGATAGAGACCAGCTCTTCGGCCGTGGTGCATCTCATCGACGGCCCGCTATTCTATGCAAAATAAATATAATCGAGATATGAAAAGGACAAGCATTCAACGAATATCCGCACTTGCCATGGCAGGCCTGCTGTCATTGGGACAAATGAATGCTCAGGAGGCGGGCCAGATTGTCACCGGTACAGTGAATGACAGTTTCGGCCCGGTGATGCTGGCCAATGTGGTAGAGATAGATGCTTCGAAGCGTATCGTATCGTCTACGCAAACCGACATCAACGGTAACTTCTCGCTGAAAATTCAGAATCCCAAAAACAGGCTGCGCATCTCTTTTGTCGGAACCAAGACACAGACGCTGGAACTGAACAAGACCGAATACATTGTGGTGCTGGAAGACGAGAAGACCATTCCCGAGGTGGTGGTGAGTGCCCGTCGGCGTTCCGGCGGCTCTGGGTTGAACATCCCTGTGGACGAAATTTCTACAGCCCAGCAGTCTATTAGTGCCAAGGAATTTGAGGGACTGGGCGTGAGCACCATCGACGAGGCTCTGCAAGGACGTATTGCCGGCCTTGACATTGTGGCCAATTCGGGCAATTTGGGAGCGGGCACGTCCATGCGTCTGCGTGGTGTGAGTTCGGTCAACATGAGCGGCGAACCCCTGATAGTGGTCGACGGCAACGTGTGGGAGACCGACAGCAAGTTTGATGTGAACGGAGCCAATGATGAGAAATTTGCCGAGCTGCTCAACGTGAATCCCGAGGACATCGAGAACATCTCTGTGCTCAAGGATGCCGCAGCTACGGCCATCTGGGGCTCGCAGGGGGCCAATGGTGTGATTGAAATCAAGACCAAACGGGGTGCACGTGGCCGTACCCAAGTGACCTATAGCTATCGGCTGACAGGAACCTACCAGCCCGAAGGCTATAAAATGCTTACCGGCGACCAGTACACCATGCTGATGAAAGAGGCCTACTTCAATCCCAAACTGAGCGATGCTGCCAGCAATATCGTGGAGTTCAACTATGATCCCAGCTATTCGGAGTACGAGATGTATAACAACAATACCGACTGGGTGAAAGCCGTGAAGCAGACAGGCTGGCAACAGCAACACTATGTGTCGCTGGCCGGTGGCGGCGAGAAGGCCAACTTCCGCGTGACGGCCGGTTACGATCACCAGTCGGGCAGTATCATCAAGCAGTTGCTCAATCGTTTCACGTCGCGTGTGGCACTGGACTATTTTGTGAGCGACCGCATCAAAATTCAGACCAACATCGCCTTTACCTATACGAGCAATGACCGTAATTATACCGACCTGCTGGCCATTTCGTACAAGCGCATGCCCAATCTTTCCATCTTCGAGCAAGACAGACAGGGCCGCAACCTCGACACCTATTATCATATATTGCCGACGGTGAGCTCAGAACTGAACAATCTGGTGGGCCAGTTCAATCCGGTAGCCATTGCCAATCTGGCCACCAACCGCGAATCAAGCTACAACATCGAGCCGGAGTTCAAGATCAACTATGAGTTGCTCGGCACCAATGAGAACAAGAGCCGGCTCACCTACGAGGGCAAAGTCGTTTTCAATATCTTCAACAAATACAACGATACTTTCCTGCCGGCAGCCATGAATACGCGTGGATGGAGCAACAAAAACCAGAATCTCTCGACTGCCGTTTCCAATAAGAGTCTGGGTATTACCACGACGCACACAATGACCTACACGCCGCATTTCAGCAATCGGGACCACTCGCTGATGGTGATGCTTCGCGGTCAGATGACCGACGGCAACAGCAATGCCCAGACTACAGGCGAGTATGGACTGCCCACAGGAACCATCACCGACACCGGGGCGGCCGGCATCATCAGTCAGTTCAACACCTCGGCCGGTCGTTGGCGCAGTGTCTACTTCACGTTCTCGGCCCACTATGCTTACAAGGGCCGCTACATGGCCGATCTCTCCGTGCGTCGTGACGGTTCCACGAAATTTGGCCCGTCGCAGCGATGGGGCAACTTTCCGGCACTGTCCATCAGATGGAACATCAGCAAGGAGCCATGGTTCAAGAAGTCGATGCCTTGGTTCAGCATGCTGTCGCTTCGTCCTGGATGGGGCATTGTGGGCAACCAGCCCAATGGCGAATACCTTTATCTAAGCAAGTACACCAACGGCCAAGGCTATCTAGGCGAAGGCTCCGTCTACCCCAGCAATATTCAGCTGAAGAACTTGAAGTGGGAGCAGAAGGAGACCTACAACCTCGGTCTGGACTTCGGTTTCTTCAACGACAAGATTAGTGGCAACGTGGAGTTCTATGTACAGAACACCAGTGATCTACTGATGGTCAACCGCGGCATTCCGCACTCTTCGGGTTTCACGGCCCTGTCTTATCAGAATGTGGGCAACATGAAGAATGTGGGTTGGGAGTTCAATGTCAATGGCAACAAGATTGTAAAAGCCGGTCCTTTCTCTCTGGACTTCAACATTACGTTTGCCAACAACAGGAACAAGATTACGAAGATGGACGAGACGGTGCTCAACAATATGAACAAGGAGTTCAACTATCGCAACGGTTCTTATCTCACACACGTGGAGTTGAACCGGGCCTTCGGCTCCATCTACGGATTCCGTTACAAAGGTGTTTACCAGTACACCGACTATACTCGGGACGAAGTGAGTGGCGTAAGTGGCCCCAATGCACCTGTGGTACGCGATGTCTACGGCAATGTGGTGCTCGACGAGAAAGGACAGACCAAGCCCATGACTTTCGGCTACGGCACCAACTCGCAGTATGAGTTCAGGGGTGGTGACGCTATGTATGAAGACATCAACCACGACGGTACCATCAATGAACTGGACATTATCTACTTGGGTTCGTCGCTGCCGAAGATTACAGGTGGCTTTGGATTTAAGATCAATGTCGGCCGTTTCACTTGGAACAACCAATTCAATTTCCGTTGGGGCAACAAGATCATCAACATGGCCCGCATGAATGCCGAGAACATGTACAGCAACGACAACCAGAGCCGGGCCGTGGACTGGCGTTGGCGTGTGGAGGGCGACATGACCGATGTACCGCGTGCCCTGTATCAGAGCGGTTACAACTGGCTGGGCAGCGACAGGTTCGTCGAGGATGGATCGTTTCTCCGACTGAACTACAGCCAAGTGTCCTACAGTTTCTCGTCCAAGACCTTGAGACGTATCGGACTCTCCCGTCTGAGTTTCTATGTCTCGGCCAACAACCTGTTTTGCCTGACCAGGTACAGCGGTGCCGACCCAGAAGTGAACTATGGCAGCTACGGCATCGTCTACGACAATGCGCAGACCCCCCGGGCACGTTCGTTCACCGGTGGCATCACCATTGGACTCTAAACCTTACAAATGCAATAAGACAATCTATAAGATATGAAAGCATTATCGATAGTTCAATCCATCAACAAGCGTCTTGGCGGCCTGCGGACCATGCCGGCAAGGGTGCTGGTGGCTGGCTTGTCGGCACTGGGGCTGACCTCGTGCAACTCTTTCCTCGACACATTGCCGCTCAATGATGTTGTGCTGGAAAACTTCTGGACGCAGAAGTCAGACGTGACCAGTGTGCTCAACAGTTGCTATGAGTCGTTGGAGAGCAACGACTGCTTGACGCGCATGGGCTTATGGGGCGAGGTGCGTTCCGATAACATGACGGCCGGCTCGGCGCCGAACGCCCAACTGACCGACCTGCTGAAGGAGAATCTTCTGCCTACCAACAGCTACACCGACTGGCTCTCTTTCTATCAGACCATCAACCGCTGCAACACCGTGTGCTACTATGCCCCCTTGGTACAGGCCAAGGACCCCAACTATACGCTGGCCGAGATGCGTGCCAACATTGCCGAGGCAAGTGCCATCCGCGCCTTGTGCTATTTCTATCTCATCCGTACTTTCCGCGATGTGCCCTATAGCACACGGCCGAGCATTGACGACACGGGCGTGTATCAGCTTCCTGCATCCAAGTTCGGTGTGGTGCTCGACTCCCTGATAGCCGATCTGGAGAGTGTCAAGGACTACGCCGTGCGCCGGTACTACACCGACGACAATGTCAAGGCCTACTACAACTCGTCCAGGATTACGCGCTGGGCCGTCTATGCGCTGCTCGCCGACATGTATCTGTGGAGGGGCGATTGGGACAAGTGCATAGACTGTTGCGACCAGATACTGGCCTACAAGCGCCGGCAGTATGACGACATGCGCAGTGAGGATGCCGGCAAGGTGTCTGACCTTTATCTCTTCAACGGCTATCCTTTACTAATGGAAAGGCCTACGGGAAGCGTGCTTTCGGGCAGCGCTTACGGTGCAATCTTCGGGCGAGGAAGCTGTTTTGAGAGCGTGTTTGAGCTGTATTTCAACGAGAATCAGGCCGTAAACAACAACTGGATACGGAACTTTTATGGCAGCAGCTCCACGATGATCGGCCAGCTGAGTGCCCCCGACTTCCTCTATAAGGATGCGGCCATCGGCAACAACAAGCTCTTCACCCACAACGATTGCCGGGTGTATGAGAACATGCAGCATGTGTCGTCGCGCTATGCCATTACCAAATACGTGCGTCAGTCAGTGTCGATGAATACCAATAATGTCACCGGCGAGGCCGACCTGCGCCTGAGTTTCTCGCGCCGCAGCAACGCTTACAGCAACTGGATCGTTTATCGCATGACCGACATCATGCTGATGAAAGCCGAGGCTGAGGTACAGAAAGGCGAGGCCCATTTTGCCAAGGCCTTCTCGTTGGTCAATGCCGTGAACAAGCGTGCCAAGAATGCTTATACCTCCAGTGTGACGGATACGCTTGTGGCCGGCAACTACCAGAGTCGGCAGCAGATGGAAGAACTGGTGCTCGACGAGCGTCAGCGCGAACTGATGTTCGAGGGCAAGCGCTGGTTCGACTTGGTGCGCATGGCACGTCGCGACGGCGACACGCGTCGGCTGGTGAGCTATGTTGTCAATAAGTATGTGGACAACGTGAATGCCATCCGCATCAAGCTCGCCGACCCGAACATTATTTATTGGCCTTACTATGAGGATGAAATCAAGATGAATCCGCGCCTCGTCCAGAATTCGGCCTACAATACGGGCGACAATTCCCAGTTGTCTCACTAATAGAAGTTTTGTGTGATATGAAAACGACCAAGCAAATCGCATTCTCCCTGTTGGCCGTCGTCCTGACGCTGACGCCGGGCTTCCTTTTCCAGAGCTGCTCTGATGAGGAGATGCCTACCACTTATTATACATCGGTGAAACTGACGGCTGCGGGATTTATCTCCTCGCGCCAGGACACCTACAGCCAGTTTGAGGCCATCCTCAACCGTGCCAACTACTATACGTTGCTCTCCACCTATGGCAAGTTCACGCTCTTTGCACCTACCAATGCAGCCGTGGACCAGTTTCTGAAACAGAACGGATGGACCAGTGTGGACCAGATTCCCCAAGCCCAGTGCGATACCATTGCCCGCACGCACATCGTGAAGCGGGGAGCCTATTTCACGACCGACGTGAGCGATGCAGCCCTGCCAGAGATGAACATGAACGACCGTTACATCACCATTTCTTCAGACTCCGATGTCGCGCATGGCAATGCTTTGGTATTCTTCGTTAACAAGACGGCCAAGATAACCGAGCGTGACGACTCTGTGACCAACGGCGTGGTGCACACCATCGACCATGTGCTGGGTGCCAGCAACCTGTTTCTGCCCGACCTCATCGACGAGAACCCGGAACTTCGCCTCTTCAGCGAGGCTCTGCATCTCACGGGCATGAAAGACTCCATCTCCAAGTATCTTGACGAGAGTTATACGATCAGTCTCGACTCGGTAGTCGATGGTGTGCCCACCATGTACGGTGGCCGCCCCACCCAGGCCTACTGGCCCGAGAAGCGTTATTTCAAGTTCTCGGCCTTTGTCGAGACCGACTCCATCTTTGCCCTGCACAACATCCACAGTCTGGACGACCTCAAGGCTTATGCCAAGAGGGTGTACGACCAGACCTATCCTGCGGATGCCGGCCGGTACGATGATGACTGGACCAACCGTCGGAATCCGCTCAACCGATTCATTTCCTACCATCTGATCAATCGCCTGGGCAACTATAGCGACTGGGTGAGCTCCGGCGAGATTCGTGAGCAGTGCTGTGTCACTTCAGTGCTCGACCCTGAAGATTATTATGAGACCATGTGTCCCGGCACCATCATGCGCTTTAGCGGTCCGTCGGCTGGATTGTTCATCAATCGCAAAGGGCTGCAAAACAATTTCTCCATCCGTGGTGTCAAGGTGCTGTCTCCGTCAGAGTCGGGCCATGCCGACCAGAACGCCCTGAATGGCATTTACCATTTCATCGATGACATTTTAGTCTATTCTCCCGACGTTCGCGACAAAGTGCTCAACACACGCATCCGTGTGGACGGCACCACCATGAGCCCCGACTTTATGAATGCCGGTGCCCGCGGCCACTTTGGCGAGAACTATCTCACGGCCTTCAAGCATGCCTACATTCAAGACTGGAAGGTGAGCGACGAGACTTTTATCGGCGTACACAGCAATGAATTGGGCTGGCACTCCTACGAGGGCAATGCCATTTGCCTCATGGGCATCTATGACGTGACGATGAAGCTGCCGCCCGTGCCGAGCGGCACCTATGAAATCCGCATGGGCTATACCGTGGGCACGGAGCGCGGTGTGGTGCAGGTCTATCTGAACAATGAGCCTTGCGGCATTCCCATCGACCTGCGTATCTACGGTGTGGCTCCCAACATTGGTTGGGTGTCGGATGGCGAGGACAACGACGAGAACACCGCCAACGACAAAGCCATGCACAACCGTGGCTATATGAAGGGCATGGACAGCTATCGCTCCAGTGGTGGCAATGTGTTCCGTGAGAATGTGGAGAACCTGCGCCGCGTCCTGACAACCACCTATCTGGATTCGGAGAAGACCTACTGGCTGCGCTTCCGCCAAGTGCTCGACGACCCGAAGTGCTACCTCTCTTTCGACTATATCGAGCTTTGTCCGTCCAGCATCTACAACAGTCCCAGGGGCGAAGACCGGCATTAGTCAAGGTTGATTGGTATTTTGAATTGAAATAATGAATTATGAATTGTGATGATGACATTCTCATTTAGACATATAGCCCTCATGGCTGCAGCCGGCGCCCTGCTGACGGCGTGCAGCGACTGGGCCGACCATTACGACGGCAAGGCAGACACCACCAGCAGCGAGTCGCTGTGGGCCAGCCTGCAGGCCAACCCCCAGCTCAGCGATTTCTGCGAAGTGCTGCAGCAGTCCCGCATCTTCCGTCACCATCGCCGCACGTCGGTGAGCTATGCCCAGTTGCTCGATGGCGGACAGTCGTTCACGGTTTTTGCGCCGGTCAACGGCACGTTCAACAAGGATTCGCTGCTCAGCCTTGTGCAGACCGATCGTGGTGACTCCACGGTAGAGAAGTTCTTCATCCGCAACCACATCGCCGCTTCTCCCAATTCGGCCGTTGGTACCGGCAGTGAGGTGCGGCTGCTCAATGGCAAGCACGTCAGTCTGTCGGCCGGCGACGTAGAGGGCACCCCCATCGCTACGGGCAACGTCCATGCCAAAAACGGCACGCTGCATGTGCTCGGAGCCCGGATGCCTTACCAGTACAACCTCTATGAGGCTATGACTGATCGGCCTGACTATCAGCCAGTAGGCGATTTCCTGCGCGTCTACAACGAAGACTATTTCGACGAGGATGCCTCTATCTCAAGCGGTCTTGTCGATGGGGTGCCCGTTTATGTGGATTCCGTTATCCATGAGCGCAATACCATGCTGCAGCAGATAGGGCTCCTTGCTGCCGAAGACTCCAGTTATTGGATGGTTGCTCCCGCACAGACAGGTTGGAACAAGGCCTATGCCATGGCCCGCCAGTACTTTGTATACGACAAGACAGTGGACAAGCGCGATTCCGTGCAGCATTATTGGACCAATCGTTCATTGCTCGAAGACGCCATCTTCAACATGAACATCCAGCCCTCTTGGCGCGACTCGTTGAAGTCGGTGCAGTACAATGCGCTCACCCCGGAGTACCATGTCTTCTACAGGCCGATGGACGGCGGCATCCTGTCAGGGGCCACGCCGGTAGCCTGCAGCAACGGTACGTTGTATCAGACCTCCGACTGGCCTTTTACACCCGAGCAGACTTTCTTCAAGGTGCTACGCACAGAGGGTGAGCGCACAGGCTACATCACGTCTTATACCAGTTGCACCTACAACACCCGTTCCGTGTCGGCCGACTCCGTGTCGAAGAATGCCTATCTCGACATTCTGCCCCAGACGGCCACTTCCAACTGGACGGTTACTTTCCGTGTCGACAACACGCTGTCGGGGACTTATGACATCTGCGCCATCATCCTGCCGCAGACAGTCTACAACCCCAACCAGACCAATCTGCGTCCCTGCAAGTTCCGGGCCAACATCAACTATGTCGACACGGCTGGTGTGTCCCAAACCTATAATTGCGGCAACGTGCAGTTCACCACCGACCCGGCGCGGGTCGACACCGTGGTTCTGACCAAGGGTTTCACGTTCCCCGCCTGCAACTTCGACCAGGACAACCTCAAGGTAAGCGTACAGCTCCGCTGTTCCATCCTGGCCCGTGAGACCTCCAGATACTCTCGCGAGATGTATCTGGACTGCATCTACTTATGTCCTTCAACCTCAAAAGAAGATTAAACGATGAAAAAACAAATACTGACAGGAGCCCTGCTGTTTGCAGTTGCGTCTGCAATGGCCCAGAGAGACAGCATCACCATCAGCGGCGTTGTGACCGATGCCGCCAGCGGTACGCCCGTCCCCGGTGTGCGCATAGAGGCTTATGGCAACAACCGGCTCACGGCCATGACCAACGGAAAGGGTGAGTACAGCTTGCAGCTCCCGACTTATGTCTCCTCGGTAACGATGATGGGTGTGGGCTATCAGGTGCAGCAGGTGCCCATTGGCCGCCATTTCAATCAAGTGAACGGGCTTCTTTATAGCGACAGCTTCAGCGGCAACTACAGTCGTCGCACCGTGGCCACCGTTGATAAGACAGTGACAGGATTTGAAAACAATGCCGAAGAGAGCATCGATCCACTCATTCATCAGCGGCTGGGTGCCGACGTGCGAACCATGTCGCGGGGCGGCAACGAGGGCGTGGGCTATGTGATGTTTATCGGAGGTCTCAATTCTTTCCAGAGCAACGCCCAGCCGCTGGTTGTGGTCGACGGCGTCATCACTGACCTGCAATACGGCAGCGGCATGCTTCACGACGGCTATTTCAACAATATCCTCTCCAATTTCAATGTGAACGATATTGAGAAAGTGACGGTACTGAAGAATGGAACAGCCATCTATGGAGCCAAAGGAGCCAATGGTGTTATCCTCATCAATACCAAGCGCAACAATAGTATGGCTACCAAGATAGACGTAATCGTCAACGGACGTTACGAGCTCACGCCACGCCTTCCCGAGATGCTGGGAGCTGAGGACTACCGCATTTACGCCACTGAATTGCTGGGCAACCAGACCGATGACGTGTCGGCGTTGCGTTTTGTCAATACAGATCCCACCTATTATTATTACAAGCCCTATCACAACCAGACCAACTGGAAGAACGAGGTCTATCGCAACAGCTTCTCCAGCAACTATGGCATCAATGTACAGGGCGGCGACGAGGTGGCCAGCTATAACCTGTCCGTAGGTTATAGCATGGCCAACAGCACACTGAAAAACAACGACTTCTCGCGGTTCAACATGCGTCTCAACACCGACATCTCTGTGCTTAAGGATCTTGACCTCAAGTTCGATGCCAGCTACAGTGACGTCAACCGCAACCTGCGCGACGACGGCATCCCCAGCGATGTCACGGGTTCCACCATCACTTCGCCGGGTTTCCTGGGGCTCATCAAGGCTCCGTTCCTCTCGCCCTACGCCTATGATGTCAGTGGTCACCGGAGCAATTATCTCTCCGCTGCCGACGACTATCTCTCCGAAGTGTACGGTTCAGATGTTTCTCTGGCCAATCCCAACAGCATTTTGGAATTTGGCGAGGGCAAGAACCGCAATACTTTCGGCAATCGTCTCATCACCCTGAGTGCCACGCCGCGCTATCAGTTCAATCGCCATCTCTCCCTGAGCGAGCACTTTTGCTTCACCTTGCTCAATACCAACGAGAACTATTACCTGCCGCTCACCGGCGTTCCGGCGTTCAGAGTGAAGAACATGTCCAACAGCTATGTCAACAACATGGCAGAGAGTCTGGCTGGTCGCCAGAACAGTATTCAGAGCGACACGCGCCTGGCGTGGGACAATCGCTTCGGGGCCCACAGTCTGAACGTCTTCGGTGGTGTGCGCTATCTCTCCAGCAACTACAAGCTCAATGTACAACGTGGCTATAATACAGGCAACGACAAAACACCCAACATGAGTACTTCCCTGCAGTACAAGTCGACCGAAGGGGCCGACAACAAGATTCGTGATATCACTTGGTATGCCAATGCCGACTACAACTTTGCTGAGCGCTACTATCTCGCGGCCACGCTGTCGGCCGAGGCTTCCAGCCGTTTTGGCAGTGCAGCAGCAGGGCTGAATCTTTTTGGCACCGTGTGGGGCCTCTTTCCCAGTGTCGAGGTAGCCTGGGTGCTTAGCAATGAAAGGTGGTTTGACGCCCGTGGTGCTGTCAATTACCTGAAACTCAATGTGGGCTTCGATGTGACAGGAAACGACGACATCGACTACACGGCTTCTCGTACTTACTTCGTGGCCAACAACATGTTGGGCAGAAGTGTCGATGGCAAGTCCATTGGCAACATCGGCAACGATGAGCTGAAGTGGGAGACTACCCGTCGGTTTACCGCCGGTCTCACGGGCAACTTCTTCAACAATCGTCTCTCTCTGGGCATCCATGCCTACAAGAGCTGGACAAGTGACCTGCTCACGCTGGGCCGTCTGGCTTGGACCAGTGGTATCAAGCAGAACTGGACCAACGGTGGCAAGCTCGAAAATGTGGGCTTCGATGTCAGTGCCTCCTGGCGTGTGCTCAACGAGAAAAACGTGAAGTGGGAACTGTCTGCCAGTGTGGGCCATTACAAGAACAAGCTCACCGCCCTCTCCAATGACAATGTCCCCGTGGAGACTTCACTCTATGGAGCCACGGTGCTGTCGCAGGTAGGGATGCCCGTGGGTGTGTTCTACGGTTACAAGACAGCCGGTGTCTTCTCTACCCAGGCCGAAGCCGATGCAGCCGGTCTCTATCTCCTTGACGAGAGTGGCAACAGGCAGGCTTTTCGGGCGGGCGACATGCACTTTGTCGATGTAGACGGCAATCATGAAATCAATGCCAAGGATCGGCAAGTCATTGGCGACCCCAACCCCGACTTCTATGGCAATCTCACCACATCAATTAGCTGGAAGCATTGGAATCTTACAGCCATAGCCAACTATTCTTTGGGAAACGACATCTACAACTATCAGCGTTCCGTCATCGAGGGAGGCAGCTATTTCTACAATCAGACCACGGCCATGAACCAACGTTGGACCACCGAAGGGCAGCACACGTCCATTCCTCGTGTGAACTATTCTGACCCGATGGGCAACAGTCGCTTCAGCGATCGCTGGATCGAGGATGGTTCCTACCTGCGTCTGCGCACCGTGACGCTCAGCTACACATGGCCCATGGACTACCAGTATCTCAAGGGACTCACGCTCTGGGCCAGTGTTGGCAACCTCTTCACGCTGACCCATTATCTGGGTTCAGACTCCGACAACATTCTCTCGGGTAGCGTGCTCAGTCAGGGCATCGACCGTGGGCTCTTAGGTCATGGGCGTAGTTTCTCGATGGGTGTCAAGATCAATTTGTAAGGCGACAGTGCCATAACTTTCAACCAAACATATCATGATGAAACGTCATATCTCTTTCCTGGCCCTCTTGCTTCTGCTGGGTTTGTCCTCGTGCTCCGACATGCTCAACATCCATTCAGACCTTGTGGAGTTTGCCGAAGACAACAAACTCGATACCCCCGAGGACTCCGTCTACAGCGTCATGGGCATCCTGCACCAGATGCAGAAGATTGCAGACCGCACTGTGTTGCTGGGCGAGCTGCGTGCCGACCTCATGGAACCCACGGCCAAGGCCTCTGCCGATCTCAAGGCCATTGCTTCCTGCATCGTTCCGGCCACCAATCCCTACAACAGTATCAGCGATTACTATGCAGTCATCAACAACTGCAACTATTTCCTGCACCATGTCGATACCACGCTGCGCAAGCGCAATCGCAGTGTCTTTGCCCGTGAGTATGCCGCAGTAAAGGCTTTCCGTGCTTGGACTTATCTGCAGGCGGCCCAGGTCTATGGTGCCATTCCTTTGCTCACCGACCCCGTCCTTACGGAGTCTGAGGCCCGTGAGGCCATGGCCAAGTCACCGTCCGACATCCCGGCTATTTGCAACTACTTCATCTCCGACCTTGCGCCAGAAGTCGATACTGAGCTGCCGGCCTATGGCAGTATCTCTGCGCAGGAGTCGTCCAGGTTCTTCATTCCTGTGCGTGCTTTGCTCGGCGACCTCTGTCTTTGGGTCGGTCGCTATCAGGAGGCAGCACAGTATTACCACGACTATCTTACCAGACAGGGTCAAGAGATTGTCACCGGAACCAGTGGGGCAAGATGGGGAGATACATCGTACAAGGGTGTTGTAAATGGCTATACCACAGACATACAGTCTTCAAGCGGCGGCGAGGTGCTGTCGTATATCCCCATGGAGTCTTCGGTCTTCAATGGGGTCAAGAGCGGGCTGGCCACTATCTACAACTCCATTTCGGAAAACTATTCCTACTTCCAGGCCAGGCCATCTGCCCGTCTGCGCGAGCTGAGTGCTGCCGAAGACTATTGCATGGTGTATGAGGGTATGGACTCCCACCGTGACACCATTTATGTACCCAAGGTCAATCTGCTTAGTTCCGATGCTGTCGGCGACCTCCGTTTCTTTGCAAGCTATATCCATCGGGTTGAGCTTCAGGGAGCCCATTCACGTTACTCCTCCGACATTCAGATACTGCGCAAGCTCAACAACAATGGTATTACCACCTATCGTCGCACGGTAGTTTACCTTCATTTTGCCGAGGCACTCAACCGTGCGGGCTATCCGCAGTCGGCCATGGCCGTACTGAAGTATGGGCTGTACCCCGAGGCCATCGACAATTATGTAGACTCTGTGGAGCGTAAGGCTGCCGGTACGTTGCTTAGCTTTTCCCAGACCGTGTTCACTCGGAACAACACCCAAGGCATTCACAGTCGTGGTTGTGGTGACAGCGACGCCAATGCCCACTATGTGTTGCCTCAGCCCGAGACTACGCTGGCCAGCCGGGCCGACACAGTAAACTGGCAGGTTCCTCTTGTCGAGGATATGATTATGCGTGAGCTGGCCCTTGAAACAGCTTTCGAGGGCTGCCGCTTCTACGACCTCATGCGGGTGGCCCTGCGCCGTGGTGAACCGGCCTATCTGGCCACACCCGTGAGTCTGCGTGCCGGACAACGCGACGAGTCGCTCTTTCAACTGCTCATGACCCCTTCCAACTGGTATCTGCCCAAGAACTAATCCCATCCTAAGATCGAACAACAAGAACGAATCATGAAACGCATACAAAACCTCCTTGGCCTGTTGATGGGCATGGCCGCTTTGCCAGCTATGGCCCAGACGGTCAACATTACGGTCAGCTCCGACCGTCTACACACCATCACCGGATTTGGTGCGGCCGCGATGAGCGGCCCTATGGCCCCCATCAATGATGTCAGTGTCATTGACAAGCTCTACGGTCCCGACTCCGAGGTGGGGCTCAACATCCTTCGCATGGAGGTGTCGCCCAACACCATTGGCGATGTCACCACTCCTTGGGACACGCCCTACGACTGGCACGGGTTCCTGCCAGCCGTAAAACGTGCCCGACAGTATGGGGCTATCATCTTTGCCGCACCTTGGAGTCCTCCCGCCAGTTTCAAGACCAATAACAGTGCACGCGGCCAGCTCGCCGACGGTACCATCGGCAAGCTCCGCCGCGACAAGTACAAGGATTTCTTCCCTTGGCTCAACACTTTCATGCGCTATATGCGCAACAATGGGGCCCCGGTCGACGTAGTGTCTATCCAGAACGAGCCCGACTGGCATCCTGATTACAGCGGTTGCTACTACACTCCGCAGGAACTTGATACGCTGGTTCGCGAGTATGGTTCCCGTTTCGACAAATCGTCTGGAGTCAAGCTGATGAGTGGTGAGGCCCTGGGCTACACGCCCAATTATTATGCGCCCACGCTCAACGATCCCGAAGCTCGACAGTACATTGACCTGCTGGGCGGCCACACTTATGGTCATGCTCCGTTCAAATACATGAAACATGCGGCTGCCATGGCCGCCCCCTACGGCATCGGCGCATGGATGACAGAGCACATCGTAGATCCGCGGGCCGACACCGACGGCGACAGCCAGTCGGACACCAAGGTTCGCGACCTTCCCACTTGGCACGAGCAACTGCTTTTTGCCGAGGATGTCAACGAAACGATGCTGGCCGGTGGCTCGGCCTATGTCTACTGGTACATGGTGTCCCATTACAGTTTCATTGGTAGCGGTGAGACTACCATTCAGCCTGGCAACACCTATGGCAAGGTGCTCGACCGTGGCCGCATCATGGGGCAGTTTGCCCGGCACCTTGTGGGGGCCACCATGCTCGACCGTAACAGTAGCATCAACAAGGAGGCCCAAACCTTCGAGTCATCGGCTTTCATCAAGGGCGATTCGCTCATCGTCAATGCCATTGACACGCTGCCACGCCCCCTCACGCTCAATCTCGTATTGCCCTATAAAGCAATCTCCGGCGAGCGCATCACCTCTACCGAGGGCCATATTGGCATCACCGAGACACTGCTTGTCGAGGCTCCCACCCAGCGGTTCAGTCTTCCTATTCCGGCACGCAGCTTCTCCACGTTCATTTTCCGCATCGACCGTTCTGCCACAGGCATCTCGGAGCCAGTCTGTATGCCGCGCATGGTCGACGATGCGTGGTACAATCTGCAGGGCCAGCGTGTGGCCCGCCCACAGCGCGGCATATACATCCATCAAGGACATCAAGTAGTGGTACGATGAAAAAAACGCTCCTTCTTCTCTTCTGCTGTCTCTTGGCCTGTGGGGTACAAGCCGAGGTCGTTCCGGCCCGCATCTTCCAGAGCGGCATGGTATTGCAGCGTTCCAAGCCTGTTCCGGTGTGGGGCACGGCATCGCCCGGCGAGCAGTTCACCATTGTGTTCAACAAGAAATCCTATGTCGTTCGGGCCGATGCCAAGGGGCGGTGGCGCGTGGATTTGCCCGCCATGAAGGCCGGTGGCCCTTACACCATGACCTTCGCGCACTGTCAACTCGACGATATTCTTATCGGCGATGTCTGGCTCTGCACGGGTCAGTCCAACATGGACCTCCCCGTGAGCCGTGTACAGCCCCAGTATCCTGGGTTCACCGAAGATTATGCCAACGACCGCGTGCGTCTGTTGCGGGTCGATCAGGTTGCCTCCGTCAGTGGGCCGCAAACCGATTTTAAAACCTCGGGCTGGCAGACGCTCACGCCCGCCAGCTCCCGTGATTTCTCGGCTCTGGGCTATTTCTTGGGTCGTCGACTGCAATCCGAGACAGGCATTCCGCAGGGCATCATCTGCAACAGCTGGGGCGGAACACCCATCGAGGCTTGGCTCCCGGCCGACTCGTTACAGCGCGACTTTCCGCAGTACACGGCCCGCACCTCGCTTTACACCCCCGACTATGTGGCTTCTCAGACACGTGCCAACCAGTTGATGAACGACCGTTGGCAGCAGTTGCTCGATGAGACCGACCCTGGCATGCACCAAGGCTGGACGGGACTTGATTTCGACGACGGCACATGGCCCGCCGCCAACCAGTATGCCCGCGACTGGGCCCAGGTGGATGGCCGAGGTGTCGTGGGATCAGTCTGGATGCGCCAGCATGTCCATATTGATGCTGCCCACGCCGGCCGGCCGGCCTTGCTTGTGCTGGGCATGCTCTATGATGCCGACCACACCTACGTCAATGGCCGGCGCGTGGGTGTCACCTATTACCAGTATCCACCGCGTCGCTATGCCGTGCCGGCCGGTTTGCTGCACGAGGGCGACAATGTGATTGCCGTTCGTTTTGTCAACAAGACGGGCACCCCCGCTTTCACGCGGGGCAAGAAATACCAGCTTGAGTTCACTCCCGACGACGTGCTTCAGCTCTCCGAGCAGTGGCGCAGCCACATCGGAGCCCGCATGCCCGCCTGTCCGCAGCAGGATGTCACCACGCAATACCTGCCCACCGTGATGCACAACAGCATGCTCCATCCGCTCATTCCTTATGCGCTGGCAGGCGTGGTGTGGTATCAGGGTGAATCCAATACCGACCGTGCCGGCGAATACCGCACGATGCTGCGTAAGCTCAAAGGCGACTGGCGCACTCAGTTTGCCGACTCCAGTCTGTCTGTAGTCATTGTACAACTGGCCAATTTCATGGCTCCCAGTTCCCAGCCGCAGGAGTCGGGATGGGCCGAGTTGCGCGAGGCCCAGCGACTCTCTGCCCTCGAAGACCCCCATGCCGCACTGGCCGTGGCCATAGACTTGGGCGAGGCCAACGACATCCACCCCTTGCGCAAGCGAGAGCTGGCCGACCGCGTGGCTTTGGCCCTTGACCGGCTGCGCGGCAACAGGCACGCAGCCTTGTCGCCCCAGCCAGTGGCGGCTCGGCTGATGAGCCGTGGAGTAGGGGGGCAGTCCCAACCGTATGTGGTGGTACGTTTCGACCAGAAACTGCGCCCGGCCGACACTTTGAGCGAATTTGAGCTGCGGAGCGAAGACGGGCGGTTCCACAATGTGGAGGCCCGCGTATCGGGCAATACGGTGGTCATTGCCTTGGGTACCGTGTCCCGGCCCACGGCCGTGCGCTATGCTTGGAAGAACAACCCCGAACAGGCCAACCTCTACAATCCCGAGGGTCTGCCCGCCTCGCCATTCCAAATTACCGTCGAACCCTAAGTATTTCTCCCGAACTCCACTGTTTCGTTTTTGCTTCAATCTCTGCTTATGCCCGTAAACCAACAGAAACTACCGGCCCGCGAGAAGATAGGCTACGCCATGGGCGATGCCGCTGCCAATCTCGTTTTCCAGATGATGCTGATGTTCCAGCTGATGTTCTATACCGACGTGTTCGGTCTCGAAGGACTTGTAGCTGGCACCGTGCTCCTCATAGCCCGCGTGGCCGATGCCTTTGTCGATCCGGCCGTGGGCATTCTCTCCGACAAGACCAGCACGCGCTGGGGCAAGTACCGGCCGTGGATACTCTGGACGGCATTGCCGTTCTGCGTGTTCTACGTGCTGGCTTTCTGGAATCCCGGCATTGCCGACAAGGCCCTTGTAGCCATCTATGCCACGGTGAGCTATGTGCTGCTCATGTCGTGTTACTCGATGGTCAATACGCCCTACTGCTCGCTGGGCGGTGTCATGA
Source organism: Hallella seregens ATCC 51272 (assembly GCF_000518545.1). Taxonomy (GTDB): domain Bacteria; phylum Bacteroidota; class Bacteroidia; order Bacteroidales; family Bacteroidaceae; genus Prevotella; species Prevotella seregens. Next base: position 54,841 of record NZ_JADU01000019.1, read on the forward strand.
CGAGCGACATCGGCGAGCGCACCTCGCTCAACACCTACCGTTTTGTGGCCGTGACCATCGGCCAGATTGTGGTACAGGGGGCCACGCTGCCCCTTGTCGACCATCTGGGTGGTGCCAACCGGCAACAGGGCTGGCTGCTCACGGTGGGGCTCTTTTCCGTATTGTCGTTCTGCTGTCTCATGGCCACCTTCCGCATTACGCGCGAGCGTGTCTCGCCGCCGCCCTTGCAGCAGACAAGCCTGCGTGAGGATCTGCGCGACACCATCTCCGATGCTTCGTGGCGTGCCGTGGTGCTGCTCACGTTCTTTCTGTTCATTGCCTTGGCCATGTGGAACTCGGCCATGAGCTTTTATTTCCGTTATGCCGTAGACCACAAGTCGCTGGCCGACTTCTTGAATGTGTTGGGCATGCAGGTGGACAGGCATTATGCCTACAGCGTGGGCTTCTCCGTCTTCAACATTTCGGCCGCTCTCGTCCAGTTGTTGGGCATCCTCTGCCTGTCGCAATATCTGGCCCGCCGCTATGGCAAGAAAGAGGTGGTCACCGTCTGCCTGTTGCTCACGGCCCTGTTTACAGCCCTGTTTTGGATTCCCCAGAAGACCGACGTGCCCCTCATGTTTGTGCTCAACCTGCTGCGCAGTCTGGCCTACGCCCCCACCATTCCTTTGCTCTGGGCCATGATGGGCGACGTGGCCGACCATGTGGAGTATCTCTCCAACCGCCGATCCACGGGGCTTTGCTTCTCCGGCATGACGTTCTCGCTCAAGCTGGGGCTGGGCTTCGGCGGCGTGCTCACGGGGTTCCTGCTCTCTGTTTTCGGCTATGCGTCGGGCGACGGCTCGGGGGCCGTGCTTGTGCAGAGCGAGATGGCCGAGACGGGCATCCGGCTCACGTCGAGCCTTGTGCCGGCACTCTCGCTGGCCGTGGGCGTGTGGGCGTTGCACCGCAGCCCCATCACCAAGGTCTACAATGAGCGGATGCAGTCCGAACTCTCCGGCCGCCGCTGGATTCGGCTGCTGGGTGCCGGCCGTTACACATCGGGCGCAGGGGCACCCACACCCTCTGCCGTCTCAGTTCAATCATCCGTCAAACATTCTGTTTCCAATGAAGAATAAACTCATGCTCTTGTCGGCTTTCTGGGCCGGCCTGGCCGCTCAGGCCCAACAGCCGGGGCTGAAAGACGCCCTCGGCCCTTACTTTCAGGTGGGCGTGGCCCTCAACACCCGCATTACGGCCGGCGGCGACGCGCAGGCCGATGCGCTGGTCGACCGACATTTCAACACCATTGTGGCCGAGAACTGCTTCAAGGGCGGCGAGGTCACCCCCCGCGAGGGAGTCTACGATTTCACGGATGCCGATGCCGTGGTGAGCTATGCCGAGAAGCACGGGTTGCGCCTCATCGGCCATTGTCTGGTGTGGCACTCGCAGGCTCCCGACTGGTTTTTCAAGCATGCCGACGGCACCGTCGTCTCGCGTGACGAACTGATTCGCCGTATGCAGACCCACATCCGCACCATGGTGGGCCGCTACAAAGGCAAGGTCTATGGCTGGGACGTGGTGAACGAGGCCGTCGAGGACAATGGCGAGTTCCGCCGGTCACCTTATTATAATATCATCGGTCCCGAGTTCATCGACATTGCCTTCCGCACGGCCCATGAGGCCGACCCCGATGCCGAACTCTACTACAACGACTACTCCATGGCCAAGCCTGGCAAGCGGGCGGCCGTGTGCCGCCTCGTGCGTCACCTCCAGTCCGAGGGGCTGCGCATCGATGCCGTGGGCATGCAGAGCCACCAGGGACTCGATTATCCCGACCTGGCCGACTATGAGGCCAGCATCGACAGCTTTGCAGCCTGCGGTGTTAAGGTGAGCTTGAGCGAACTCGACCTCAACGTGCTGCCCTCTCCCCGGAATTTCGGAGGGGCCGGCATAGAGCAGAATTACGCGTTCCAGCAGCCGATGAACCCCTATGCCGACGGAGTCCCGGCCGACGTGCAGCGGCAGATCGACGCACGCTGGATGGACTTCTTCCGCATCTACCGCCGCCATGCCAGCCAGATAGAGCGCGTCACACTGTGGGGACTCACCGACGGCGACTCCTGGCTCAACGACTGGCCCATCCGTGGACGCACCAATTATGGGCTGCTCTTCGACCGCCAAGGCAGGGCCAAACCGGTGGTGGATCAGATAGTCAACCTCTTCAAATAACGCCAAACCCTTATTCTTATGAATCATCCCCGTTATCTTTTTCCCGAGGACTATATGGCCGATCCCTCGGCCAACGTGTTTAACAACCGCATCTATATCTACCCCTCCCACGACAGGGACAGCGGCTCTGCCGAGGACGACGACGGCGGTCACTTCGAGATGCGCGACTACCATGTGCTCTCGCTCGACCAGGTGGAACAGGGTTCCGTGACCGACCATGGCTGTATTCTCTCGCTCGAGCAGGTGCCCTGGGCCGGCCGTCAGATGTGGGACAACGACGTGGTGGAGAAGAATGGTAGGTACCATCTCGTCTTTTCGTGCAAGGATAAAAACGATGTTTTCCATCTCGGCGTGGCCGTAGCCGACCGCCCCGAGGGCCCTTTCGTTCCCCAGCCCGACCCCATTCGCGGCTCCTACAGCATTGACCCTTGTGCCTTCAAGGACGACGACGGGGCCGTTTATGTCTATTTCGGCGGCATCTGGGGCGGCCAGCTCCAGTGGTATCGCGACAACAAGATGCTTAAGGCCGAGCGGTTGCCCGAGGGCGATGAGCCCGCCCTGCCCGGCCGGGTGGCCCGTCTCACCGACGACTGTCTGCAGTTTGCCGAGGCTCCGCGCCCCGTGCCCGTCGTCGATGCCCAAGGCCGTCCGTTACGGGCCGACGACCCGCACCGCTTCTTCGAGGCCAGCTGGATGCACAAATATCGGGGTCGCTACTACTACTCCTACTCCACGGGCGACAGCCATCTGCTTTGCTACGCCACGGGCGACAACCCTTATGGCCCTTTCACCTACCGGGGCGTGATTCTCGATCCCGTGGTGGGCTGGACCACACACCACTCCATAGTCGAGTTCAGGGGCCGCTGGTACCTGTTCTATCACGACTGCGTGCCCAGCCGTGGTACCACTTGGCTGCGTTCGCTCAAGGTGCAGGAGCTGTACTACGACGAGGACGGCGCCATCCAAAAGGTGAGCAATGACTGATTTTTGGCAAGGAAAAGCCCTCGTCGGCGTGGAAAAAGGGGCGGACGTGCAGAATGCTGTCATATTTTGTGTAAATTTGCATCGGTAAAACCATGCCGCCTAACCTTTTCACCTGATGAGGAGAATCTTTTTATTATGGCTCTTTGTCCTGGCCGTCGTCGGTCAGCGCTTGCAGGCCCAGTCAGGATATTTCTATGATTCAGACCGGGTCTCCAGTAATCTCATTACCCAAATCATTCAAGACCGTGCCGGCCAGATATGGATTGCGAGCGACCGCGGACTGAACAAGTTCGACGGCTACCGTTTCACCAGTTACCTGCACAATTCGTCCAATCCGCGCTCGTTGATGAGCAATGCCGTGTCGTGCCTGTTTGTCGACCGGCAGGGCAACCTGTGGGTGGGAACCGGTGACGGCCTCATGCGCTACGAGCCCCACTCCGACGACTTCCAGCCCTACGCCGAGCCTCATCAGCCACGCATCAGCAGCATGGTGCAACTCCCCGATGGCCGGTTGCTGGTGGGCACGGCCGGCTACGGCCTCTTTTCCGTGGACGAGCAGAACCACCGGCTGACACCTGTCCACGGCTATGCCAGCAAGGCCGAGGACCATTATTACAGCCGCATCTTCATTGACGGGCAGGGTAATTTCTGGCGGGGCGGAGCCAACAACGTGTTCACCTGCCGCGATCGCAGCGGCCGCATTGTCGAGCGCAGGCTGGGCCAGGGCAAGGTCGAAGCCTTCATTAGCTATGCCGGGGGCGTGCTCATTGCCACTCGCAGCAGTCTGTTCTTCGTTAAGAACGGCCGGCTGGCCGAGTGCCCCATCGACGTGAGCGAGATGCTGGCGGCTCATGCCACCTACAAGTCTATGGCGACCGACCATTGGGGCAACCTCTACATCGGCACGCTTGGCTCCGGTCTCTTCATCGTGCCCAAGGGGCAGCGCAAGGCCCAGCGCGTGGCCAATCCCATTTCATCCTTCAATCTGAACACGGCCAACGTCTATGCCCTCTTTGTCGACCGCACCAACAACCTCTGGGTGGGCTGCCAGAAGAAGGGCGTACTCATGATTCCCGACCACAAAGCCATCTTTTCCAACTGGGATTTTGCCGCCCAGGGGCATCCCGTGGGCTCGTCGGTGTCGTCGGTCTGCTTCGGCGACGGGGGCACGGTGTGGACGGTGGTGCAGAACAATGGAGTCATTGGTTTCAACCGTGAGGGCCGCATCACGGCCCACCCGGCCTCGCCGGCCAACGCCTATTCCATCTGCCGCGACCGCAAGGGCCGCTACTGGCTGGGGGCCGGGCGCGGGCTCTACAGCTACAATCCGGCCACCGGCGGCTCGCAGCTCGTGGCACCGTCGGACGGCGATTTCGTGAACCAGGTGGTCGAAGGCAGCGACGGCAATCTCTATTTTTCCACTTTCGGCAAGGGCTTCGGCGTCTACAACCCCGACACCCGGGCCGTGCGTCATTACTCCATGTTCCAGAAGAGCAGCCCCGATGGCAGCCTCTGCAACGACTGGATACACTGCATGCTGCCCACCGCCGACGGCATGATATGGCTCGGCACGTCGTCGGGCCTCTCGGCCTACAACACGCGCACGGGTAGCTTCCGCTTGTTGCCGCCCGACTTCTTCGCGGGTACATCTGTCACCGCGCTGGCCCGCAACACCGACGGCAACATGGTGGTGGGCACCGGGAAAGGCCTCTACCTGCTCGACGTGCGCCGCCGCCGCATGCTGCCGTTCCCCGGTGCGGAGACCTTGAGGGACGAGGCCTGGCGCAGCATCGTGGTGGAACCCAACGGCGATTTCTGGTGTGCCACGTCGATGGGCATCTGGCAGTACCAGCGCCGCCGCCGCAAGTTTGTGGGCTATGTCCACGGCAACGGGCTGTCGTCGCGCGAGTATGTGTCGAACACCGAAGCCAAAGGCCCCGACGGGCGCGTCTATTTTGTCACCGGCTCGGGCCTCACCGTGTTCCGCCCCGCCGACCTCGACCGGGCCAAATGGACGCTCGGCGAGATTCACCTCACCAACTTCCTCATCAACGGCGAGCCCATCAGCGGCTCCACCCTGTCGTATGGTTCGCAGATTGCCGACGGCCCGGTCTTCGACAACAACCACTTCACACTGTCCTATCAGGACGACAGTTTCGTCATGGAGTTCTCGTTGCTCAACTACAACAATGCCGAGAACATCACCTATTACTACCGCATCAACGGTGCCAGCAAGTGGCAGCACACGGGCGAGGGCGTGAACAGCGTGGCCTTCAACCACATGGAACCGGGCTCCTACAGCATCGAGGTGCGCGCGTCCGACTATGGCATGCTCTCGCCGGTCAAGGTGTTTACGGTGGTCATCCGCTCGCCGTGGTATAGCTCCACACTGGCCTGGATGGTCTATCTGCTGCTCATCGGCGCCTTCGCCTACCTGGCCCTGTTCTACTACAACCGGCGCAAGACCCACCAGTTTGAGGAAGACAAGATGAAGACTCTCATCAATGCCACCCACGACATCCGCTCGCCGCTCACGCTTATCATGGGTCCGCTCCACTCGCTTATGAAGCGCGAGGGGCTGGATGGCGCGGCCCGCGAGGAGCTGAGCCTCATCGAACGTAACGCCAACCGCATTCTTTCGCTCGTGAACCAGATACTTGACCTGCGCAAAATGGACAAGAAACAGATGCACCTGCACTGCCAGGAGACCGACCTTGTGGCCTTTGTGGGCGGCGTGTCCAAGATGTTCGAGTTTGCGGCCCGCGAGCGCAACATGGAGTTCCGCTACGAGCATCCCGAGGGTAGTCTCATGGCTTGGGTGGACCGCCAGCAGTTCGACAAGGTGGCGAGCAACCTGCTTGCCAACGCCTTCAAGTACACTTATGACGGCGGTATCGTCACCCTGCGCCTCAGCGAGGGCCACGACGGCGAGGCCGGCACGCCGCTGGCCCACTATGCCCGGCTGGAAGTCGTCGACAGCGGCGTGGGCATCAAGGAGGGCAATATAGACCGCATCTTCGACCGTTTCTTCCAAGGCGTGGGCAAGGGCAGCGCGCATGTCGAGGGAACGGGCATCGGATTGAACCTCTGCAAGATGGTGGTGCAGATGCACCACGGCACCATTCACGCAGCCAACCGCACCGACGCGCCGGGCAGTGTGTTCTGCGTGCGCATACCGCTGGGCAACAGCCACTTCACGGCCGAGGAGCTCAAGCCCAAGGAGGAGCCCCCTATGCCGGAGAAAAGCGGCAGGAAACGCACGGGAAACTACCGGGTGCTCATCGTCGACGACGACCCCGAGATACGCCTCTACGTGGCTCGGGAGCTGGGCGAATACTATAAGTTCGAGACGGCGGCCAACGGCAAGGAAGCCCTGAAACTGCTGCTCACGGAGCATTTCGACTGCGTGGTCTCCGACGTGATGATGCCCGAAATGGACGGCCTCACCCTGTTGCGCATGATAAAGACCAACAGCAACATCAGCGACGTGCCGGTTATCATGCTCACCTCGAAGAGCGACGTGCAGCACCGTCTGGAGGGTCTCAAGAAGGGGGCCGACGCCTACATGGCCAAGCCCTTCAGCCTCGAAGAGCTGCACGTCACCATCAACAACCTGGTGAACAACGTGCTGCGCCTGCGCGGCAAGTTCTCCGGCGCCCAGCAGCAGAGGGACAGAGTGGTCGACATCCAGGTCGAGGGCTACGACGAGCAGCTCATGGACCGCATCATGAAGAGCATCAACGAGAACATGGACAATCCCGAATTCAACGTCGATATGCTCACCCGCGAGGTGGGGGTGAGCCGCGCCCAGCTGCACCGCAAGCTCAAGGACATGACCGGCATCCCCACGTCGGAGTTCATTCGCAACATCCGTCTCGAGCAGGCGGCCCGTCTGCTGTGCGAGCAGAAGCTCAACATCGCCCAGGTGTCGCTCGAGGTGGGCTTCTCCAACCAGGCCCATTTCTCCACCGTCTTCAAGAAACACTTCGGCATGTCGCCCTCGGAATACATCGTCCGGAAAGGCGGCAAGTAGCCGCCCTGGGGCCTCCCGCCCGTTGCAGGAGGCCCGCGTGCCCGTTCGGCCCCGTCGCGCAACCTCCGCGACGGGGCCTTTTCGGTGGTACGATTGCGCCGTAACGGCCGCGCGATTACGCCGTGACGGCTGTGCGATTGCGCCGTAATGGCCGTGCGAATACGGCTTGTTTCTTGTGGCATATCCCCGCTTTGGCGTGCACGTCATGCGGCCGCCACGGCCCCCGCAGGGAGAATCTACAAAAACAAAATCATCTGAAACAAATCGAAAAGCCCGTAACACCCTCCGTTCATTACCTTTGCAACAGTTTTATAAAGACCTAATCATCAACAACAAAGACCCAGAGGTTTATGAAGAAAGAACTATTACTCAGTTTGGGCTTGCTGGCCATGATACCCGTCGGACTGCGCGCACAGGCGCTGGTCAGCGAGGGATTCAACGCCGAGCAGACCAAGACGGCCACCGACGTGGCCTATTATGAGTTTATCAATCAGCTCGAAGGAGACAAGTGGGACCTAAGCACCGCCGCCAAGAGCGAGGGCGCCGGCTCGCTGCATTTCTACAACAGCGACGCGGCGGAGGGCACCACGTGGCAGCGCTCGGTGAAATTCCGCAACCTGCCCATCGAAGAAAACACCACGTATCGTGTGACCTATTACGTGCAGGGCTCCAAAACCTACAACCTGGACGGCACAAGCGACAAGGGCACCAAGGTGGACTGCAAACTCATGCAGGGCGTCGAGGACGACGACCTGCCCTTTATTTCGCCCGGCGGCAAGGAGTTCCGCTACAACGACACGGGCTTCGACGAGAACGGTTTCACGAAGTTCACGCACATGTTCTATTACAAGGACGCAGCCACCCAAGCCGCTTATTACAAGGCCAACAGGAACAGGGAGATGGCGGCCGAGGCCAAGGACAAGTTCTTCCTGGCCCTGAGCGTCTACAATCCCGGCGACTTCTATCTCGACGGCGTGACGGTGGAGAAGGCCGGCGTGAGGGCCGTCACCTTCAACTACGACGTGATACGCGTGGACTTTGGCTTTGCTACCAACAACAAAGAACTGCTTGCCGCCGCCGGCGTGGACAAGCTGGTGCTGCCCGAGGGCACCTGTACCGTGAGGATGGACGGCAGCGAAGTGAAGGTGCTCACCACCGAACTGCATCAAGACGGCTACCTCTACGTGTTCCTCGACGACCGGTATCCGCAGACCGGCAACGAGCGGATCGAGGTGAGTTTCAGCAATCCCACCGATGCGGCCTACCAGCTGAAGTACAGCGGCGACACGGCCCCCGAGGGCGTGGTGCCCAATTTTGCGGGCGAGACCGGCGCGCTGGACGCCAACATTACCGACATCAACAGCTCGGCTTACGACCTGCCCGTGATGAAAACCGCCGACCCCGAACAGGGCAGCTTCAACCTGCCGGTGGTCCAAAAGGAGTTCAAGATGAGCTTCAACAAGAAAGCCGACGCCTCCCGCATCGAGGCCACGCTGGACGGCGAGAGGCTCACCGTGACGCCCAACGAAGGCTTTGCCACCGACTTTACCTTTGCCCGCACGGGCAGCGGCGACCTCACGGCCGGCCAGCACGACCTGACGGTGACCAGAGTCTACCCCGAGGCCATGCTCGACGAGGCCGTGTTTGCCAAGGTTGCGCTGGAGCTCAGCTTCGGCCAAGTGAGCGGAGACCCCAACGACACCGCCTACTACGTGATGGCCGACAGCATCACCCAAGCCATTGCGGCCAAGGGCGAGGGCACCATCCCCATGGGCTGGTCGGTCTATAACGGAGCCACCGCGGTGCCCCAGGGCACCAATCCCGGCAGCGGCCCGCGCAGCTTCAAGTTTGGCGAGGGCGGCGACTTCGTGGGTGCGCTCTATCTGCGCACGACGGCGGCCGACGACGGCGGCTGCGGCATCTATGGCGAGACCGAGGGCTACGAGGTGAAACTCGAAGCCGGCAAGAAGTACAAGCTGGCCTACAACGTTGCCGCCTGGAAGGGTGCGCCCTATGTAAAGTTCCAGCTCATCGGCCCCGACGGCAGCGACGCCCTGAGCCGCGTGGATGCCGCACTGCCCAACATGAACGGCTCCAAGGGCACCGTCTCGGGCTCGACACGCGTCGAGGCCAGCCTGCAACCCAAGGCCACGGGCAACTACAAGCTGAAATGGACACCCGCCACCGATGCCGACGGCAAGCAGGGAGCATGGGTGGAGGTGCTGCTGGGCAACGTGCGGTTGCAGTATCTGCCCAATGTGATGGGCGTGGAAGAGACCACACAGCTCAACAATGCCTTGGCATTGGCCAAGGCCGCACTGGACGAGAACAAGGCCGAACGCTATGTCGGCACGGACTTCGACGCGCTGAAGGCCGCCGTCGAGGAGATCGACGGCAAGGTCTACACGGCTCCGTCGGTCTACAAGGCCGTCACGGCACGCCTCACCATGGCTGCCACGGCCCTGAAAGACCACCGCGTGCTCTGCGACACCTACGACCCGATGGTGGAGGCTGCCCAGAAAGCCCGCGACATGCGCACCGGCACCAAGTTTGAGAACCACAGCTCTTACGCCAACGTGGTGGCCGCAATTGCCAAGTATGAAGGCAAGGTGCTGACCGACAACGACGAGCTGAAGACCGCCATCGACGAGCTGAAAACCTCGACCGCTGCCGCCACCAACATCGGCCGCGTGGTAGAGACGCTCACGGCTTCCATGGTCAGCGGGCTAGCCGTGGCCCAGAAACTCGGCTCCGCCACCGACGAGCTCGCAGCAGCTGTAAACCGTGCACTCACCGACGATGCCGACGTGAAGCAGCAGGTGAAAGACGCCATCAGGCAGGGACTCTATGCCCAACTCAAGGACCCCAACAACACGCTCTTCGCCGAGAAGACCGACGAGACCACGCTGGAGAACTATGTGGACAGTTTCAACTGCTCGGTATTCGTGAACAATCCCGACATCTATGTCACTGCTCCGGGCGATGTGGCCGGTGTGGTGAACTCCGAGAACACGCCGGGCTGGACCATCACGCCGGGCGAAGGCTGGACAGGAGGCTTCGTCTACCACTACCCATGGGGTGGCAACGCCCAGTACAAGTATGCCAAAGGCACCTGCGACGTGGCCAACTCGATGATTGCCTCGTGGGGCTTCGGCTACACGGCCGAACAGCAGATTACCGACTTGCCGGCCGGCACCTACAATGTCTTCGCACGGGCTTTGGAGCGTGGAAGCGGCAACACCGACATCTACTTCCATGCCGTTACCTCGGCCAAGGACGACAGTGTGATGGTGCCCCAGGCCGCGGCCAGCGTGGAGCCCTCGCTCGACAACGGCAAGTATTGCGCCATCAAAGACGTGGTGGTGACCGACGGCCAGCTGAAATTGAAGTTCGCCTGCGGCGCAGACACGCGCTCGTTCTTCGACGGTGTGCTACTCGTGCTCAAGGGGTCGGCCCCGGGCTACGACTATGCCACGGGCATTCGCGGCGTGGTAGACAACGGCGGTGCCGGCGTGACCAGGGAGGAATACTTCGACCTCTCGGGCCGCAAGCTCAATGCCGGCACGGCCACGGGCGTGACCATCGTGAAGCAGACCCTGGGCAACGGCCGCGTGCTGACCAAAAAAGTGCTGAAAAAATAGGATAGGACAGACCGGCCCTACGACCGTGGGGCCTCCGACGGGCGCCGGCGACTCGCAGACAGCGGGCTGTCGGCGCTGTTGTTGGGGGAGGCGGTGCAAATGCGGTGTTTCCTGTCGGATGAGACAAATAGAAAACAAAAGAAAACATGCGGCTGGCCCGTTGAGGCGGCTTTTCCTTATCTTTGCACCACCAAAAACATCCAAACATGACCATGACACCAAACCATCAACTCATGAAGTCTGCAAGATTCCTAACCCTACTCATGGCGGCCGCCTTCTCGGCCGCGGCCGCAGGACAAACAGCGCATTTCAAATACTTCAGCTATCACGGCCGTGATGCCCGGTTCGACAAGCCGCTGGACGCGACCGGCCAGTATCTCAACCCCGTGCGGCTGGGCTTCTATCCCGACCCCTCGGTGTGCCGGGTGGGCGACAACTATTACCTGGTCAACTCCTCGTTTTCGTTCTTTCCGGGCGTGCCCCTGTCGGTAAGCAAGGACCTGGTGAACTGGAAACTGCTGGGACATGTGCTCGACCGGCCGTCGCAGTTGCCGTTGGACGGGCAGCGTGTGTCGGGCGGCATCTACGCGCCGGCCATCAGTTACAACCGGAAGAACAAGACTTTCTACATGATTACCACCAACGTGGGCCGCGGAAACTTCTATGTGAAGAGCAAGAACCCCGCCCGGGGATGGAGCGAACCCATCTATCTGCCCAAGGTAGACGGCATTGACCCCAGCTTCTTCTTCGACGACAACGGCAAGGGCTACATCGTGCACAATGCGCCGGTGACCGGCCAGACCGAGTACAGCGGGCAGCGGGCCATCCGCCTGTTCGAGTTCGACGTGAAAGGAGATTCCATCAAGGGCGACTTCAAGGAGATACTGCGCGGAGGCACCCACGTGCAGAAGAATCCGATATGGATAGAAGGCCCGCACCTCTTCAGGCGGGGCGGCTACTACTATCTGATGTGTGCCGAGGGCGGTACGGGCGACTGGCACAGCGAGGTGGTGCTGCGGGCCAGGCTGCCGCAGGGCCCCTGGGAGGAGTGTCCACACAATCCCATCCTGACCCAGCGGCAGGGACTCGACCCCGACCGCCCCGAAAGGGTGACCTCGGCCGGGCATGCCGACCTGGTGGAAGACCAGACCGGACAGTGGTGGGCCGTATTCCTGGCCTGCCGCCCCTATGAGAAAGACTTCTACAACACCGGCCGCGACACCTATCTGCTGCCCGTGACGTGGAAGGACGGCTGGCCCATGATACTGGAGAAAGGCAAGGCCATTGCCACCGTGAACGACATGCGGGGCATCCAGACGCGGCTCAAGACGGTGAACCGCCAGCGCGAAGACTTGGTGTCGGGCAACTTCGGCTATGCCGACGGCTTTGTTGCCGACACGCTGGACAGCCGTTGGTTCTTCCTGCGCAACCCCTCGGACTTCTGGAAGTTGGGCAATGAAGGCCTCGCCATCAACGCCCTGCCCGCAAGCGTGTCCGAGCGCGAGAGCCTGTCGGCACTGTGGGTGCGCCAGCAGCACACGGCGTTCACGGCCGAGACGCGGGTGGACTTCTCGCCGCGGACAGACGCCGGGCTGGCCGGATTCGCCCTGTTGCAGAACGAGGAATACAACTTTGTGTTTGGCAAGACCCGGCTGGACGGCCGCACGGCCCTGGCCCTCTACCGCACGGAAAAGGGCAGGACGCTCATCGCTTCGGCCTTTGTTCCCGACAAGGCCGTGAAGTTGAAGATAGAGGGCCGCGGCCGCTACTACGACTTTTGGTACGCCGTGGACGGCGACGAGGCGTGGAGTTTGCTGGCCCGCGGCGTGGATGCCGTGAACCTGAGTACCCACCGGAGTGGCGGATTCATCGGGGCCTGTATCGGCCTCTATGCCACCACCAAGAATCAGTAAACCTGTGAACGCTTGGATGAAACGCGCCGGACTGCTGTTCGGACTGCTGGCCTGGACGCTCTGGAGCCGGGCCGACGACGGCCGTCTGCTGTGGCTGGGCGGCACCGCTCCGGACTCTCCCTGCCGGGTGAAGGTGCGGGGGATCGGGCCTACGGCTCCGCATGCGACGGAGACCACGGTGGCCTTGGCCCGTGAGGCACTGGCCGACGGCTATCGTGGTTCGGATGTCACGCTGGTGCTCGACACGGCGGCGCGCCTGGGCGACGGCTTCCGGCTGCAGGGCCCGCGCCCGGCCACGGTCACGGCCAGCAGTGCGGTGGGGTTGCTCTACGGAGCCTACGCCCTGCTGCGCCGCCAGAACACACAGGCGGAGACCGGCCCTTATGACTGCATGGAGCGTCCGGCCCTGGCCCTGCGCATGCTCGACCACTGGGACAATCCCGACGGGAGTGTGGAGCGCGGCTATGCCGGACGGAGCATTTGGAAGTGGGAGCAGATGACCGGCGGCCGGATGAGCGACAGCCTGCGGGCCCGTCTCTGCCTCTACGCCCGGGCCAATGCCTCGGTGGGCATCAACGCCGTGGTACTCAACAACGTGAATGCCAGTCCGAAGATGCTTAGCAGAACCTATCTGGACAAGGTGCAGGTGGTGGCCGATTTGCTGCGTCCCTATGGTATTCGCGTGTATCTGTCTGTGAACTTTGCCTCGCCAATGGCCTTGGGTGACACGCGCACGGCCGACCCGCAGAACGCCCGCGTGCGACGCTGGTGGCAGCGGAAGGCAGCCGAAATCTATGCCCTGATGCCCGATTTTGGCGGGTTTCTGGTCAAGGCCAACAGCGAGGGACAGCCTGGTCCGGGCGATTACCACCGCACGCATGCCGAAGGAGCCAACATGCTGGCCGATGCGCTGGCCCCTTACGGGGGAAAGGTGGTGTGGCGTTCGTTTGTCTACGGCGCAGGTCACAGGCATGAGGATCGTGTGAAGCAGGCCGTCTCGGAATTTGCCGGACTGGACGGACTGTTTCGCGACAACGTGATGTTGCAGTCGAAAAACGGGCCGCTCGACTTCCAGCCACGTGAGCCCTATGCCCCCATCTTCGACCGGATGGAGCGTACATCGCAGCTGGCAGAGCTGCAGATTACACAGGAATACCTGGGCCAGTCAAGGCATCTGGTGTATCTGGCACCGATGTGGAAAGAGTTCTTTGAGCAGGTGAAGCCGTCGCGGTTGAAAGGTGTTGCCGGCGTGGCCAATGTCGGCGACACGGCCAATTGGTGCGGGCACCCTTTCTCACAAGCCAACTGGTATGCCTTCGGGAGGCTGGCCTGGAACCCCGAACTCTCGGCCGAAGCCATTGCGGAGGAGTGGTTGAGGCAGACCTTTCACACGGCGGACGCACGCTTCCTCGCTCCTGTGGGCATGATGATGATGACTTCGCGCGAGGCTTGCGTGAACTATATGATGCCCTTGGGACTGCACCATCTCTTCAAGTTCGACCATCACTATGGGCCGGAGCCCGGTGGCTTCAAGGCCAGTTATCCGCGGGAGTGGTGTCCCGTGTACTACCACCGGGCCGACTCGGCCGGCATTGGCTTTGACCGAACCGTGGCCACCGGCAGCGGAGCCACGGCCCAATACCGCGAGCCCTATGCTACGCAGTACGAACGGCTGGAGACCTGTCCCGAACAGTTGCTGCTGTGGTTCCACCATGTGCCCTGGGACTACCGCATGCAGTCGGGCAACACTCTGTGGCAGGAACTCTGCTGCAAATACCGGCTGGGCGTGTCGATGGTGGAGGTGTATCGTGACTTTTGGCGCAGCTCGACGCGTCCCTATGTCGATGCCGAGCGTTGGCAACAGGTGGACGGACTGCTGCAGGTGCAGCTGAACGACGCTCGGGAGTGGCGTGAGACATGCCTGGACTATTTTCAAACTTTCTCCCATCAACCCATCGAATAGACATGACACGGTTTGGAAATCTGGCAGCTGCCCTGCTGATGGCCGCTCCAACGGCTCACGGTGTCAACATTCAACAAAGAAAACAACGCCGAAACCATAAGACCATGAGACACGGTATGAAATGCCTCTTCCTTTCACTCCTTTCGCTTTTGGCCCAGTTGGGCTTGTGTTCTAACACGCTCTGGGCAGCCGATTGTCTGGTCAGCTTCAAGGCTGGCGACGTGGATTTGTCCCGGCCTACCATTTGGGTGGATGCGGCCGACCAGAAAGGCGTGCTGCTGGCAGCCCGTAATCTGGCACTCGATTTTGGGCGGGTGACCGGCCATGATGCCACGGTATCGGTCGCTGACCGAGGTGACGGGGCGACCATCGTGGCGGGTACGCTGGGACACAGCCGGGTGATAGACAGAATGGCACGTCAGGGAGAGATCGACGGCAAGGCCTTGCAGGGAAAGACAGAGAAATATATCATCACCCTTGTGGGGCAGCAACTGGTCATTGCGGGCAGCGACCGGCGCGGCACTATCTATGGCATTTACGAGCTGAGCCGGCAGATTGGCGTGTCGCCTTGGTACTGGTGGGCCGATGTGCCCACGGTGCACCATGACAGTATTTATGCCTTGCGGGGTACCTATACCGACGGTGAGCCTGCTGTGCGCTACCGTGGAATCTTCATCAACGACGAGGCGCCGTGCCTCACTTCATGGGTGCAGCACATGTTTAAGACGCGCCGTGGCGGACACGAATTCTATGCACGGTGCTTTGAATTGCTGCTGCGACTGAAAGCAAACTTTATGTGGCCGGCCATGTGGGCCTGGGCTTTCTATGCAGACGACCCACTCAACACGAAGACTGCCGACGAGATGGGCATCGTCATGGGCACGTCGCATCACGAGCCGATGGCGCGCAACCATCAGGAATACGCCAGTCAGCGCAGTTTGTGGGGGGCGTGGAACTATGCGACGAATGAGAAAAATCTGAATCGGTTCTTCCGTGAAGGCATTGAGCGCATGAAGGGCACGGAGGATGTGGTGACCATCGGCATGCGCGGTGACGGCGATGCTGCTATGAGCGAGGAGGCCGACACGCGGCTGCTGCAACGTGTGGTGGACAGCCAGCGACGCATCATTGCTGACGTAACGGGCCGCCCGGCGCAGGAGACTCCGCAGGTGTGGGCTCTTTATAAAGAGGTGCTCGATTACTACGACAAGGGCATGCGGGTGCCCGACGACGTGACGTTGCTGCTCTGTGATGACAATTGGGGCAACGTGCGTCGGGTGCCCTCGGTCAAGGAACGCGACCGTAAGGGTGGCTGGGGACTCTATTACCATGTAGACTATGTGGGGGCGCCGCGCAACACCAAGTGGCTTAACGTGACTCCTACGCAGAACATGTGGGAACAGTTGCAGCTGGCCGCCCAGTATGGCATCCGCCAGATGTGGATACTGAATGTGGGCGATCTGAAGCCCATGGAGTATCCCATTCAGTTCTTCCTCGACATGGCTTGGAACCCGGAACGTTACGATGTGCAGGGAGTTTTGGCGCACACGCGCGACTTCTGCGAGGCGGCTTGGGGAAGAGAGGCGGCTGTTGAGGCTGCCCGCATTCTGAATTTGCAAGGCAAGTATGCCGGTCGGTGCACGGCAGAGATGCTGGATGCAAGAACCTATAACCTGGAGACGGGCGAGTGGCAGCGAGTGGCCGATGACTATATGCGGCTGGAAGCTGATGCCTTGCGCCAGTTTGTGTCGCTGCGTCCGGAGCAGCAGGACAGCTATCGGGAGCTGATACTCTTCCCGGTACAGGCCATGAGCAACCTCTATCAGATGTATTACGCTCAGGCCATGAACCATGCACGCTATGCCTTGGGCGACCCGTCAGCCAATCTGTGGGCCGACCGCGTGGAGGCGGCTTTCCGTCGTGACTCGATGCTTTGTGCCGCCTACAACCATGATATTGCCGGAGGCAAGTGGAAAGGAATGATGACACAGAAGCACATCGGCTATACCAGCTGGAACGATAACTTTGCCAAGGACATCTGTCCCAGTGTCTATCGGATAGAGAATGACGGGTGGGGGGCATACAGTTTTGCCGAGCGCGACAGCCAAGTGGTGATGGAAGCCGTCCACTATCAGGAGGCCAACGCCGACGGGGGCGGGCAATGGACGGTGTTGCCCTACGTGGGACGTAGCGAGGATGGCATAGCCTTGATGCCCTATACAGTGGGTACGGGCCGCTCAACGCTGGCCTATCGTTTCAGCACGGTGTCGCATGTGCCCACGGTGAAAGTGCATGTCATCGTGAAGTCAACGCTCGATTATCTGAACCAAGGCGGGTTGGTGTTCGTCGTGAACCTCGATGGCAAGAGTCGTGAAGTGAACTTTAATCGCGATTTGAACGAGCAGCCGGAAAACGTCTATACCAAGTTCTACCCCACGGTAGCCCGTCGTGTCGTGGATTGCGTGGTGGAATTGCCGCTTGGCAATCAGACCGTCCATACGCTGACACTCCATCCGAAAGATCCGGGCGTCGTCTTCGAGAAGATAGTCGTAGACCTTGGCGGCTATCGTTCGCAATACCTGTTCGGTGTGGAGTCGCCCTACACCATCTTTGTAGACGGACTCCACGCCGCTGGCCGACGGCCTTGAAGCATCCTGTAAGACTGATGCCGGGAGCAGTGCCGAAGGCTTGGGCAGCCGTCCGGGTCAGTGGTTGGGCTGGCTGTTTGCCCGGCATTGGCCATAGCCCACCAGCCGGTCGGTGCGCCCACCGGCCTCGCGGAAGTAGACCAGAGCCTGATAGCGGTTCTCCGTCTGGTAGAAATTGCCCTCCGAGGGCACAGGCACCGTGGTGCCGTCGGCCTGCAGCAGCAGGTATTGATAGCTGTAGTAGCCCTGCTTGAGCCATACGGCACCCTCGTAAATCTGCTGTGCATCGTCCCATTGCATCCGGTACGGAGGCAGCATTCGGTCGTTGGTCCAGGCCCCGTTGAGATACACCTCGCCCGGCAGCTGCGGCGACTTCAGCCGGAAATGCACCATTGCATATTCCGAGAGTACGTCGTTGCCGTCGTTGTCTGAGTTGCGGATGCAGAAAGCTCCGTCGGCATCTTCGTCGTAGATGTAGCTGGGGCGCGGCTCGTCGGTCCACACGCGTGCATGGTACATCTGCCCGTCCCAGTCGAGGCTTTCCAGTCCGAGCGTGGTGTGATTCATGTCGAGCATTTCGAATTTGTGGTATTCATTGCCGGCATTGAAGATGAAGTCGCGGTTGTGATCCCAGCGCAGTCCGTCGTTCATTACATATTGCGGCTTGCTGTTCACCACGGCATTGTCCCATCGTCCGTTCTGCATCACCACCGTCTTCACCTGTGTAACGGGGTTGGTCACGCGCAAGTTGCCGTAGCCTACGGTCATTGCCACTTGCTGGTGCCGGCCGTTCAGGTCACGGTCTGTATTGGTTGTCACGGCCATGCCCACTTTCATCTGCGGCTCCACCACCATGAAGCAAGCCGTGAGCATCTCGCTGTTGCCGGCATCTTCGTCGTAGACGGTGACCTTGTAGTTGCCGCTCATCTTCAGCCGGCAGCGGTCGTTGGGAATCTGCAACCGGTAATGTGTGTAGAGCTGGTTGGTGTTCACCGAGGGGCTGTAGTCGTCGATGGTGTTGCCTTCGGCAAATCCTGCACAGTAGTCGCTGGCAAACAGCTCCTCCGACACACTCCAGTCGGCCTCGCAGTGTTCCAGTCGATAGGTATATCTGTGGTAGTCGTGGGTCAGGTCGTCAAAGGCGATGACGATGGGAGTCTCCTGTCCCAGGGTGATGAGGGGGATGTCCTGCCAGTTGTTGCCCGCCGTTACCTGCAGTGTGGCCACGCGTGCACTTTTCACCTCGTTGCGCTGGGCGAGGGCGGCGAGGGGCGGGAGGGCGGTGAGCAGCAGGGCCAGAATAGCCTGTTTCATAGTGAAGCCATGATTTGATAAACCCAAAAACGGGCGGTTGAAACTCAACCGCCCGAATGCTTGATAGGTAGGGATAATCGGGCTCGAACCGATGACCTCTGCAATGTGACTGCAGCGCTCTAAACCAACTGGGCTATACCCCTATCGTCTTTGTTATTTCTAACTTGCGTGATGCAAAGGTAGCTGTTTTCCCGGGAACGGCCAAACAATATGGCATTTTTTTGTGCCTGGCCTTGCATTTCCTTGTCTTTCGAGGAGCGGCAAAGCCGTCCGGCAGGGTCATTCGCCCTTGAAAAACTGGATGATGTCGTCTATTAGGGCTCCGATACCGCTCGAAGTGGTGCTGTCGGTGTGCTCGCTCACCTCTTTTTTCACTTGTTTGCCCACATGGTCGATGATGGCGTCTCCTATCTGTTTGCTGAGCGAGGTGGTGTCGGCATTGGATGTTTGCCTATCGTTGCGGCCGGGTTGTTCGGCTGCCTGGCTGTTATTGTCGTCATGGCCGCCCCTTTCTTTTTCATCTGTCTGCGACTGATCGAAACCCGTAACCGACGACACAGCCGAGGCAATCTTCTCTTCGTCTGCGGTAAACACCTTGCTCAACAGGCCGTATGACGTGGTGATGGTCTTGTTCTTGCCAACTTGAATGGTGGTGGTGGAGAAGAAAACGTAGTTGTGGTAATCCAACATCTGCGTGAGCATCTCGTTTACCAATGGCCTGGCCACCATTTGCCCGAGCATGCTCCACCCCTTTGTCACCGGGTCAGCATCGTCTGCTTGTGTGCTCTTGGCCAGAGCTTTCATCAGGTTTTCGTTGATGACCTGTTGATGTTCAGCCTTGTTTGGCCGGGTGACGCCCAAGAGAACGAGTAAGGCCGGCAACCCTACGCTGGCCCATTTTAAGGCTTTGTGTCCGTCGCGCTGTGGTTTGGGTGTGCCGTCTTCCGGCTGCGGCGTGGGATTTGGGGCGGGCTGTAGAGCAGCCGTTTCCGCAGGATTGAAAGGAGGGGGCGGCGGTGGGGTGAGAGTGCCGCCCGTGCCTTGGACGAGGCTGCGCAGTTCTTCTACTTGCCAGGCGGGAGTCCATTGGCTCATGCCTTGGGCCCACACCAGCGTGTCGGCCGTGAGGCCGCGTTGCCGGAGCTCCTCGAGGGTGAAGGGCCCCTGCTGTACGTTGTTGATGAGAATGAAATAATTCATGGTTGTCGGCTTATTCTACAGTGACACTTTTGGCCAGATTTCGGGGCATGTCCACGTTGAGTCCTTTCTCCACAGCGATGTGGTAGGCCAGCAGCTGCAACGGAATCACCGAGAGCAGCGGGGCCAGCGGGGCCAACGTCTGCGGTACGCTGATGCACTGGTCGGCAATTTTCGACACCTCGGTGTCGCCTTCTGTCACCACGGCAATGATGCGTCCGCCGCGGGCTTTCACCTCCTGCATGTTCGAGATAATCTTTTCATAGCCCTCGTGATGGGTGGCAATGAAGAGCACCGGCATCATGTTGTCCACCAGAGCAATGGGCCCATGCTTCATCTCGGCGGCCGGATAGCCTTCGGCATGGATGTAGCTGATCTCCTTGAGCTTCAGTGCACCTTCCAAGGCCACGGGGTAGTTCCATCCCCGGCCCAGGTAGAGAAAGTTGGTGGCATAGGTATAGGTACGCGCGAGTTGCTGTATCTGGTCGTTGCGGGTGAGCGTCAGCTCAATCTTTTCAGGGATGCGAGCCAGTTCTTGGGTCAGTTCTGCCAGCTCGTCGTGGGCTATGGTGCCCTTGGCATGTGCCAGTGCAAGCGTGAGCAGCGTCAGGCAGGTGAGCTGTCCGGTAAAGGCCTTGGTCGAGGCAACGCCGATTTCCGGCCCCACGTGGATGTAGACACCCGTCTCGGTCTCGCGGGCAATGCTCGAGCCCACGGCGTTGACAATGCCGAAGATAAAGGCCCCGCGCTCTTTGGCCAGTTTGATGGCGGCCAGCGTGTCGGCCGTCTCTCCGCTCTGGGAAATGGCGATGACCACGTCCGAGGAATAGATGACCGGGTCGCGATAACGGAACTCTGAGGCATAGTCTATCTCTACAGGGATCTTGCAGAAGTGCTCGATGAGCTGCTTGGCAATGAGTCCGGCATGCCAGCTCGTGCCGCAGGCCACGATGACCAAGCGCGTGGCCGAGAGCAGTCGGGCGCGGTTGTTGCGCACCGCGCTCAGGATAACGTCCTCGCCGAGCAGCCGTCCGCTCATGCAGTCGTGCAGGCAACGGGGCTGGTCGAATATCTCTTTGAGCATGTAATGGGGGAATCCTCCCTTGTCGAGCATGTCGAGATCGACGTCGATTTGCTTCACGTTCACGTCCACTGGCTTGTTTTTCAGGTCGATGATCTCCAGTGGCTTGCCCGGCTGGCACACGGCAATCTGCTCGTCGTCCACGTAGACCACATCCTGCGTGTACCCGGCAATGGGCGTCACGTCCGAGGCGATGAAGAACTCCGACGAGTCCTTGCCGATGCCGATGACCATGGGCGAGCCCTTGCGTGCGGCCACGACAGTCGACGGGTCGCGGCGGTCGATCACCACGATGGCATAGGCGCCGATGCACTTGCGCAGGGCATGGCGCACGGCCTCGGCCAGCGGGCACCGGTGCCTCTTCTGGGCATACTCAACGAGTTGCACCAGCACCTCGGTGTCGGTGTCGCTCTGGAAGTGGAAGCCGCGGGCCTGCAGCTGGTCGCGCAGCAGGGCAAAGTTCTCGATGATGCCGTTGTGCACCATCGCCAGATTGCCCGACTCGGACACGTGGGGATGGGCGTTGCGCACGGAAGGTTCGCCGTGGGTGGCCCATCGGGTGTGGGCTATACCCACCACCCCCGAGCAGTCCTTGTCGGCCGCCGCCGTCTCCAAGTCGCTCACTTTGCCCTTGGCTTTGTAGACATGGAGCTCGTCTTTCCGGTTGATGAGCGCCACGCCGGCCGAGTCGTAGCCCCGGTATTCCAGCCGGTGCAGTCCCTGAATCAATATGTCATAGGCCTCGCGCGTACCTATATATCCTACTATTCCACACATGTTTGTTTTTGTTTGGTCCGTGGGCCGCGGCCTCCCGCATCCGCCCTTGTCGTTGTTTGCGCGGGCAAAGTTACGAAAAACTGTGCATTCGCAGTTCTCTGCGGGGCAAAAATGTATGCGTTAAAAAATCGGTTTTTTTGTGCACCGCCCAAGGGAATGCCGGCATAAAGCCTTATCTTTGCACCCCTGAATCCTTATGTTTACGACCGATTATGTCCACAACATCCATACATTCCGCGACCTTGCGGCCGGCGGTGCTCACCATTACGGGGTCTGACAACACCGGCGGGGCCGGCATCCAGGCCGACATTCGCACCATTGCCGCCATGGGTGGCGAGGCTCTGACGGCCGTCACCTCGGTCACCGTCCAGGATGGTCGCGGCATCCAGACCATCATGGACCTGCCCTGCGACCTCGTGGTGGGCCAGACGAGGGCCGTCGTCGAGGCCCGCCACCCGCATGTGGCCAAGGTGGGCATGGTGCGCGACGCCCGTACCATCCGGGCCCTGCGCGCCGAGTTGGCAGGCTGTCGGCAGCTGGTGCTTGTGCCCGGCATCGTGTCGTCGCGGGGCGAACGGCTGCTCGACGATGAGGCTTTGGCGGCCCTGCGGCGGTGGCTCATTCCCGAAGCCGCCATCCTGTTGCTGCGCTGCAACGAGGCCGAACTGCTGCTGGGCCGCCCCATTGCCACCGACGACGACATGCTGCGGGCCGCCGAGGCCCTGACGGACATGGGGGCGGGGGCGGTGCTGCTGCGCGGCGGCCACCAGACGGCCCGCCGGCTCACGGCCCTGCTCCTGGCCGACGGCCACCCCCGTTTCTTCTCTTCGCAAAACACCGACGGCTGGCAGCGCCACGGCGTGGGCGGCGCTCTCTCCTCGGCCATTGCCACCCGTCTGGCCCTGGGCGACGACGTGCCGACGGCCGTGACCCAGGCCCACGCCTATGTGCACAGCCGGGTGGTCTATGCCGTGGAGGGGCACACAGCCAGCCAGCGGCCGGCCGACCTCTACAATGCGCTGATGACACTCGTGGCCGACAACTACCGCACGTCGCACACCGTCTCGTTCTACGCCGAGCGGCTGGCCATCACGCCGCGCTATCTCTCGCAGGTGACGCGCCGCGTTGTGGGCAAGTCGCCCAAGCAAGTGGTCGACGACTATCTGGCCCAGGAGGCCTCGGCCCTGCTCCTCGGCTCGCGGCTCACCATAGCCGAGGTGGCCCGTCAGCTCGGCTTCTCGTCACCGGCGGCCTTCAGCCGCTTCTTCAGCGAGAGCCGTGGATGCGCTCCCCGCAGCTTCCGCAACGGCTCGGAACACTTGTGATTTTCGGTGCAATACATTTCGGTATGGGAACGGCCGCTTGGCCGTTCCCTTTTTTGTGCATAGCTTTGCGGCCGCAAACATTTAAAGAAAACGCAGAATGGAAGACAGAACAACCCTGAACCGCAACCTGGCCCAGATGCTCAAGGGCGGTGTGATTATGGACGTGACCACTCCCGAGCAGGCCCGCATTGCCGAGGCTGCCGGCGCTTGTGCCGTGATGGCGCTGGAGCGCATACCGGCCGACATCCGTGCGGCCGGCGGCGTGTCGCGCATGAGCGACCCCAAGATGATACGTGGCATCCAGGAGGCCGTGACCATTCCGGTGATGGCCAAGTGCCGCATCGGCCACTTCGTAGAGGCGCAAATCCTGGAGGCCATCGAAATAGATTACATTGACGAAAGCGAGGTTCTCTCGCCTGCCGACGACGTATTCCACATCGACAAGCGGCAGTTCCGTGTGCCCTTTGTCTGTGGTGCGCGCGACTTGGGCGAGGCCTTGCGCCGCATCGGCGAGGGGGCCACGATGATTCGTACCAAGGGCGAGCCCGGCACGGGCGACGTGATACAGGCCGTGCGCCATCTGCGCCGCATGCAGGGAGACATCCGTCGTCTCGTCTCTCTCTCGTCCGACGAGCTCTACGAGGCGGCCAAGCAGCTGGCTGTGCCCTACGAACTGGCCCTCTACGTGCACGACAACGGCCGTCTGCCCGTGGTCAACTTTGCAGCCGGGGGCGTGGCCACACCGGCCGATGCGGCCCTGATGATGCAGCTGGGGGCCGAGGGCGTGTTTGTGGGTAGCGGCATCTTCAAGAGCGGCGACCCCGAGAAGCGGGCACAGGCCATCGTGAAAGCGGTCACCAATTACGACAACCCCGAGATGCTGGCCGCCCTGAGCGAAGATCTGGGAGAGGCTATGGTGGGTATCAACGAGAGCGAGATTCAGCTCCTCATGGCCGAGCGCGGACAATGAGCATTGCCGTACTGGCCCTGCAGGGGGCCTTTGCCGAGCACTGCCAGATGCTCGCCCGCCTGGGGGCGGAGCCGTTTCTCGTGCGCAACCGGGCCGACTGGCAGCGGCCTTGCGACGGTCTTGTGATTCCCGGGGGCGAGAGCACGGCCATGCTGCGCATCATCCGCGACCTGGATCTCTGCGAGCCTGTGCGTGCGGCCATCCGGGGCGGGCTGCCCGTTCTGGGCACCTGCGCCGGGCTCATCATGCTCGACGCCGGCCATCTGGACACCATGCACATC
Organism: Hallella seregens ATCC 51272; assembly: GCF_000518545.1. Classification (GTDB taxonomy): domain Bacteria; phylum Bacteroidota; class Bacteroidia; order Bacteroidales; family Bacteroidaceae; genus Prevotella; species Prevotella seregens. The sequence continues at coordinate 79,176 of NZ_JADU01000019.1, forward strand.
CGTGTGCGCCGCAATGCCTATGGCCGTCAGCTGGGCAGCTTTGCCACCGAGGGCGAGTTCCGGGGTATCGGGCGCATCCCCATGACGTTTATCCGTGCGCCCTATATCACGGAGCTGGGCCCGGGAGCAACGGAGCTGGCCTCTGTGGACGGCCGCATCGTGGCCGCCCGCGAGGGCCGGCAGGTGGTCACCGCGTTCCACCCCGAGTTGGGAGACGACACGCGGGTGCACCGGTATTTTCTTGATCTTTGCCGCTCGTAGCTATCGTTTGACCTCAAAAAACGCTGCGGCTCTGCGTGTAGGAGTCTGCTGCTTGGCGCACGCTGGGCTGTCCTTTGGTGCACGCAGAGCCGCAGAGTATAAGGAGGACTTTTCTAAAAATTGGCGTTCTTTGCCAAACTCTATCTCTAAAAACTCTGCGGCTCTGCGTGCTATCCTTTCGTTGGGGGCACGCAGAGGCGCAGAGTTTTAGAGTTTTTCTTGCCAGAGGTTGTGGGAGAAGCGCGGAGTGCTCCGCCGTCTCCTTGTCTCTGCGTGCGAGCAAA
>NZ_JADU01000020.1 GCF_000518545.1 Hallella seregens ATCC 51272
TCTCGATGATGAGTTCTCACGCAGAGGCGCAGAGTTTTTTGAGTTTTTTTGCCAGAGGTTGTGGGAGAAGCGCGGAGTGCTCCGCTGTCTCCGCGTCTCTGCGTGCGTTCCAAAGAGGCCGTCCCAGCGTGCTCCCTATGTGGGGCTCACCGGTTGTAGCCCTCTGGTCTGAACTGGTGCTGTTTCTCGCTGTACACGTAGCCGTGGCGGCGCAGATAGGTTTTCAGCTCGCGGGGATTGCGGTCAAAGTTGTAGCAGAGCTCCTCGAGCGAGGAGAATTCCTCGTCGCGCAGCAGCATATTGATGCTCGACACCAGGATGGCTGGGTCGTGGGGTAGGTAGTCCATGGTCGTTTTTGTTTAAAGTTCAATGCGGTTGCCCTCGGTGTCGATGTAGAATTGCTCCTTGCCCAGCGTCACCTGCATGGACGAACCGTTGAGTGGACCGATGTCGTCGTATATGGGTTTCACCACCTCGCGCCCCTGCTTGTCCACCAGTCCGAGCTTTCCGGCCAGGCGCACCTCGCAGAGGTCGGGGTAGTGCTCGCTGTAGTTGGACTCGATGGCTTCGTATTTCACGGGGCAGACGACGGTGCCCTTCACGTCGACGATGCCGTATTTCTTGCCGTCGCTCACGATGGCATAGCCACCGCGGAACTCCTGCACGCTCTTGAATCCGCTGGTGCGGCGTAGCTTGTCGGCCTGTTTGGCGTAGTCGATGCTGCCGTCGGTGTAGTACACCTCGGGCTCGTCGTGGGGCCGCAGACCCAGGTAACCGCCGATGGCGGTCACGATGACCACGCCAATGATGATGAGATTGCGCACGAGTCGGCGGCGGTATGCGCGGTCGGCGGCCTCGTTGGCCGCAATCTCGGCCTCCATCTCGCGACGGCGTTCCTCCATGCTTTTCTCCGGGTTGATGTTCTGTTCCATTTTCGATTGTCCGTTAAAGTTGTGCGGACAAATTTAGAAAAAGATTCCGAATTGGCCAAGGAATCGCACGGAAAACGCGCCGTCGCCGTCGCACGCCGCGTGGGGCGGGCCCTACAGCGGCTGGTAGGGCAGATCCCAGGCCTCGGCCACGGCCTCGAAAGTCACCCGTCCGTCCACCAGGTTCAGGCCCAGGGCCAGCGCGGGGTCGTCGTGGCAGGCCTGCTGCCAGCCCTTGTCGGCCAGGGCCAGGGCGTAGCGCAGCGTGGCGTTGGTGAGGGCCATGGTCGACGTGTGGGGCACGGCCCCGGGAATGTTGGCCACGCAATAGTGCACGATGCCGTCCACCTCGTAGACGGGCTGGCCGTGGGTGGTGGGTCGTGAGGTCTCGAAACAGCCGCCTTGGTCGATGGCCACGTCCACGAGCACCGTGCCGGGCTGCATCTGTCGCAGCATGTCACGCGTGATGAGGTGGGGGGCCTTGGCTCCCGGCACCAGCACGGAGCCGATCACAATGTCCGTTGCGGGCAGCTGTTGGCGGATGTTGTGCTCGCTGGAATAGAGCGTGTGCACGTTGGCGGGCAGCTCCATGCCCAGCTGCCGCAGCCGTGGCAGGGAGATGTCGGTGATGGTCACGGCGGCCCCCATGCCGGATGCCATGCGGGCCGCCGCCTCGCCCACGGTGCCTCCGCCCAGCACCAGCACGCGGGCGGGCTCCACTCCTGGCACGCCGCCGACGAGCTTGCCGTTGCCGCCCTTGGTCTTTTGCAGGTAGTAAGCGCCGTTCAGGGCGGCCATGCGCCCGGCCACCTCGCTCATGGGTACCAGCAGGGGCAGCGAGCGGTCAGGCAGCTGCACCGTCTCGTAGGCCAGGCACACGGCCCTGCTGTGCAGCATGGCCTCGGTGAGTGCACGGTCGCTGGCAAAGTGGAAATAGGTGAACACGAGCTGCCCCTGCCGCACCAACGGGTACTCGGGCTCGATGGGTTCCTTCACCTTCACTATCATGTCGGCCGCCTCGTACACGGCTTCGATGGTGGGCAGCACGGCGGCTCCCACGTCGGTATAGTCCTTGTCGCTGAATCCGCTGCCCTCGCCGGCCGTGTGTTGCACGTAGACACGATGGCCGTGGCCCACCAACTCGCTGACGCCGGCAGGCGTCATGCCCACCCGGTTCTCGCCCTGCTTAATCTCTTTGGGGATACCAATTCTCATAACTTGTCCTTAGTTTAGGTGTTTGACAATACGGAATGCAAGATACGAAAAAATCGGTTACGCTGTTCGTCGGGGCTGCAAAATCGTGCAAACTTTAACACTTCGTCCTGCCGGCCCGCCGCGGAGCCCTCGCGTTTGCGGCGTAATCGCGCGGCGTTTGCGGCGTAATCGCGCGGCGTTTGTGGTGCAATCGCAATGCGTTTACGGCGTAACGGGAGTGCCGTTGCACCGTAATGACGGGGCGATGAAGCCTTTCACTTCCACACTTCGGCGGCAATCTGCCGCACGAGGTCTATCTTGGCCCACTGCTCTTCCTCGGTGAGCTTGTTGCCAATCTCGCACGAGGCGAATCCGCACTGGGGGCTCAGGCAGAGCCGGTCGAGTGGGATGATGCGGGCAGCCTCGTGGATACGGGCGATGACGGCCCGCGGGTCTTCCAGCTGGGGCGACTTGGTGGTGACGAGTCCGAGCACCACTTTCTTGCCCTCGGCCACCTGGCGCAGCGGCTCGAAGCCCCCCGAGCGTTCGTCGTCGAACTCCAGATAGAAGGCGTCCACGTTCTCGTGGGCAAAAAGAAAAGGCGTAGGGCCGCGCGACACGTCGCGCGGCCCTACGCCGGATGAGGTAAAATGCCTTATAATTGCGCCCAAGGCGGTGGGCGCGCCGCTTAGTACGAGCGGGCGATGATGACCCGATGCTTGGCGGGCTTGCCGCTCACCATGTCGGTGCCGGGGGTCTGCTCCACGCCGAAAGGCACGCAACGGATGGTGGCCTGGGTGTCTTCCTTGATCTTGGCCTCGGTCTCGGCCGTGCCGTCCCAGTGGCAGAGGAAGAAGCCGCCGCCCTTGACGCGCTCCTTGAACTCCTCGTAGTCGTCGCATTCGTAGATGTGGCTGTCGCGATAGCGGCGTGCCTTCTCGAAGATGTTCTGCTGAATGTCGTCGAGTAAGGCCTCGACGCGCTCCACAATGCCGTCGAACGACACGTTCTCTTTCTCGAGCGTGTCGCGCCGCATCACCTCGATGGTGTTGTCTTCCAGGTCTCGGCCGCCCATGACGAGGCGCACGGGCACGCCCTTGAGCTCGTAGTCGGCAAACTTGAAGCCCGGTCGTTTGTTGTCCGAGTCGTCGTATTTCACGCTGATGCCCAGCTCCCGCAACCTGTCGATGACGGGCTGCAGCTTGGCCGTGATGGCCGCCAGTTGCTCGGCATTCTTGCTGATGGGCACGATGACCACCTGGATGGGGGCCAGCCTCGGCGGCAGCACGAGGCCGTTGTCGTCGGAATGAACCATGATGAGGGCGCCCATGAGGCGGGTGGACACGCCCCAGCTCGTGGCCCATACATACTCGGGCTTGTTCTCCTTGTTGAGGAAAGTCACGTCGAAACTCTTGGCAAAGTTCTGCCCCAGGAAGTGGCTTGTGCCGCTCTGCAGGGCCTTGCCGTCCTGCATCATGGCCTCAATGGTATAGGTGTCGAGGGCTCCGGCGAAGCGCTCGGACTCGCTCTTCACACCCTGTACGACGGGTACTCCCATCCACTGCTCGGCAAATTCAGCATACACTTTGAGCATCTTCCGGGCCTCGACCTGGGCCTCTTCAGAGGTGGCGTGGGCGGTGTGGCCCTCCTGCCAGAGGAATTCGGAGGTGCGGAGGAACGGTCGCGTGCGCATCTCCCAGCGCATCACGTTGCACCATTGGTTGCACAGGATGGGCAGGTCGCGGTAGGAATGTATCCAGTTTTTGTAGGTGTTCCAGATCATTGTTTCCGATGTGGGCCGGATGATGAGCTCCTCTTCGAGCTTGGCCTCGGGGTCCACCACGATGCCTTTGCCGTCTGCTGCGGACTTGAGGCGGTAGTGGGTCACCACGGCGCTCTCCTTGGCGAAGCCGGCTACGTGCTCGGCTTCCTTGGCGAAGAAGCTCTTGGGGATGAGCAAGGGGAAGTAGGCATTCTGCACGCCGGTAGCTTTAAACATCTTGTCGAGCTGGGCCTGCATCTTCTCCCAGATGGCGTAGCCGTAGGGTTTGATAATCATACATCCGCGGACGGGGGCCGCCTCGGCAAGGTCTGCCTTGGTCACCAAGTCGCTGTACCACTGGCTGTAATTGTCGGCACGCTTGGTTAAGTCTTTCAGTTCTTTAGCCATTTTCAAAATATTTGTCTGTAGGCACGGTGCCACGGTTTAGGGAAATTCCTACGGCGACATAGGCATTTCCCCGCCGGCCCGATGCTTTCTATTGTTTAATTTTGCCGCAAAGTTACTAAAAAAACTTTGATAACGGGCCCGCCTACCGAAAAAAGAGCTACCTTTGCACGAAGTTTGACGAGGCAAACGGCCGGCCGACGGCGGCCCGGAAACAGATGGATTTACAAGCATAACAAGGTTAAAAAACAAGTATAACAAGGATAAACAAGATGAAAAGTGTTAAGATTGCAACAGTAGGATTGTGCATGCTCACGGTGTGCAGTTGTTCAACCAAGATGGGTACGGGCACCCTCATCGGCACAGGTGCCGGTACGGTGCTCGGCGGCATCATCGGAAAGATAGCCGGCAACACAGCCGTGGGTGCGGCTATCGGCGGTGCTGTGGGTGCCGGCGCCGGTGCCATCATCGGCAAGCACATGGACAAGGTGGCCAAAGAGACCGCTGCAGAGGTGCAAAATGCCAAGGTGGAGGAGGTGACAGATGCCAACGGACTGAAGGCCGTCAAGGTGACTTTCGACTCGGGCATCCTCTTTGCCACCAACAAAGCCACGCTGAATACCAACAGCAAGAACGACTTGGCCAAGTTCTCCGGCGTGCTGAAGAAGAACGCCGACTGCCATGTTGACATCCTGGGCTACACCGACCGGTCGGGCGGCGACGCCATCAACGTGCCCCTAAGCCAGAAGCGCGCACAGAGCGTGGCCGACTATTTGAGCTCGTGCGGCGTGAGCAAGTCGCAGCTGAAAAACGTTGAAGGCAAGGGTAGCCAGGACGAGATTGAGAACAAGACCGTGTCGCAGGCCAACCGCCGGGTGGAAGTTTATCTCTATGCTTCCCAGGCAATGGTGGACGCCGCCAATGCCGGCACGCTGCAGTAAACAGCGGCAATCCTTCCGTCAAACATTCATCGGGGATGCGGGCCGGCACGGCCCACATCCCCCTTTTGGCATGAATCAGCGTGCTCACTGGTATGTTCATAGTTAAAAAAATGGTGCGTTGGGCCTTGAGCCTCTTCTTTGCATCCACCATACTGGCCGTGGTGGCCTATCGTTTTGTCCCTGTATATGTGACTCCCCTGATGGTAATCCGCTGCCTGCAGAACGGCAACCTGACGATGCACCACCATTGGGTGCCGCTCGACGAGGTGTCGCCGCACATGCCCGTGGCCGTGATGGCCAGCGAGGACTCCCGTTTTCTGCTGCACCATGGCTTCGATTTCAACGCCATTGGCAGTGCAGCCAAGCGCAATCTGAAGCACAAGGGCGGCAAAAAGTTCGGTGCCAGCACCATCTCGCAGCAGACGGCGAAGAACGTATTCCTGTGGCCCGGCCGATCGTGGGTGAGAAAAGGCTTCGAGGTTTACTTCACGGCGCTGGTCGAACTGCTGTGGAGCAAGCAGCGCATCATGGAAGTTTATCTCAATTCCATCGAGATGGGCGACGCCATTTATGGCGTGGATGCCTGTGCCGAGTACAACTTCGGCAAGACGGCAGCCGAGCTTTCGCGCGGCGACTGCGCCCTCATCGCTGCCACGCTGCCCAACCCACGCCGGTTCTCCTCCCGGAATCCGAGCGGCTACATGCGCCTGAGGCAGCGGCAAATCATGGCCAACATGCGCTATATCCCCACTTTCCCCAAGGAGGGCGAGGACTACGACCCCCGCACTGCCGTGGGTGGAACCTATAAATAAGGAGTTAAGAAGTTACGGAGTTAGGGAGTTGAGGCAAAGGGCCTGGCTTCCTGACGACTTGACAACTCGGCTCTCGGACATCTTCATTCAATCCTCAAGAAATATGCAAAGTGAAGAACAACTGCTCGAACAGCTCAACGAAAGCCAGCGCGCGGCTGTGACTTATTGCGACGGCCCGCAGCTCGTCATTGCCGGAGCAGGGTCGGGCAAGACGCGTGTGCTCACCTACAAGATAGCCTGGCTGCTGGCCCACTACGACATGAAACCCTGGAATGTGCTGGCCCTCACCTTTACCAACAAGGCCGCCCGCGAGATGCAGTCGCGCATTGCACAGCTGGTCGGTGGCGAGCGGGCCCGCTATTTGCAGATGGGTACGTTCCATTCGGTGTTCTCGCGCATCCTCCGTGTGGAGGCCGACAGCATTGGATACCGCAGCGATTTCACCATCTACGACGAGAGCGACTCGCGTTCGCTCATCAAGAACATCGTGAAGTCGATGGGGCTGGAGGACAAGACCTACAAGCCGGCTTCCGTCCATGCGGCCATCTCGGCGGCCAAAAACCGGCTGTGCATGCCCGAACAGTATGCCGAAGACGGCGACCTGCTGGCCCGCGACAGGCATCGCAACATGCCCGAGACGTTCAAAATCTACGCCTCCTACCAGCAGCGACTGCGCCAGGCCAACGCCATGGACTTCGACGACTTGCTGGTGAACACCTTCCAAATGCTGCGCGACCATGAGCCGTTGAGGCAGAAATATGCAGAGCGGTTTCAGTATGTCTTTGTGGACGAATACCAGGACACCAACTACGTGCAGCAGCAGATTGTGACCAAGCTCACCCGCGACCACGGCCGCATCTGCGTGGTGGGCGACGACTATCAGAGCATCTACGCTTTCCGTGGGGCAAAGATAGACAACATCTTGAACTTCAACCGCATCTACCCCGACGCCCGGATGTTCAAGCTGGAGCAGAACTATCGGTCCACGCAGCTCATTGTGGCGGCCGCCAATTCACTGATGAAACACAACTCGCGGCAGATTCCCAAGGAGGTGTACAGCCGCAAGGAGGAGGGCGACAAGGTGACCATTCTGGAAACCATATCCGACAAGCGCGAGGCGGCCATGGTGTGCCGGGAGATTCGGCGCATCAAGAATCAGGAGGGGTGCCGGTGGAGCGACTTTGCCATTCTCTACCGCACGAATGCGCAGAGCCGCACCTTCGAGGAAGAAATGCGCAAGCCCGAGGTGGGCATGGGCAGCCACTACCGCATCTATGGCGGGCTGAGCTTCTACCAGCGCAAGGAGGTAAAGGACGTGATAGCCTATTTCCGGCTGACCGTGAACCCCAACGACGAGGAGGCTTTTCGCCGCATCATCAACTATCCGGCGCGGGGAATCGGCGACACCACGGTGCAGAAGATTGTCCGTGCGGCCGAGCAACACGAGGTGAGCCTGTGGGAGACGATTGCCCGTCCGGCCGCATACGGACTGGACGTGAACCGTGGCACGCTGGGCAAGCTGGCCGCCTTCCATGCGCTGATGAGCGGATTCATGGCGAAAGCACAGACCACGGACGCGCTGACTTTGGGCGACGAGATCATGGTCGAGAGCGGCATCAAGGCCGACCTGGCCGCTGACAAGACGGTGGAGGGCGACAGCCGGCGGCAGAACATCGACGCGCTGATTTCGGGAATGGCCGATTTTGTGCAGGCCCAGCGCGAGGACGACCATGCCGACGAGGCCCGGTTGCAGGACTATCTGGCCACTGTTTCGCTGATGACCGACCAGGATTCGGACGACGGCTCCGACGACAAAGTGACGCTGATGACCATCCATGCGGCCAAGGGACTGGAGTTCCCCACGGTGTTTGTGGTGGGCATGGAGGAGAACATCTTCCCGAGCACGCTCTCCGTGGGCACGCCCCGCGAGCTGGAGGAAGAGCGCCGACTGCTCTACGTGGCCATCACCCGGGCCGAGAAGCACTGCTATCTCACTTGGGCCCACTCGCGCTGGCTTTATGGCAAGATGGACAGTTTTGTCAACCCGAGCCGGTTTATCAACGACATTGACCCGGAGTTTGTCACCGTCCAGACAGAGGGCGGGCGCATCGGGGGCAATCCCTTTGGCGAAGACCGGCCGCGCCGTCGGCCTTGGGACGAGGACAAACCTGCACGCCGTCGCCCCTGGGACGACGACTATGAGACCGACCAACCCTATACGGGGGCAAGGGTCTGGGGAGGCGAATACCGCCGCATGAGCGGGCGGATGCAGAACTCCCGCCCTGTGGCCGGGCAGTTCATGGCCGACCCCAAGCCCAAGGAGACGGCTCCGCACCGCCCCGAACAGGCCGTCAATCCGTTCTCTTCGTCGTTTGAGGCGAAGCTCCGGCAGAGCGGGAAGTGGCAGAGCGTGTCGCGTGCCATGACCGGTGGCGGGCGTGCCGAGCCAGGATCTGCCTCTCCGGTTTCGGCCGGCGCGGGTTCTGCCCCCTCTGCTTCGGCGGGTACGGGGGCCGGACTCCATGCGGGTCAGGTCATCGAGCATCAGCGTTTTGGCCGTGGCACGGTGGTCGGCGTGGAGGGAACGGGCGAGAACCGCAAGGCCACGGTGGACTTCGATACCACTGGCCGCAAGCAACTGCTCCTGAAATTCGCCAAGTTCACCATTGTGGGCTAAGGCCCTGCCGCCGGCTTTCTTCCTCAAAATCCAACGCCCCGTTGGGGCGTGCGGGCCGGCACGGCGGACGGCACCTACGTCAACCCCCATGCGCATTCATGGTGCAGCCTCTGTGAAATCTGTGGAATCTGTGAGCCATCTTGTGCCATAATACATTTGTGCAACGAAAAAGGTCTCACAGATTCCACAGATTTCACAGATGTGCGCATGGCGTTTCGCGGCTGCCTCAGATTGCATTCATTCTGCGAAAAGCGTTCGACGGAGGCCGGTCCCTACGTCAACCCCCATGCGCATTCATGGCGCAGCCTCTGTGAAATCTGTGGAATCTGTGAGACATCTTGAGCCATCATACATTTGTGCAACGAAAAAGGTCTCACAGATTCCACAGATTTCACAGATGTGTGCATGGCGTTTCGCGGCTGCCTCAGATTGCATTCATTCTGCGGAAAGCGTTCGACGGAGGCCGGTGGGCGGCATGACCAACCTCTGTCGGCAGGGCATGGCTTGATGGCTCGGTTTATTTTGTATCGAGAATACGCGTTAAACGCGGTGCGAACACGGCGCAAACGTAGCGCGAAAACGGCGTGATCGCATCGCGAAAACAGTGCAAACGGCTGGCGATTGCGGCGTGATTGCACTGCGGCAGCGGCACGTTTGTATGGCGGCAACGGCTTTTCGGCACTGCGGCGCGGCGGTTTTCGGATAAAAAGCAGTATCTTTGCAGACAGATACAAACCAAAAAACAAAAGACAATGAACAGAACCCAATTGATTGATGCCGTGGCGGAGCGGGCCGAACTCTCGAAGAGCCATGCCGCCAAGTACGTGAATGCCATCCTCGGCGTGATGGCCGACAACCTGTGTGAGGGCGACCACGAGATTGCCATCCCCGACTTCGGCCGCTTCAGCGTGAAGCATGTGGCCGAGCGGCAGGGCGTGAATCCGGCCACGGGCGAGAAGATAACTATTGAGGCCCGCGACAAGGTGGTGTTCAAAGCCTCCGACAATCTCAGCATCTTCTCGCGCAAGCACGTGTAACCGGCGAGGCTCTGACGGCATAACAGACCCGGAAAAACGGCAGCCCCCATCCGCTTTTGGTGCGGATGGGGGCTGCTGGTGTGTGGACGGCGGGGTCAGACCGGCATCTTGTCTATGCGTCGCTGATGGCGCCCGCCCTCGAAATCGGTGTTCAGAAACTCGTCCATGATGCGGCGTGCCATGGCCTCGTCGATGAAGCGGCCCGGCATGACGAGGACGTTGGCATCGTTGTGCTGGCGGATGAGGTGGGCGATTTCCGGCATCCAACTCAGGCCGGCACGAATGCCCTGGTGCTTGTTGAGCGTCATGCTGATGCCCTCGCCCGAGCCGCAGATGGCGATGCCCGGATAGACTTCGCCCTGCTCGATGCCGCGGGCCAGGGCGTGTCCGTAGTCGGAATAGTCGCAGCTCTCTTCCGAGTAGGTGCCATAGTCCTTGTAGGCGAGGCCCTTCTCGTCGAGATACTGCTTGACAAACTGTTTCAAGGCGTAGCCCGCATGGTCGCTGGCCAAGCCTATGGTCTTGATGTCCATGAGCTGATTTGCAAGGTTTGGAGTTAAGGAGTTAGGTAGTTAAGGAGTTAAGACGTCACGCATCAAGACACGTTTGTCCTCACTCCTTGGCTTCTTGGCTCCTTAACGCCTTGGTTGCCTTTAGGCCAGGAACGCCTTGACCTGGTTGTAAACGTTCTCGCCGGTGTAGCCAAGTTTCTCGTCGAGCACCTTGTAGGGGGCCGAGAAGCCGAAGCTGGTCATGCCGAACACCTTGCTGTCGGGTCCTATGCCCACGAGTCCTTCGAGCGTAACGGGGAGCCCGGCCGTCATGCCGAACTTCTTGATGCCGAAAGGAAGCACGGCTTCCTGGTACTCGGCGCTCTGGTTGCGGAAGAGACCCTCGGAGGGAGCACTCACCACACGCACACGGATGCCGTCCTTACGCAGGGCCTCGGTGCCGGCCTCGAGGGTGGAAACCTCGGAGCCACTGGCCACAAGAATCACGTCGGGGTTCTCGTCGGAGCCGGCCACGACGTAGGCTCCCTTGGCAGCCAGCTCGTAGTCGGTGCCTGCGGGCAGCTTGGCAATGCCCTGGCGCGAGAGGATGAGAGCCGTGGGCGTGTCTACATTTTCCATGGCGAGCTTCCAGCAGACGGTAGTCTCGTCGGCGTCGGCCGGGCGGAACACGCGCACGCTGTCGCGTCCGGCATGGTTCTTCATCTTCTCCATGAGGCGAATCTGGGCTTCCTGCTCCACGGGCTCATGGGTGGGGCCGTCCTCGCCCACGCGGAAAGCGTCGTGGGTCCAGATGAATTTCACGGGCACTTGCATCAGTGCAGCCATGCGCACGGCCGGCTTCATGTAGTCGGAGAACACGAAGAACGTGCCGCAGGCAGCGATGACACCGCCGTGGAGCATCATGCCGATGCACATGTCGGCCATGGTGAGCTCGCTCACTCCAGCCTGGAAGAAGGCTCCGCTGAAGTCGCCCCGCACGATGCTGGTGGTCTTCTTGAGGAAGCCGTCGGTCTTGTCGGAGTTGGAAAGGTCGGCCGATGCGCAGATCATATTGGGCACCTGCTCGGCAAGTGCGGTGAGGCAGGCTGCGCTGGCAGCGCGTGTGGCCGAACCCTCTTTCTGCTCCACCTTGCTCCAGTCTATCTTGGGCGCCTTGCCCGAGAACCACTCGTCCATGAGGGCTGCCTTGCCGGCATTGGCCTTGCGCCACTCGGCCTCTTCGGCCCGGCGGGCTGCCACGATGGCTTTCAGCTCTTCCTTGCGGGCGGCATAGACGGCTTTCACGTCGTCGAATACGACAAAGGGATGCTCCACGTCGCCGCCAAGATGCCTGATGGTGTTGGTATAGGCGTCGCCTCCGAGGGGTGCGCCGTGGGTCTTGATGCTGGCTTCGTAGCTGCTGCCGTCGGCCTTGAGGGCGCCCTTGCCCATGATGGTCTTGCCGATGATGAGTGTGGGGCGCTCCTGTTCCAGCAGGGCAGCGTCGAGGGCCTTGCGAATCTGGGCCACGTCGTTGCCGTTGATCTCCAGCACATTCCAGCCCCAAGCCTCGTACTTGGCCTTGGTGTCCTCGGTCATTACCACCTTGGTCTCGGTGGAAAGCTGTATGTCGTTGGAGTCGTAGAACATGATGAGGTTGTTCAGCCCAAGGTTGCCGGCAATGCGGCCTACGCCCTGTGAGATTTCCTCCTCCACGGCGCCGTCGCTGATATAGGCGTAAACCTTGTGCTGCATCATGGTGTGGCCGAGGCGCGCCTCCAGGAACTTCTCGGCTACGGCAGCACCTGCAGCCATGGCGTGTCCCTGTCCGAGCGGGCCCGACGAGTTCTCGATGCCGCGTGCAACGTCGAGTTCAGGGTGGCCGGGTGTCACCGAACCCCACTGGCGGAACTGCTTGAGGTCGTCCATGGAGAAGAAGCCACGCAGGGCCAGGCCCGCGTAGAGCATGGGGCTCATGTGGCCGGGGTCGAGGAAGAAACGGTCGCGACCGGTCCATGTGGGGTCGTTGGGGTCGTAGATCAAGTACTCGGCGAAGAGCACATTGATGAAGTCGGCACCGCCCATGGCGCCGCCGGGATGTCCGGAATTGGCTTTCTCGACCATAGAAGCAGCCAGGATGCGGATGTTGTCGGCTGCGTGGTTCATTGCTTGAATGTCGTTCATTGTTATGATATGATTAATGATTATTTGAGGGTGACAACGATGATGGATTTGGCCGGAACGGTCAGCCGCACGTTGTTCTTCTTGATCTTGACGTCCTTGAAGAGGGTGGGGCGGATGCGTTCGGGGTTGTCGAAGTCGTTGTAATCGGTCATATTCTTGCCGGAGAGGATGCTACCGCTTGCTGTTTTGGGCGAAGCACCCTCAAGCGTGAACTCCACCTGCTGGGCCTTGTCGAGGCTGGGGTTGACCAGTGAAACGACGATGGTGCCGTCGGTTTTCCGGGCGGCCGAGAGAGACACGGCGGGAATCTTGCCGGCTTTCATCTGGTACATGTGGCCGCCCTCCACGTCGATGGAGTCGGTCTTTACGTCCATGGGCAGGTAGGTGGCCTCCTGAAAGTCCTTGTACATCTGGAACACGTGGTAAGTCGGGGTGAGCACCATGCGGCCCGTGCCCACGGTATCGGTGAGAATCATGCTCTGCAGCACGTTCACCACCTGGGCGATGTTGGCCATCTTGACGCGGTCGGTGTGACGCTGGAACACGTTGAGCGACAGGGCTGCAACCATGGCATCGCGCATGGTGTTCTGCTGATAGAGGTGCCCGCGGATGGTGCCGGGTTCCTCGTCCCACCAGGTTCCCCACTCGTCGACGAGCAGTCCGATGCGCTTCTGCGGGTCTTTCTGGTCCATGATGTCGCTGTGACGTTTGATGACGTCCTCTATTTGCAGGCACTTGCCGATGGTCCAGTAGTACTCCTGGTTGCTGAATTTGGTGGCCGAGCCCTTGTGGTTACTCCAGTCCTTAACGGTGTAGTAGTGGAGTGAGAGGCCGTTCATGCGGTTGCCCACGTTGTCCATGAGCACCTTGGTCCAGTTGTAGTCGTAGTCGCTGGCCCCCGAGGCAATCTTGTAGAGCCGGTGGTCGTCGTAGTTGCGGCAATAGACCGAGTAGCGACGGTAGAGGTCGGCATAGTACTCCGGCCGCATGTTGCCGCCGCAGCCCCAGCTCTCGTTGCCCACGCCAAGGTATCTCACGTTCCATGATTTCTCACGGCCGTTCTTGCGGCGCAGCTTGGCCATCGGCGTGTCTCCGTCGCTGGTCATGTACTCCACCCACTTGGCCAGCTCCTCGACGGTGCCGCTGCCCACATTGCCACTGATGTAAGGCTCTGCGCCAATCAGCTCGCAAAGGTTCAGGAACTCGTGCGTGCCGAAAGAATTGTCCTCTATGGTCCCGCCCCAGTTGTTGTTCTGCATCTTGGGCCGCTGGTCGCGCGGGCCGATACCGTCCATCCAGTGATACTCGTCGGCAAAGCAGCCGCCGGGCCAGCGCAGCACAGGCACCTTGAGATCTTTCAGGGCCTGAAGCACGTCGTTGCGGTAGCCCTGCGTGTTGGGCACCCGGGAGTAGGGGCCCACCCACAGGCCGCCGTAGATGCAGGAACCAAGATGCTCGGCAAACTGCCCGTAGATTTCGCGGGGAATCTTGTGTACGCCCTGGGTGGCATGGATGGTGGCGGTGGCGTCCTGCCCCATGGAGGGCAGTGCGATGACTGCCGAGAGGCAGAGGGTTGTGATGGTTTTCTTCATGTCTTGTTGCGGATATGATTAGTGAGCGTCCTTGTAGGCCACAGCCGCCTGCTCGATGGCAAGGCCTTTTTTGTAGTTCTCAATATAGACGTCGAAGCCCGCCACGTCCTCGGGGGTGGGCTTTACCTCGGTGCCGGTGTTGCCGGCAAACACCTGCTGGTCGAGGAAGTCGGCCAGCGACTGTGCGCCTTTCTTGTTTACCAGATAGGAAGCCAGCAGGGCAATGCCCCAGGCGCCACCCTCGCCGGCAGTCTCCATCACCGAGATGGGAGAGTTGAGAGCGGCAGCGAGGAACCGCTGACCCACGCCGGGAGTCTTGAAGTAGCCGCCGTGGCCGGTGATGCGGTCTACGCCGACTTTCTCCTCCTTGAACAGCACATCGTTGCCAATCTTCAGCACGCCGATGGCTGCATAGAGCTGGGTGCGCATGAAGTTGGCCAGCGAGAACTTGTCGTTGGCTGCACGTACAAAGAGAGGGCGGCCGTCTTCGAGCTCGGTAACAGGCTCGCCCGACACATAGTTGTAGGAGAGCAGACCGCCACAGTCGGCATCGCCGTCGAGCGAAGCCTGGAAGAGGCGGGTGTAGAGTTCGTTCATGTCGACCTTGATGCCCATGAGTTCCTCGAACTGGCGGAAAAGCCCCACCCAGTCGTTAATCTCCGAGGTGCAGTTGTTGCAGTGCACCATGGCGACGGGACTGCCGTCGGGGGTGGTTACAATGTCGATCATCTTATAGGGTTTGGAGAGGTTCTTCTCCAGCACAATCATGGAGAACGAGGAGGTGCCGGCCGAAACATTGCCCGTGCGCTGTTTCACGGCATTGGTGGCGGCCATGCCCGTTCCGGCGTCGCCCTCGGGCGGACAGAGTGGTGTGCCGGCCTGTAAATGGCCCGACACGTCAAGCCGACGTGCGCCCTCGGCTGTCAGTGTGCCGGCATTTTCGCCAGCCACAAGCACTTGGGGCAGGATGTCGAGGAGCTTCCAGCCGAAGCCCTTGGGAGCCACAAGGCGGTCGAATTTCTCGACCATCCCGGCATCGTAAGTCTTGGTTTCAGGGTCGATGGGAATCATGCCCGAGGCATCGCCGATGCCGAGCACTCGCCGGCCTGTGAGCTGCCAGTGGATGTATCCGGCCAAAGTGGTGAGGAAATGAATGTCCTTGACGTGCGGCTCCTCATTGAGCACACACTGGTAGAGATGCGAAATGCTCCAACGCAGGGGCACGTTGAAGTTGAAAAGATCGGAGAGTTCGGCGGCCGCCTTGCCGGTATTGGTGTTGCGCCAAGTGCGGAACGGTACCAGAATTTGCTGTTGCTTGTCGAATGCCATGTACCCGTGCATCATGGCGCTGATGCCGATGGAGGCCAGCTGCTCCAGTTCAACGCCGTACTGGCTTTGGACGTCGGCACGCAGTTGCGCGTAGCAGTCCTGCAGTCCTGCCCAAATGTTGTCTATGCTGTAAGTCCACAAGCCGTCCACAAGCTGGTTTTCCCATGTGTGGCTGCCTTGGGCTATGGGTTTGTTTTCCTGGTCGATGAGCACGGCCTTGATACGGGTAGAGCCAAACTCTATGCCCAGCATTGCCTTGCCGGCCGCGATGGTTGATTTTGCATCCATGATGGTTCAGATAATGAATAAGAAGCGTTAGGGAGTTGGTAATGGAGAATGGAGAAAAAGACAGGCCGGAGAGGAAGCGCAGGATGTTCCTGTCCTGTCCTCCCCGGCCACGAATGGATTATCTCAACGACTTGTTGAGCATGTAGTAGATCTCGTTCCAGCGGAGCTCCTTGCGGAACTGCTGGTAGTCGGTGTCCTTGTTGATGATGCAGGCTTCGATGTCGGCAATCTCTGCAAAGTCGCGCCAATACTCGTCGGTCAGCGAGAAGCTGAAGCAGGAATGATGGGTGCCGCCAGCTTCCATCCAGCAGCCCACGCCAACCTCGAAGGTGGGCTCGGGAATCCAGAGGGCGGAGGCCACGGGCAACTTGGGTAGGGGCTTCGACTTGATGAGGTTCACATCGTTGGCAATGAGACGGAAGCGGTTGCCCATGTCTACTATGGTTGCCGTGATGCCATGGCCCTGCTTGGTGGTGAACACCAGACGGGCCGTCGGGGTCTTGCGCACGCCAATACCGAGGAAGTGCACTTCCAGGCGGGGCTTCTCCTCGGAGATGGCGGGACAAACCTCCAGCATGTGCGACTGCAAGATGGATGTGTTCTCGCCGTCGAAGTTGAGCGTATAGTCCTCCAGGAACGAGGTGCCACCAGGCAATCCTTGGCTCATGAACCATGTGGTGCGATAGAGAGCGGCATCCTTCCAGTCGCCCTCGGCGCCGAAGCCGTAGCCCTCACTCATCAGACGCTGTGAGGCAAGGCCCGGAATCTGGTCGAATCCGTGGCCGGTCTTCTCGACGTCAACGTCGCCGAGATCGTCGAAATTGGTGGTGAAACCCTTGGCGCCGAAAGCCTTGAGCACGGCGCGGAGGGTGAGTTCAGCCTTGGCAGAGTTCCAAATCTTCTTGTATTCCACGGTGCTCTTGTCTTTCAGGGCATCGGCTACGACATACTCCTTGAAGTACACGTCGTGCACGAGGGCGTCAACTTCCTCGTCTTTCACCTTTTCGAAATACTCCAGCACGGTGGAGAACTGTACGTAGTCCACATGGTAACCCAGTACTTGCTCGAAAGCAACCTTGTCGCCATCGGTCACGGCTACGTTGTTCATCTGATCGCCGAAACGGATGATGAGGCAGTCTTGAGCATCGGCCACGCCGGCGCAGACGCGCTCCCATACGGCAATATGCTTCAGGGTCTTTTCGTCTTTCCAGTAGCCGATGACGGTCTTGCGGGGCTTGCGCAGACGGGAGAGGATGTGGGCATACTCGCGATCACCATGGGCACTCTGGTTGAGGTTCATGAAATCCATGTCCATCGTGTCCCAGGGAATCTGCTGATTATACTGTGAATGGAGGTGGAGCAACGGCTTGCGCAGGATCTGCATGCCCTTGATCCACATCTTGGCAGGTGAGAAAGTGTGCATCCAGCAAATCACGCCCACGCACTTTTTGTCCACATTGGCGCGGCTCATTACGTCGGCCACCTCCTTGGAACTGTTGGCAGTGCCGGCATAAACCACCTTGATGGGCAGGAGGCCAGAGTTGTTGAGGCCCTCGACCATCTCCTTGGAGTGGCCGTCTACCTGTACCACGGCATCGCCTCCATAGAGGAGCTGCGCGCCGGTTACAAACCAAACCTCAAAATCTTTAAATGCTTCAATCATAGTTTTTTATGTTTTAAGTGAAAATTATATTTGCTGAAGTTAATATGTCAGGGATGAAAGCGTGGAAGAACGCACGGGCATCAGCCTTTCTTCTTCTGCCCGTAGTAGGCGTTGGGACCGTGCTTGCGCGAGAAGTGCTTCTCCACAAGCAACGGGTTCATCGTGGTCTTGGGGTTTACAGAGAACGATATAAAGGCCATCTTGGCCACTTGCTCGGCCACCACGGCATGGTAAACGGCCTCGTCGGCATTCTTTCCCCAAGTGAAGGGGCCGTGGTTTTTCACCAGCACGCCCGGTGTGTGCACAGGGTTGATGCCGTCCTTGCGGAAGCGGTCAACGATGACCACGCCGGTGTTGTACTCGTATTCGGCCATCTGGTCTTCGGTCATGGCATCCGTGCAGGGGATGGAATCGTGGAAGTAGTCGGCGTGCGTGGTGCCGATGTTGGGGATGTCAAGTCCGGCCTGAGCCCAGGCGGTGGCATAGGTGGAGTGGGTATGCACCACGCCTCCGACCTCAGGGAAGTTGCGGTAGATGACGAGATGGGTGGGCGTGTCACTGGATGGGTTGAGGTCGCCTTCCACCACTTTGCCGGTCTGCAGGTCAACTACTACCATGTCGCTGGCCTTCATGGCATCATAGCTGACGCCCGACGGCTTGATGACAACAAGGCCTTTCTCCCGGTCTATGCCGGAGACATTGCCCCAAGTGAAGAGCACGAGTCCATGTTTCACCAGGTCGAGGTTGGCACGGAATACTTTTTCTTTTAATTCTTCGAGCATGAAATATAATATGGTATAAAGGGATAGTGTATTTGTTAAAGGTTCTCGATGAGAGTCAGCCGGGAGGGCTACAGCTTGAACGACGGGTCCTCGTCGTAGGCCCTGCGGTTGAATCGGTAGAGGGCGGCACCGCGCTTGGAGGTCAGTTTGTCGATGAGCTCGGTCTTCTCGATGAAGTCAATCTGCTTGATTCGCTTGCGGAAGTTGCGCTTGTCAATCTCGTTTTCCAGCACGGCTTCGTAGACATGCTGCAGCTGGGTTAGCGTGAAGAGGTCGGGAAGCAGGTTGAAACTGATGGGCTCGGTGTTGATGCGGCGGCGCAGTTGGCCGATGGCATCGTTGACCATACGGTTGTGGTCGGAATAGAGTTGTGGGAGGTCTGGAAGCGAAACCCACTCCAAATTGTACTTCTCGCGCAGCTTGTCGTCGTAGTCTTTCACATTGATGAGCGCACAATAGGCCACCGAAATTACTCGTTCGCCCGGGTCACGGTCGATGGCGCCATAGGCACCCACCTGCCGCAAGTAGAGCTTTTTGAGTCCGGTCAGTTGAAAGACCACACGGCTGGCAGCCTCGGACAGGCTCTCGTCGTTCCCGACGAAACCACCGTAGAGCGACCATTCGCCGCGTCCGGGGTCCATCTGGCGTCTGCCAATGAGCAGTTTGAGTTTGTCTGCCTCGAATCCAAAGATGATGCAGTCTACGGAGACCCACACCTTGGAATGCTCGCTGTAATAGTTTGTCATTGTGTTGATGTATTGTGGATTTGACTTGAAAGGAGTCCCGGCCGGCGTGTTGTGTTGCCGGCCCGAACCGATGTGTTTACCAGAAATAGGCGTAGAATGCAGCGCAGAGTCCAATTACGAGCAGCGTGCCCAGGATGTCCCAGATGCTGAAACTCTCGCGGATGGTCTTCTTGTAACTGCCCGTGAAAGTGATGGCATCCACCTGTTCTTGCGAGGGGGCCTTGGTGAAGAACGATACCACGACCATGAGCACTATAATGAACACGAGCAGCCAGCACTCGAATACGAGCCAGTTGGTCTGCCAGAACCAGGTCGTGCTCTCCCAGAAGCCGGTAGGCAGACCCAAGAAGCTAATCTGGTCGGCCGCCATCTTGCCAGTATCGGTGGCCACATTGGTCATCAGGCGGAGCATGCCCACAAGGAATCCGCCGAAGAGTCCCCAGGCACCGGAGGCCGGTGTAATCTTTTTAGAGAACATGCCCAGCGTGAACACAGCCACCATGGCCGGCGCCAGCAGCGACTGAATGCCCTGCAGGTAGCTATAGAGAGAGCCAAGACTCATCATGACCGGCATCCAAATCAAGCCCAGAAGCACCACCACTACCGTGGCGATACGGCCGATGAGCACATAGTGTGCCTCGCTCATATTCTTCTTCATGGGCTTGTAGAAGTCCTCGGTGAAGAGTGTGGCGCAGCTGTTGAAGAAAGCAGCCAGCGAAGCTACGAGGGCGCAGACGAAACCGATGGTCACGATGCCTTTGATGCCCACGGGCAGGATGTTCTTGACCATGAGGGCAAAGGCGGCGTCGGTGTCGCCCATGACGAACCCGTTGCCTTTCTGTGCCAGAGCAGCGGCAACCATGCCCGGGATGAGGAACATGAAGCAGGGGAGGATCTTGAAGAAGCCGGCGGCGATGGTACCACGACGGGCACGTGCGATGACAACGCCGGGATCCTCGCCCTTGGTCTGGCCAAGTACACGCTGTACGATGTGCTGGTCCGTACACCAGTACCAGAAACCGATGATGCTTGCACCGAGGAACACCACATAGCCAGGATATTCCTTGTACATCGGGTCGCCCGGATCGGTGTGGAACATATGGTTGATGCCGTAGCCGTCGTGCATGGCACGGGCGTTGTCCATCATGGCTCCCCAGCCCTCAACGATGCTTCCTCCACCTAAGGCAGACAGGCCAAGGAATAGCACGAGGAACGAGCCGATGATGAGAATAGGCGTTTGAATGGACGAGAGTGTCATGACACCTTTCATGCCTCCAAAGACGGTGAACACGCAGGTAACGGCTATCAGGCCGATGGCGCCCACCCAGAAGTTCAGTCCCAGCAGGTACTCAAAGAAGATGCCGCCTGTGTAGGCCGTCACGCTCACCTTGGTGAGCACGTAGGCCACCAGCGTGATGATGCTCAGACCGTAGCCTGTGGCATTGTTGTATCGGAATTTAAGGAAGTCGGGCATGGTGATGATCTTGCCCAGTTTAGTGATGAGCAGTTCGTAGAAAGGCACGAAAACCCAGCCCAGGATCAGAATCATCCAGCCCTGCATTTCCCAGTGGGCCATGCCCACACCGTCTTTGGCACCCGTGCCGGCAAGGCCGACCAGGTGTTCTGAACCGATATTTGCTGCAAAGATGGCCATGCCAATCACATACCAAGGCTCGCCCTTGCCAAAGAGATAGTCCGACGAATTTTCACCCGCGGAGGCTTTCTTGTCTTTCATGATGGCGTGCCACACGGCCCAGATTACTCCCACCAGGCCGATGCCCAGCACGGCCCAGTCCAGCCAGAGGAACTCATTCGATGTCCAATTCATTGTTGTTGAAAGTGATTAATTATTTGTAATTTAGGATTTTGATTCGGTTTCTTTCTTGTTTCGGTTGCTTCCAGCTCCAACGTCGGACTTTATTTCACGCTGAACTTGTAAGCCAAGTGAGACACGTATTTCTGTCCGGGCTTCAGATAAGGATTTGAAATCTCCCAGCCTTTGGTCTTGTTGGCTATCTTGGTGGGGCTGTCGGGATACTTCTGACTCTCGAAGCACACGCTCACGTGCTTGGGGTATTTCACGCCGTGCTTGCAGGCAATGCCCGTGCCCTGGAAGTTGCCCGTGTAGACCTGGATGCCCGGCTCGTTGGTAAACACCTCGAGTAGGATGCCCGTCTTGGGCGAGTAGAGGCTGGCTGCCACCTGTGTGTCGTCGCCCTTGCCGTCCTTATAGGTGTTCAGGCACCAGTTATGGTCGTAACCTGTGGCGTTCTTTATTTGGTCGAAAGTGGTGTCGACGATGGTCTCTCCAATGGCATGCGCCTTGCGGAAATCCATGGGAGTGCCCGTCACGTCCCTGATTTCGCCGGTGGGAATATACTTGGCATCGGCCGGGGTGAACTTGTCGGCGTTGATGTACATCACTTGATCCATGCCCTCTTTCGACGGGTCTCCGTTGAGGTTGAAGTAGCTATGGTTGGTCATGTTCACCACCGTCTCCTTGTCGGTCGTGGCTTCAAACACCATGTCGAGCGTGTTGTCGCTCTTCACCAGATAGGTAGCCGTAGCTTTTACGGTGCCCGGGAAGCCGTTCTCTCCATCGGGAGCCGTGATGGCAAAAGTCACGCTACTGTCGGTCAGGGCCTGAATGTCGTACACCTGATTCAGCCAGCCGGTGTTGCCCCCGCCGTGCAGACAGTTCTCGTTGTCGTTGGCGCGCAGCTTGTATTCCTTGCCGGCCACGTTGATTTTAGCATCTTTGATGCGGTTGGCATAGCGGCCCACGCTTGAACCGTAGTCCGAGGGGGTGTTTGCCGTATCGGCATACTGCCTGATGTTGTCATAGCCCAGCACCACGTCGGTGGGCTTTCCGTCCTTGTCGGGCACGCAGATGGAGACCACGCGGCCGCCATAGTTGGTGAGGCAAACTTCCATGCCCTGTGCATTCTTGAGGGTTATCAGTTCCACTTTCTTACCGTTCAGCGTGGTGTCAAAGGCTGCGGGATCGAGTCCCGAAACGGTTTCCTTGGCGGCATTGCCACCACCGGCGCACGATGCCAAAACCAGGACTCCCAGTCCGGCCAGGCACATGGCTTGTGTCATTTTTTTCATATAGATGGTATTGTTAGTGATAGTTCGTCATTTGGTGGTAAAGTTACAACATTTCCTCGAAAGTTGTATGCCTTTCCCAT
Organism: Hallella seregens ATCC 51272; assembly: GCF_000518545.1. Lineage (GTDB taxonomy): Bacteria > Bacteroidota > Bacteroidia > Bacteroidales > Bacteroidaceae > Prevotella > Prevotella seregens. Next base: position 22,024 of record NZ_JADU01000020.1, read on the forward strand.
TCTTTTTTCACGAAAAGGGTATTTTTCACACTTTTTGATGTAAATCAAGGGTAGAGCAGCTTCGATGGGGCGGCCGGATGGGTGCCGTGGCCTTGCGAAGCACTCCCTCGAACGCAGGATAGGCAGCTGCCCGAGCCCCTAATGGATACAGGAAAACCCGTCACTGCAATATGCAATGGCGGGTCGGAATCCTCGCCTCGGCCGGCAAGGGCAAAACCGATTTGCCGGCCGAGGCCATGGGAGATGCTTGGAGTTAGCAAATCTTGCGTGAGCCATCGCCAATCACCACCTCGATCACGGCGGGCTCATGACCGTACTTGGCATTGAACTTGGCCTTGGCATCGGCCACAAACCGGTCGTAGATTTCGTCTTTCACCAGGTTGATGGTGCAGCCACCGAAGCCGCCGCCCATGATGCGGCTACCCGTCACGCCGTTCTCCTTGGCCAAGTCGTTCAGGTAGTCGAGCTCCTCGCAGCTCACCTCGTACTCCTTGCTCAGGCCGTAATGGGTCTCATACATCTTCTTTCCCACCGTCTCGTAGTCGCCTTTTTCCAGTGCATCGCAGACAGCCAGCACGCGATCTTTCTCGCCGAGCACAAAGTGGGCGCGGGTATAGTCTTCCTGGCTCACCTCAGCTTTTACGGCCTCCAGCTCGTCCCAGTCGGCATCGCGCAGAGTCTCGAACGTCTTTCCCGGAAAGTGTGCGGTCAGCGCCTTCACCACGTTCTCGCAGGAATTGCGGCGGTCGTTGTAGGGAGAGCCCTTGAGTTCGTGCTTCACCTTGGAATTGAGCAGCACCAGCTTATAGCCTTTCGGCTCGAACGGGAAGTACTGGAACTCGCGGCTTCGGCAGTCGAGCCGCATGAGCTTGCCCTGCTGTCCGAACACAGAGGCAAACTGATCCATGATGCCACAGTTCACGCCGATGTACTTGTGCTCCGTGGCCTGGCCGGCGAGCACCATGTCCCACTTGGACACTTTGTTGTCGCCGAAGAGGTCGTTCAGTGCATAGGCGAAGCAGCTCTCCAGGGCTGCACTCGACGACATGCCGGCGCCGAGGGGCACGTCGCCGGCAAAGGCGGCGTTGAACGGCTTCACATCTACGCCCAACGCCATCATCTCACGGCAGATGCCGTAGATGAAGCGGGCCCAAGTGGCCTTGGGTCCCTGGGGGTCGTCAAGGGTGAAGTGGGCCATATCTTTCAGGTCGATGGAGTAGACGTTGCAGGTCTTCTGCCCGTTGGGGCGCACCTCGGCCATGATGCCTTGCTGCACGGCACCCGGAAACACAAACCCGCCGTTATAGTCGGTGTGCTCACCAATGAGGTTGATGCGGCCGGGAGATGCGTAAATATTTCCCGTCTTGCCGTCGAAATGCTTGATGAAGCGGCTTCTTACGAATTCTATATCCATATTTGTATCGTTTAAAAAGTGAATGGTTAGTCTTGTTGATGAGAGAGTCCCGTCTTCGATCCCCAGTTGCAGAACCAGATGATGTAGGCGTAGAAGACGAACAGGCAGCAGGTAGCCACGATGACGCTCGTGCTGTCCACCAGCTTGCCCATGAGGGGCATCAGGATGGCTGCACCGATGACACCCGTGTTGATGACGCCCGTGGCCGACTTGGTGTGGGGACCAAGCTCTTGCAGACCCAGGTTGAAGATGAGCGGCCACATCACCGAATGGAACAAGCCTGCGGCAATCATGCACCAGATGCCCACCATTCCCGGCAGCACCACGCTCAGGGCAATGCACAGCGCGCCCAGGCAGAGACAGGCCGTAAGCAGCTTCCGCGGCTCAAACTTGGCCAGGATGGCGGCTCCGAGGAAACGGCCCACCATCATGCCTCCCCAGTAGAAAGCCAGGTAGCTGGTGGCCAGGGCGGTGTAGTCGGAGCCCTCGCCCACCATGTCGCGGAACTTGTAGGGTAGCATCGACGGCACGCCAATCTCCACGCCCATGTACATGAAAATGCCCAGGGCGCCGAGCCACACGTGCGGGTATTTGAACACGCTGCTCTTGTACTCGCGGTGCACGCCGGCCTCCTCGGCCTGCTTGCCCTCGTCGATTTTCGGCAGTTTCAGGAACACCAGAATGCCGCAAATCAATATGGTGAAGATGCCCAAGCCGAGGAACGGGCCGGGAACGGCTTTCGGCTCAGGGGTCTGTCCGCGGATGATGACATAGGTGATGAACAGCGGAGCCAGCGTGGTGGCCACGGAGTTGAGGGCCTGGCTCAGCGTCATGCGGAAAGCGCCCCTCTCCGGGCTGCCCAGCACCATCACGTAAGGATTGGCCACATTCTGCAACATCACCACGCCACAGGCCACCAGGCACATGCTGGCCAGGAACACCGTATAGACGTTTGCGCCGGCGGCTATGGCCGAATCGATGCCAATGGAGTTGATGACGAAGCCTGCACCGGCCACTCCAAGGCCCAGGATGAGCGTGCCTTTGTAGCCGATTTTGCTCATGAGCATGGCAAAGGGAATGCTCAGAAGGTAGGCCCCGTAAAAGGCGGTGTTGACGTATTGCCCCTGTTGGGCTGTCAGGTCGAAGGCTTTGGAGCAGAAGGAAATCATGGAGTTGTTCATCGTTGTGATGAATCCAATGAGGAAGCAGACGATGAACACCACGATGAGTGCGAACATATAGTTCGGTCGTTGACTGGTTGGGTTTTGTTCCATTTGATATTGGTTTTTACTGATTCATTCCAAGTAGAAAAAGGGAATAAGGGACGGATGCCAAGCCGTTGGCTGCCAACGCCTTGCTCATCCCTCCCTTATGCTTTGCCCGATGCTACTCCACACCGAAGCGATAGATGGTTTTCTGTTTGTATTGCTCGCCCGGATTCAGCACCACCGAGGGGAAGTACGGGTGGTTGGGTGTGTCGGGGAAGTGCTGGCACTCAAAGCAAATGCCCGAGCGACGGGGGAACGTAGCTCCGTGCTGGCCCTTGTAGCCGTCGGCCCAGTTGTCGGTGTAGAGCTGCACGCCAGGCTCTGTGGTGTACACCTCCATGGTGCGGCCGCTCACGGGTTCAGTGATTTTGGCGGCGAAGCTCAGCTCGCCTTCCTCCTTTTTGTTCAGCACATAGCAGTGGTCGTAACCGGCGCCGTTCTTGATTTGCTCGTCGTCGGCGTCAATGTCGCGCCCCACTTCCTTCGGCGTGGTAAAGTCGAACGGAGTGCCTTTAACGAAGCGAATTTCGCCCGTGGGGATGGAAGTGTCGTCGATGGGGAGGTAATAGTCGGCATTGATCTGGCACAGCAGGTTGTCGATGGTCGGTGTGGGGTTGGCGATGCCGCTCAGCGAGAAGAAGCCGTGGCTCGTCAGATTGATGACCGTTTTCTTGTTGGTGGAGGCCATGTAGTCGATGTGCAGCTCGTCGTCATCGGTCCAAGTGTAGACCACAGTAGTCTTCAGCTCGCCCGAATAGCCCTCTTCACCGTAGGCGGCCACGTAGTGGAGCACGAGCGTGTGGTCGTTCATCAGCTCGGGATCCCACACGCGGGCGTTGAATCCTTTCTTGCCGCCGTGCAAGGCGTTGGGCCCATTGTTCACCGGTACGAAGTATTCTTTGCCATGCAGCGTGAAGCGGCCCTTGGCAATGCGGTTGCCGTAACGTCCAATCAGCGTGGAGAGATAAGGCTCCGGCGAGTTGATGACGTCCTGTATATTGTCATGGCCTTGAATCACGTTGGCCCGCTTGCCGTTTCTGTCGGGCACCATGATGGCTACCAGCGCACCGCCATAATTGGTGATGGCCACCTCGTTTCCCTTACTGTTCTTCAGGATGAAGAGGTCGGTCTTCTTTCCGTTTACTGTGGCCTGAAAGTCTTCACGCTTCAGGCCACAGCTGTTTTCCGTTTCAGCTGTGTTCGTCATAAACAATAAGTTTTTAGTTGTCTTACGTATCTGCAAAGTAACTAAAAATAAAAGACAAATCCAAGCTAAAGCGTGAAAAAAACGGTGGAGCCGGTGTTAAAAATAGTTTAACGTCAGGAGGTCAGCCACGACATAGCTCGACCCGCCTATGAAGACGAAATCGTCGGGGGCGGCATCGGCCATGGCTGCCCGGAGGGCAGCGGCGACCGTGGGGTACTGGCGGCCGCGGAGTCCGTGGGCCGAGCCCAGGGCCTGCACCCGCGGGGCGGGTATGGCGCGGTGGTTGGCGGCCTGTGTCCAGTAGTAGACGGCGTTGCGGGGAAGCAGCCGCATCACGGCGTCTATGTCCTTGTCGTCGACCATGCCGAACACTATGCGCAGCTGTCTACACGGCTGGGCCGCGATTTGCGGGGCCAGCAGCTGCCAGCCGCCCACGTTGTGCCCGGTGTCGCACACCACGCGCGGGGCCTCGTGCAGCTGTTGCCAGCGGCCCATCAGGCCGGTGAGGCTGGCCATGCGGGGCAGCGCCCGGCGCACGTCGGCGGCCGAGACGTGCAGCCCTGTCCTGTCTTCGAGCCGCCGCAACACGCTGACAGCCGTCAGCACCGTGTTGGTGTTGAGGGTCTGGCAGTCGCCGCCCAGCTCGCCGTGCAGCGGGCCGTAGCTGCGCGTCTGGTAGTCGCGGCCGCCCGTTGCGACGGCTGTTGAGGCCGTCACCTCGGGGTTGTTCTGGGCAAAGACGACGGGAGCCTGCCGGCCGGCAGCCGCCCGCTCGAACACGGGCCGCGTCTCGGGCACGGCCTCGCCTACCACTACCGGCACGCCGTGCTTGATGATGCCGGCCTTCTCGCCGGCTATCTTGGCCAGCGTGTCGCCCAGAAACTGGGTGTGGTCCAGACTGATGTTGGTGATGACCGAGAGCAGGGGAGTGATGACGTTGGTGCAGTCGAGCCGGCCGCCGAGCCCCACCTCGATGACGGCTACGTCCACCTTTTGCTCCTTGAACCAGAGGAAAGCCAGGGCCGTGGTGAGCTCGAAGAACGAGGGATGCAGCGGCTCGAAGAAGCCGCGCTCCCGTTCGACGAATGTCACGACACGCTCCTCGCTGATGGGCTCGCCGTTCACGCGGATGCGCTCACGGAAGTCCACGAGGTGGGGCGAGGTGTAGAGCCCCACGCGGTAGCCGGCCTGTTGCAGGATGGCGGCCAGTGCGTGCGAGCACGAGCCCTTGCCGTTGGTGCCGGCAACATGGATGGTGGGGTAGGCGTGGTGGGGGTGGCCGAAGTGCGAGTCGAGCGCGAGGGTGTTGCCCAGGCCCTCTTTATAAGCCGTGGCGCCCACGTGCTCGAATACGGGGGTGCTGCTGAACAAATAGGCTACAGTCTCTGGATAGTTCATGATGGTATGGAAATCGCACGATAATTCCGGTGAAATCGCAGTGCGAACACGCGGTAATCGCGTTGCGATTTCACCGGAATCATCGTGCGATGACGGGCTAATGGTTAATTGAAATGGCTGCGGAGCTTGTCGAAGATGCTCTGCCGGGTGGTCTTGTCACCCTGGAAATTCTCGCTCTCGCGCAGTTTTTCGATGGCCTTGCGCTCGTCGCGCGAGAGGGTCTTGGGCACATAGACGCTCATGCTGACAATGAGGTCGCCCATGCCCGAGCCGTAGCCCTTGACGGCGGGCAGGCCCTTGCCGCGCAGCCGCACGCTCTTGCCGGGCTGAGTGCCGGGGTCTACCTTGAGCTTGACTTTGCGGCCGTCGATGGTGGGCACGTCCACTTCGCCGCCGAGTGCAGCCGTGGGGAAGTCGAGCAGCAGGTTGTAGAGCACGTCCTGCTTGTCGCGGATGAAAGTGTCGTTCTTCTCTTCCTCCACCAGCACTTGTATGTCGCCGTTGATGCCGTTGTGGGCGCCGGCGTTGCCTTTGCCGTGCACGTTGAGCACCATGCCCTCTTCCACGCCGGCGGGAATGTTGATTTCGACCACTTCTTCGCCCTTGACGGTGCCCGTGCCGCTGCACTCCTTGCACTTGTTCTTGATGACGGTGCCCTCGCCGTGGCAGGTGGGACACTCGGCCTGGGTGGTCATCATGCCGAACATGGAGCGCACCGTGCGGCTCACAATGCCTGTTCCGTGGCAGGTGGGACAGGTCTCGGGTGCAGCGCCGCCCTCGGCGCCCGACCCGTGACAGTGGCTGCACGCCACGTCCTTGCGCACCTTGAACTTCTTGGTGACGCCGCTGGCCACGTCCTGAAGCGACAGTTTCACCTTGAGCCGCAGGTCGCTGCCGCGGTAGACGCGCTGCTGATCGCCGCCGCCACCGCCGAACCCGAATCCGCCGAATCCGCCGCCATGCCCGCCGAAGATGTCGCCGAACATGGAGAAAATGTCGTCCATGTTCATGCCGGCACCGCCGCCGAACCCGCCGAATCCGCTGCCTTGCGGGCCGTTGAAGCCGAACTGGTCGTACTGCTGACGCTTCTGGGCGTCGTGCAGCACCTCGTAAGCCTCGGCGGCCTCCTTGAATTTCTCCTCGGCTGTCTTGTCGCCGGGGTTGCGGTCGGGGTGGTATTTGATGGCCAGCTTGCGGTAGGCCTTCTTGATGTCGTCTTCCGAGGCGTCCTTGGCGACGCCCAATACCTCGTAGTAGTCTCTTTTCTCTGCCATGGATGTTCAGTTAGCGCGTGTGTTGCTTAGCGTTGCGATGGGGGCGGGGCCTACTGCCCCACGGCCACCTTGGCGTGGCGAATCACCTTGTCGTTGAGGGTGTAGCCGGTCTGCACGCAGTCGATTACCTTGCCTTTCTTGTCGTCGCCCATGCCGGGCACCATGGCAATGGCTTCGTGATAGTCGGTGTCGAAGTCGCGTCCGTCCACTTCCATCTTCTTCACGCCCAGGCTCTCCAGCGTCTTCAGGAACTTGTTGAAGATGACGCGCGTGCCTTCCTTGATGGCCGCGGGGTCGTCGCTGGTGTCGGCCAGGGCGCGCTCGAAGTCGTCGAGTATGGGCAGGATGGCCGTGATGGCCTTGGCCCCGCCGTTGAGTATCAGCTCGGTCTTCTCCTTGAGCGTGCGCTTTTTGTAGTTGTCGAACTCGGCGGCCGTGCGCAGCAGCTGGTCTTTCAGCCGGGCCACCTGCTCTTGTGCCTCCTCCAGCGGGGTCTTGGATTCCTTCGACTGCCCGGCTGCGGTCTCCGCTCCATCGGTCTGGGCCTCGTCCTGGGCTTCGTCGCCGGCCTTCTGGTCGCGTGTGTCGTCGTTCTGGGCGGTGCATGCTTCGGCCTGCTGTTCCTTGGGGTCGAGGTTGTCGCCCTCCACCTTTATCTTTCTTTCAGCTTTGTTAGTTTCTTCCATGATATGATGAATTGAATTTAGGAGAGTGGCTGCAAAAAGCATGCCACTCTCTCGTCTTTACGCCGCCAACGGGGTGGGGCAGTTGTTATAATATAATAAGGTGTCAGGCCTTGCCATACATGCGGGCCTTCTGCTCCTTGATTTGCTCGTCGTAGATATACTCGTCGTAGGGCATGAGCTTGTCGATGGTGCCGCCGGGCGTGAGTTCAATGATGCGGTTGGACACGGTCTGGATGAACTCGTGGTCGTGGCTCGCGAAGAGAATGTTGCCCTTGAACGCCACCAAATTGTTGTTGAACGCCTGAATGCTCTCCAAGTCGAGGTGATTGGTGGGCGTGTCGAGAATGAGGCAGTTGGCGTTTTGCAGCTGCATGCGCGCAATCATGCAGCGCATTTTCTCGCCGCCCGAGAGCACGTTTACCTGCTTCTCCACCTCTTCCTGGCGGAAGAGCATGCGGCCCAGATAGGCTTTCATGGCCACCTCGTTGCCGGGGCCATACTGGCTGAGCCAGTCCACGAGGTTGAGGTCGGTCTCGAAAAACTTGGTGTTGTCCAGGGGCAGGTAGGCCGTGGTGATGGTCACTCCCCACTTGTATTCGCCGGCGTCGGCCTGGCGGTTGCCGTTGATAATCTCGAAAAGGGCGGTCATGGCCTTGGGGTTGTGGCTCAGGAACACCACCTTTTCTCCCTTTTCAATGTTGAAGTCCACATGGTCGAAGAGCACCGTTCCGTCGGTATCCACGGCCTTGAGACCCTGTACTTCGAGTATTTGGTTGCCCGGTTCGCGCTCCATCTGGAAGATGATGCCGGGATATTTGCGGCTCGACGGGCGAATCTCGTCCACGTTGAGCTTCTCCAACATCTTCTTGCGCGAGGTTGTCTGACGGCTTTTGGCCACGTTGGCCGAGAAGCGGCGGATGAACTCTTCCAGCTGTTTCTTCTTCTCTTCGGCCTTCATCTTCTGGTTCTGCGCCTGTCGCAGGGCCAGCTGCGAACTCTCGTACCAGAAGCTGTAATTGCCGGCAAAGACGGTTACTTTGCCGAAGTCGATGTCGATGGTCTGGGTCGAAACAGAGTCGAGGAAGTGTCGGTCGTGGCTCACTACGAGTACCGTCTGGCTCTCGTCAATCTCTCCAAGATAGGTCTCCAGCCACTCCACGGTGTCGAGATCGAGGTCGTTGGTGGGCTCGTCGAGCAGCAGGTTGTCTGGTTTTCCAAAGAGAGCCTTGGCCAGCATCACGCGCACCTTCTCGTTGTTGGAGAGTTCGCTCATCTGTTTCTGGTGCAGGTCGTCCATGATGCCCAGGTTTTGCAGCAGCTGTGCAGCGTTGCTTTCGGCCTCCCATCCGTTCATCTCGGCAAACTTCTCCTCCAGTTCGGCGGCGCGGTTGCCGTCTTCCTCGGTCATCTCGGCCTTGCCGTAGAGGGCGTTGCGCTCGTTCATGTTGTTCCAAAGGGCCTCGTAACCCATGAGTACGGTGTCCATCACGCTGTAGGCATCGTATTTGAAGTGGTCCTGTTCCAGCACGGAGAGGCGCTCGCCCGGCCCCAGCTCCACGGAGCCTTTGTTGGGTTCCAGCTCGCCGCTGATGGCGCGCAGCAGGGTGGATTTGCCGGCTCCGTTGGCGCCGATGACACCATAAATGTTTCCGCGTGTGAACTTGATGTTTACGTCTTTGTAGAGAACTCGCTTGCCAAACTGGATGGCGAGGTTGGTCAATGTTATCATTTCAATGTTTTAATACCTGATTGAACGTTGTTGAAATCGGCTGCAAAGGTACAACAAATCCCCGAGATAACGGTGTTTTAACGGTAAAAAGCCGGTGCGTGGCAGGGTTTGGGCATGGATGCGGGCCTACTGCGCCTGGTCCGTGCACGGCTCTTTCATGGCCCGATGCTCCCTCGGCTGCTTGTGGCGTGCGCACGAAGACTTGAGCCGGCAACCGTGGCATGGGTCGCCGGCATGCGTCAGGGCATGGTACACGCGGCGGACCACGTATGCCGTGCACACTACGAGGATGAGTCCGATGAGAATATACTGTACTGCCATAAGCCGGAGCAATCAGAACGGCGACGGCCGTCCCGCCATGCCGACTTGCATGCTAATTTCATGCCAAAAGAGAAAAAGCAAGGGCAATTTCTTGTTCATGCTATTTATTTTGGTTATTTTTGCCCTTATCATTGCTTTAATCTCGGATTTATGTCTCGTTTGAATCATCATCTGGTCATCATGGCAGGTGGGGCGGGCGACCGTTTCTGGCCCGTGAGTACTGCCGAAACTCCCAAACAGTTTGTCGATGTGCTGGGCACGGGGCGCACGCTGATACAAATGACGCTCGACCGTTTCGGCGGGCTGTTCGAGCCCGACAGGGTATGGGTGGTTACCCATGAACGCTATGCCGGACTCGTGCGGGCGCAGCTCCCCGAAGTGCCGGCCGACCACGTGCTGCTGGAGCCTTGCAGCCGGGGGACGGCTCCCTGCATCGCCTATGTGAGCTGGTGCATCAAGATGGCAGACCCTAAAGCCAATGTCGTGGTGACGCCGGCCGACCACCTGGTGACCGATGTCGAAGCCTTTAAACACGTCATTGGCAACGGCCTCACCTTTACAAGCGAGACGGATGCCATCCTTACAGTGGGTACGAAACCCATGCGGCCGGAGACCCGTTACGGCTATATCCAGGCCGACCTGAGCTCTAATTCAGCCCGCAATAAAGGGGTGTTCCGCGTGGATCAGTTCCATGAGAAGCCCGACTTGGCCACGGCAACGCGCTACATTCAGGAGGGCAACTACTATTGGAACACGGGCATCTTTATCTGGAGCGTGGAGACCATCGTGAACGCACTGCGCATCTATGCGCCGCGCATCAACCGTATTTTTGAACGCCAGAAAGACGTGCTGGACACACCGGAAGGGCGGGAAGCCGTCGCCGGCGTCTATGCCGACTGCGAGGGGATCTCGCTGGACCACGCCGTGTTGGAGAAAGCAGAGGAGTTTTTTGTCTGCCCGGCCAGCTTCGGATGGAGCGATTTGGGAGCGTGGAGCTCGCTGCTCTTGGATGCGCCCCACGACCTTTACGGCAACGCGGTCGTGGGGAAAGACGTCAAATTGGTGGACTGCCGCAACTGCATGGTGCACACATCGCAGGAGCGAAAGGTGGTGTTGCAGGGGCTGGACAACTGTATCGTGGCCGAGCGCGACGGCGTGTTGCTGGTGTGCCAGCTCTCCGAAGAGCAGCGCATTGCCCAATTTATTTAACGGTATTGAGCACCAGCTTCTGTGATTTTCCCTTGTCATCTCGGATGGTGAGCACCACCTTGCCGGCCTTTTTGCCGGCCCGGAGGATGACGAGGGCAGAGCCGTTGCAGAGGCTGCGCTCGGCAACGGCATGCAGTTCGTCGGAGGCATTGTTGCCATTGTCCACGGCCACGATGCGCGCATCGCCCGTCACGCTGAACGTGAGCCGCAGTTGGGCCGAGACCGCCCGCCGTCCGCGGCTGTCCAATGCAGTGATGCGCACGTGCTGTAAATCCTGCCCGTCGGCATGCCAGACCTCGGCATCGGGCTCCGCTTTCAGCCGTTTCATCTCGCCGGCAGTCTCGATGCGGTGGCTGGCCACGCGTTTTCCTTTCTCATCATAGGCCACAGCCTCCAGATAACCGGGCTGGTAGGTCACTTGGTCGAACTGTAGCTGGTTGCGCTTCTGCGGGTCGGCCGTATTGGCTTGCTCGGCTATCTTATGTCCGTTTTCCACGAGTTCCACGCGATGTGCATTGGTGAACACCTTGACTGTGAGCTGCTGACCGGGGATGCGGTTCCAGTGGTCGCTCATGCCGTCGTTGGAAAAGACGATGCCGTTCCACTCGGTTTGGCGCGCCTTGCTGTCGACAATGCCAATATGGCAGACCGGCTCCTCGGGCTTAAACATGGAGCGAAGCAGCCACGCCATGGGCTTGGGCTGAAGCGAGATGTCGAACACGCCGTCGGTCCAGCCCTTTCGTGGCCAGCCCATGCTCTCGCCCAGGTAATCAATCATGCCCCAGTAGGCCAGCCCAATCACCTTGTCGAGGTCCATGCCGAAGAAGTTGGGGCCCATCATCGAGAGGTTGGCCTCGCTCTGGTAGAATGTCATCCAGGGGAACTTGCGGCCGTCGCCGGGGAAGTACATGTAGCGGTAGTTGTAGGCCTGAACGTCGGTTTGCAGGGCCAGGTCGCAGGGCAGCGAGTCGGTTTGCAGGTTACGGCCGCGCGGGTGCATGGCTACAGTGACCTTGCGTGTGTCGTCGTAACGCTGGAGCACGGCCTTGAGCATCCGATAAGGAGTGACTCCTCCGTCGTCGAAGGGCAGGTTGGCGTAGGTCTGCAACTCGTTGCCGAGGCTCCAAAGAGCCACGCAAGGGTGGTTGCGGTCGCGCTTGATCCACTCCGGCAACTGGTAAGGCCACTGCTGCATCCACGGTGTGCGACCTCCCGTGTACTGCTGCAACCACTTGTCGTAGAGCTCGTCCACGACGACAAAGCCCAGCGAATCGCAGAGATTGAGGAAACTCTCGGAATAGGGATTGTGGCTGGTACGGACATGGTTGAACCCGAAGTCCTTGAGCAGTTTGAGCCGCTTCTCCATGGCGCGCGGATAAGCGGCGGCACCAAGGGCACCCAGAGTGTGGTGGTTGGCTATGCCCTTGAGCAGCAGTTTGCGGCCGTTGAGTTTGAGGCCGAAGTCGGGACCAATCTCAAAGCTGCGGATGCCGAAACGCGTGGACACGCAGTCGACAGCCCGGCCCTCATGATTATATAAGGTGACGCGGGCCGTGTAGCGATAGGGATCGTCGATGTTCCACAGATGAGCATTGCTTACAACAACAGGTTCCCACCGCAGTTCGTTGGTCTTGTACCGCCGCATGTAGGGCATGTCCTGCCGTTTGGCGTAAACCGTGCGCCCCGTATTGTCGATCAGTTCCAACTGCAGATTCACGGAGTTGTACTTGGTCAAGTTGGCCACTTCTACCTGTACATGCACCTCTCGGTTGTCGGTGGTGGTGACGTAAAGCGGGTGGCGCGCAAAGTACAACTGGGCGTCGGTGGTGACCAAATGCACGTTGCGGAAGAGGCCGCCGCCGGTGTACCATCGCGAGTCGGTGGGGCTGCCGGTCGAGGCCCGCACGGCAATAGTGTTGGGTTGGCCGTAGCGCAGCTTACGGGAGAGGTCGATTTCGAAGCCCACGTAGCCGTAGTCGGTTCCTCCCACACGCTCTCCATTGAGATAAACGTCGCCTACATACATGATGCCCTCAAAGTCAATTAGCACACGCCGCCCCTGCCAACCGGCATCGGGGGTGATGGTTTTGACATACCAGCCCTCGCCCATCTCTTTGAAAGCCCGGGCCGAAAGCCGGCTCTTGAAGTTGGAGGCTCCGTCGGAATTGTTCTCCCTTTCGTCGGCCGAGGGGGCCACCCACGGCTGTTCTATCTGGAAATCGTGGGGCACGTCCACCGTGCGCCAGCCCTCGGTATTGAGGTGTTGCGGGTCGGCCTGTCCCCAATGGAACTTCCATCCGTCGTTCAGATATTCGACGGTGCGCTGTCCCATGGCCGGGGCGGCCAGCAGGAACAGCGTCAAAAGAGTGCAGATTGGTTTTTGCATGTTTGTTTTTTATTGATGGGTTGAGGATGATTTCAACTGATAGAGCGTCACGGGAGCGGTGAGGCCAGAGGGCATCGGGGCCCAGTTGGCGTAGCTGGTCTTCTTGTAATTGATGTCGACCACGTTGATGTCTTCCATCCGTCGCCAGGCCACGCCCTCGCGGTCGAGTTGGCTGATGCGGTTGGCCGGCAGGTTGGTCACCTCAATACGGATGATGTTGAGCCCGGGCTTGAATTTGTTGGAGAACTGAAGCGTATAGGGTACGGCCCAGGCACAGCCCACGAACGAGCCGTTGACGTAGAGGCGCGCGCTCTCGCGCACGTCGCCCAGGTCGATGATCCAGTCGTTGCTGGCGGCGAGTTCCTGCTTGGTCAACCTCACCGAACATTCGTAAACGCCCGTTCCCCGCAGCGTGCGCGTGGTGTCGTCGAGTGTCTCCCAGCCTTGCAAGCCATCCAGATGGAACGTCTTGCCACAGCTTGGTTCGGCCTCGGTGAAGCGCAGGGTCCAGCCTCCGCGCAGCTCTTTGGCCTTGTCGGCGGCAGACAAGGTCTTGCGGCTGGCGAGGGCAGTGCCGTCGGGCAGCCGGCTGCTGTCGCCGTCGAGGCGCAGCGTCCCGCCATCGGTAAAGGTCTGTAGAATCATGCTTTCGCCCGAGCGCAGGCTGACATGCACGGCCCCATTGCCCATGTCGGCCCGGTAGCGACGGCCATTCATCGGGTCGAACCACAGGGCTTGGGCGCAGGGCACGGCCAGGCGCACGTCGCCATCAACGTCGCGGCTGCTGAGGTTGGCGATGAAATAATGGTGCCCCTTGTCGTTAGCCCGGCGAATCATCTTGAGCCCAAGCCGCGTCTTCAGCTCCTCCGGGCGGGCTGCACGGGCCAGCTCGGCGGCCTCGACACCCACAACAATCTGTGCACCCTGGGTGCGTAGGGCCTCGATGTGGCGGTTCACGGCGGGAGTAAGAATGTTGTCCTTGCCGGGAATGACCAGGGCTTTGTAGCGCGTGCCGGCGGCGGTTTGCAGCATGCCGCCGGTGAAAGTGGTGGTGAGCAGGTAGCGTTCGCTCACGTAGTCGCAGTCGTAGCCCATGCGATCCAGCTCGTCAATGGCATGCACGAAGTCGGGGGCGAGCCGCCCCATGGTGTGAATGGCCAGCTGCATGAGCCGTTTTCCCTTGGACTGCATGTTCCAGAGGTCGCGCACCGGCACGTAGACCAGAAAGTCATTGTCGGGCCGCCCCCACTGCAGGAAGCTCTGGCAGCGCGTGATGTAGTCCATGAAGAAAGGCGCGTCGCGCCAAATCGTGTTGGTGGGACTCATGTCTACCGAGGCGTAGAACTTCCACCCGGGCCACGCGGCATCCCTGGGCGAATAGGCTGTGCCGTGGAAAAACATGTGGTTCACGCCGCCGCAGAACATCAAGTCCATGTCGGGCTTCATCTGCGAGAGCGAAGTACGGAAGTGTTCCGTCAGCCAGGTGAAGGTCTCGCTCGACGTGAAAGGCTTGCCGTTGATATGTGCAGCCGACGAGGCCCACTTGTACATGGAGAAGTCGGAGTCGTTCTTTCGCGTCATGCCAGCGTCCCTGCGCAGCCCGCGAATGCCGAAGTCGGTAAGGCCGAAGCCCTCTATCTCCGGGATGTCAACGGCCGAATAGCAGTCGATGAGGTTGGCGGGTGAGCCGTGGGCCTGGTTGCGGGTGATGGCGCCATGGCTGTGCGCCCAGGCAGTCCAGGTCTGTGTGAAGTTCTCGAGCAGCAGGTCGGCCAGCGTCTCGCGGTAGTCGGCCACCACTTGGCGGTCGCTGTCGACGAGTTTGTCCATGCAGGCTTCGAGCGAATAGCCCCGTCTGCGTCGGAACTCGTCGAAGAGTCGGGTGGTGTAGTCGCCCTCGGACACCTCGTAGCTGTCGTTGAAAAAGGTGTGGGGATAGGGAGTATGCGTGCGCTCAAAGGCCTCGGCAATGTGGTTCAGGTAATGTTCCACGGCCGTTCGGTCGAAATGATCCACCACCCATCCGCTGCCGCCGGGCGCGGGTCGCTTCACTTTCATCACGCCAAGCCGCTGCCACAGGCTGATGACGCGCCAGCTCTTCTTGCCGATGGGGAAGTAATAACGGCCCACAAAGCGGGTCTGCCCATCCTTGTCCACGCCGGGCGTGCGGCGTAAAGCCTTGTAGCTTCTCCGGTCTACGGTGTCGTTTTCGATGACCATTTTGGAGGCGCTCTCCTCCAAGGGCACCCACGGGCCGCCGAAAGGCCAGCCCGTTCCGGTGGCCATGTCTATCTCTATGCCAAGCCGGCTGCCCAGGGTCTCGCAGTGGCGCAGCATTTCCATCCACCGGTCGGAGAGGTAATCGATGTTGTGCTGTGCGTTGCCCTGCACGCCATAGATGGGTGTTATCTCTACGGCTCCCACGCCGTGGGCGGCATATTGCCGCAGGTTCCATCCCAGATTGGCCGTGTCTACGGCCGATCCCAGCCACCACCAGCGGAGCCCGGGCTTAGCTTCCCGGCTTGCCATCGGCCACTGCTGGGCTCTGGCGGGAGCCATGGCCATGGCCGCAAAAACCAGTGATAAAAGGATTTGTCGTTTCATTTTTTCAAATAGATTGTTTTTGATTGTTTCGTTTGTTTCCGTCTTCCCCCTCGTCTTTCCCTCGTCGTCTTTCCGCCTCTCACCTCTTTATATATAGCGTTGCCTACTCATGATGGTAGGGTTCTCCCCGAATGATGGTGCATGCCCGGTAGATTTGCTCGGCAAAGACCAGCCTCACCATCTGGTGGCTGAACGTCATGCGCGAGAGCGACAGCTTTTCGTTGGCCCGCTCGTACACGGCCGGCGAGAAGCCATAGGGGCCGCCAATGAGAAAGACCAGCCGGCGGGCCGTGTTCTGCCGCGCCTGAAGCCACGCGGCAAACTCCACGCTCCGCAGTTCCTGCCCGTGCTCGTCGAGCAATACCAACGTGTCGGAGGGCTGCAGGAGCTTCAATGCAAGCTCGCCCTCGCGCTCCTTTTGCTGGCTTTCCGTGAGGCTTTTGGTGTTCTTGAGTTCGGGAATCACTTTCACCTCGAACGGCATGTAGTGGGCCGTGCGGCCCACGTAGTCGTCGATGCCGGCGGCAAAATGCTTATTGACCGTCCTGCCGATGAGTATAAGTACTGTCTTCATCGCTGTAGATGGTTTTGCCCTTACGTACGGGACAGAGCGTTTCGTCGGGGCTGATGGCCTGATACTGGTCGCGCCGTTTGGGGTTCATGGGGAACCAACCTTTCTCCACACGTTTCTTCTGGGCAAAGATTTCGCCGATGGACCAGAGCAGACTGGCACCCACCACACCCACGATGGACGAGACAATGGTATTCTCGATGAGCAGCGAACAGACGATGCAGACGATGCCTCCCACCAGGAAAAGCCACCACGGTTTGGTGCCCAAATAGTATTCGGTCTTGATGACAATGGGGTGGAAGAATCCGATAATCAGAAAGGTGCAGACGGCAATAATCAGGCCTGTGAAGTACAGCATAGGGTTGGCAGGGTGTTAATGATTGAACGGCAAACCGGGCGCGTGTCCGGTGTAAACGTGCGCAAATTTACGAAAAAATATCCATACGCGTGGGCCTGTTTCCGAAAATAATCACTATCTTTGCCCGTAAACACTTAAATATTAACATTCAACATCAACCATTATGGAAAATAACGCAGAGCTGATTGCCCAGTGTGAGGCAAAAGCCAGGCAGTGGTTGTCGCCCGCTTTCGACGAGGAGACGCGCCGGCAGGTGCAAGCCATGCTTGACAACAACGACAAAACGGACCTTATTGAGAGCTTCTACCGCGACCTGGAGTTCGGCACGGGCGGCCTTCGCGGCATCATGGGCGCCGGCACCAACCGCATGAACATATACGTGGTGGGCATGGCCACGCAGGGTTTTGCCAATTATCTGAAGAAAAACTTTAAGGACAAGCAGCAAATCTCGGCCGTTGTGTGCCACGACTGCCGCAACAACAGCCGCCTGTATGCCGAGACCGTGGCCCACATCTTCTCGGCCAACGGCATCAAGGCCTATATCTTTGACGATCTTCGCCCCACGCCCGAGTGCTCGTTTGCCATACGCCACCTCGGCGCACAGGCCGGCGTGAACATCACGGCCAGCCACAACCCCCGCGAGTACAATGGCTACAAGGCCTACTGGGAAGACGGCGCACAGGTGCTGGCACCCCACGACAAGGGCATCATCGACGAGGTGAACAAGGTGAACATCGACGATGTGAAGTTTGAAGGCAACCCCAATCTGATCCAGATCATCGGCGAAGACATCGATGAGCCCTACCTGCGCCAGATTCGTACCATCTCTATTGACCCCGAGACCATCCGCCGCCAGCACGACCTCAAGATTGTCTACACGCCGCTGCATGGCGCCGGCCGCGTCATGATTCCCCGCTCGCTGGCCTTCTGGGGCTTCGACAACGTGCACTGTGTGCCCGAGCAAATGATTAAGGACGGCAACTTCCCCACCGTGGATCGCCCCAATCCCGAGTTTGCCGAAGCCCTCACACTGGGCCTGCGCGACGCCAAGGCACTGGACGCCGACATTCTCATGGCCAGCGACCCCGATGCCGACCGTGTGGGCATGGCCTGCAAGAACAACAAGGGCGAGTGGGTGCTCATCAACGGAAACCAGACTTGTCTGCTCTTCCTTTGGTACATCATCACCAACCGCCAGGCCACGGGCAAGATGAAACCGACGGACTTCATCGTGAAGACCATCGTGACCACGGAGGTGATTCGCAAGATTGCCGAGAAGCAACACATCGAAATGCGCGACTGCTACACGGGCTTCAAGTGGATTGCCAACGAGATTCGCCTCTCGGAAGGAAAGCAGCAATACATCGGCGGCGGCGAAGAGAGCTACGGCTTCCTGGCCGAGGACTTCGTGCGCGACAAGGACGCTGTGTCGGCCTGCTCGCTGCTGGCGGAGATCTGTGCCTATGCCAAAGACCACGGCAAGACGCTCTACGACATCCTGATGGACATCTACATGGAGTATGGTTTCTCCAAGGAGTTCACCGTTAATGTGGAGCGCCCGGGCAAGAGCGGCGCGGAGGAGATACAGCAAATGATGGTCAACTTCCGCAATAACCCGCCTCAAGACCTCGGCGGTTCCCGCGTAGTGCTGTGGAAGGACTATAAGACGCTCGAGGCCAAAGACGCCCAAGGCCGCACCACGAAGCTCGACATGCCCGAGCCGAGCAACGTGTTGCAGTGGTTCTGCGACGACGATACCAAGGTGAGCGTGCGCCCGTCGGGCACCGAGCCGAAGATTAAGTTCTACATAGAAGTCAAGGCTCCGATGACCTCGGCCGACCAGTATGTGGAGCTCGACCGGCAGGGAGCCGACAAGGTGGAGGCCATCAAGCGCAGCCTCGGCCTGTAACGGGCCGCCGTTCGCTCTCCTGTCAGGGAGCGGCAAGCACGGGAACCGCACTTCGGGTTCCGCTGCTTGCCGCTCCTTTTTTCGTTGGTATTGTCCGTGCAATCGCCTGAACGATTGCCCGGCGGCTTGTCCGGCGTTTGTCTTCAGCCGTTAAACGCGATGCGATGAAGCGTAGATCGCGTTGCGATTACGGCCCAAACGCGCTGCGTTCTGCCCGTAATCGCAACGCGTTTGAACCGCGGACGCAACGCCGCCGGTTGTTGGCGGAATACGCCCGACGCCTTGAGCGCCCCGGGAAATCCAGCCGGCGGTCCATGCAGCCCCCGGTGGGGTCTGTGCCGGGCACGACACATGTCTTTGCCCCGAGGCCGGGATTTAATACTTTCTGCGCAGTGGATGGAGTTGTAGATTCAAGGAAAGGCAATTGCCGGAGTGCTGTTTCCGTCCGATGTGAGCGGGCACAAAAAAGGAGTACCGCTGTACTCCAACCTTGTTAACCTTAAATCTAATACTATGAAAAACACATTGCAAAGATACGTTGTTTAGTCCATAGTTGCAAATAAATGGCCGGAATATAGTGTATTTGTAACATTTATTAGCGCTGGCCTCCCCTAAATTAAGATCTGTTAGCCGTTATCTCTTGAATTTTCGGTATAGTTTCCATCCAAGCATAAAGGCGTCGAAGAGGCCCGCCCCCGTGTTGAGGAGGCTGTTTATGCGCTTGGCACGAGACGCATTCTTGCTCAAAGCCGCGGGCGGACTGAAGAGCGAGTGCCACTGGTTGCGGATTTTGCCATCGTCTTTCAGCATGTCTTTCTGCAGGAGTGACTTGCGAAGCTGAATCTCTTCGATGGTGTTGTAGGAGGCGGGAGAGGAAGGATTGGTGAGCATAAGGCCGGATTGACTTGACGGTTAGCTTAACAGGAGCGAGGCGAGAAACTTGACAAGCGGGCGCTCTATCCATTGCTTGCGAAAGGTGAGGCACAACAAGAGCATCGCCAAGTAGGCGCATGCAATGATGGCAAACGCCGCAACGCCGCCAACAAGCGGCATGAGGGCATAGGCTGCAGCGAAGCTCAGGTAGATCAACATGAGCGAAAGCAGCACGCAGAGTATGGCCATGATGGCGATGGCAGTGAGGATGCGCACCGTCTTTTCCACCATGTCCAGCTTGATGTATTCGCTTTTCAGTCCCACATAGTGCTTGATGGTTTCCACAAGCTGGCCTATGGTCTCTATATTCTGGTCGTTTGAAAACATAACAATTGACGAGGTTTACCTTCATGGTTGAGGCTCTCCGCCGGGCGGCAGAAAGCGAAAGTACGGATGAAACGGAAGACGGGCAGCGGCCCCCTGCTGTGATAGTGGCGTGCCGCTGCCCGTGCCCGTCTTGCGACATAGGAGCTTACTCGGCAGCTTCTACGGCATCTTTGATGTCGTCGACCAAGTCGTTCGCATCCTTGCGGTTGAGCTTGATGTCGTGTTTCTTACAGAAGTCGTCTACTGCGTCTGCGATTTTGCAGCGCGTCTCTTCGCCCTTTTCCGGAGCCAGAAGCAGACCTAAGGCCGCTCCGGCGATGGCACCCCCAAAGAATGCCCCAATGTAACCGATTGCTTTCATATTTTAATCTTTTCGTTAAAGTAAGAAATGTTCTTGTTGCAAATATAGCGATTTCGCGTAAAACGGCAAGGGTTGCGAAAGGTTTTTTTTGTTAAAAGGTGTCTATTTGCCTGATTTAACAAACTTTATGCGCCCTTGTTTTCAGCGTTTATGAATATTTTCGTAATTTCGCACAGCGAATATCAACAACTAAAATACAGAGAAATGAAGAAATTATCGGTAATGGGCATGGCCTTGTGCGTGGCTTTAGCTTTCACCAGTTGCAAACCGCAGGAGAGCGCCTACAAGAAAGCCTACGAGAAAGCCAAGGCTCAAGAAGAACAGTCGCAGGCTTCCCGGCCCGCACAGGAGGAGGCTCCGGTAGTGACTCCGTTGGTGGAAAAACCTGCCAGCCAGACCACGGTTATCAACGTGAACAACGCCACGGTGCGTACTGAAGACGTGACCGTGGTGAGCGGCGCCGGTTTGCAGGCCTACAGTGTGGTGGTGGGCTCGTTCTCGCTGAAAGCCAATGCCGAGGGCATGCAGAACACTTTGAAGCAGGGCGGCTACGACGCCCAGGTGGCTTATAACTCCAGTCTGAACATGTATCGCGTCATTGCGTCTACCTATGCCGACAAGGCACAGGCCGTGCAGAGTCGCGATGCCATCCGCGGCAGCCAGTACAATCCGAAGAGCGACGCTTGGTTGCTGTTCAAGAAATAAGGTTTGGGCCGAGACAACGACAAGACTTTTGCATATTTGGCAAGGATACTATCCATAGACTATGGCAAGAAACGTACGGGGCTGGCGGTGACCGACCCCCTGCAACTCATTGCCAACGGTCTGACAACAGTGGAAACCAAAGACCTGTTCGACTTTCTCTCGCAGTATGTGGTGCGGGAGGAGGTCGAACAAATTGTTATCGGCAAGCCCATGCAGACCAGTGGGCAGCCCTCGGAGAACCTGGCGAGGGTGGAAAATTTTGTGGGCAGATGGCGCAATGCCCACCCCGCGATTCCCATCGATTATTATGACGAGCGCTTCACTTCGGTGCTGGCCCACCGGGCCATGATAGAGGGCGGAGTCAAAAAGAAAGCCAGGCGTGAGAACAAAGGGCTTGTAGACGAGATTAGCGCCACGATTATTCTTCAGGATTACATGAACTCAAGAAAATGATATTACCTATCTATACTTACGGCCAACCCGTGCTGCGAAAGGTGGCCCAGGACATTCCCGCGGACTATCCCGACCTGAAACAGTTCATCGCCGACATGTACGAGACGCTCGAGGCCTCGTCGGGCGTGGGGCTGGCAGCCCCCCAGGTGGGCAAGTCCATCCGGGTGGTGGTGATCGATCTGGATGTGCTGAAAGAGGATTTGCCCGAGTATGCCGGGTACCGACACGCGTTCATCAACGCCCATATAGTGGAAGTAGACACCAAGTCGAAGCGGGAAACCATGGAGGAGGGCTGCCTTTCCATCCCCGGACTTAGCGAGAATGTGACCCGCTACTCCCGCATTCATGTGCAATATCTGGACGAGGAACTGCAGCCGCACGACGAATGGGTAGAGGGCTATCTGGCCCGCGTGATGCAGCATGAGTTCGATCACCTGGAGGGAACGATGTATGTAGACCGGGTGACACCCCTGCGCAAGCAGCTCATCCGAAACAAGCTGCGCGGCATCATGCAGGGCAAATTCCACTGCAACTATCGGGTGAAGTCCAGTCGTAAGTAGTTTTTCTTTCCTCCTTTTACTTTTTTTCAGGCATGAAGCGCAACATCATCGTCATGCTCATGGCGTTACTGGCCACCGTCAGGGCGGGTGCCCAGTACAATGTGGACCGGCTGATTACCAGCGGCGAGGTGGCCTTGCACTATGAAGATTATGTGCTCTCCATCCAGTATTTCAACAAGGTGCTGGCACTGAAGCCCTATCTGTGGCTGCCGTGGTACGACCGTTCGGTGGCCAAGTTCTATTTGGATGACTACGTGGGGGCTGAGCAGGATGCCACCAAGGCCATAGAATTGAATCCCTATATTGAGCAGATACTCGACCTGCGCGCCATCTCGCGCATCCGTCAGGAAAAATATGAGGAGGCCATCGGCGACTACACTAAGGCCATCAGACTGAATCCGTTGGTGTCGAGTTTCTGGCTCAACCGGGCCATCTGCCGTCTGAACGTGAAAGACTACGACCAGGCGCTGCTCGAAGCTGACACAATTATCCAGCGTTGGGCCAACGTAGCCACCAGCTATTCGCTCAAAGCGGAGGTCTATCTGAACAAGCGCGACACCGCGCAGGCCGACACATGGCTGGCCAAAAGCCTGGCCGTCGACCCCTACAATGCCGATGCCTGGACCACGCGCTCGTACATTGCCCTGAACCGCCGCCAGTGGCACGTGGCCGATACTTGCCTGAGCAAGGCCATTCACCTGCGGCCAAAATTGGCAAACAACTATGTGAACCGCGCTCTTGCACGGCTCAACACCAACAATCTTAGGGGGGCCATGGCTGATTATGACATGGCCATCGACCTGGAACCCAACAACTTTCTGGCCCACTACAACCGCGGACTGCTCCGCGTGCAACTGGGCGACGACAACCGGGCCATCAGCGACTTCGACTTCGTCATCCGGATGGAGCCGCAGAATTTCATGGCCATCTACAACCGTGCCCTGCTCAACGACAAGGTGGGAGACCTGCGGGCCGCCATCCGCGACTACACCGCCGTGATAGATCAGTTTCCTAACTTCTGGGCCGGATTGAGTAGCCGCGCCCGCTGCTACCGGCGGCTGGGCATGACGGCCAAGGCCGAAATGGACGAGTTTCGCATTTTCAAGGCACAGATGGACAAGCGCGTCGGCATACAACAGCGGTGGAGCAACAAGAAAATCAAGGAGATGCGCAAGCGGTCTGAGGTGGACATGGACAAATACAGCAGCATCGTTGTGGAGGACAAGCCGCGGGTGGAGCACGAGTACAAGAGCCAGTATCGCGGCGCGATTCAGAACCGCGACGTAGACGTAGCCTTGCTGCCCATGTATCAGCTGTCGTATTTCAGCTACGGCAACGGCGTGCGGGGCTATGAGGCCTACGACCCGGAGGTGGACGGTTTCAACAGCAAGCGCGACCCCTTGCACCGGCTCACGCTCACGTGCAACCAGAGCCGCGAGAAGCTCACCGACGTGCAGTCCCGGCAGATTTTCCAGCTCATCGACGCCCTCAGCGAGGGCATCGGCGTGGAGAAAGACCAGCGTGTGCGTACCGCGCTCCTGCTGCAACGTGCCGTGGCCTATGCCGAGGCCCAGAACTACAGCGATGCACTGGCCGATTTGGACGACTATCTGGCTGTCGAGCCCGGCTCGGTCATCGGCCGATGGGAGCGTGCCGTGTGTCAGGCCATGCAGAACAGCTACGACGCCTCCAAGGGACAGAATGTGAGTTTGAAGGCTGCCCAGGCCGAGGGCGACTTTGCTGAGGCCCTCAAACTGGCCCCCAAGAATGCCTATCTGTACTTCGACCGGGGCAATCTGATGGCTGAGGGCAAGCATTACGACCGTGCCATCGACGACTATACCCGTGCTATCCAGATCGATCCGCGTCTGGCCGAGGCGTATTACAACCGGGGCGTGGTGCGCTGTCAGGCCGGGCACACCCAGGCCGGACTGGCCGACCTGAGCAAGGCCGGCGAGCTGGGGCTCTACGATGCCTATGCACTGGCCAAGCGGCTGGCCAAGGACAAATAGGCCCGACAGGGGAAATAAAAACCACGCTTTCATGGCCCCGTTCCGAAAATATATAGTACTTTTGTGGCGATTTCAATAAAACTAATTTGTAATATGGTTAAAATCACATTTCCTGACGGCTCTGTCCGCGAATACGAACAGGGGGTCACGGGTCTTCAAATCGCAGAGAGCATCTCGCCAGCTCTCGCCCGCGACGTTGTATCTTGCGGGATCAACGGCGAGACTACAGAACTGAATCGCCCCATCAATGCCGATGCCACCATCGCCCTCTACAAGTTTGACGACGAAGAAGGCAAGCACACGTTCTGGCACACCTCCGCCCATTTGCTGGCCGAGGCCCTGCAGGAACTCTATCCTGGCATTCAGTTCGGCTTCGGTCCGGCCATAGATAATGGCTTCTTCTACGATGTCATGCCGGCCGACGGACAGGTCATTTCCGAGAACGACTTCCCCAAAATAGAGGAGAAAATGCGCGAGCTGGCCAAAAAGAACGAGCCGGTGGTGCGCCGCGAAGTACCCAAGGCCGAGGCCGTGGCCGAGTTCAAGGCCGACGGGCAGGCCTATAAGGTGGAGCATATTGAGCAGGATCTCGAAGACGGCACCATCTCTACCTATACCCAAGGCCGCTTCACCGACCTGTGTCGTGGCCCTCACCTCATGAGCACGGGGCCCATCAAGGCCATCAAGATTACGAGCGTGGCCGGCGCTTTCTGGCGCGGCGACGCCAAGCGCGACCAGATGACGCGCATCTACGGCATCACTTTCCCCAAGAAGAAGATGCTCGACGAGTACCTTGTGATGCTTGAGGAGGCCAAGAAACGCGACCATCGCAAGATAGGCAAGGAGATGGAACTCTTCATGTTTTCCGACCGCGTGGGCAAGGGCTTGCCCATCTGGCTGCCCAAAGGCACCCAGTTGCGGCTGCGGTTGCAGGAGATGCTGCGCCGGTTGCTCAAGCCTTACAACTATCAGGAGGTCATCACGCCGGGCATTGGCGGCAAGAATCTCTACATCACCTCCGGCCACTACGCCCACTATGGCAAGGACGCTTTCCAGCCCATTCACACCCCCGAGGAGGACGAGGAGTACATGCTCAAGCCGATGAACTGCCCCCATCACTGCGAGGTGTACGCCCGCAAGCCCCGCTCGTACAAGGATCTGCCGCTGCGCATTGCCGAGTTTGGCACGGTGTTCCGCTACGAAAAGAGCGGCGAGCTGCACGGACTCACCCGTGTGCGCACGTTCACTCAAGACGATGCCCACATCTTCGTGCGGCGCGAACAGGTGAAGCGCGAGTTTGAAAACAATATCGACATCATCCAGAAAGTGTTCAATACATTCGGCTTCGACAACTACGAGGCGCAGATTTCACTGCGCGACCCGAAGGACACCGAGAAGTACATCGGCTCCGACGACATCTGGGAGGAGAGCCAGAATGCCATCCGCGAGGCCTGTCGCGAAAAGGGAATGAAGGCCAGCGAGGAGGTTGGCGAGGCCGCTTTCTACGGTCCAAAGCTCGACTTTATGGTCAAGGACGCCATCGGTCGGCGCTGGCAGCTGGGCACCATTCAGGTGGACTACAACCTGCCGCAGCGTTTCAAGCTGGAGTACACCGCCGAGGACAATTCCAAGGAAACGCCCGTGATGATCCACCGCGCCCCGTTCGGCTCGCTCGAGCGCTTCACTGCCGTGCTCATAGAGCACACGGCAGGGCACTTCCCCCTCTGGCTCACGCCCGACCAGGTGGCCATCCTGCCCATCTCGGAGAAGTACAACGATTACGCCCTCAAGCTCAAGACCTATTTTGATTCCCGCGACATCCGGGCCTATATAGACGACCGCAATGAGAAGATTGGCCGCAAGATTCGCGACAATGAGCTCAAGCGCGTGCCCTATATGCTCGTCGTGGGTGAAAAGGAAGCGGCCGAAGGCCTCGTGTCCATGCGCAAGCAAGGCGGTGGCGAACAGGCCACCATGTCCATGCAGGACTTTGCCCAGCGTATCAACAACGAGGTGGCCGAGCAGCTGAAGACGCTGGACTAATGTTCAATTCTAAATTCAGAATTCAAAATTCAAAATTACACGGAGGGTCTTAAGTTGTTGAACGTTGCAGTTCTGAATGCTGGATGAATCATCAACAAAACACGGTCTCTCTCATAAAAATGGCTTTCAGCACCTGCTGAAAGCCATTTTTTTGCCGGTTCAACGTTTTGTCCTTGGACGAAAGCCATTTTTTTGCCGGTTCAGCGTTTCGCCCAGGGGCGAAAGCCATCTTTTTGTCGGTTCAGCGTTTCGTCCTTGGGCGAAAGCCATTTTTATGCCGGTTCAACGTTTTGTCCTTGGACAAAAGCCATTTTTTTGCCGGTTTAGCGTTTCGTCCCTGGGCGAAAGCCATTTTTGCAGCCTCTCTGCAATGCAGGGGCAGCCCCCGCGTGTACCCACAACCGCCCATGGGAATCATTGCGAATGGCAGACAAACGGAACAAAAAACAGGGGGGCGCTTAACCCATGAACAGGCTTGCACCATAGAGGAGCACGTAGTATCGGAAGATCTTGCCCAGTGTCATGCTCACCAGCGAAATGAACAAGTTGGCCCGCATGAGCCCCAGTGTGATGGTGATGGCCGACCCCAGAATGGGCAGGAAAGCAAAGAAGCCCATCCATGCGCCGTGCCCGGCCATGAAGCGCGAGGCCCGGTCGAGGCTTTGCTGGCTGACGTGCAGGTAGCGTCCTATCCACTCAAGTTTGCCCATTCGGCCGACGCCGTAGTTCAGCAGGGAGCCCAACACATTGCCTATCGTGCCATAGACCACCAACATCGTGGCATCCAGGCCGGCGGCCAACAGCCCCAACATGACGGCTTCACTGCTGAATGGGAGAAAGCTGCCGGCGAAAAAGGCCGCCAGCAGCATGCCCCAGTAGCCATAGTTTATGAGAAGATCGGTGATGGCATCCATAGATTATAGGCGGTGATGAGCACGGCCAGCGTCACGATGACGAGGAAGCAGATGTTGGAAAGACGCGAGTGGGCAAGGGCCAGATAGTGCCCGATGAGAGGCGCGGTGGTGACAATCGCCATGCCCAAGAGCGGGTCGAAGTGCTGCGGTTGCAGTATCATGAAGATGAAACTGCATGCAGTAAGCGTGATGAACAGCTCGTAAATCATGCGCGTGCGAATCTTGTCTTGATAGCTGTAGAGCAGGAAATGTCCCCCGCCAACAAGGGCCAGCACAAGCACGAATATGGCTGTCACCAGCCGGTGTTCGTCGAGTATGGAGAGGTCGAACGGCATGCCCAGCTGCAACAAGCCGACGAAATGGTCGCCCAGAGCCTGGAGACAGCCCGTGTAGAACCTGTAGGCCGCCACAAACCAATAGGGAGTCAGCAGTCCCAGAATGGAGGCAAAGAAGGTGCGGCCACTGAATGCCAGCACATTGGTGGCCAGCAACACCCACAGCACCGGGACAAAAAACAGAATCTGGACAAACGCCATGCTGGCCACGCCGATGGCTATAAAGGCATAAAACACCTGCCCCGAGGCCGTTTGATTCTGGTAAGCCCGGAACAGAAAAATGAAGAAGACGATGTACGAAAGCTGCGTCACACCCACCCCCATGGAGGGCAGGAGGAAAGCCGCCGTTGTGGTCAGCACGAGAAAAGAACACGACACCGTGCGGCTGTAGATACGGATGAGGCTGTTGGCATTGTTGAGTTCCACCATCATCAGGGCAGAGACAACCAGCAGCAACACCTGCACCCACAGCTGCCGTGTGAGAAGCCCTGCCGCCAGACAGACCGCCACGGCATAGCCTGCCGTGGCGGGAAGCGTCCTGCGTGATTGTGCTATCCTGTTCTGTATTCTTTTGTTCATGCGGGGTCGGTCTACAAGTCTTGACCGATGTCTCTTCTGAAATATTTGTCGGTGAACTGAATTTTCTGGGCCTCGGAGAAGCTCTTGCGCAGTGCCTCCTCCTTGTCGTGTCCATAGGACGAGACTGCAATGACACGCCCGCCATGGGTCACCACCTGCCCGTTTTTCAGAGCTGTGCCGGCATGGAAGACGATGCTTCCCTCCACTTGGTCTATGCCGCTGATGGGATAACCTTTCTTATAGGCCCCGGGATAACCGCCGCTCACCAGCATCACGCAGACGGCTGCACGCGGGTCGAACTCCACCTTGCGGGTGTCCAGACGGCCTTCGGCCACGCCCTCGAACAGGTCCACGATGTCGCTTTTCAGGCGGAGCATCACGCTTTCGGTCTCCGGGTCTCCCATGCGGCAGTTGTACTCGATGACCATGGGCTCGCCCCCGACATTAATCAGGCCAAAGAAAATAAACCCTTTGTAGTCGATGCCTTCTGCTGCCAGTCCGTCCACCGTCGGCCGGATGATGCGGTCTTCCACCTTTTGCATCCACTCGGGGGTGGCAAAGAGCACGGGGCTCACGCTGCCCATGCCGCCCGTGTTCGGCCCCGTGTCGTGTTCGCCGATGCGCTTGTAGTCCTTGGCCTCGGGCAGAATCTGATAGTGACGGCCGTCGGTCAGCACAAACACCGAGCACTCGATGCCCGAGAGGAACTCCTCGACGACCACCTTGGCCGACGCGTTGCCAAACCTGCCGCCGAGCATTTCGCGCAGCTCACGCTTGGCTTCGTCGAGTGTCGGCACGATGAGCACCCCCTTGCCGGCTGCCAGTCCGTCGGCCTTGAGCACGTAAGGAGCCTTGAGCGTCTCCAGAAACTTGACGCCCTGCTCTACGGTGGTGCCGTCGAACGTCTCGTAGGCAGCCGTAGGGATGTGGTGGCGTTTCATGAAAGCCTTGGCAAAATCCTTGCTTCCCTCGAGCATGGCACCGGCTTTGGACGGACCGATGACGGGGATGGCGGCCGTCCGTGCATCGTCTCTGAAGGCATCGTAAATGCCGTTGACCAACGGGTCTTCAGGGCCCACGACCACCATGTCCACGTGGTGGCTCAGGGTGAAGTCCTTGAGACGCTCGAAGTCGTTCACGCCGATGGCCACATTCTCGCCGGCAGCTTGTGTCCCGGCATTGCCCGGAGCGATGTACAGCTGTTCGCATTTCTCACTTTGGGCAATCTTCCACGCCAGTGCGTGCTCCCGACCGCCACTTCCTAAAAGCAGTATCCTCATATTGTCTTTGAACTTTTATTCCTTTGAACTTTCTACTTTGAACCTTGAACATTGAGTTTTGAGCTTTGCCCTCCCGCGCCGGAATCAACCCGTCGCGCGAGCATCAAGTTCAATGCCCAGGACTACAGGTTGTCGTCGAAATACCGGCTGATGCGCTCGTGCAGATGGGTGGACTGGTGTCCGCGCATGTTGTGGGGCTCGCCGGGATAGACGAAGAAGTCGGGCTGCGTGCCGGCCCCGATGCAGGCTTTGAGGAAGCTGAACGCATGCTGCGGCACCACCACGGGGTCGTTCAGCCCGATGATGATCTGCAGTCGTCCTTTCAGTTCCTTGGCCTTGGGCAGCAGACTGCTGGCCGCGTAGCCCTCGGGGTTGGTCTGCGGCGTGTCCATATAACGCTCGCCGTACATCACTTCGTACCACTTCCAGTCGATGACCGGGCCGCCGGCCACGCCCACTTTGAACACGTCGGGGTGGGTAGTCATCAGGTTGATGGTCATGAAGCCGCCGAAACTCCAGCCGTGCACGCCCATGCGGTCGGCGTCCACGTAGGGCAGCGACTTCAGAAACTTCACCCCTTCCATCTGGTCGGCCACCTCGTTGTCGCCGAGATGGCGGAACGTGGCCTGCTCGAAAGCCTTGCCCCGGTTCTCGCTTCCGCGGTTGTCGAGGATGAAGAGCAGGTAGCCTTTCTGGGCCATGTAGGTCTCCCAGCCCCGGCTGGCCCAGTGCCAGCGGGCGTCCACGTTGTGGGCATGGGGGCCTCCATACACGTAGACGATGGTGGGATATTTCTTCGCGGGGTCGAAGCCCACGGGCATCACCATGCGGTAATACAGGTCGGTCTGCCCATCGGCCGCCTTGATGGTGCCGCTCTTGTATTCGGGAACGGCGTATCCCTGCCAGGGGTCGTCGGCCGTGAAGTATCGCCGGGACTTGTGCGAGTCCAGGTCGATGATGTCTATATTGCGTGGCACGTCGGGTTCCGAGTAGCTGTCGCAAAGGTAGCTGCCGCTGCCGCTCAGGCTGGCCGAGTGCCATCCGCGGCCGTTGTCAAGCAGCGTGCGTCGGCCCGTCTTGAGATTGACCATCCATGTGTTGCGCTGCAGGGGGCTGCACTCGTTGGACGCATAGACCACCGCGTGCTGCTTTTCGTTGAATCCCAGCACCTCCATCACCACCCACGGGCCGCTGGTGAGCTGGCTCACGAGCCGGCCATCACGGCGGTACAGGTAGAGATGGTTGTAGCCGTCGCGCTGGCTTTGCAGCACAAACAGACTGCTGTCCCAGGGCAGGAACCGGATGGGGTGCAGGGGCTCCACATACTTGTCGTCGGTCTCGCGCCAGAGCTCGGCCAGCCGTTTGCCCGTGGCAGCCTCGTAGCTCACCAGCCGGCAGTCGTTCTGGTCGCGGTTCAGCTCGAAGAGAAACACCGTCTTCGAGTCGGGGCTCCAGGCGGGATTGGTGAAGTAACGGTCGGTGGGGTCGCCGCCTTGCAGATATGCTGTGCGTCCCGTCGCGGTGTCGTACACGCCGATGGTCACCTTGTGCATCGGCTCGCCGGCCATGGGATACTTGGTGGGGGCGGGGGTGGCGATGCGGCTCTGGCCGGGCGCGGGCTTCCAGTCCACCTCGGGAATATCCGTCAGCGGATAGTCGGTCACCATGCTCTGGTCCATGCGTGTGAACATCAGCTTCTTGCCGTCGGGGCTCCAGAAGGTGCCTTTCTCGTAGCCAAACTCGTCGCGGTGCACGCTCGTGCCGTAGAGCACGTCGTGCGAACCATCGGTCGAGAGCTGCCGGTCGCCGTTGTCGCCGGCCGTTGTCGCTGTGCGCACAAAGAGATTATGGCCACCCTCTTCGGTGTAGGCCATGAAGCGCGAGGCGGCGTTCCAGTCGCTGTTCCCGGCACCGGCCGTGCTCTGACTGAACACCACGGCATGCTTTCTGAAGTCCACCAGCACCCGTTGCGCCCCGGCCTCCACCATCACGAGCGGCTTGCCGGGGTAGGGGAACGAGGCATGGTAGAGGGCATGCAGCCGGTTCTCGCCGTCGGTGCCCATCCATTTGTTCATCTGGTCGAGGGTGAAGAGCGTGCGTTCCCGGCCCGTCTTCTTGTCCACGAGGCAGCACTGCTCCACGTCCAGCCGCACCAGCTCGTCGCCCCACCACGTGGTCCAGCGGTTGCGGGGCGTCATGTTGTGGTAGTTCGTGCCGCCGAAGTTCAAGTCTTCCAGCGTGAACTGCTTGCCGCCGGCCTGTGCGGCGGCGGGGGCTGCCGGCCCGATGATGCTCGTCATGACCATCAATGCCTTGACCATCCAACTGTTAGTCTTCATCTTCAAAGCGTCTGTCGCGTCCAAATTTGCTGCCGCCGTGGCGGTCGCCTCCCTTGAAGCCCTTGCCGCCGCGGCCCTTGAAGTCGTCGTCGCGGCGGCGGTTCTTGAAGTCGTCCCGACCCTTGAAGCCGCCGCGGCTGCCTCCGAAGCCTCCGTCGCGGCGGCGGCCCCCGAAGTCGTCACGGCCCTTGAAGCCGTCCCGGCCGCCCCTGAAGCCCTCGCGCTCCCCCTTGAAGCCCTCGCGTCCCTTGAAGCTGGCGCGGCGGTCTTCGCGCTCGCGGCGGGCAAACACGGCGTCGTCGTGGCTCAACGAGTGGAAAGTGAACGAGCGGATGTCGCCCTCCTCGTTGGATTCGTTGGATTCCAGGCGCATCTTGAACTCGCGGTTCTTCTTGAAACGGTGCTTCTGCGCCATCTCGCGCTTCTCTTCTTCGGTCTTCACCACGCCGCCCTCGTGGCGGAATTCGCGCATCTTGCCGTCGAAGAGCGCGTATTTGCGGAACTCGCACTCCAGGCTGCCGTTGAACACCGGAATCTTGATGCTGGGCTTCAGACCTATCTGTTCAAAGCATTCCTCGCGGTAGCTCAGTATCCAGGCCTCGTTGCCGCCGAACTCATGCTTCAGCCGTTCGCCTATCATTTTGTAGGTGCCGAGCAGGTTGGGTGTGGAGATGCGCTCGCCATAAGGCGGATTCATCACGATGATGCTCTTCTCGGCGGGCTTGGTGAAGTCCTTGAAATCCTGCTGTTCGATGGTTACCTCCTTGGACAGGCCGGCGGCCCTCACGTTGAGACGAGCCGTATTTACGGCCTTCATGTCCACGTCGTAGCCATAGATGTGGTGCCCGAACTCACGCTCTTGCGAGTCGTCGTTGTAGATGGAATCGAAGAGATTCTGGTCAAAGTCCACCCATTTCTCAAAGGCAAATCCCTTGCGGAATACGCCCGGCGAGATGTTGCGGGCAATGAGTGCGGCCTCCACGGCCAGCGTGCCCGAGCCGCACATGGGGTCGATGAGGTCGCAGTCGCCCTTCCATCCCGTCATGAGAATCATGCCGGCAGCCAGCACTTCGTTGAGCGGGGCCTCGACACTCTCCTGGCGGTAGCCGCGGCGGTGCAGGCTTTCGCCGCTTGAATCGAGGCTCAGCGTGGCGTCGTCGTCGGCAATATGGATGTGCAACCGCAGGTCGGGATTGCTCACCGAGATGTTGGGACGGTCGCCGGTCTTCTCGCGGAACTGGTCGACGATGGCGTCTTTCACCTTGTAGGTCACGAAACGCGAGTTGCGAAACTCCTCGGAATACACCACGGAGTCCACCGAAAAGGTCTTGCCCTTGAGTATATATTCGCTCCAATCTATCTTCTGCACCTCGTCGTACACCTCTTCGGCCGAGCGGGCCTTGAAGTGGCGGATGGGTTTCAGGATGCGGATGGCTGTGTGCAGCTGGAAGTTGGCACGGTACATCATTTCCTTGTCGCCGGTGAATGATACCATGCGTCTGCCGATTTGTACGTTGTTTGCGCCCAACTGGGTGAGCTCTTGGGCCAAGACTGGCTCCAAGCCCATGAAAGTCTTGGCTATGAGTTCAAATTCCATTTTGTTTGAATTGTGATATTGTGGTTCCTTGGTCTTCGTCTCCAACGGCGGCGGTCTCTACCTGGCCTTGTTGTAAACGTGGGTTTGCGGGGCCATGTCGTCCATGACCCAGGTGTTGGCTCCCACCACGCAGCCCCTGCCGATGGTGATTCGTCCCAGCACGGTGGCGTTGGCATAGACCACCACATCGTCCTCGATGATGGGGTGGCGGGGTATTCCTTTGATGGGGTTGCCGGCGTCGTCGAGGGGAAAACTCTTGGCTCCCAGCGTGACTCCTTGGTAGAGTTTCACGTTGTTGCCGATGATGCAGGTCTCGCCGATGACCACGCCCGTGCCGTGGTCGATGGTGAAATACTCGCCGATGGAGGCCCCGGGATGAATGTCGATGCCGGTCTCGGAGTGGGCCATTTCGGTCATCATGCGCGGGATGAGCGGCACGCCGAGCAGCAGCAACTCGTGGGCCAGCCGGTAGTTGGTGAGGGTTTTGATGACGGGGTAGCAGGAGATGATCTCGCCGTAGCCCGTAGCAGCAGGGTCGCCGTTGTAGGCCGCCGTCACATCGGTGCCCAGCGTGTGGCGCACGTGGGGCAGCCGCTCGATGAGCTGTGCCGCCATTTCGCCGGCGCGTGCTTTCAGGCACGCGAGCGAGTTGCAGCCGTCGGAGCCGAGCGAAAAGCTCAGTCCGGCCAGAATCTGGTCGGCCAGCAGCTTGTGCAGCCGCTCGACATTGACACCGATCTGGTATCTAATCGTGTTGATGTTGACTTGCGATTTCCCAAAATAACCAGGGAAAAGGATGGCGCGTGCCAAGTCGACAATCTCTTCAAGCACCTTGCCTGAAGGGAGGGGGTATCCGTCACAATGCTGGTGAAACAGTCCTTTCAACGATGCCGGCTCGGAGAGCCTTGCCACGGTTTCGGTCAGCATGAGGGTCGTGTTGTGGGCGCTCATCTCTGTGTATCAGTCTTTTCAATGGCAAAGGTACTAAATAATGCGGAAACGTGAACAGATTGCCCTCAATTTTTTTTCGGCTTTTCATGCAGGCCCACTGGCTTTCGGCGGCGGCCGGGGCCCTGCGGGCGTTTTGCCGTTGCGGCCTGGCGGCCCTGCGTTTGCGCCGTCGTCGCGTGGCGTTTGCGGTGCATTCGCATCGCGTTTACGGCGTTGTCGCGCGGCCGTTACGGCGCAATCGCAGGGCCTGTGGCCGGCCGTTGCCGTGCGCGGGCCCGTTTGCGGTGCTTTCGGCTACACCCTCTGCTGCATCTGTTTCAGCGCGAGCATGTCCTTGGGCACGGCGGCTTGTATCTCCTCCACCAGCATTTGGCGCAGGGTGGTACGGATGAAGTTCTTGGCGGTCAGCATCACAATGTCGCGCGTGGGGATGGGGATGGCGAACGGACGGACGAGGCTTTTCTGCTTCTCCGTGAGTTGCAGTATCGCCAGTTCGGGGATGAACGTCATGCCCTTGCCGCTCTCCACCATGCGCATGAAGGTTTCGATGCTGCCCAGCGAGTAGGCCCTCTGGCTCTGGCTGGCCCCTTTGAGCTGGCAGAACTTCACGAGCTGGTCTCTGAAACAGTGGCCCTCGTCGAGCATCCAGAGGTATTCCCCTTTCAGGTCGGTGGTCTTGATCACCTTATTATTATAGAGGTTGTCGCCCTGGGAAACGTAGCCGAAGAACTGTTCGTAGAACAAATGCAGACTCTCGAAGTCGTCCATGTCGTCGAGCTGGGCCACGATGCCCACGTCGATGTCGCCGTGGCGCAGGGCCCGCTTGATGTCCTCGGTCTTCATTTCCATGATGCGTATGTCCATCTCCGGGTATTTCTTCATCAGCTGCGGGAAGAACCTGGGAATCAGGTAAGGGGCTATGGTGGGCAGGATGCCTATGTGGAACGTGCCCAGCAGCGAGTGTTTCTCCTCCTCGACGAGCTCTTTCAGCCTGCGTGCGCGCACCAGCACCTTCCATCCCTGCTCTATCACCATGCGGCCGATGGGCGTGGGCACGACGGGCTGCCGCTTGCGGTCGAAGAGCTTCACGCCCAGTTCGTCTTCCAGTTTCTGAATCATCGAACTCAGCGTGGGCTGCGTCACGTTGCACGCCTCGGCCGCCTTGACAAAATGTTTGTGCCGGTAGACGGCCATCACGTATTCAATTTGTTGGAGTGTCATAATCGTTTCATTTTGTGTTGCATGGGCAGTTGGCAGGCTGCCCGTTGGGCCATGATGACATGCAAAGATAGCCTTTTTCCCACATTCGCCATCCGATGGCGGCTATATTTTTCCCTTTTCCGCGACAAATCATCATAAATGGTGAGGCCCGTAAACAGTGGGATTGCGCGGCATGGATAGATTTCTTCAATGCGGGGATAGATAATATCTGTTTGAAGCAACGGGAAGCATGATTAACTTTGCATCGGAAAATAAAACAAGAGAGCAATCGTCAATCCATAAAAAGAAGCGAAAATGATAGCAATGGAAATGCCCCCCACGCCCTGCTTGCAGCAGGCACTCGAGCCGGAAGTGAGCTTCCGACTGGTGAAAAGTGAAAGAAACCAAGTCATAAACAACAAAAACAACAAGCAAATGAAGATACAAATGCCGCAGCTCCCCTATGCAGCCAATGCCCTGGAGCCCGTTATCAGCGAGCAGACCATCAGTTTCCACTACGGAAAGCACCTGCAAAACTACGTGAATACCATCAACAATTTGGTGGAGGGCACGGAGTTTGAGGGCCGGAATATCGAGGAACTGGTGAAGACCGTGCCCGAGGGACCGATGTACAACAACGCCGGGCAGAGCCTCAACCACACGCTCTACTTCCTGCAGTTCATGGCTCCGGTGAAAGACAACGCCCCCAAAGGTCGCATGGCCGAGGCCATCAATGCCGCGTTCGGCTCGTTCGAGGAGTTCAAGAAACAGTTCGGACAGGCCGCCACGTCGCTCTTCGGCTCGGGTTGGGCCTGGTTGTCGCAGGACAAGGACGGCAAGCTCGTCATCACCAAGGAGGCCAACGGCGGCAATCCGCTGCGCAGCGGGCTCAACCCGCTCATGGGCATCGACGTGTGGGAGCATGCCTATTATCTGGATTACCAGAACCGCCGCGCCGACCATATCGCCGCCGTGTGGGACATTATCAACTGGGAAGTGGTCGAGGGCAGACTGAAATAAAAGCCCGTTGCCGGAAACACCCCTTTTAAAACGATTAATAAAACATAAACAACAACCCTGCCTTCCTTGCGGCCTCGCGGCCATCTTCTTTGCCGAAGAGCCGGGAGGGAGGCTTAAAATCTCAAAAATTTATGGAATCAATTATCAACGCACAAGCACCCGAATTCAAAGTAAACGCTTTCCAAAACGGCGAGTTCAAGACCGTTTCCAGCGAAGACATCAAAGGCAAGTGGGCCTTGTTCTTCTTCTATCCCGCCGACTTCACCTTCGTTTGTCCCACAGAATTGGTGGACCTTGCCGAGAAGTACGACCAGCTGAAAGCCGCCGGTGTGGAGGTGTTCTCGGTGAGCTGCGACACCCACTTTGTGCACAAGGCTTGGCATGATGCCTCCGACAGCATCAAGAAAATCAAGTACACTATGCTCGCCGACCCCCTCGCCGTGCTTGCCAAAGGCTTCGGAGTGTTCAAGGAAGACGAGGGACTGGCCTATCGCGGCACGTTCCTGGTTGACCCGGAGGGCAAAATCAAGGTGGCCGAAATCCAGGACAACAGCATCGGCCGCAATGCCGACGAGCTCGTTCGCAAGGTGGAGGCAGCCCAGTTTGTAGCCAGCCACGACGGCGAGGTGTGCCCCGCCAAGTGGAAGAAAGGCGCAGAGACGCTGAAGCCGAGCATCGATCTCGTAGGAAAAATCTAAGGACGGCTTGCTTTCCCATGCCTGGAGAATCAGTTTCAGACAGTCTTCCTCTATCGTAGGGGAGGGCTGTCTTTGTCTCCAGAAACGGGAAAGGAGGGCTGAAAGCCGTCGGCAACGCTCGCAAGAGGGCTGTCGGCCAGCTTGAAACAACAGTACAAACACTCTCCGCCAAGGGGAGAAGAAAAGAGAAACAGCGTGTTAGACACAAACATTATAGAACAGTTGAGAGGCATTTTCGGCGTGCTCGAAAATCGCTTTGAGCTGCGTGTGACGGCCGACGAGGCCCATGAGCATGCGGCAGAGATGAGGGAATTTGTCAACGATTTCTGTTCGACCTCCGAGCATCTGTCGGCTTCTTTCGACGGAACCCGGGTGGGCCGTCTGGAGTTTGAGCTGCTCAAGAACGGCGAGGAGACGGGCGTGAAGTTCCGCGGAATACCCAACGGTCACGAGTTCACCTCGCTCATCATGGCCGTTGTCAATGCCGACGGCAAGGGAAAGAATCTTCCCGACGATGCCATTGGCCGGCGCATACGCTCGCTCAAGGGCGACATCCGGCTGCAAACCTACGTTTCGCTCACCTGTACCAACTGCCCCGACGTGGTGCAGGCCCTCAATCTCATGGCCATTCTCAACCCGCGAATGAGCAGTGAGATGGTGGATGGGGCACTCTTCGAGGAGGAAGTGAGCCGCCTTAACATCCAGGCCGTGCCGTCGGTCTATGCCAACGGCGAGCAGTTGCACATCGGCCGGGGCGACCTCGGCGTGCTCCTGCAGAAGCTGGAAGACCGGTTTGGAAGCGAGTTGGACGAGAGCCGGGAGGTGGTGGAGCGCGAGTTCGACGTGGTTGTGCTCGGCGGAGGCCCTGCCGGAACGTCGGCCGCCATCTATTCGGCCCGCAAGGGACTGCGGGTTGCACTCGTTGCCGGACGCATCGGAGGCCAGGTAAAAGACACCGTGGGCATAGAAAATCTCATCTCCGTGCCCAAGACCACCGGGGCGCAACTGGCCGATGACCTGCGCAAGCACCTCTACAATTATCCCGTGGAAGTGTTCGACAACCGTAAGATCGACACTGTAGACCTTGCCGGCAGCCGGAAGCGCGTGCATGTGAAGGGGGGCGAGGTGTTCCTCTCGCCGGCCGTCATCATCGCCACGGGGGCCAACTGGCGCAAGCTGAACGTGGACGACGAGGCCCGTTACATCGGCCACGGCGTGCATTTCTGTCCGCATTGCGACGGGCCTTTCTACAAAGGTAGGCATGTAGCCGTGGTGGGCGGAGGCAACTCCGGCGTGGAGGCGGCCATCGATTTGGCCGGCATCTGCTCCAAGGTGACGCTTCTGGAGTTTGGCGAAGAGCTTCGCGCCGACACCGTGTTGCAGGAGAAGCTGGCCTCGCTGCCCAATGTGGAGGCGTTCACCATGGCGCAGACCACGCGCGTGCTGGGCAACGGAGAAAACGTGACAGCCCTGCGTGTGAAGGACCGTAACACCGACCGGGAGCGCGAGATAGCCGTCGACGGCGTGTTTGTACAGATTGGTCTGGCTGCTAACAGCGACCCTTTCCGCGACCATCTGCCGCTCAACGCCCGCAAAGAGATAGAGGTAGACGCTTTCTGCCGCACGTCCGTTCCCGGTGTTTATGCCGCCGGCGACGTCACCAACGTGCCTTTCAAGCAGATCGTTATCGCCATGGGCGAGGGCGCCAAAGCCGCCCTTTCGGCTTTCGACGACCGAATCAGAGGTGTGATTTGACGCGTGACGGCATCGTCCAGGCCCTTTGTACAAAGGACTTCTGCGCCGGATGATAGCTCCGTTCTATCGCGTTATAGTTTTTTTCTGTTGCGTGGAACACGGATTCGCAGTATCTTTGCATCAGAAAAGAAACAAGAAGTGTAACCATCAAAAAAAGAAAGGAACAAGTTATGAACACATTGAATTATCTGGCTTTGGACGAGAAAAAAGTTGCCAACGTAGTAAGCGGACTGAGCCAATTGCTGGCCGACCTGCAGGTATTCTACTCCAATCTCCGCGGTTTCCACTGGAATGTGAAGGGCAAAGGCTTCTTTACGCTCCACGCCAAATACGAGGAGCTTTACAACGACGTGGCCGGCAAGGTGGACGAAGTGGCCGAGCGCATCCTGCAGTTGGGCGGCACACCCGAAAGCCGCTACAGCGAGTATCTGAAGACGGCCCGTGTGAAAGAAGAGGGCAACGACCCTGAATGCGGCCGTGAGGGCATGGTGAAAGTGCTCGATACGCTGGCCCTGCTCATCGCCCAGGAGCGTAAACTCGTGGAACTCGCGGGCGAAGCCAACGACGAAGTGACCACAGCCCTCATGGACGATTACCTGAAATCACAGGAGAAGACCGTCTGGATGCTTGTGGCTTTCCTTAGCAAGAAGCCTGAATAAGCGACACAAGAACATCAGTATATTATATTTTATTTAGCGACAAATCCCATGGCCGTCGGACGACGGTCATGGGATTTTCGTTGTCGTACGGCTTCTTTACCCGGTCAGACCGTCGAGGAAGAGGAGCAGACGGTTGGTGACGTTGACCGAGGAAACGCCCGAATCGAAGTCGAGCGACACCAGATTGAGCTCGGGGAAGCGGCGTTTGAGCCGCTTCTCGATGCCTTTCGACACCACGTGGTTGGCTATGCAGCCAAAGGGCTGCAGGCTGGCCACGTTGGTTACGCCCTGCCGCACCATGCTGATGATGTCGCTGGGCAGCAGCCATCCCTCGCCAAACTGGGCCGCCAGCGACACCACGCCGTCCACGTCCTTGGCTTCCTCGAAGATGTTGGTAAAGGGACGGAAGTAGCGGAAACGGGAAGCCACGCGGTTGATCTGCTTCTCACGCCGCCATATCAGGCTGTAGATGCTGCGTATTACAAAGTCGGGCACGTTGGAGCAACGCAGTCCCATGTGCTTCTCGACAATGACATTGACGAAGTTTTGCAGGAAGAAAGGCGAGAGCAAGGCCGGCACCACCTCGATGCCCCGGCCGATAATCTTGTCGGCAATGAACTGATGGGCAAAGGGATTGAACTTGAGAAATATCTCGCCTACGATGCCCACGGCCGGCACTTCGCGGTCTTCGGTGATGGCGTCGAACGCCTCGGCGGCCTCGCCGATGAGCTCCATCAACCGGCCGGGCCGGTTCTTGAGGATGGGCTCGGCGGCCAGCCGCAGGTACTTTTCGCGGAGGGCCTCGGCTGCATTGGCAAAGGAACCGGTCACGCGGAGGGCGTCAGGACGCAGCCGCACCACGGAGGCATGGTACATCTTGGAGATGGCGTCGCCGTAGAGAAAGGTGGTGACGATGGTGGGTGCCAGCCGCAGCCAAGGCACGTTGAGCGTGCCGTCCTGATTCTTGTCCTCGTCTTCGGCACTGGTGGCAACGCCCAATGTGATGAGCGGCACCTGCCCGAAGCCATTGGCATCGAGCGCCCGACGGATGAGAGCGGCATAGTTGGTGGCCCGGCATTGGCCGCCCGTTTGGGTCATCACCACCGACACTTGGTCGGGGTTGTAGCGGCCCGAACGCAGGGCTTTCACAAAGTCGCCCACGATGAGCGTGGCCGGATAGCACACTTCGTTGTTGGCATATTTCAGTCCGTACTCGGCACTCTCGGCGTCGCCTGGCGGCAGCACTTCCACGTCCCAGCCGATGAGACGGCACAGCGGCGGCAGTAGTGGGGTGAGGTATTCGGTGAAGTAGGGGGCCAGAATGTGGCGCGTGATGGGCGGCAACTTCTCCTCGTCGTCCTCGGTTGGGGCGTGCTTGGTTCCCCTCGCAACGGTTTCGCCCGGTTTGTCGGCCCCGACGTCGGCGGAGCTTGACGCAGGAGCCTTGTCATCGGCGGGGCGCAGCGACTCGACCAGCGAGCGCACCCGCAGCTTCAAACTGCCGATGTTGCTCACGTCGTCTATCTTGAGTAGGGTGTAGGGCTTGCCGTGTTCTTTCATGATGCTGCGTATCTCGTCCTGGATAAATGAGTCGGGACCACAGCCGAAAGAGGTCATTTGCACGAAGTGCAGGTCGTCCGGCTGCTCGGCGCACCACTGTCCGGCCTTGATGATTCGGTTCATATAGGCCCACTGTCGCACAATCCTGGTGTTGCCGGTGCCCACGCTGAGGTCGCCGCGCACCACGTCTTCGGAGATGACGTTCACGCCCAACGAGGCTATCATGTCGGATAGCTTGTGCTGAATGAGCGGGTCGGTGTGGTAGGGCCGGCCGGCCAGCAGAATGGTAAGACGGCCCTCACGGCGGCTCGCGGCCAGCAGGTCGAGGGCTTTTTGCCTGACGAGGCGGGTGTATTCGTCCTGGGCTGCGGCGGCTTGGCGACAGGCCCGGCGTATGGTCTGGCGGTCTATGCCCAGCCCGCGCAGGTAGCCGGTGAGCTGCCTGACGAGTAGTTTCTCGTCGCGGAAGTTGATGACGGGCGAGTCCAGCCGTGCGTGCAGCGTCATGGCACTGCGTATCACGTCCGAGTAGGCCGAGACAATGGGGCAGTTGTAGCTGTTGGTGTTGCGGGCATCGTCCTGCCGCTCGTAGACCACATAGGGCATGAAGATGAACGCCCCGGCCGGCATGTCCGGCGCAGAGAGCCGCTCGTCGAGCTCTTTGACGTGGGCATGGACGAGCTTGGCCGGGAAGCAGATGTTGTCGCTCATGACACTGCCCAGCGCAGTTTCGTAGCGACTGAACACCGATTCGCTGCTCAGCATCACCTCGAAGCCGGCCGTCGTGAAGAGGGCATGCCAGAAAGGATAGTCCTCGTACATGTTCAGCACACGGGGTATGGCCACCAAGCGGCGTGGCCCGGCGGTTGCGGCAGGGAGCTTTGCGGAGCTGTTGGCAGGGATTGCCGGCCGGTCGAAGAGCAGGTGGTACTTATAGGTGTAGATGTTTTCGCCTCTTTGCCGGCCCCGCTCGTGGTTGCTGAACACGCGTTCGCACTTGTTGCCCGAGTGGAAATGGCGGTTTCCGCTGAAGCTGTAGCGGGTGACAAGGCAATGGTTCTCGCAGCCCTTGCAGGTGAGCAGTCGGGTTTCGTAGTCCGACGTGCCGAGCAGCTCGCCGATGCTGCGGCCTGTGCCGGCGCCGAGTGCGTGCAATTGCTCGATGGCATGCAGGGCGCAGCCGTAGGCTCCCATCATTTCGGGCATGTTGCTGCGGGCCACTTCGGTTCCCGTGAGCAGCTCAAAGGCCCGCACCACAGAGTCGTTTTTCATCGTGCCGCCCTGTACCACGATGCGGTTGCCCAGGTTGTCGTTGCCATGAAGTTTGAGCACTTTGTAGAGGCAGTTGCGCACCACGGAGTAGGAAAGTCCCGAGGCAATGTCGGCCACGGAGGCTCCTTCGCGCATCACCTGCTTGACTTTGGAGTTCATGAACACCGTGCAACGCGTGCCCAAGTCGCAGGGATGGGTGCCCCGGCAGGCCAGTCCGGCAAAGTCCTGCACGCGATAACCCAGGTTGGTGGCAAAGGTCTGGATGAACGTGCCGCAGCCCGACGAACAGGCTTCGTTGAGTTCCATGCGCACCACGGCGCCGCCATCCACAAAGATGGCTTTCATGTCTTGTCCGCCAATATCGAGGATAAACGACACGTCGGGCATGAGCCGGGCGGCGGCCCGATAGTGTGCCATGGTCTCGATGATGCCGCTGTCGAGGCCAAAGGCCGTCTTGATGAGTTCCTCGCCATAGCCTGTGGAGCACGAGCCCACGATGCGGAGGTCGGTCCCATTCTCGTCGGCGGCCGTTTGCAAACGATGCAACCCCTCGGCCACGGCCTTGATGGGGTTGCCCAGATTCATGCTGTAGTCGCTGAACACCAGCTGCCCCTGCTGCTCGCCGCGGGCCCGCACGGCCACGAGCTTGGTGGTGGTGGAGCCGGAGTCGATGCCGACGACCACCTCCTCCATGCCTTGCCGCATGGGGTAGACGGGCGTGGCGTAACACTCTTTGCTGCGGAGCCAGCTGTCGTGCTCGGCCTCGTTGCGGAACAGTGGGGCCAGTTCCTCTTGTACATCGGACCTTTGTTGTCGCTCGGGATTGCGCTTGTCTTCTGGAGAATGAGCTTCGGGTCTGTGTGTCAGTTCCCAATCCCGTTTCAGTTCAAGGAAAGAATCGCT
Source organism: Hallella seregens ATCC 51272 (assembly GCF_000518545.1). GTDB lineage: Bacteria > Bacteroidota > Bacteroidia > Bacteroidales > Bacteroidaceae > Prevotella > Prevotella seregens. The sequence continues at coordinate 64,814 of NZ_JADU01000020.1, forward strand.
CTGCCCCGCCCTGATGGCGCAGCCGATGGCAGGGATGAGATTGCCCTCGTGGACAACGATAAAGTCGGTCGTCGACAGTTCGAGATAGTCGGCGAAAGCCTTGCGCAGTGACGGGAGAAAGGTGAGGGGGCCACCGCAAAGCAGGATGGGCGGCGTGAAGTCGCAGCCGTGGCTCAGGGTGGTGACGGTCTGCACGGCGATGCTGTGGAAGATGCTGGCCGCAATGTCGCTCTTGGGCAGGTTGCGCGACATGAGGTTTTGAATGTCGGTTTTGGCAAACACACCGCAGCGGGCAGCCATGGGATAGAGGTGGGTGGACTGCCGGGCCAGCTCGTCAAGACGGGCATTGTCGCAGCCCATGAGCACTGACATCTGGTCGATAAAGGCTCCGGTGCCACCCGCACAGTTGCCGTTCATGCGGAGCTCCATGCTTTGCCCGTTGAAGAAAACCACCTTGGCGTCTTCGCCGCCAATATCGATCAGGGCCTTGGCCTCGGGGTGTCGGTGGCGGGCAAAGACGGTGGCGGCCACTACTTCCTGAACAAATTCAGCCCCCAACTGTTCGGCGGCCGACATGCCGACAGAGCCTGTGACACAGAGCCGTAAGCGGACATCGCCCAGCTGCTGCCGGATTTCGTGCAGATAGTTATGAACGAGTTCGTTCACCTTGGCGTTGTGACGCTCGTAACGCGAGTAGACAAGGCGGTCGTCATGGTCGAGTACTGCTATCTTGGCCGTCGTCGAACCGACATCCAGTCCCACCCTGTATGTTTTATCCATGTTGTTCTGCCGTTACGGAATCCCGGCGGATTCCCACCATTAATTAGGCTGCAAATTTACGAAAAAGACGTAAACTCGACAAAGGTTTTTCGGTTTTTTCGACGAAGTTTTTGCCGTATTCGTGCAACCTTTGCCCCGTAGAACACGTCCAAAAAACGGAAAATCAATCGATGAGAAAAGGATGAAGAAACTTGTTTTTCTATTATTGGGTGCGGCCTTGCTGACTTCCTGTTACTACGAACAGCGCCGGCAAGGGCCCCAGGTGACCAGTGTGCGCGGCGTGCGGCCTTTCAATAGGATCGAGGTCAGAGGGGTCTGCGACGTGAAATATGAGCAGGGCGACACGTTTGCTGTCAGGGTGGTTGGCCGGCGCGAACGGGTGAACAGCGTGAGAACCACGTTTGTCGGGCAAACGTTGTTTGTCGACATGGACAACCGTGACAAACTGATGTCGATTGGCCGGTGGAGGCATGCGCCCGTGGTTTACGTCACTTCGCCCGACCTGCTGTCGGTGCGTCTGCTGGGTGCGGGCGACTTCGAGGCACCGGGCACCGTCGATACCGACACGCTGGACGTGTATCTGAAAGGAGTGGGCGATGTGACGTTCGAGCACGTAGTGTGCGACGCGTTCCGCGGTACGGTGTACGGCACGGGCGATATGGACATCAAAAGGCTCACGGCCACGCAGTCCGACCTGCTGCTGCAAGGAGTGGGCGACCTCGATGTAAACTTCAGAAACTGTGGTACGGCACGCTGCACGCTGCGCGGCACGGGAGACATCGAGCTGTCGGGCACCCTGCGCCGGCTGGTCAAGACCGTGCAGGGCACGGGCGATATAGACACCGAGAAGCTGACAGTGGGCCGGCCATAGACAGCGACGGTTCAGAATTCGAACCCCAAATTGATGAAGAAATCGGCCCCGCGGCTCTTGTTGGAGTAGCCCAGCGAGGCCCCTACGGGACCCAGCAGAGTGCGGTAGAAGTAGGCCAGCTGCCAGCCCAGCAGGGGCGTGCGGTCGAGCAGACGGCGAGGTTTGTCGGCTTGTTGTCCCCAGACAGCCTTAAACAGCACAAAGTTGTTGGTTGTGAGCTGCTCTTGAAGTTTCAGTTGGAGGGCTGCAAACTGCCGGTCGACGAACTCCACATGGTGCACGCCGACAAAGGGCATTTGCTGGTCAATGTAGTGCCCGAACCACTGTCCGCCAATCAGATTGCGCCGTATGTGGGGAATGTCGCGACCGAAGAGCATGCGCCCGTAGAACATGGGCTGGAGGGTGAGGTGGCGGCTGAGGCCGAACGACATGCGCCACGAGGCACTGAGTTCGCTGAATCCGATGCCTCCGTCGTACTGTGCAAAGTTGTCCGTGACGTAGGCATACTCGGTCTGAAACTTGGCCCCGCGGGTGGGAAAGTTCCAGTCGTCCTCGGAGTTATAGTGCAGATTGGCATGATAGCTGAAGAAGTGGGCATCGGGCATCTTGAAGCCCTCGGTGCCCAAACGGCTCGAAACCAGTATCTTGTGATAGTTGTAGAAGTCCCACCGGGCCGACACGTCCATGGCCAGATTGCGCACGCTGATGTTGAGCAAACTCAGGCGAGCTTGGTGTTGATTGTAGGTGATGCTGTAATCGTTGGAGCCGCCTTCGTAGACGTTGAGGCTGTTGTGCCTGAGAGTGTAGCGCAGGGCCACCTCCAGAAAGCCCTCGGGTTTGAGCGACGTCTGCACGGCCCACATGATGTTGCGCCCCAGACGGAGCGTGGTTTCGGCGTTGAATGGACGTGCGGCGGCGGTGTAGGCACCGTTGAGCTGCAGAGCCACCATCTCTTCCGTGTCGAACCGCACGCCAATGCTGCCCCGTATCTTGTCGTGGGATGGACGGATTGCCGCCGCACTGTCTGCAAAGACCACTGGCAACAGAGCCTCGGGATGCGGCGACCGCTGCACGGGGCGGAAGTCGGCCGGCAGCCCAAGCCGCTGTTTCAGGGCCATGAGCTCGTCCCAGTGGTGCATCGCCTCGGCTTCGCCCCGGCGTATGAGCGTGTCGATGGCGGCGGAGGTGAAGCTGGCCACGCTGTAGCCCGTGGTGTTCACACGGATGGGAATATCGGTGATGGCCAGATTGTCATCGTACTTGTTTTTACAGTTGACGTCGATGATCTGGCCAATCACAGAGGCGCCGTTGGTCAGGTCGTCGGCAGTACGGGGAGCCCCCTGCACGGTGGAACCAATGATAAAGTCGGCCCCCATCCTGCGGGCGATGTCGGCCGGATAGTTGTTGCGCAGACCACCGTCGACAAGCACCATGTCGCCCATTCGCACCGGTGAGAAGGCTGCCGGGATGGCCATGCTCGCCCGCATGGCTACGGGCAGCCGGCCGTGGTGGAAGTCAACCTCGGCATAATCCACGATGTTGGTGGCTACACAGGCAAAAGGAATGGGCAAGGAGTCGAAGCTCAGGGAGTCGTTGTAGCCCGCCGTCAGCCGATTGAAAAGTCGGGACAGGTTGCGCCCCTCGATGATGCCGCCCGAAGCTGCCTGCACTTTCTGTCCGCGGATAAAGGTTTTGGAGAACAAGTAGGTGTTTTGTTTCTTGCGGTTTGACAGGTCCTGATCGTAATAAACACTGCGGTCGCTGAGCAGGAACGCCCAGTCCTGCCGCCGCACCACGGAGTCGAGGGCCGCTGCGTTCCAGCCACAACTGTAGAGCCCGCCCACGATACTGCCCATTGAGGTGCCGGTCACCACGTCTACAGGAATGCCGGCCCGCTCAATCACCTTGAGCACACCGATATGGGCCACGCCCTTGGCACCGCCGCCCGAAAGCACCACAGCCACCCGCTTGCGGGGCGCAAAAGCGGAGTCTGCGGGCGGCTGGGCCATCAAAAAATCCAGATGAAGCAGGAATCCGAACAGCAAGAGAAGAGTACAGGCAGACTTGTTCATGGGCAAAGCATAGGGATAGCCGTCGGCTACAAGTGAAACATGGTGCAAAGATAAGACTTTTCATGAAAAAACAAAAATATACTAAAAAGTTTTCTGTTATCGCCGAATATGCTTAATTTTGCAGTCTATTTTATAATAGGTATTAGAATGAAATTCGCCATTATAGCCGCGGGAGAGGGTTCCCGACTTGCCGCCGAGGGCATTGTTGAGCCCAAACCACTTGTCCGGGTTCAGGGTGAGCCGCTTATTGACCGACTGATTCGCATCTTCATGAAGAACCAAGCCGAAGAGATAGACGTGATTTGCAATGACCGGACATCACTTGTGAGCCGGCACCTCCAGCAAATCCAGGCCGATGGTCTTCAGGGGCAGCCCGTTCCTTTGCAATTCAAAGTGAAGAGCACGCCCAGTTCCATGCACTCGTTTTCAGAGTTGAGTCCGCTGTTGGCGGGCAGCCCCTTTGTGCTCACCACGGTGGACACCATCTTTCGCGAGGAGGAGTTTGCCGACTATGTGGCGGCTTTCGGGCGGATTCTCTGCGAGGGGGGCGACGGCCTGATGGGTGTGACCGACTATATCGACGACGAGAAACCGCTCTATGTGGGTACCGACGCCGGCATGCGGGTGACGGGCTTCTATGACGACCGCCAGCCGGACAGCCGGTATATCTCGGGAGGCATCTACGGGCTGGCCCCGTCGGCTCTCGACACACTGGCCGGCTGCATGGAACGAGGCGAAAGCCGCATGCGCAACTTCCAGCGTGGACTTGTGCGCGACGGCCGGCAGCTCAACGCCTATCCTTTCTCAAAGGTGCTCGACATAGACCATGCCACCGACATCCAGAAAGCCGAGGCTTTTCTCGGACAGCAATTCGATCGGTCGTGATGGGGCAGGGGGCTGAACCTTTTCTGGCCATTCGCCGGGCCGACCGATTCTCGCCGAACTCGGTAGAGAAAGACCGGAACATCCTTGAGGCTGTGTGTCGAGAGGTGGAAGCTCGCGAGGGCTTGACGCAACCCATCCGGATGGTCGACGAGGAAGATTTTGCCCGGCGGCCGCAGTCGGCCGGGACGTATCTCTCGATGGCCCGCTCCACGGAAGCCTTGCGCGTGCTGGCTCAGTGTGAAACAGCCAGAAGCCGGGTGGTGAACCGGGCGCAAGGGGTAACCTTGTGCCAGCGCACGTTGCTCGATCGGCTGATGCGCGACCACGGTGTGCCGATGCCGCCGCTCACGGGTGCCCATGGCTATTGGCTCAAGCGGGGCGATGCCGTCGCCCAGTCGAAGAGTGACGTGGTGTTCTGTGCCGACGGCCAGGCCTTGGCCGAAGCCCGTGAGGCTTTCCGTCGGCGGGGCATCGTGCAGACGGTGGTCAGCGCCCATGTGCCCGGCGACCTGATTAAGTTCTACGGTGTGGGCATGGGTTCGGATGCGGATGCCGACCGGGACCGGGGCGAAAGGTTCTTCCGCTATTTCTATCCCAGCGACGACGGCATCTCGAAGTTTGGCGACGAACGGCATAACGGTGCGGCCCACCACTACAGCTTCGATGAGAACCGGCTCCGATGCGAAGTGGCGCGACTGGCCCGGCTCACGGGTATAGAGGTTTATGGAGGCGATGCCATCATCGACGAACAAGGAAAGATCTACCTCATCGACTTCAACGACTGGCCGAGTTTCTCGCGTTGTCGCGACGATGCTGCCCGGGCCATTGCTTCGCTGGTGACGGGCAGACCTTAAGCAACAATCTCTTAAGCAAAGATACAGAGTAAGAAAACTAAACGGTTATGTCAACATTTAAAGAATTATTACAGGCCTCATTCAAATCGAACGATACGGAGGAATGGCTCGACGTGCACTTCAACCGGCCCATCGGCCTGGTGTTCGCCCTGCTGTGGAACAAGCTGGGGGTTCATCCCAACGTCATCACCATCCTTTCTTTCTTCCTTGGAACGGCGGCCGGCTGGATGTTTTACTACACCGACCTGACGCACAACCTCATGGGTGTGGCCCTGCTGGTGCTGGCCGATTTCTGTGATTCCACCGACGGCCAGATGGCGCGCCTCACGGGCAAAAAGACGCTTGTGGGCCGCGTGCTCGACGGAGTGTCGGGCGATGTCTGGTTTTTTGCCATCTATGTGGCCCTCTGTCTGCGCATGCAAGACCAGAACATTCCCGGCACCGATGTGCAGTGGGGCGTATGGATATGGGCGCTGGGCATTATCGCCGGCATACTGAGCCACTCGCCGCAAAGCTCGCTGGCCGACTATTACCGCCAGATACATCTTTTCTTCCTCAAGGGTAAGGAGGGTTCCGAGCTCGACAACTATGCCCAGCAGCGGGCCATCTTCGAGTCGACTCCCAAGAAGCAGCTTTTTGCCCGCATGTTCTATCGCAGCTATGCCAACTACTGCAAGAGCCAGGAGCGGCGCACCCCACGTTTCCAGACATTCTTCTCATCGTGGAAACAGGCTTCAGCCAGCCGCGACCGACAGGAGTTGGAGGGCATCCGCCAGCAGTTCCTCACAGGCAGCCGCCCGCTCATGGCCTATACCAACGTGCTCACGTTCAACACACGCGCCATCGTGCTCTACATCACTTGTCTGCTCAACTGCCCGTGGGTGTACCTGCTCTTCGAGATCGTGGTGCTCAACATACTCTACGTGTACATGCACAAACGCCACGAAAGCCTTTGTGAGCGCATGACCACAGTCATGGCACAACAATAGACTTTAATACAAAATTACAGCAAACATGATTAAAGGATACATCTTCGACTATGGGGGCACGCTCGACACTGCCGGCTGTCATTGGGGCCAGATGCTCTGGCATGCCTACCAGCGCCAGCAGGTGCCGGTCAGCGAACAGCAGTTTCGCGATGCTTATGTCTACGGCGAGCGCACGTTGGGGCGAGAGCCCATCATCAAGCCCGACTATACATTTTACAAGACGCTGGACACCAAGCTCAGGCTGGAGATGGAACAGCTCTGCACCTCGGGGGCATGGGATGCCGACGAGACGGGATTCCAGGCTGCCCACAATGCCGTGCTGGCTGATGTCTATGCCCGTGTGCAGACCATCACGGCCCACAGCCGCGAGGTGCTTGCGCAGCTGGCCCGACAATACCGGATGGTGCTGGTGAGCAACTTCTACGGCAATGTCGAAGTGGTGCTCAAGGAGTTCGGACTGGACACATTCTTCGAGAGCGTGGTCGAGAGTGCCGCTGTGGGCATTCGCAAACCCGACGCCCACATCTTCACCATCGGCGTGGAGCGGCTGGGGCTGCAGCCCGACGAGGTGGTGGTGGTGGGCGACAGCTTCTACAAAGACATAGAGCCCGCCCTCAAGGCCGGATGCCATGCCGTGTGGTTCAAGGGCGAAGGCTGGACAGACAAGACTTACGACGAGACCCTGCCCGACAGGGTGATTACCGATTTGGCACAATTATTATAAGGAATGAAAAGATTCAGGATATACACAACCATGCTGCTCCTCCTGCTTGTGACAAGTGTGAGCGCGCAGATACGGGGTGTCATCACGGATGCCGAAACCGGCGACACGCTGCTCTATCCCAGTGCCTCTTACAAGGGGCACCACGTGGCCGTGAGCGGCAACGCCATGGGCGAATACGCCATAAAGCGTCATGAGGGTTGGCAGCTCACGTTCTCGGCCGTGGGCTACAAGTCGAAGACCATCAGCGTGAACGCCAAGACCCCCGGCAGGCTCGACGTGAAGCTGCGCCCCGACACCAAGCAGCTCAGCGAGGTCGAGGTAAAGTCGAAGCGCGGACGCTACAGCCGCAAGGACAATCCGGCCGTGGAACTCATGAAGCGCGTCATTGCTGCCAAGAAGCGCACCGACCTGGAAAACCACGACTATCTGCAATACACCAAGTATCAGAAGCTGACCTGTGCCATCAATGACATTACCACGGCCGACATCGACTCCGGTTTCATCGGCAAGCACAAGTGGCTGCTCGACCAGGTGGAGACGAGCCCCTACAACAACAAGCTCATCCTGCCCATCAGTGTGGACGAGACCGTGACGCAGCATATCTACCGCAAGAATCCCAGAAGCGAGAAAGACATCATTCAGGGGCAGAGCTCCACGGGCGTGAACCAACTCATCCAGACGGGCGACATCCTCACCGTGGCGGCCAAGGACGTATTTACCGACATCGACATCTACGACGACCAGGTGCGCCTGTTGCAATATCCTTTCACATCGCCCATCGGCAAGGATGCCATCTCTTTCTACCGTTATTATATTGAAGACACGGTCTACGTGGACCGTGACCTTTGCTACCATCTGCAATTCATCCCCAACAACCAGCAGGACTTCGGGTTCCGCGGCGAACTCTATATTCTGGCCGACTCCACGCTCCACGTGAAGCGGTGCAACCTGACTATTCCCAAACGCAGCGACGTGAACTTTGTGGAGAATCTCCAGGTGCGGCAGGAATACCGCCGGTTGCCCAACGGCGAGTGGGCACTGAGCGTGGACGACATGATTGTGGAAATGAAAATAGCCAAGTTCCTCTCCAAAGTGCTTGTCGTGCGCACCACGCGACTCAGCGACTACGCTTTCGACGCACTGCCCCGCCAACTCTTCAAGGGCAAGGCCCGCGAGCGGCGCGAGGCCAATGCGCAGATGCGCGACGAGGCTTTCTGGAACCAGTACCGCACGGTGGAACTCACCAAGGGCGAGAGTTCCATGGATGCCTTTATCCACCGCATTGAGCAGGTCAAGGGCTTCAAGTATATCATCTTTGGAGCCAAGGCCCTCATCGAGAACTTTGTCGAGACCGGCGACGAGAACCATCCCAGCAAGGTCGACATCGGGCCCATCAACACCATGCTCACCAAGAACTTCATCGACGGCTGGCGCACACGCGTGAGCGCCCAGACCACGGCCAACCTCAATCCCCACTGGTTCATGGCCGGATATTTTGCCCGGGGCTGGCACTCCAAGAAGAACTATTACAAGGCCGAGCTCACCTATTCGTTCGACAAGAAAGACTATCTGCCCCGCGAGTTCCCCAAACGCACCCTCACCTTCAGTTCCACTTACGACATCAGTTCGCCGTCGGACAAGTTCATCCATACCGACAAGGACAATGTGTTCACGGCATTCAAGTGGTCTACGGTGGACAAGATGATGTTCTACAACCGCCAGCAGCTCCAGTTCGAGTATGAGCAGGAGTGGGGGCTCAAGACCACCATCGGCATGAAGACCGAGGAGAACGAGGCTGCCGGCCGGCTCTTCTTCAACAAGCTGAGCAGCGGCACCACTTTCAGATTCCCCGACGGCATCGTGGCGGGCGACCAGCTGCACAACGGCCGTATGCGCACCACCGAGCTGACCCTGCAGTTCCAGCTGGCTCCGGGCCGCACCTACATCAACACCAAGCAGCGCCGTCTGCCCATCAATCTCGACGCCCCCGTCTTCACGCTGGGCCACACCATGGGACTCAAAGGCGTGCTCGGCGGCGAGTACAGCTACAATCTGAGCGAGGCCGGCATCTACAAACGTTTCTGGATGAACAGCTGGGGCAAGATAGACACCTACGTCAAGGCCGGCGCCCAGTGGAACCGCGTGCCCTATCCGCTGCTCATCATGCCGGCCGCCAACCTGAGCTATATCATCGAGGACGAGTCGTTCAACCTCATCAACAACATGGAGTTCCTCAACGACCGCTATGCCAGCCTCGATGTGAGCTGGGATCTCAACGGCAAAATCTTCAACCGCGTCCCTCTGCTCAAGAAGCTCAAGTGGCGTGAATACATCGGTGTGAAGTGTCTCTGGGGCAAGCTCACCGACAAGAACAACCCCCTGTTGGCCGAGAATGCGGGCAGTGACGCGCTCATGCAGTTCCCGGAGGGTTGCTACGTGATGGATCCCAAACGGCCCTACGTGGAGTTTGCCGCCGGCATTCACAACATCTTTAAAATAATTCATGTGGAGTATGTGCACCGTTGCAACTACACCAGCTTGCCCACGAGCAAGCGCAACGGCATCCGCTTCATGTTCCGCATGACGTTCTGACCATGGACCACAGGCTTGCGCACGTCATTCTGGCCGACCGGCAGGACATCACCCGCGCCGGACTGATGTATCTTCTCGCACAGATGGAGGCCCCGGCCTCCATCCCTGCGTCTTCCGCCGGAGGCTCTTCCTCCGGTGGTTCTTCCGCTGGTGCCCGTGTCTCCGTAGCCACCGACCGTGCCGACCTCATTGCTCGGCTGCAGGCCGAGCCTGCCAGCATTGTCATCATAGACTACACGCTCTTCGACTTCAACGATGCCGCGGAGATGCTCATTCTGGCCCAGCGGTTCCCCCGGTCCTGCTGGCTGCTTTTCAGCGAAGAGCTCAGCGTCGGCTTCATCCGCTTGGTCGTGGCCAGCAGCACGCAGTTTGGCATCGTCATGAAAGAGTCGCCTCTGTCCGAAATCCGCGAAGCCCTGCACTATGCCCTCGACGGCCGCCGTTTCGTGTGTCAGCAGGCCACCGAGCTACTCCTTGCACCCGAGCCTGCCGCCCCGGAGCACGTCAAGCTCACCAAGACCGAAACAGAAATTCTCAAAGACATCGCCCTTGGCAAGACCACCCGCGAGATTGCCGAGGCCCGCTTTTCCAGCTTCCATACCGTCAACACCCACCGCAAGAACATCTTCCGCAAGCTCGGTGTCAACAATGCCCACGAAGCCACCAAGTATGCCTTGCGTGCCGGCCTCGTCGATGCGGCCGAGTATTATATCTAAGGCAACAAATCTCACTTCCCGTTGTCTTGGACGAATTTCCCGCGGGAAAT
>NZ_JADU01000021.1 GCF_000518545.1 Hallella seregens ATCC 51272
GTAGGTGTCTTGCTACTCTGACACCTTAAATTGAAGTTTACACTGATCTTCTTAGCACTCTGTTGATCACCAAAATTGTCCATAATTATTCACCTTTAAAGTGGTTCTTAAAAGTGGTGATTATTTCACATATTTCTTTACATACAGTTTTGCTAACTAATTGAATATCAGAATGTTTTAATATTTACAACTATTCCATAGAATTATATGGCGAAAGCATGCGTAAGTTAAGGGCTAAGAAAAGCCAGAGTATCTAAAAGGGTAAAATAAAATTGACCCCTGCACCAGAACTTTACAAGGGGCAATCATGTTGTGGCCAACAGGAGCAAATTCTACTTGGCCAAAGGGGGCAAAGCAGAGTGGCCTTTCCAACATACGAGGCCGATGGTTTTATCAACTTTTTCTGTACTATCAAAAATACATACATCGAAGAAAAACTGCTTGACGACAAAGAAAGAATAGACTACAATCGCCTGAAGCCTGTACTATTTGAAATGCCCACACACAAATACTTGGCAACAGGAAAAATCTTAGGAGACAACGTAAAGATGGGCAAGGCCTATCAGTCACAAATGGAAAAATAAATAGAATATGAATGTTTTAGTCATCTCAGGTCACAACGACTTAAAAAACTCAGTGGCAAATGCTGCCATCATCAAAGAAATCGAACGGCAACTGCCCGAAGTGGAAATGCGAAAGCTGGACGAGCTCTATCCTGACTATCGGATAGACGTACCTGCAGAGCAAGCGGCTCTTCTCAAAGCCGACCTCATTGTATGGCAATTTCCATTCTATTGGTACACCATGCCGGCACTGATGAAAAAATGGCTCGATGAGGTCTTCCTGCATGGTTTTTCCCACGGCTCCAAAGGGGTACTGGGAGGCAAGAAGTTTCTCGTGTCTTTCACTACAGGCGTACCAGCTGTGGCCTATACCGGAGAGGCTGATGCCATTGCTGACATCAATCGTCTGACAGAACTCTACTCGGCCACGGCCAAACTATGTCGGCTCGACTATCAAGGCGCTATGTGGATCAACGGTGTGAGCTACACCTCCCGGCAGACACCCGAGGGCATAGAGCAGCAGCGACAGGAGGCTGTGGCATACGCCGGCAGACTGGTAGAGAGAATCAAGGAAATAATGAACCAATAAAACATGAAGACTATGTATAATTTAGAGAACAAAGTGGCCATCGTGACTGGTGGCGGATCGGGTATCGGACAGACTATTGCCTTGCGTCTTGCCGACGAAGGTGCCCACGTGGTGATTATCGGCAGAACGGAAAAATCGTTGAAGGAGACGGCGGAGAAACATGAAAACATCAGCTATGTAGTGGCCGACATCACCAAGACTGCCGACCTTGAAAGGCTCTTCTCTGAGGTAAAAGTTAAGTTTGGCCGTCTGGACATACTTGTCAACAATGCCGGCGTGGCTCCCGTCACACCGCTTGAAAGCCTGAAAATGGAGGAATACGACAATACTTTCAACATCAATGTGCGCGGCATCGTAGATGCAGGCAGACAGGCTCTCCCCTTGTTGAAAGCAAGCCACGGAACAATCATCAACATATCCTCGTCGGTCAGTCTGCGTCCCATGGCCAACATGTCGGTCTACTCGGCAAGCAAGGCCGCTGTCTCAGTCATCACGAAAGCGTGGGCCCGTGAGTTTTCCAAAGAGGGTATTCGCGTCAATGCCATCAACGTAGGCCCCATTTGGACACCTATCTACGAGAAAACAGATTTGGATCCCGAAGCAGCCAAGAAGCACATCGAAACCGTACAGGCACTTATTCCGATGGGGCGTTTCGGCAAACCGGAGAAGATTGCCGCAGCCGTTGCATTTCTTGCATCCGATGAGGCCAGCTTCGTGAGCGGTTCTGAATTTGCCGTAGACGGCGGATTCACAGCCTGATGTTTAACCGTTAAACGAAGAAACAATGTTTATTGTAGATGCAAAAGTAACACCGGGTGAGCAGACGCGGTCGCTCATCAGCGTGCATGAAGAGTTTCTCAACAAGAAGTTTGATGAAGGAATATTCGTGATGTTCGGCTTGAACAAGACCTTGGAGTGGCATGGCACCATCATCGCCAAAGCCGAAAGTCTGGAAACGCTTCAGGAGCATCTCGCCGAAGACCCGTTATTGAAAGCTGGTTGCGTAGAATATTCCATACAGGAGTTTCATGCGGCAAGAATCGCAGAACACATTACGGAATAGCCCGGAGCACATGGGCGTTTCAAATATTATATGCCATATTGGTCCAAACCTTGAAACTTCTGCTTGATGGTTTGCCGTCCGCGGAAGATGTTCACTTTCACCTGCTCCTCGGTAATACCCAGAATGATGGCAATGTCTTTGTAGCTTTTTCCCTCGAAGTCGCGTAGCTGAATGCAGCTGCGCTGCTTCTCGGGCAGGGCGTCCACGAGTTGCCGCACAATGGCCAGCTGGTCGTGTTCTATGGTGTGTTCCGAGGGAGTGGGCATGTTGGAGGGCTGTTCGGCCTGCCCTTCGTCCAGCGTGGCGTTGCGGTTGCCGTGCCGTTTGATGCTGTCCAGCGAGAGATTGCGGCACACCGTGAAGCAAAACGCCTCCATGTTGTCTATCTTGTCCCAGCTTTCGCGTCGGTTCCACACCTTGATGAGCGTTTCCTGCACGATGTCTTCGGCCTCGGCACTGTTGAGCGTGATACGCAGCGCGAGGCGATAGAGCTGATTTTTCAGCGGCAGGATGTCGGTGTGGAAACGATTTTGATACATCATGGTTGTGGCATTCGGGTACGGATCACCGTGCCGTGCCGTCCGTCTATGGCTGTGGCGAGGGTGATGATGACACGCCCCACACCGGCCTCTACGGCCTGCAGCGCATTCTCTATCTTGGGAATCATGCCACCCGAAATGGTGCCGTCGGCCCGATAGCGTACAAAGTCGGTCCGGGTAATCACGGGGATAACGCTGCCGTCGTCCTCGGGATTGGCCAGCACGCCAGGCTTCTCGAAGCTGTATATCAGCGTCACGTCATACTGGCCAGCCAAGGCCTTGGCCGTCTCTGCGGCAATGGTGTCGGCGTTGGTGTTGAGCATGTGTCCTTGTCCGTCGTGTGTCAGCGGGGCCATCACGGGCGTCACCCCGCGCCCGATAAGGGTTGCAAGGGCAGGCCCGTCCACATGGTCTACGTCGCCTACGAAGCCATAGTCAACCACAATCGGTGTGCCACCATCAGTAGCAGGGGTGGAGACAGGTGCCCGCTTGTGGCTGCGTATCACACCCATGTCTGCCCCTGTGAGGCCCAGGGCGTTGATGCCGTTGGCCTGGAGTCTGGCCACGAGGTTCTTGTTCACCAGTCCGCCGTACACCATGGTTACCACCTCGAGCATTTGCCGGTCGGTGATGCGTCGGCCGCCCACCATCCGGCTCTCGATGCCCAGTGCGGCTGCAACCTTGGTGGCGCGTCTGCCCCCGCCGTGCACCAGCAGCTTGTTGCCGGATATGGCGGCGAAGTCCTGCAACAGTTGGTTCAGGCGTTCCTCATCTTCTACAATGGCTCCGCCCACTTTCACGATAGTCAGTTGTTCTTTCATTCTTTTCGTCAGGAGTTATGGAGTTAAGGAATTATGGCTTACCTTGCTCGCCGGAGTAAAGACAAATGCCTGTTGGAGTCACATTCTTTCTTCTTTACTGCTATATTCCAGGGTGGCGTTGTACCCCTCCTGTTGGGGTGGCGGGGGAGAACTCTATTCCAAATACGTATATCCGTACAGCCCCGAACGATAGTTGTTCAGGAACTCCTTGCCCTCTTCAAGCGAGATTTTGCCTTGCTTCACACTTTTCGTCACCCACTGCTCCAGCTGGCGCACCAGCTTCTTGGGATTGTACTGCACGTACTCCAGCACCTCCTCTACGGTCTCGCCGTCGAAAATCTGGTCTATGTTGTACTTGCCGTCTTTCACACTGATGTGGGCTGCCGTGGTGTCGCCGAAGAGATTGTGCATGTCGCCCAGAATCTCCTGATAGGCTCCCACGAGGAACACGCCCAGGTAATAGGGCTCATTTTTCTTGAGCGGGTGGAGCGGAAGCACGTGCGAAACATGGCCGTCCGACACGAAGTTGGCTATCTTGCCGTCCGAGTCGCAGGTGATGTCCTGCAGCGTAGCCTTGCGTGTGGGCCGTTCGCCCAACCGCTGTATCGGCATGATGGGGAAGAGCTGGTCTATGGCCCAAGAGTCGGGAAGGCTCTGGAAAAGCGAGAAGTTGCAGAAATATTTGTCGGCCAGCAGCTTATCAAGGCCGCGCAGCTCGTCGGGCACGTGCTTCATTCCCTTGGCCAGCGTGTTGATTTCGTGGCACACGCTCCAGTACATGGCCTCTATCTCGGCCCGTGTGCGCAGGTCCACAATGCCGTGCGAGAAAAGCTCCAGCGCCTCGTCGCGTATCTGTTCCGCGTCGTGCCAGTCCTCGAGCATGCTCTTGGGATTCAGGTTGTCCCATATCTCGTACAGGTCCTTGGCCAGCTGGTGGTCGGTGTCCTTGGCCTCAAACTCCTCTGGCATTTCGGGCAGCGAGGCCGTTTCCAGCACGTCGATGACCAGCACCGAGTGATGGGCTGCCAGCGAACGCCCGCTCTCTGTGATGATGTTGGGATGGCTGATGTCGTTCTTGTTGGCTGCATCGACAAAGGTATAGACGCAGTCGTTCACGTATTCCTGGATGGAATAGTTCACCGAACTCTCACTGTTCGACGACCGCGTGCCGTCGTAGTCCACGCCCAGGCCGCCGCCGCAGTCCACAAAATCCACGTCGTAACCCATCTTGTGCAGGTTGATGTAGTACTGCGCCGCCTCGCGCAGGGCCGTCTGTATGCGGCGTATCTTGGTGATTTGGCTGCCGATGTGGAAGTGAATGAGTTTCAGGCAGTCGTGCATTCCCATGCTGTCCAGCTTCTCCAAGGCCTTGAGCAGCTCTGACGAGTTCAGTCCGAACTTCGAGGCGTCGCCGCCGCTCTCCTCCCATTTGCCCGACCCCGACGAGGCCAGTTTGATGCGGATGCCCAGGTTGGGCTTCACCTTCAGGCTCTTGGCCACGCGGGCAATGATGTCCAGTTCGTTCAGTTTCTCCACCACGATGAAGATGCGTTTGCCCATCTTCTGGGCCAGCAGGGCCAGTTCGATGTAGCTCTGGTCCTTGTAGCCGTTGCAGATGATGAGCGAGTCGCTTTGGCACTGCACGGCAATCACGGCGTGCAGTTCGGGCTTGGATCCGGCCTCCAGCCCTAAATTGAACTTGCGGCCGTGCGAGATAATCTCTTCCACCACGGGTTGCATCTGGTTCACCTTGACGGGGTAGATGATGAAGTTCTCGCCCTGAAAGCCATATTCCTTCTTGGCTTTTTCAAAGCATGAGGAGGTCTTCTCGATGCGGTTGTCCAAAATGTCGGGGAAGCGCAGCAGCACGGGCGGCGTGACATCGCGTAGAGCCAGCTCGTCCATCACGTCGCGCAGGTCTATTTGAGTGTTGTCCTTGCAGGGCGTCACATAGACGTCGCCCTTGTCGTTGATGCCAAAGTAGGAAGTGCCCCAGCCATTAATGTTGTAGAGCTCCTTCGAATCTTCAATCGTCCACTTCTTCATTGTTGCGTGTAAAAGAGAATAAGCGTAAAAAAGTAAAAGGGTAAAAGAGAAACTGCGGGGGAAGCACTCGGGAAGACATAGGGGAGCATTAGCGCAGCCCCAGCGTCTCTTTCAGCTTGTCCACCGTGATTTTGATTTTGTCGTAGTTGTCCATCAGGGTCACGTCGAGGGTATGCCGGGCCTGTACATAGTAGGCTTCGCGTTGCCCGAGCTGCTCATGGATGAAAGTCTGCACCTCTTCGGGTGTCTTGTTGAGCAGCAGGGGGCGCACGGTCTTTCCCATTTTCAGATGGCGGTAAAGCACTTCCGGCGTACACTTCAGGTAGACCGACTCGCCCTGGCGGTTGATGTAGTCCATGTTGTCGAAGAAACACGGTGTGCCGCCCCCGCAGCTGATGACCACGTTCTCGAACTCGGCCACCTCGTGCAGCATGTTGTGTTCTATCTGTCGGAACCTTTCCTCGCCCTGCTCGTCAAAGATTTGCCTCACGCTCTTGCGCATGCGGCTCTCGATGTACCAGTCCAAGTCGTAGAAAGGCATGCGCAGGTCGGCGGCCAAGGCCTTGCCCACGGTGGTCTTTCCCGACCCCATGTAGCCGATGAGAATGATGCGAAAGCCTCTCTCCACCCCTCCGGGCGAGGGTGTTCCGGCACTGGTGGATGGCGGGTCGGCCGCGTCTTTCGTTAACTTTTCCATGGTTTAAAGCGGATGTGCAAGGCCTTTCGGCCGAGTTTGACGCTCCCGGGCGGGCTACCCGCCCCTCTTGAGGCGAGGCCTGGGGAGCGTCTACTTCCTTGTCCTCCTCGTCTTGGCCTTGGGCTCCGGGGCATTTTTCACGATGTCCATGCACTCCTCGAAGCTCAGGTCGGCGGCCAAGGCGCGTTCGTGCAGCTTCTTGTCTATGCGGTAGTTCTTGCCGTCGTAGGCGATGTAGGGGCCGAAGCGGCCTTTCAGCAGTTCCAGTTTCGGGTCTTCCTCATAGGTCTTGATGTGCCGTTCTTTCTCCTGTTTGCGCTTCTCCTCGATGAGGGCCACAGCCGTGTCGAGGGTGATGGTCATGGGGTCTTCGGTCTTGGGCAGCGACACATACTTCTTGTTGTGCAGCACGTAGGGGCCGAAGCGTCCGGCACCGATGGTCACGGCGCCCCCCTCGAACTCGCCAATCTTCCGGGGCAGCTTGAACAGTTCCAGGGCCTCGTCCAGCGAAATGGTCTCGATGCTCTTGTCTTTGGGCATCTGGGCAAAGAGGGGTTTCTCCTCGTCGTCGGCCGAACCTATCTGCACCACGGGGCCGAAGCGCCCTATCTTCACAAACACAGGCCTGCCCGTCTTGGGGTCCCGGCCCAGTTCGCGCTCGCCGGCCTTGTGCTCCGAACGGGCTTTCATCACCGAGTCTACCGTGGGCTCGAAGTCCCGATCGAACTTGCTCATCATCTTTCCCCACTCTTCCTTGCCCTCGGCAATGCGGTCAAACTGGCTCTCCACCTTGGCCGTGAAGTTGTAATCCATGATGTCGGGGAAGTTTTGCAGCAGGAAATCGTTCACCACGATACCGATGTCGGTGGGCAGCAACTTGCCTTTTTCCGAGCCGGCCATCTCTTTTCTCTTGCGTGGCGTTATGAGATTGCCCTGCAGGGTGTCGATGACATAGTAGCGTTCGGTGCCGCTCTTGTCGCCTTTCTGCACGTACTCGCGCTGCTGGATGGTAGAGATGGTGGGGGCGTAGGTCGACGGGCGGCCGATGCCCAGCTCCTCGAGCTTGCGCACGAGGCTGGCCTCCGTGTAGCGCAGCGGGCCCTGCGAGAAACGTTCGGTCGAGCTAATCTCCCGACGTTCCAGCCGGTCGTTGGTTTTCAAGGCCGGCAGCAGGTGGGTCTCCTCCTGGTTGTTGTCCTCGTCGTCGGTCGATTCGCGGTACACTTTCAGGAATCCATCGAAGACCACCACCTCACCGTTGGCCACGAATTTCTCGTCAGTGCCGTTCACGTCGATGGTCACCGTGGTCTTCTCTATCTGTGCATCGGCCATCTGCGAGGCGATGGTGCGCTTCCAGATGAGGTCGTAGAGCCGGCGTTCCTGGGCAGTCCACTCCTGCCCGGCCTCGTGCATGAAGGTGGGGCGGATGGCTTCGTGTGCCTCCTGTGCGCCTTTGGAGTGGGTCTGGTAGTTGCGGGGCTTGCTGTAGTTTTCGCCGTAGGTCTTCACAATCTCCTCCTTGCTGGCGTTGATGGCCAGCCCCGAGAGGTTCACACTGTCGGTACGCATGTAGGTGATGCGGCCGCTCTCGTACAGGCGCTGGGCAACCATCATGGTCTGGCTCACGGTGAAGCCCAACTTGCGGGCGGCCTCCTGCTGCAGGGTCGAGGTGGTGAAAGGGGGTGCGGGGGTGCGTTTCAGCGGCTTCTTCACGATGTTGCCCACCACGAAGGTGGCGTCCTTGCACTTCTCCAGAAAGGCCAGAGCCTCCTCGTGGGTGTTGAAGCGCTTGTCCAGTTCAGCCTTCACCTCGCTCTTGCTGCCGTCGGCATTGGTCACGGCGAAGATGCCGTTCACGCGGTAGTAGGGCTCGGTCTGGAAAGCTTGTATCTCGCGTTCGCGCTCCACGATGAGCCTCACGGCCACGCTCTGCACGCGTCCGGCCGAGAGGGCGGGCTTCACCTTGCGCCAGAGCACCGGCGAGAGCTTGAAGCCCACGAGCCGGTCGAGTACGCGGCGGGCCTGCTGGGCGTTCACCAGGTTCATGTCCAGGTGGCGCGGATGTTGTATGGCCTCCAGGATGGCAGGCTTGGTAATCTCGTGGAAGACGATGCGCGAGGTCTTGGTCTCGTCCAGTCCGAGCACCTCGCAAAGGTGCCAACTGATGGCCTCTCCCTCGCGGTCTTCATCGGATGCGAGCCAAATCTTGCTGGCAGCCTTGGCATTTTTCTTCAGTTCGCTGACGATTTTCTTCTTCTCTTCCGGAATCTCATAGTCGGGTTCCAGTGTGTTTTCATCTATGCTGAGCTCCTTCTTCTTCAAGTCGCGGATGTGTCCATACGAGGACATTACCTTGAAATCCTTGCCGAGAAACTTCTCAATGGTCTTGGCTTTTGCGGGGCTCTCTACGATCACCAGATTGTCTTGCATATCTCCTGTTTGTGATTTAACGGTTGGCAAAAGTAATTAAAACTTTCGCTTGCACCTTATTATATAGAGATTAATTTAGTTTTTTTAATAGATGGGGTGGCGGAGGCGGAGGACAGAACAACGGCTGGTTTTAGACATAACAACGGTTATTTTTAGACATAACAACATATTAAACATATGGCTGGCGCGGTGGGTTTAAAGACATAGTAACAAAATAACATGTGGCTGACGCGGTGAATTTTTAACCTAAAAACAGGGCAGCCGGAGGACCATGCCACGGGAAAGGATATTGGCATAGGGGGCGGCCGGTGCAGAGGCTGGCCCGTTTGGAATAAGCGTTTAGGGTGGCTGGAAACGCCGGCACGGGAGCATCGTCATGTCATGACACCGTTTTCGCGATGCGTTTACGGTGAAATCACGACGCGTTTACGCCGTTGCCGCAATGCGTTTGCGACGTAATCACAACGCATGTACACCGTGGTTGCGACGCATGTACATCGTATTCCAAACATGATTCGTGTTGAACGTTTGTTCCAAACGTAGGGGCCGGCGCAGAGGTCGGGCCCTATGTCAAACCCCTTTCCTGCGGCATGGTCCTCCGGCTGCCCTGTTTTTAGGTTAAAATTCACCGCGTCAGCCACATGTTATTTTGTTACTATGTCTTTAAACCCACCGCGCCAGCCATATGTTTAATATGTTGTTATGTCTAAAAATAACCGTTGTTCTGTCTAAAGCCAGCCGGTGTTCCGTCCGTCACGGGTAGTATGTCTACCACGAACGGGGTATATTTTGAAATAATTACAGGGAAGCTTTGTCGTTGAAAGAAAAACTGTTTACCTTTGCATCCGCAAGACCTGGCGAGTGGATGCCGGGTTCTGTCAAGTTTCATTTCTTTAAACTCAAACGATGATTAAGCAAATAACAGCACTGGTGGATGGGCTGTTGCACCTCTCCGCCTCTTTGAAAGGTTTCGGCGTTCACCTGATTCGTGTCGCCATTTTCATTATTTTCGTATGGATTGGAGGCCTCAAGTTCTTCAACTACGAGGCCGAGGGCATCGTGCCTTTTGTGGCCAACAGCCCTTTCATGAGCTTCTTTTATGCCAAGGAGGCGCCCGAATACAAGGACTACAAGCTCAAGGAGGGCGAGTTTGACGCCCGTAAACACCAGTGGCATGAGGAGAACAACACCTACGTCTTTTCCAAGGGCCTCGGCATTCTTATCATGACTTTCGGTGTGCTTACGCTGTTGGGCATCGTGTGGCCCAAGGTGGGCTTCGTGGGAGCAGGGCTTGTCTTTCTCATGACCATCGGCACCCTCTCGTTCCTGGTCACTACGCCCGAGGTCTGGGTGCCCGATTTAGGCAGTGGCGAGCACGGCTTCCCCCTGCTCACCGGAGCCGGCCGTCTGGTCATCAAAGACGTGTGCATCCTGGCGGGTGCCGTGGTAGTGGCTGCCGATTGCGCCCAGCGCATCCTGGCCCGCCGCCGTGAAGACTGATTCAGAGAAGACTTTTGGTTACCGCCCCTTGCCGTTTCCGCTCTGCCAAGTGGCTGGGTACGACTCGATGAAGTCGCGTAGCCCTTGGCGCACGGAGCGCAGTCCGAACAGCTCCGTGCGGATGTCGGCCAGCGGAATCCACTGGCAGTCGGCCGCGTCGTCACGGGCTTCCGGCCGGCTGCAGTCGTCCACTTGGCAGAGAAAGAAGCTGTCAAGTGTCTTCACTTCAAAGTTGGAGTAGAGGTAAACGTTGGGATAACTGAAGAGATAGCGCAGGCGCGATACCGTGAGTCCTGTCTCTTCCAGCACCTCGCGCCGCACGCCTTGCTCGGCCGTTTCGCCGATGTCGGCAAAGCCGCCGGGCAGGTCGAGTGTGCCTTTGGCCGGTTCTTTCTTGCGCGTGATGACGAGCAGCTCGTCGCGTTCGTTCAGGATGAACGCCACGTTGGCCGCGCTGGGATTCAGGTAATACTCGAATCCGCAGTGGCGGCAACGCTTGCTTTTCTCGTCCTGCTCCTCAAAGTGGCTGCTTCCGCACGCAGGACAGTAGATGAATTTGCTGAGTGGATGCATCGGCGGTTTCCTTTACAGCATGGCTTTGATTTCGGCGTCGAGGTCCTTAATCTGGACGTCGCGCTTTTGCAGCACGTTGTTCTTGTCGATGAGGAAGTAGGTGGGCACGCTCTGCACATTGTATTGGGCGGCGGCCGGCGAAGCCGTTCCGGCCTCGTCGTGCACGCTGATCCAGGGCAGGGCGGCCACGCTCTCTTTCCAGAAATGCTCGTCGGGGTCGAGGCTCACCTGGTAAATCTCCAGGCCTTGGGCGTGGTATTTGTTGTAAAGGTCGCGCAGGTGCATGATGCGGGCCGTGCTCGTCTTGGTGGCAAAGACGTGGAAATCGAGCAGCACCACCTTGCCCCGCAGGCCGGTGAGCCGCCGGATATGCCCCCGGTTGTCGGGGAGGGCAATCTCAATGACCCCGCTGGCCGACACCTTGCTGGCGTCGATGGTCTGGCTCTGCTCGGCCTGAATGATGCGCACGTTCTTCATTCCCTCGATGGCAATGTTGTGCAAATTCTTGCCGCGCTCGGTGTTGGGGTAGTAGGTGTCCCAGCTGGTGGCCACGGCGGCAAACACTTGCACGTCTTCTTTCTTGCTGCGCGGGTCGAAGATGAGGGCCGTCTGCCCGCCCACGTTCACCGTCTGGAACAGGGCAAAATAGGCGTAGGCCTTCATCGGCTCCTTGAAGATGTAGTTGCGTTTCACCCGGTCTTTGTAGGCCGCCACAATCTGGCGGATGCTGTCGGCCTCGCTGTCGTAGGACACATTGGGGTTTTGGGTGATGGCGTTGATCTGTGCCTGGAGACTCATTTGCATCACGGCCAGCTCCTTGATTTTGGAGCATTCTTCCGAGCCTTTCACGTCGTACTGCCCCGACATGGTGGGGTAGGAGGCTTTCACGGCGATGTTTTCCGTGGAGTCCACGGCTATGTTGATGATCTGTCGGGCTATGCGCAGCCGGTAAAATTCGGGGTGGTCGGCTGCCGTGCCGTCGAAGCTGAACGAGCCGTCTTCGCCCAGTTTCACCGAGTCTACGGTGACGGCGCCGTTGAGACTCATGTTTTCAAAATAGAGAAGAGAGTCGCGGGCTTCGGTGATGGTGCCTGAAATGTGGAATTTCTTGCCCGTGCATGAGGTGGCAGCCAGCGCGGCCAGCACGATGGCGGCGGCTGCCAGACGATGGAATATCTTCATAATCAGCGGTTGATGTGTTCGTTGCGACCTGTCCGTGATGGTTTGTGGAATAGTCGTTTGCAAAGTTAATGCAAATCGACAAAAAAACAAAAAATAATGCTCTTTTCTTCTTCTTTCTCGCTTTTAATGGGTATCTTTGCCCCCGTTATATTTTTAGATGTAAGTCAAAACAATAAAGTTTTTTAGATTTTAATGAACGTAATTACGAAAACCGTTCAGTTGCCAGATGGCAGAACCATCTCAATTGAAACCGGAAAGGTTGCGAAACAGGCCGACGGCGCCGCTGTCCTTCGTTTGGGGAACACCGTATTGCTGGCCACTGTTTGTGCAGCCAAAGAGGCAGTTCCGGGTACAGATTTCATGCCTTTGCAGGTAGATTATCGTGAGCAGTACAGTGCTGCAGGCCGCTTCCCCGGCGGATTCACCAAGCGCGAAGGCAAACCCAGCGACGAAGAGATTCTTACTTCACGTCTCGTAGACCGTGCCCTTCGTCCGCTTTTCCCATCAGACTACCATTGTGAAGTTTATGTGCAGGTGATGTTGCTCTCTGCCGACGGCGTGGATCAACCCGACGCCCTGGCCGGTTTTGCAGCATCTGCCGCTATGGCTTGCTCCGATATTCCATTCGACTATACGATTTCCGAGGTTCGCGTGGCCCGTGTCAACGGTGAGTACGTGGTGAATCCCACTTTCCAGCAGATGGCCGAGGCCGACATGGACCTCATGGTTGGCGCCACCAAAGACAACATCATGATGGTGGAAGGCGAGATGAAGGAGGTGACCGAGCAGGATCTCATCGCAGCCCTCAAGGTGGCCCACGAGGCCATCAAGCCGATGTGTGAGCTGCAGGACGAGCTGGCCCGCGAGCTTGGAACCGACAAGAAGCGCGAGTACGACGACGAGGTGAACGACGAGGAACTGCGCACACAGGTGAAAGGCCTCTACCAACAGGTCTACGATGTGAACCGTCAAGCCCTCGAAAAGCACGCCCGTCACGATGCTTTCGACAAGATTCTGGCCGATTTCCTCGAGGCCTATGATGCCGCCCATGCCGATCTCGCCGCCGAAGAGCTGGACGAGAAACACGCTGAGGCCGCCCGTTATTACGACGACGTGATGCGCGATGCCATGCGCCGCTGCATCCTCGACGAGGGTTTGCGCCTTGACGGCCGCGCCACGACCGAGATTCGCCCCATCTGGTGCGAGGTGTCGCCGCTGCCCATGCCCCACGGAAGCGCCCTCTTCCAGCGCGGCGAGACGATGAGTCTCTCCACTTGCACGCTGGGCACCAAGCTCGACGAGAAGCTCGTCGACGGCGTGCTCAACCGCAGTTACCAGCGTTTCCTGCTCCACTACAACTTCCCCCCGTTCTCCACGGGCGAGGCCAAGGCCCAGCGTGGCGTAGGCCGTCGTGAGGTGGGCCACGGCCATCTGGCCTGGCGTGGACTGAAAGATCAGATTCCTGCCGACTTCCCTTACACTGTGCGTCTGGTGAGCCAGATCCTCGAGAGCAACGGCTCTTCGTCGATGGCGACCGTTTGTGCCGGTACGTTGGCCCTGATGGATGCCGGTGTGCCCATGAAGAAACCGGTGGCCGGCATCGCCATGGGACTCATCAAGAATCCCGGCGAGGACAAGTATGCCATCCTGAGCGACATCCTCGGTGACGAGGACCACTTGGGCGACATGGACTTCAAGACCACCGGCACCAAGGACGGTCTCACCGCCACGCAGATGGACATCAAGTGCGACGGACTGTCGTTCGAGATTCTGGAAAAGGCTCTCATGCAGGCGAAGGCCGGCCGCGAGCACATCATGGGCGAGATGATGAAGACCATGAGCGAGCCGCGTGCCGAGATGAAGCCGCAGGTGCCGCGCATCGTGGCCATCGAGATTCCCAAGGAGTTCATCGGTGCCGTGATTGGCCCGGGCGGAAAAATCATCCAGCAGATGCAGGAAGACAGCGGTGCCACCATCACCATCGACGAGGTCGACGGCGTGGGCAAGGTACAGGTTTCCGCACCCAACAAGGACAGTATCGATATTGCCCTGGGCAAGATCAAGGCCATCGTGGCCATGCCCGAGGTCGGCGAGGTGTACGATGGCACCGTCAAGAGCGTGATGCCCTACGGCTGCTTCGTCGAGATTCTGCCGGGCAAGGAGGGACTGCTCCACATCTCCGAGATTGAGTGGAAACGCCTGGAGTCGGTCGAGGAGGCCGGCATCAAGGAGGGCGACAAGATCAAGGTGAAGCTCCTGGAGGTCGATCCCAAGACGGGCAAGTACAAGCTCTCCCACCGTGTGCTCATCGAGAAGCCCGAAGGCTATGTGGAACGTGAGCGTCGTCCGCGTGGCGACCGTCGTCCGCGCCGCGACGGCGACCATCGTCCCCACCGTTTCGAGCACCGCGACAACGATTTTTCGGGCGAGGAGTAACCGCTCCTTGCGCTTCAGGGCTGCCGGCGGGCTCTGAATATCAATCATCAAAGGGATGGGAACAAGAGGCTTGGCCTCGTTCCCATCCCTTTTTCTTTTTCCTGCACCCGGCGTTTGCCGGGCCGCGTCGCAAGCCTCTTTCTCCTCCTTTCCTCTGCGTTTCTGCGTGAAAGGAATTCCCCTCTCGCGTGAGCAGGAAACGCCTCCTCCCGGGGCTGGCTCCTATTTGGAGGCAGTCGTGACGATGTATGCGCTCAGCAATACAAGGGCCAAGGCCACTGGTTTGTCCCAGGTAAGCACGTCCTGCTCCAGCCCGATGGCCACCAGCGAGGCCACGATGGGTTGCAGGTTGGTATAGATGCTCACCGTGGTGGCACGCAGATGGCGCATGGCAAAGGGGATGGCGAAAAAGCCGGCCACCGTGGCAAACACCACGATGAACGCCATTTCCAGCACCCCGCTCCACTGCCAGCCGCCGCTGTAGAGCGTGGCCCCCTGCAGGTCGCCCCACGAGAAAGGCAGCACCGCCACCGTGGAGACCAGAAACACCCACTTCATTTGCGTCACGGCACTGTACTTGGCCGAGACCGACCGCGTGACGATGAGGTACAGGGCCCACGTGAGCAGGCTCAGCAAGGCCAGTCCGATGCCCATCAAATCGTTGCTGCCGCTGCCGCCTTGCCAGCCCGTCAGCACCATGAGCAGCGCGCCGCCCACGCCAATCGCCACGCCTGTCACGCCGCGGCCCGTCAGTCGTTCGCCGATGAGTAGCGCGGCACACACCATCGTCGCCACCGGTGTGAGCGTGGCGATGAGGCTGAAATACACGGGACTGGTGAAGTTGAGCGCCCAGGCGGTGAGCGTCTGCGAGACGACGAAGCCCAGCAGCCCGCCTCCCATGATGACCATGAGGTCGCGCCGTTCCACCCGCTCGCGCGGCATGAACAGCGAGATGAGCCAGAAAATCACGGCCGCCCCGATGCACCGTGTGGCCATGTAGGCCATGGGTGACACCCAGTCGTCGAGCAGCAGTTTGGTCACGGGCACGCCGAGCCCGAAGATTGTATTGGCCAGCAGCACGGCGGCGTGGCCCTCGAGTTTCTTTTTTTCCATCATGCGGGCAAAGGTAGTGATAATTCCGCATTCCCGTTGCCTTTCGATTTTGTCAATCGTCTTTGATTTTTGACAGAAAGGCCCTTTTCGGCGTTTTTGGCCGGATTTTCCTTTGCAAGAGATACAATTAATGTGTATTTTTGCCACTGGCTTAAAGACAAAGAACCTATCCAAGCGTATAGTTTTACATCATTAAATAACAAAACATCTATGAACAAACGATTACTTCTATCGTTGGCTGCGGGTGTGATGGCCGTCTCTGCGTTGGCCTACAACGTGAACGACTACATCTTTACCTCCGATGCCAAGTACAAGGTTGTGGGAGAGAACCTGATTGCCAACGGCAATTTTGCCGGCAATTACAGCTCCTGGACCAATCTGGCCGGTGCCGCTGTGGCCCCCGACTTCTGGTCGGTGGAGACCGGTGCTGGCCCCAACGGGCAAAATGCACTCCAGAGTCTGAACAACGCCGACGGGGCAGAGGGTGCCTATATCTTCCAGTCGGTGCCTTTCGAGGCCAGCAAAACCTACGTGGTTTCCATGAAGGTTTACATGCCGGCGGCCGTCACCACCAGCGTGACGAGCACTGCACAGAACTATATCGACGTGTTTGCCAATGCCGACTTCTCGTCGAGCAAGACCGCTGCACGCTTCCAGCAGGTGGCCACCACGACGGGTATCCCCGCCAATCAGTGGACAGACGTGTCGTTTGCTTTCACCGACACCGTGACCGGCGGCTCTGTAGGCGGCATCCAGATTGCCATCGGACGGCTCGACGTCGGGGCGCAGGTCACCGACATTGAGGTTCACGAGGTGGCCCAGGTCTACGACACGCGCATCCTCGAGCGCAAGCTGGCCTACGACAAGAAGCTCCTCGCCCTGGCCGAACTGCCCGAGGGCAAGGAGGAGTTGCAGGGACTCGTCGAGGGGCTTGAGGCCTGTCTGGCTGCCAACAGCGGCGACCCGCTGGGCATCAACTTCGACGACATGCAGGTCATGACCGACTTTGTGGCTTCCATGGTGGGCGCGGAGCAGAACTATCTCGACGCCAACTCCTATGACTTGGTGGCTGGCGGCGACATCTCCTCGCGCGCCTTGTGGGGCACCAAGATTCAGAAAGGCGGCGGCAACTACGGCGACTGGTACGTGGGCGGCTCGGGCCGCTGGTTCCATCAGCCCGAGGATGCCGACTACATCAACTCCTCCTTCCCCGGCAACTATGCGCTGCCCGCAGGCTATGCCGGCATTCACAAGACACTGCCCGCCGGCAAATACCTCTTCCAGATCGACGCCCAGGGCTATGCTTACTTCAAGACCAAGGTCAACAATTCCTACTACACCGTCAACTACGACCAGCCCGTGACCAGCCGCATCTTTGCCGGCACCGACACGCTGGCCGCCGAGACGCTGAGCGCCCGCGACTACCAGACCTACTTTATCGTCAAGGACTTCGACGCGCCCGTCACGCCCAACGAGCTGAATGTCAACGTGGGCGTCATCCATCAGGCCATGGACAACGGCGGTCAGTTCAACTACAAGAACCCCGTGCTCCGTCTCATCAGTCCCACGGCCAAGGCCGACATCGCCAAGTTCGTGCAGGACAATGCCAAGGCCATCCAGCTGGAGGCCGCCAAGCGCATGATTGATTCTGCCCGTGTGGTGGTTTCCCTGTCCGACTATCCTTGGGGCAAGGCAGCCCTGCGGGCGGGCATCGAGGCTTGTGCTGCCGACTACACCACGCTGGAGGGCACCGAGTCCACCACCGAGCTGCCGTCGGCCGCGGGCGACGGCACCATGGTGACCGTGGCCGACTCGCTGCTGGAGGTGATGCGCAACATGCGTGGTTTCATCGACGGTTACCATGCCGCAAACAAGGCCTACACCACCCTCGTCTCTGCCACGGCCGTGGCTCAGGCCAGCTTCGACGACCCCAAGAATGCCAAGGCATCGGCCGCCACGCGCGCTGCCCTGAAGAATGAGCTCGCCGAGGCCAACGCTCTCATCGCCGTCTTCGCCGCACAGGCCGACTCTTTGGAGGGCGACCCCGCCAAGTCGGCCGCCCAAGTGGCTGCGCTCAACACCGCCGTGTCCAACTTTGAGGCCACTACGGCCAGCTATGCCAACCCCTCTGAGGTGACCGTTAAGAACGCCAGCTTCGAGTCGGGCAACGCTTCCGGCTGGGACACTTCCGGCTCGCAGACCGACAACGGCCGCTGGAAGTTCGGCAAGAACGACCACTTCGACGCCGTGCGCAACATTCAGATGTGGCGTGGTTACACGGCTTACAGCAAGAACAAGGTGGTGCAGAACGTCACTTTGACCCATGCCGGTGCCTATGTCTTCGCTTGTCAGTGGTTCGGCTACAACGAAAATGGCAGCCGCGACGGCGACGAGACCACCGATTCACGCGCATACTATTTCGTGAAGGCTGCCGAGTCGGCCGACTCCATCGCCGTCATCTCCCTGCACACCAACCGTAACTTCGTCGACTCGCTGGGCTATGGCGGCAACACGCCGCAGTATTTCACGGTGGTGTACAACAAGATCGACGACACGCCCACCGACGTACAGTTTGGTTTCGACGGTCTGCAGAACGCCTCTGCGGTCGGCGGTCTCAACACCTATCAGTTTGGCAGCAACAGCATCCGCTACTGCGGCGATTTCGCTGTCTACGCTGCCGACCTGGAGACGGCCTTGAAAGACGAGATGGCTACCGCCAAGGCCTCGCTCGATGCCCACGCCGCACTGACCAGCGACACGGTGAAGGCCCTGCGCAATGCCGTGCTGGCCGCACAGAGCGCCGTGGACGGCCAGACGCCGGCCTACGCCCTGAGCTCCACGGTGAAGGCTCCGTTCCTCCAGACCTACGTGGGCTATCAGCCCGCCGACGAGACGGCCGGCACCGCCGAGCACCGCTACATCACCAACAAGGATGCCGCTGCCGAGAAAGCCGCCTTGCAGGTCAAGGCCCTGCTCACGCTGAAGCGCGCCGAGTCCTGCTTCGACGGTCTTGTGACGGCTGTCCGGGGCGTGTCGGTGAACGAGGCCGCGAAGCCCGCCGTGCAGGGTGTCTACAACCTCGCCGGCCAGCGGGTTTCCGACCGCGCCGAGGGCCTGCCCCGTGGCATCTACATCATCAACGGCAAGAAAGTGATTGTGAACAAGTAGCCGCCCGAGGGCGGGCAAGCTGTTGCCTGACGGTGGACAAGCAGCCATTCTGCAGGGGGATATGTCTCCCGGAAAGCAGGATGAAGCCGAAAAAAGAGCCCCACACCCAAACGGTGTGGGGCTTTTTTCGTACCTTTGCACGGAGGGGGAGGCAGTGATAGGCCTTGATAGGCACCGATAGGCCTTGATAGGAGAGGAGGGGATAGGCTCTTATAAGTGCCTATTAAAGCCTATCACTGGCCTATAAGAGCCTATCAAAGCCTATAAGAACCCATCCAGGCCTATGCCTGTCCCTGGTCATCAGGCCCTGCCAAGAGCCTCTCACCCCCTCTTTCCCCGCTAATCATCAAAGAAGATATGAGACAGATTATCAATCATTTCACGGACGACGACCTCTACAAGTTCTCGATGTGCTGCGCCGTCATCGACAATTACCCGCGGGCGCAGGTGCGTTACACCTTTGTGGACCGCAACAACACCGTCTATCCCCCGGGCTTTGCCGAGCTCGTGAGGGAGCAGGTCAGGATGCTGGAGCAGGTGGTGATGACCGATGAGGAGATTGCTTTCATGCGCAGCAAGTGCTACTACATTCCCAATTGGTTCTACACCTACATGAAAGGATTCCGTTATCGCTCCGAGTGGGTCGACGTGAGGCAGGACGACGAGGGACACCTGCACATCGGTTTCGAGGGCAATTGGTCCGACACCATCCTGCTCGAGGTGAAGGTGCTGGCCATCGTCTCCGAGCTCTACTACATCGTGACCGGGCAGGACCGGCAGTTCGACTACGCCGACTACTACCGCCGGGCCTACCGTAAGGCCGAGCGGTTGCTCGACGCCGGCTGCGTGTTCTCCGACTTCGGCACACGCCGCCGCGCCTCGTTCGAGGCCGAGGACACCGTGGTGCGCGCCCTGCGCGACTGCGCCGCCGCCCGCGGACACAAGGGCAAGCTGGTGGGCACGAGCAACGTCTACTTGGCCATGAAGCACAACATCATGCCCGTGGGCACCATGGCCCATGAGTTCGTGTGCGCCATCGGCGGCATGTTCGGCCCCCAGATGGCCAACCACCTGGCCATGAACGCCTGGCGCAACACTTTCCGCGGGGCCCTCGGCACCTATCTTTACGACAGTTTCGGCTGGGACATCTTTGCCCTGAACTTCTCCGAGGACTTTGCCAACCTCTTCAAGGGACTCCGCATCGACAGCGGCGACAACCGCCAGCAGCTGCAAAAAATCGCAGACAAATACCGCTCGCTGGGCATTGATCCCCTCACCAAGCAGGTCATCTTCTCCAACGCCCTCACCACCGACGATGCCATCGCCATCCAGCAATATGCCAGCCGGCTGTGCCAGCCCTCCTACGGCATAGGCACCCATTTCACCAACGACTTCCCGGGCGTTGTCCCGATGAACACCGTCATCAAGCTCGTGGCCGTGAAGATTACCGAGGCGTGGCCTTTCTACAACGACACCTGCAAGCTCTCCGAGGACGACGGCAAGCACACCGGCCGCCCCGAGGTGATACGCCGTTTCATGGACGCGCTGCACTGGGACGCCGGCCGCTGACGCCGGCCGCTGCGGCCCATACCCGCACAAGCCCCAAAAGAAGACGGCGTAACGGCCCCGCGTTTGCGCCGTCATCACCGCGCGATGACGGCATAAACGCCTTGCGATTGCGCCGCGACGGCCGCGCGATGGCGCCGCCATCGTCACACGAAAAGGCCGCAACAGATTCCCCATGGGTCTGTTGCGGCCTTTGCCGTGCCTTGTCGCGGCCCGCGGCCCACGGCCCGGAGCGGCGCCGAGGCTACTCTGCGCCCAGCGTCACGTCGGCGTCCTTGCCCTCGCCCAGGCGGTTCTCGGCCGGGTTGTCAAGGGTGAATTCGTATTCGCAGAACCGCAGCTCCTTGTCGTCCGTGGTCTTGGCGTAGGGCTGCAGGCGCACCGTGCACGTGGGGTCGGCGCTGGCAAAGAGCGTGAAGCGCACGGTGTACGTGCCCGAACTGTTCTTGCTCACGTCGTAGTCCTTCGTGCCGATGGTCTTGCCCTTGCGGTTGAGCATCTTCACGGCGATGCCCCAGCTGGCCAGCTTCGCCCCGCCCAGCACCTTGGCGTCGATGTTGAAGATGTATTCATGGGCAAAGCTGTTGTCCGTCGTCAGGTTCTTGTCGCCGTAGAGCTGCGTGTAGTTCATCAGCGCGATGCCCACGTCTGCCGCCGACACCGGCTGGGCAAACTCCTTGCGGCTGTAGAGATATTTGCGATCGGCATAGATGAGTCCCGGCACCGCCTCGAAGCTCGCGTCCTTGTCCCGGTCGGCAATGGCGAAAGCGAAACGGTTGCTGCCGTCGCCCGTCACCGTCTGGGGCGAGGTCTCGGTGGGCAGGAAGTCGGCATACTTGTCGCCGTTGTAGAGGCGCAGGAAGGGGCGGATGTCGGCCCCCAGCTTGGCCATCAGGCCGCTGTTCACGGTCACCTGCCCGTCATACGACACCTTGCTCTCCGAGGCGTCGCGCGGCGACACCGTGAGGTCAATCAGGCGGGGGAAGAGCGGCCACTTCTTGCTGAACAGCTCTTTCTCCGCCAGGTGCTTGGTGTACGAGGGCAGCGAGATGCCCTTGAACTTCAGTTTCGCCTCGGCGTCGAGCCCTGCGGCCACGAAGAGGCGCACGTAGTTCTTGTCGTTCAGCTGCAGCGTGTCACTGCCAAACTGCGCGTGCGTCAGTGCCGTCTCCAGTCCCGTGGTCACCGTGCCCTTGACCGAGCCCGTCACGTAGCCGCCTATGTCGAGCCCCACCGTGGCCAGGGCCTTGACCGATGTGGTCGAGGAGCCCGTCACATCCAGCTTCTTGAACACATCCTGGTCGGGCGTGAGGTTCTCGTTGATGAAGTCGAACTTCTTGTTCACATACTCGAAGCCCAGCTTGCGGTGCGATTCCACGCCGCTCTCCATCGTAACTTTCGACGAGAGATCCAGGTTGAGCGCCGAGCCCACGCCGTAGATCAGGTCGATGGCCACGGGCGAGTCGAGCAGCCGCAGCCGCTTGCCCTCGGGATATTTCTCCAGCACCACGAGGCTGTCCTTCTTGTAGTCCTTGCCCACGTGGGCCTTGACCGCGATGGAAGACTTCTCTTCGATGTAGCACTTCACCGAGGGACTGTTGATGTCTACCGACACGTTCACCGTCTCTTCCGTCTGTGCCCCCACCTCGAAGTTGAAGTCGGCCTTGCCCATCAGGCTGCTCAGGTTGGCGGGAATGCTCACGTCGGTGGTCTTGCCGTTGTGCGCATACTTGGCCGACGCCTTGCCCTTCGAGTCTGATTCGATGTTGAATTTCCAGTCCATCTTGTACAGGCTCTTGTTGAAGTCATTGGCCCTCGTGCCCTTGGCCGGGGCCACAGGGTTGCCCTGCTCGTCCACGAGGTCGGCCTCCTGCCACTGCGCCTTGCCGTGCATTTCCACTTTCAGTGTCTTGAAGATTTCGTTCAGCGGCACCCTTGTCACGGTGCATCGCAGCATGCCGTTGGCCCGTTGCACCTGCTCCACGCGTCCGTTCACCCCCTTGGGCAGTTTCTCCGTGCGTCCGCAGCTCACGAGGTTGCCCTCACGCAGCTGCATGTCCTCGGGGGTGGAGTCCATGAAGTAGAGCACCGTGTCGGCCTCCACCATCACCAGATACGCCCCGCGGGCCGTGGTGAGCTTCACCACGCCGGGCTGGTATTCGTAGTCCACCTGGGTGGTGCTGTCGTTCCTGTGGGCCTCCTGACCCACACCCTGCTGCTCCTCCGGCAAGCTCTGCTCGTCGAAGTAGAGGCTGCACGCCGACAGGCAGAATACGAGCAGCGGAGCCATCAATAAGAGAATGTTCTTGCGCATAGTCGTTGTCTTTCTTCGTTCATTCTTTCTTTTTTCACGCGGTGCTTTCTTTTTCTTTTCACGCGGTGTCTTTTCTTTCCTCACGCAGAGCCGCAGAGTCTTTGGAGTTTCCTTTTTTCTTTCCTCACGCAGAGCCGCAGAGTCTTTGGAGTTTCCTTTTTCTTTTCTTTCCGCAGAGTCTTGGAGGGGAGGGAGTTTTTGGAGAAACCTCTCAAACTCTGCGCCTCTGCGTGCGGCAAGGAAAGTCCCTGCGTGTGGCAAGGAAAG
This sequence comes from Hallella seregens ATCC 51272, assembly GCF_000518545.1. Lineage (GTDB taxonomy): Bacteria > Bacteroidota > Bacteroidia > Bacteroidales > Bacteroidaceae > Prevotella > Prevotella seregens. The sequence continues at coordinate 22,868 of NZ_JADU01000021.1, forward strand.
TCCCTGCGTGTGGCAAGTAAAGTCTCTTGGTGGGCAAGGTAGGGCTCTATAGGCTCTTTTATGCTCTTGTTTCTCCACCCCGGAGGCGCAGAGTCTTTTGAGTTTCCTTTTTCTTTCCTCACGCAGAGCCGCAGAGTCTTTGGAGTTTCCTTTTTCTTTTCTTTCCGCAGAGTCTTGGAGGGGAGGGAGTTTTTGGAGAAACCTCTCAAACTCTGCGCCTCTGCGTGCGGCAAGAAAAGGGCTCTGCGTGCGGCGAAGAAGCTGCCCTGCGTGGGCAAGCACAGCGTTCTCAACTTCCGAGAGCCACGAGATTCCCCAGACTCCCGTGGGCCTCCCCGTCGAAGCTCATACTCCCGGGGAGCGGGCCCACGATGCCCGTGCTGCGGTCGTAGACCCTGAACGAGATGGTTTCGCCCTCGGGCCGGTTGCTGTAGATGCGCAGTTCCTCGTAGCCCACGCCCTGCTGCTCGCGGTGCACGGCCACGCCGCGCAGCTCCTCCCCGCAGAAGGCCGCCACCATGTAGCGGTCGCCCAGGGGCTGGCCGCCCACGGTGATGCGTGCGTAGACCACCATGTCGTAGCGGTAGCCCACGGGGTTGAACGCCCAGCGGTGCTGCACGTTCACCACGCACTGGTCGGTAAGCCGGCGCTGCACCGAGAGGGCCGTCACCGTGCAGCGGCCCGGCATGAGGGCCACGAGCGTGTCGTTGCGCAGCTTCACGATGTGTTCGGCGTCCGACGACCAGTATATCTCCTCGTTCGACACCGAGTCGGGCACGAATTTGGGCCGCAGCACGTAGCTGTCGCCCATCATGAGCGTCAGCTCGTGCCGGTCGAGCGTCATGGTGGCCGTGTCCACGGTGCCGTTGTCTTCAAAGTCGAACAGCTGCCCGCACGAGTTCAGTGCGGTGACGGCCAGCAGGCTGTATATCCAAGTCTTTGTCTTCATATCGCTGTCTTCTTGCGGGTGGGTGATGGTGGTGGCGGGTGGGTGGTGCCGGGGCGCGGGGGTCACAGCGCAGCCTTCACCCTCACCACGTTGGAGGGCTGGCTGGTGCGCCCGTCGGCAAATTTCACGATGACGTAGTATTCGGCCTCCTGGCCCCGCCGCGTGTTGTAGTCGATCAGCGACGGGTCGTCGGCCTTGGTCGAGATAAGGAAGCGGAAGATGTCGTCGTCCTGGGCGCGGCGGTACACGCAGTAGTAGTAGTCGCCCTCGTCCTGCGGCGGCTTGGCGTCCCAGGCCAGGCGCGTCTCGCCGCCCTTGGACTCGTAGGTGCCCATGAGTTTCACCGGCACGTCGATCACGTCGGGGCCCTTGTACAGGGTGGAGAAGGCCAGGCTCATGCCGCTGCTGATGCCCGTGTTGTTGAACGACTCCACGGCATACTCGTACCTGCGCCGGCGGTTGTAGCCCGGGTTGTCGCACAGTGCCATCACCGTGTCGCCCGTGGCCAGGATGTCGGCCTGGTAGATGATGTCGAGCAGGTGCCATTCAGGCTCGCCCGCCAGCCGCCGGTAGATGTTGTGGAAGTCGAGCGCGGCGTCGCGGCCGATGGCCCAGTTCATGTGTATGCCCTGCTCGTCGTTCCACGCCGAGTCCAGATGGCACACCGAGGGCGGCACCAGCGAGGGGCGTTCCACCTGGAGCCACGGCGTGAACTGCCCGATGTTCGACGAGTAGTCCACGGCCCGCACCTTATAGTAGATGTAGCGTTGGTTCACGTCGAGGGCCAGCGTGTCCTGATAGAAGTTGTCGGTCAGCGTGCCGTTGTTGCGCTGCGTGGCCTGGTGCGTGGTGTCGTTGGCAAAGTAGAGGTCGTAGTGGGCCACGTCGTCAGACGCGGGCTGGTCCCAGGTGAGGGTGGCCACGCCCATGCGGCTCACGGTGGCCGTGAAGTTGACGGGCGGCTCGGGCGCCTTCATGTCGGTGATGCGGATTTGGTAGGGGATGGTGGCCGTCACGTTGTCGGCCTCGTCGTAGGCCGCGATGACCAGCATGCCCGTGGGCAGTCCCGTCACGTCCACCGTGCAGCTGGTGTCGGTGGGGGCGAGCAGCTTCTCGCACAGCGGCTTCCACTCCGTGCCGTTCACGCGCTCGTTGTAGTAGAGCGGCATGAAGCCCACGAAGTCGCTCTCCAGCGTGTCCTTGCTCCAGCGGATGTGGGCCAGCACGCGCGCCGAGGGGTCGTTGTCGGGACGCTCGATGAAGATGTCCCGCAGCACCGGCGGCGCCGGCGGCACGTTGTCGCCCACGTGCACCTCGTGCACCGGGCTGGGCAGCGTCAGGTCGCCGAAGACATCGTGTCCCAGCACCCGGTACTCGTAGGTGCCGGGCTCCAGCGGGCCGTCGTTGTAGAGGCACGCCGACTCCTGAAGGTCGGCCTCGGGCATGGGCATGTAGGGGCGTTCGGTAATCCGTGTCCACGCCCCTGCGCCCTTGCGCCGCCGCTCCACCTCGAAGCACGAGTAAAGGTCGTTCTTCCAACGCAGGTGCACCGTGTTGTTCTCCACCACAGAGTCCTCGAGGGTCACCTCGAGAGGCTGCGCCTTGTAGGGGAAGGTCTCCACGCCCTCGATGTAGGCCGACTTGAAGTACATGCCCATCACCGTGTCGTTTTCCACGGCCTGCACAATGTAGTTGTACTTGCGTCCTTTCTTCACCTGGCGGTCCACCAGCCGCAGGGCCATGTCCTCGGCCAGGTCGCGCCGCCACTCGCTCAGCAGCACGGCAAAGCCGAAGGTGGTCTGCTGGTCGTCGTGCAGGGCCAGCAGCGAGCCCATGGAGCCCGGCTCGTACTTGATGTCGGACACTTTCAGCCCGCCCACGCCGTACATCAGGCCCATCACCATCATGGCCAGCGAGTCTTCCTCGGCATACTTGGCCTGCATTTGGTCCTGTGTCAGCGGCTTCAGGGCCAGGGCCAGCGTGTCGAAGTGCAGCTCGTTGCCCTCACGCCACTCACGGAACACGTTGTAGCCCACGCGGTTCAGGTGTTTCCACGACACGTAGTCCTCGGGGGCCCAGCGCAGCACCACGCTGTCGGGGTAGCTGCGGATGAACATGTTGATCGTGGACAGGCTCGTGCCGTCTACCCGTTGGGCCAGCGAGTCGCGCACCTGCCGGCGTATCTCTTCCATGAGGCGCAGCGAGGCCGAGTCGGGCTCGATGTCGGCCATGTCGAGCGTGTCGTCCACGAGGCTGTCGGCGGCCATGCCGCCCGCGGCGGGGCTGCCGGCGGGTGTCTGGCCACTGTGGCGGGGGCCGCCGGCCGATGGTCCGGCCGGGGCCAGTGCCCAGGCCGTGACGGCCATCAGCCCGAGCACCATTGCGATGATATGTCTGGTTGTCTTCATAAGTCTTTCCTTTGAGGTTGCATGAGTGGAGGGGGAGGACCGCCGGCTAATAGACGATGCCCTTCATGGGGTCGTCGATGGTTATTTCCTGGATGTCATAGAGGGGGAATAGTGTGAAGTTTTGGGTGTTGTAGGCCCCGACGCGATAGATGGTGAACGTGGCGCGCTTCATGTACCGTGCGCTCTGGGTCATCTGTTTATGGGTGAACTCCCACTTATTGAGCCTGTCCCATATCGTTTGCGACACCTCCCTGTGCACCCGCCAATCGGAGTGGCCGAGCGGTGTGGTGTTGTGCAGGGTCACCTTCTTCTTGCTGTCGGAGTTGTCCTCTGTCCCGCCCCAGGCGATGGCAAACTGATACCACGGTATCTCGACGGCCGACCAGCCCAGTTGGGTAGACCAGTTGCCCCTGTTTTCATCAGAGTGGATTTGGTTTTCCCCGGGGTCATAGATGCTCTTGAAGTAGACACCGTCGTGTATATCCACCCAATCTCCTACCCCATTTGCCCGTCCTGTGAAATCTTTGCCCTTGCCTGCTTCGGTACTGACGTCATCCGCTTGAGACGAGATGGTCCTCGACAAGTCACGCGCCAACCAATAGGGCGCAGCCATCAATCGCAGAGCATGACTCACCTTGATGCGGTCATTGGGGTCCGGGGTGTACTTCAACTCGTAGGCGTCGTCTGCTTTCTGCACGTTCACTTCTCCCCAGCGGTGCAGCGGATAGAGCGAGTACTGCGGGTGGTTGCCTCGTGCGTCACGGTCGTAGAGCCCCATGCGCTGCAAGATGGGGTAGGCATCGCTCACGGTGCTGAAGTTATCGGTGTTCGGACGCGGAAAACACTTTTCGTAATATTCTCCCATTTCCTTGGCATTGTAGGGTTTGTTCTTTTTCTTGCCGGAGGTATGGAGGATGGGCCCGGTGCTTTTCACCCACTTGTTTTTAGCCTCTTCGTACTCTTCTTTTGCTGCCTGGAACAACCTGTACATGCCTTCCCATTTGCCTATGGGCGTGGTGTAGATGAGCGATTGGCTGGTTGTGACATTATTGATATTGAGGCGTGTGCACTTAATCTTCATGCCGCCAAGGAAAGCCACGTTGCCCAGATAGGCGAAGTAAGCATAGGGATCGTGCAGGTAGGCCCTTACTCCGTCCCATAGGTACAGATTTTCATCCTTCGTGACATTCTTCAGCCTCGTGCCGCCAATGGTGATGTTCTTGTCGGTGTAGTCTCGCGACATGGCAGAACCCTTCCACCAAACGTTGTCGAGACAGTAGCTGACGAAAGGCTTGGAGTATTCCAGGTTACCCGTCTTCCAGTCCCCGTCGACGGTATGCACCTGCATGGAGAAGACTTCTCGGGTTGTGACGATGGTGGTGTCCCTGTAGCTCACCTTCACCGTGCCCGGCTTGCTGTTTTTGTTCTGCGGGGTCATGGGGCCGCGTTCTTCGTCGACCAGCGGGCGGATGAGGTGGCGCATCTCGCTGCCCTTGGGCATGCTGGCCTTCATGTGGCTTTCCATGCCGCTGCCCTTGCCCATCATGTTCATGCCGCTCTTGTTGCCCAAGTCGAGCTTGTTGCCGCCGGCACCGGAGAGCACCGGGCTGGTGGTTGTCGAGAAGATGGCACCTTGCGTCAGGTTGCCCGTCGAGCCGTAGTTGTGGCTGAGCGAGGGCGAGGTCACGGTTCCAATCTTGCCGCCGCCGGTGTTGCCACCGAGCGGGCCACGGCCTCCGCCCAAGGTACCGCCCTTGCCGCCTCGGCCTCCACCCAAGCTGCCGCCTCCGATTCCGCCAAGAGTACCACCCTTGCCGCCTCCGATTCCGCCAAAAGCACCGCCCTTGCCGCCTCCGATTCCGTCAAGAGCACCGCCCTTGCCGCCTCCGATTCCGCCAAAAGCGCCTTCCTTGATGTCTCTGATGTTGGCTTGGTCTTTAATCTGGTCTCTGATGGCATCGCGTCCGATGTCTTTTTCCAGCTTGCCGTCCAGTATGGAGCCGGTAAATTTGTCCCCGATTTTCTCCAAGTCGCCCTTGGAGAGAGAGAATTCATCGGCGGTGCCTTGCTTCAGTCGGAAGTCTTCTTTCTTGGCCATCACGGCAGCGCGGATGTTCTGCTTGTCGGCATTGCTCAGCTTCACGCCCGTCTGTTCGGTGATGTCTTTCGCCTGTTCGGCCAGCTCCTGCTGGGAGTAGGTGTCTTCGAGGAAGTCCACTTCGGTGTCGCGTTCGGTGGTCACCGTGCGTATTTGCTCGGTTCGTTTCGTGACATACGCCAGCCGGATGGTGTAGTTTCTGCCGGCCGTCACATTCTTGAACGGGATTGAGGGCATCATGTTGAGGCTGTTGTTGCCCGTCTGGTAAAGGTTCTCCACCTCTTCGAGTACCCTGCCATTGTCGTCGAGCAGCTGCCACATCAGTGTGCCATGCTTGTAGCACTGGTCTTTGAAGCGGGTGTCGGTCAGGGCGATGTTGGGCCGCCTCACGTCGTCGACGTAGGCATTGACACGCCTGGTGGGCAGGTGTTGGCCGTCTTCCGAGGGGAACACAATCCTGGTTATACTCTGGATGGGTTGCATCTCGGGCAGGGGAGTATTGGGCCCGGTGCAGAAAAAGAACTCCTTGCTGTTGGTCCACGGCTTGTTCACATACTTCTTGAGCTGCTTGTCGTAGGTCTCCGGGTCGTGTAGGCTGCCGTTGCGGGCCTCCTTGGCCTCGCCGGTGAGCACGAGCTTGTAGTATTTGTTCGGCTGCAGGGCAAGCTGCATGTCGAACCTGTAGCCCGATTTATTGTTGTTGTACACGGTGATGACTGTTCTTTCACCACCGCTTTCATTGGGGGTTTTGTACTCGTAGAGCACGGCGTACTCCTTTGCCTGGTTGTTGCCCGTCCCCCAGAACTTGAAGTAGAACGTGCGGGAAGCCTGGGCGGCAATGGTGGCGGAGTCTTTCTTTTCATCCTGCAGCGCGGCGGCGTCGGTGATATCCAACACGCGGATGGGCGCGTTGAGCAGGGCCTGTGTCTCTATAGAGGTGAAGCTCTGGAGACGCGGACTAATCTTGTTTTTGCTGTCCCAGCCCTCCTTCTTGTTGTCGTAGCCGATGCTGCAACCGCCGAAGAGCTCGAAGTTGTCGAGGGCGTTGCCGTAGAACACCTTGCAGACCTTGCCGCACTCGAAAGTGTATTTCTTGTTGATGTTCACCAGACCGCCGAACATGCGCAGCTTGCAGCGCGCCTCACCCTCGGCCCACGACGGGTGGGGCAGGCCGCACTTGAGCACGCCGCCCAAGCCGGCATCGATGATGTCGAACCTCTTTTCCCAGAAGCCCAGGTCGATGTGCAGACCCATCTTGGCATAGAGGTAGGCGTAGAGCTGGCCGGTGGCGTACCATCCCTTGTAGCCAATCTCGCCCTCAATATTGGTGCAATAGGCTCCATTGACGCGCTGTAGGCACACGTCGAAGCCGGCAATGGCGCCCATGTTGGCATAGAGAATGCCGAGGTCCACGTCGATGTAGCCCCAGATGCTGGCACCCAGCATCACGCCGGCACCGTCTTTGACCTCATTTATGGCCTTGTTGAATTTGTCCATGGAAGAGCTGCGTGCTTGGTTGGCCTCTCCCTCTGATGCTGACTGCACGCCGGCTCCGCGCGAGCCGCCGGTGAGGAAATCTCGGATGATTTTGGGTATTTCCGGCAACCCTTCGCCGGGCAATCCATGGTTGCTGATGCAAAGATAGCCGTCGGCTCCGATGTTGACCGACACGATTTTGCTCTTGAAGTCGATCCATTGGTACTTGCAACGCTTGCTCGGGTCGGGCTCTCCGAGGTAGAAGTGCCAGTAGGGCTTTTTCGGTTTGACGCCGTTTTCCTTGAAAATGACGGCAAACTCGATGGAAATCGTGGCTCCGGCCGAGGCTTTGAAGCCTTTATCTTTGGCATTCTCCTTGGCTTTTTCTGACTGGGTGTTGTCTTTCTCCCCGCCGGTGTCGCCGCTCTTATCGCCGATAGCGTTCTCAAGTCCGCCCTCGGCTCCGCTGAATATCTTCACGGCACTGCCGTGCAGCTTCGTCTGAACGGCCTGCAGATTGTCTGACACCTTGCTCATCTTCTCCAAGTCCACGCCTGTAGCGTTCTTGGCCATCTCGGTAGCATCGGCCATGGCGTCCGCCGTGATGTTGATGCGCAGGTATTGGTCTTGGTCGTCGTTCTGGTAATGCAGCGTGACCTCGGCCTCCACCATGCCGGCCAGAGCCTTGGCATTGCCCGTGAAGAGGAAGGTGGTGAGGCGGTTGCGCTCTTTGTCGTAGACCACGGTAAGCGTAAACTTGCCCTCCACGATGCTCGCTTTTTCGGGGCCGGCCGAGAGGCCGGTGCCCAAATCAATGCCGATGATGCCGTATTGGGGCGTAGGCTTGTTGTTGAGGCTGTTCTTGGGGTCGGCCGGATCCATCGGACGGACGCAGTTGAAATAGAAGCCGCCCATGATGTTGGTGAGGAAGACACCGCTGGTTCCAAGCGGGGTGCTGCCTTCAACGTACAGGCTGAAGTAGCCCCAAGTATAGTTGCGGTCGTTCTCTCCGGTGCTGGTATGCTCGAAGTATCCGCCATTGGCAGTGGCTGTGAAGAGCCCCTTGATGCCCACTTTGATTTCTCCACTGTAACCCTTGTCGGGCCGATCGGAGACAGCGAGCTTGCCATGAAGGGTGACCATGCCGCCGAAATTGCAGTCGATGGAGGCGCTGTTGAACTTGGTCTCGTCGTAGGACAGGTTCATCTTGGCCACGTCCGCTTCGGCAAAGATGGTGACGCTGGCCTTGGCGGAGACGATGGTGTCGCAGAGATTGATGCGGCCCGTGATGCCGAGGCCCACGCGCTTGTCCTCCTGCTTGGCAGAGAAGTCGTCGAGGGCAAAGGTGAAAGGCCCTATCTTCTTCTCGGCCGAGGCCAGCGACCACGCGCCACGCTCGAAGTAGAGCGATGCTACGCTATCGCCGAAAGTGTATTCCTCGTTATCGAGCAGACCGAAGCCCTTGGCCTTGGCCGCTGCTTCGGCCGCCTTCTGCAATTCTGCAACGTATGTCGACTTCCAGCGCGCGCAGTTGGCCACGCGCATGTTGACAAAGTGGATGCCCGGCAGGCTGATTTCTATGGGCAGATGAATCTTCTTGCCCAATTTGTTGAGCAGTTTCTCGAGGTAGTCCTTGCCGCCGATGTCGATGTCGCCGCCGGCGCAGAGCTCCACACGCGTCTTGGTTTCGCCCGAAGGCTGGTCCTCGGCCTCGACGAGCAGGTAGGTCTGCTTCTGGTCGACGCTGGCTTTGGCCAGGAAGAAGTCCATGTTGAGCTTCTCGATGGCCTGCACCTTAAAGATATAGGCATAGCCGCTGCGGCTCTTGTCGATGGTCTTCTGGTTGTAGATGTCGCACTGGTAGCCGATGGTTCCGTCGAGCAGGGGCACATCGAACGTGCCGTCGAAGCCGAACTTGGTGAAGGTGTTCTGCGTGACGTTCAGCGTAATGTTGTCGATGGTGAAGGCCCAACCGCCCACAGTGGCCCCGTTGTCGCCCTTGCCGTTGTTGATCGGATCCTTGACGGCGAGCTGGAGGGATATGCCCGAGCGGTCGATGAACAGCGAATTGACGTTGAGCGCCAGCCGCTTGTCGCTGTTCTTGGTGATTTGGAATGTCTTGGGGAACTTGAGACTGAGGTTGCCCATGTAGAGGCCCTGCCACTCATTGTCGGATGCAATTCCTGCCTTACCTTTGTCGTAGCCGGCCGGGAACGCGCCCATGCCGGAGGCGTTGCTCTTCTGGGAGTGGTCGTAGAGCAAGACGCCGGGCTGGAACGAGAAGCCGGGCATGTCTTCCGACTGGAACGTTTCCATGGTGCACTGTGCCGTCCAGTCCTCCCAGTCGCGGATGAAGGAGCGGATGTTGAGCGTGGGCAGCTGGTCGGTGACCTTGCCGCCCTCTTCCTTCTTCAGGTTGGGAATCTTCATGTCGAGGTCGAGCGACAACCCGCCGAGGGTGTCGTTGCCCCAGGTGATGTAGCAGCCGTTGGTGGGACTGAGCACGTCCTCGGGTGCCTTGAAGCACATCTCGTAGTCCGACTTGGGGTCGCGGATGTTGAAATCGGCCAGCAGGCTCATGGCTCCGGTCCGTGGCAGCACGTGGTCGGGCTCCATGCAGACGCGCGGCGAGCCTACGATGAGGATGTTGTCGTTGAGAACCTCGCTCTCGGGCAGCATGAACAGGCCCAGCAAATTCATCGTGGCGTAGCCGGGTGCAAAGGTCATGCTGACAATCTGCACGTCGATGGGGCCCTTGTTGACGAGCTTGCGCGGCATCTGCAACGGCAGGTAGAGATCGCGAATCTCGCCCTTCATGAAGTTGTCGTAGATGGCCTTGCCCTTGGCATAGTAGTTATAGTATTTGCCAATGTGCACTTTCTCGCCGAGGTTCTTGGCGGCGCCGAGGCCCTTGGCGCCGACGAGGTTGTCGAGTCCGGTGTCTGAGAATATCTTCTGCACGGCCTCGTCATCGGCCACCTTGTCCTCGGGCCGCTGATAGGTCACGGCCTTTCCGTCGATGACAATGTTGTCGGTGTTGATCTTGAGCGAGTCGAACTTCACGCAGATCATGGTGCGGACGCCTCCGGGCTTCCACTCCACGTGTCCCTTTCCCTTGAAGAGCTGCTTGCCCTTGACCTGCTCCACCTCGTCGAGGAGCATCTGGAACTGTCCGATGCCCACGGTCTTGCCTTTCAGGTCGGCGGCCGAACTGCCGGTGGGGGTGAAGTTGGTGATGGAGATGTCGTTGTTGCAAATCTCTATTTTCTGGGACAGCCGTGTGGAGAGCGCGAAGTCTTTCACGTTCACGCTGTCGTCCATGAACTCGATGGATGGCGTGTTGGGGCTTGTGGGCACCACGCGCAGCACGATGACCTGGCCGGGCTCCACGGAGTCTTTGATGGCATCCCAGTGCACGGTGTGCACCAGTTGTTCGGTCTTCTCGGTGTAGAATGGCTTCTCGGCAAACACGGCTTCGCGCTCCTGTCCGTTCTGCGACTTGAAGAGCTGCACCTCGTACTTGAACTGTACGGTGTCGGCGCGCGTGCCCTCGCCGCCGAGGTGCCAGGCCTTTCGCCAGTTCACCTGGATGTCGTTGTCGACGAATACCTTGCGCGACGACTCGTCGTAGAACGTGGGCGCCAGCAGCGTGGGGTTGCGGAAGGCATAGAGCGAGTCGGTCATCTTCTTGCCCTTGCCGGTGGTTCCGGCGATGAGTGCCGAGTCGTTGTCGGTGGAGTCGGGCGGCGTGACGGCCATGTCGGGCTTCTTGTCCGGGCTGATGTTGAAGAACTTGAGGTTGCTTCGGCCCTCGTTCTCAATCATCACGTAGTCGAGCATGGTGGCCGCGAGGCTGCTCTGCCGGGCTTCCACACGTGCGATGTAGGTGCGCGTGGCATCCATCTTGGTCTTGATGACGTTCATCGGGATGATGCACGTGGGTGCCATGAGGCCGTTGACCTGATAGACGGTGGGGTTCTTGTCGATGGCGTCGTCGGGCTGCTGTCCGGGCATGAGCTCGACCACGCGGAACGAGTAGCGGAACTGCTGCATGCCGGCACAGTTCACCGTGGGTTGTTTCCAGGTGAACTGCGCGTTGAGGGGACTAAGCCGCGCCACGCTCAATTCGTCGCCGAACGTGGAGAGCGGGGTGAGGAACTCGGGCGCCTGCGCCTTGTAGCACACGGTGAAGAGGCACACGCCGCCGTTGGGATTGCTCACCACGACGGGCGTGGAGAGCGTGGGATCCCATTTGTAGGCCGTGAGATGGGCCTGGTACTGCCCCTCGGGCAGCAGGGCGAAGCCGCCATTCTGATAGTCGGTGAAGAGTCCGGGGGTGGTGGCTATCTCCGAAGCGGGCAGGTAGTTGAACATCGTCTTCAGCTCGATGGGCGATATTTGCCGCATGGAGCCCGCGGGCACGATGATGGGGTGCTCGGGCTGCCGCTTGGGCGGCGTGGAGACGGAGAGGCCGCTGGAGGGGTTCACCTGTTCCACCTGGAGGCCCAGATAGACCTTCTGCGCCTCCTGCGTGTTGTTGGTGATCTGCACATTGAAGTAGCGTCCCGGGTTTGAAACATACAGGGCTGCCTGCGGAGGCAGTATCTGCTGGACGGGGGTTACCACGACGGTCACCTCCTGTGCCATGAGGTTCAGGAGGCTCAGCAAGAGCGCGGTCAGTGTTGTTATGGTGCGTAGTGCTTTCATATGGCGTGGGTGTGCTTTAGTTCTTTTGCTTGTTGGCCTTGCGCTTCATCTCGAGGAGCGTGAAGGTGTAGGCATAGCTGAAGGAAACCGAGACGTCGGTGTCGTCGAGGTGGGATCGGGTCTGTGAGATGTTTACGTCACCGTATTTGTTGACACCGCCCGAGATGGAGAAGACATGCACCTTGCTGAGCGTGTAGCTCACGGCGGCGTCGAAGCCCATGGAGAGGCTCTTGGAGGCGTGGCGCACCTCGTTGTAGCAGAGCGAGCCGGTGGCCGAGACGCTGAGGTTCTTCTCCTTGAGGAACGAGCGGCTGGCACTGAGCGAGGCTATGTCGCTGGTGTAGCGCGATATGGTGCTCTTGGACAGCTGGTGGCTGAGGGCGGCGGAGAAGTCCATCTCCCACGGTTCCACCTCGAGGCCGTAGCTGAGTCCCAGCGCGAGGGTCTGGATGTCGGTGTCGCCCTTGGCGAATTTGTTCAGGTCTTTGTTCTTCACGAGGCTTGCCGTGAGCGAGACGCTGTGGCTGAGCGACGGCGTGGAGAAGTTGAACGAGGGCATAAAATTGAACGAGTGCATGATGCGGTGCACGCGCGTGGTGTCGTTCACGCGGGCTGTGCCGTCGCCTTGGTTCTGCAAATAGCCGTTGTAGCCCAGGCTGAGGTTCATGAATCCGCCGATGGAGGTGGAGGCATTGGCCGAGTAGACGAAGCCGCGCGTGGTGTAGAGCTGCTTGTTGGTGAGGTTGTCTTCCTGCCCGGAGAACGTTCCCGAGAGCGACACCTTATTAAATAAGGAGGTGCTCATGTTGACGCCGAGGCTGTGGTAGTTGTTGGTCATGTAGTAAGTGCCCAGCGAAGTGTAGTCGGGCTGCACCATGCGGTAGAACACGGAGGTGGAGAATCGGGGCAGGGTAAGGTTGAGATTGACGTCGCCGGCAAAGCGCATGAGCGAGCTGTAGCGCACGTCGAATATCTTGTCGAAGCGTGTGGCTTCGGAGCTTTCGAGTCGTTTGGCCTCGGTGTCGGTTGAGAAGGCCGAGGCGGCGGCATTGGCCGTGAGGGAGAGCCAATGGCCGAAGCTGGCGCATCCCTTGAGGCCCACGACGAGATTTTCCTGCGGGCTGACGCTCTGCCTCCAGCGTTCGTCGATGGAGCTGGGGCGGTCGTTCACGCGCAGCAGGTAGAGGTCGAGATAGTTGCGGGCTGTGCCGTAGCCCACTTTCATGCCCCAACCCACGCGTTTGTATTGCGGGCGGCGGGCGGCGGGCAGCGTGGGGTCGTCGTTGACGGCCGAGCGCAGCGTGCCGTAGAAGGCTCCGGCGCGGAAACGGTCGCTGTTGTATTCGAGGCCCACGCCGTTGAACGACATGTTCATCACGTAGGGGCTGTAGGCCATGCTGGAGCGTCCGATGTGGGCTGTCCAGTTCTTGTAGGACGGGCTCATGTTGAACGACAGGTGCGGATAGTTGAAATCCAGGTTGTCGTTGGAGTAGTAGAGAGAGAAAGGCATGCTGAACCCGTAGATGCTGATGTTGAGATTGGCATACACCGTGTTGCTGAGGGGCGACGTGTAGCTGTTGCCCGCAGAGGAATGGTAGTAGGTGTTGCGCGTCCCCACCGAGCCGGTGATGATGAGCGGGTCGCTCTTGGCAATTTGCGCAATGTCCTGCGCCTGCGCGGCTGTCGGCAAGAGGCCCAAGGTGAGGGCCAGCAGACAGGTATGGGATAGGGTGGCTTTCATCTCGTCGGGGATTTATAAGGTTCTTTTGGATAGACAGATGATGTAGGTAGGATGGGCCTACGGAGCTCGCTGCTCCGTAGGCCTCATCGCCAAAGAGAGAGTATGTAACTTATCTGACAACCTTCTTGGTCAGCGTATGGCCGTCTGTCGTCACGACAGTCACCAAGTATACGCCTGAAGGCAGTTTCGTTAAGTCGGTGTCGTTGTGGAGCACCACGGTGCCGTTGGGCATGCACACGCGGAAGCTCTTCACGCTGAGGCCCTCGATGCTGAGCTTGCCGTCGATGACGGCGATGCCCGAGCGGGCCACGTTGAGTGCGTCGATGGCCGTGGCCTCTCCGAGCTCCATCTTCACCGGGCTGGCGATGGAGCCGGCCATGTCGCTGAAGCTGAGCGTGCGGGTGAGGCGGCGGCACTCGGCCGTGCGGTTGTTGTAGAGCTTGAAGCTGACGGGCTCTCCTGCCTCGCCGTGCACGGTGATGAAGAACTTGCCGTCTACGGCCGTTCCTTGTCCGCGGCACTCGTCACCCACGAAAGCGCCGATGGTGCAGGCCTCCTTGAGGGCGAGCTCGGGCACGTCGGCCACGATGGTCATGTTGTTGGCAAACTGGCCGCTGTTGTAAACCCACACGCTGGGTTCCATGCGCTTGGCCGGAGTGGTGCCGGGGGCTGGCTGGGCAAAGTTGTGTTCGCCAACCATGGTCAGGGCGTTGACTTCAGAACCGGCGTTGTAGAACATGTAGCCCTCGCCGCTCTTGAGCATGGTGAGCGTACCGGTCCACTTGGTTCCGTCGTATTCGGCAAAGGCATCGAGCGAGGCCAGACGGTCGCCCTTGGTAAAGGTCATGCCGTTTTGTCCCATCACTTCGGCCAGCGGGTGGCTGTACTGGTAGGGATAACCCATCCACGACCAGCGCGGCAGGAGCTTGAACGCATGGTCTGACGTGGGGCTGTAGAGCCTTGTGGGAATGGTGAACGTGATGTCTCCCGCACCATCCTTGAGGCGCATCTTGAAGCAATCGTCCTCGGGCAGGTAGTTGAGCGTGCCGAAGTAGCCATACTGGTCGTCGTTGTAGAGCAGGTCGTATTGGGTGCGAATCTCCTGCAACTCGTCCCACTTGTAGTCAGGATTGCTCTGAAGGTCTCTCATCGAACCGGCAAAAATGGTCTTCCACTGCCATCCGGCGTGGGCCGTAACGGTCTGTCCCACGTTGATGGGGATGCTGGAGAGGAACTGCTGGTCGTAGTACACGCCTATCGTGCCCTGGGAAATCACGCTGCGTGGCGTGATGGTCCATTTGAGGCCTGTGGCGTCGGCAGCCTTGAATTCTATCATCGTCCAGCCCTGTGGAGTGTTTATATCCGCGGGTCCGAGGGTGATGAGGGAGGGCGTGAACGTGGCGTCGGCGGGCATGGGGGTGAGCTGGAGCTCGTAGGTGCCCGTGTTGCCCATCCGGATTTCACTGGCGGTGAAGCCGGTGAGACCTGATACGATGTTCACCGTGAAACTGCCGGTGACGGTCTGGTCGTTGTTGACGAGCTTGCCGTTGACGGCCTTTGTCTGCTTGTACGTGCGGGTGAGGGTGAGCTTGGACGAGCCTTTCTTCAGGGCGTTCACTTGGTAGCCCGTGTCCTGCGGCAGCACTTCGAGCACGGTGGCGTCGGCCGCCGCCATCTTGTAGAAGGTGGAGTGGTAGTCGCCTGAGGGCAGCATGGTGAAGTTGCCACGCACTTGGGCCGTGATGTTCATCATGTTGGCGGCGGCGCCGGGCTGCCAGAGGACGGAGATGGCGGGCTGTTTCACCCTGAAAGAGGTGACCTTCGTCTGCACGTGGATGGTGTAGATCACGGGGGCGTTGGGAATGTCTGGGTTGCTGGCCACCACATTCTGCGTGCCGGGCTGCGTGGCGGTGATGGTGCCGTCGTTGTTCTTAACGAGGATGCTGGCCGGTACCACGGTGGAGCCTAAGTCGTAGTTGACGACGGGATTGGTAGCATTGGCGGGCTGCACCTTGGTGTCCACCTTGAGCAATGCGGTCACTTCGTCGCCCACATTGACGTAGATGTCGGTCAGAGTGGCGGTGAGGCCAGTCACTGGCTGTGTGATGTGCACGGGTACGGTGAGCGTGGCCTTGGCAGACTTGAGCGTCATGTTGTAGGTGCCCGGTTTCTTGGGCGTCCAGTAGCCTTGGGCATCTGCCGAGATGGCCTCGGTGTTGGCCGACGACCATACGGGCTGCTCCGTGGCGTTGGCAGGGGTCACGGTGTAGCAGTTGTAGAGGTCGATGTTGAGCTTTTTGTCGTCGCCCACGGCCACGGTGATGCCGTCCTTGTAGTCAGGATTCAGGACAAGGGCCGTGATGGGCTGGTGCACGATGACCTGGGCCACGTCATACTGGATTTCGTTCGGCGTTTCGACGGCGAGCGTCATCCTGTCGCCCGTGCCTGCATTGGGCGAAACACCCTTGAGAATGTGGCCGTCGGTCACCGTAAAATAAGGTAACCAGTTGCCGGCCGAGAACGAGATGTCCTCGGGCATGGTGGCGTTGGCGGGCGTCAGCTTGATGTGAGGTTTAAGATCGATGGTCGCGCCCACGTTGATGTTGAACGTGGCCTGGTCGAGGCCGATGGCGGTGGGGGAGATGAAGCGCAGGTGGTAGAGGTTGCTGGGTGTGCCGCCCACAGTGCTCTCAGCCTGGAACTTCACGGGCGTGGTCCCGGCCACCTTGTAGGTGTTGATATAGCGCAGCGACTCGTCGCGTTCCACGAGACGGAACTCGATGGGCTTGCCGTTGTCGGCAATTTCGCCCTTGATGCGGAAGGGGAAGTAGCCCACTTGATGGGTTGCGGCGGCATCATACCGGCCGTCGGCCACGCCACGGAGCTCGCCGCCGATGAAAGCGCCCACGGTAAACCGGTTGATGTGGGCGGGCACTACTCCGTTGGCGTCGGTCAGGTCGGCGTAGACCACGCACTCTTTACTAAACTTGCTGCCGTCGAAATTTTGTACCTCTGCCCAGTCGGGCGGGCCGGCGGCGTAGCCCCCGATGCACAGCATCAGGAGCGACACGAGGGTAAACAGTTTTCTTTTCATAATTCTTAGGTGTCCGCCTGTCGTGGCCAGACTCTTGTTAATGGTTAAACAATGGTTGGATAGTCGTTTGGATACCGGCAAAGTTAGGAGAAAGCGGGGATGGGGATATGGACTATTGCGCCAAGTTTTGGTAATATTCGGACAATCTTTGCCTGAAGTATGGTACCAGACGGACATGAAGACAGGTTAACAGGTTGGCATACAGAGGGATGGTTAGTCCAAAACGGGTGTTGCGGTCTCTTTGTGTTTTTGGACAGAACTCCCCGGATTTTTTGTGGCTGCGCGGGAGTTTTTAGACATAACTACATATTTGACAGATGGCTGCGCGCCGGTGTTTTCTCATAGATTCCACGCGCAGCCATCTGTGAAATCTGTGGAATCTGTGAGAAAAGACCGGCGCGCAGCCATCTGTCAAATATGTAGTTATGTCTAAAAATCCCCTGCGCAGCCACACTAAAAACATGTTGCTCTGTCTGAAAAGTCCCGCGGACGCGTCACGAAGACGGCGTTATCGTGTCGGGATAACGCCGTAAACGCGGGACGAAAAACGGGGAATCGAACGGCGAATGCACCGTGAAGAAAAGGCGGACACGCCGTGGCGTGTACTGGGGCAGCTATTCGAGGTTGCGGCGGTACTGGGCCGGGGTGACGCCAAACGACTGTTTGAACATGCGGTCGAAGTAGCTGCGGTCGGAGAATCCACAGGCTTGGGCCACCTCGCTCACCGGCATTTCCGGCCGGCGGCGGATGAGTTGGCGGGCGTAGTCGGTGCGTATCTTGGTGATGTAGGCCGTGAGCGACATGCCGGCCAGGTCGTTCACCTTGCGCTGCAGCGTGCGGCGGCTCATGCAAAGATGGTCGGCCAGCGCGTCAAGGTCTATCTCGGTGCTGTGCAATTGGTTGTAGATGGTGTTGGTGAAGTGGGACACAAATTCCTTGTCCTCCTGTGAGAGCACGGTCTTGGCATCGTTCACCTGCTGGGCGGCGAGCTGGTATTTGTCGTGCAGCATGCGGCGTTCGGCCAGTATCCACTCCACTCGGATGCGCAGCTCCGAGGCGCTGAAGGGCTTGAAGAGATAGGCGCTGGCACCGGCGCGGAGCCCTGCTTCGAGGTCGTCCTGCGTGGTCTTGGCCGTGATGACAATGACCGGCGTGGTGCCGATGGTGCGGTCGGCGCGGATACGCCGGCACATTTCCAGGCCGTCCATGCCGGGCATCATGAGGTCGGTGATGACCAGGTCGGGCTGCAGGCAGAGGGCCTTCTGCAGGCCGTCGGTCCCGTTGGTGGCATAGGTCAGGCTGTAGGCGGAGGGCATCTGCGAGCCGATGTACCGGGCTACGTCCACATTGTCTTCGACGATGAGCACGCGGGTGCGTGGGTCGTGGTCGTGGTCGGGCAGACTGTTGCAGCCCGTCGGCTGCCCGGTGCCGGCCTCCGGCTCCTTGTCGAAACTGATTTCGGTGATGGTCTCCTCGTTGAAAGGCTTCCAGTTGCCCTTGCCGTGTTTCAGGGGCAGCAGGATGGAGAAGGTGGCTCCCTCGCCCAGTCGGCTCTGCACGCTCACCTCGCCCTGCATGGCTTTGACCAGTTGTCGCACGAGGGAGAGGCCCACGCCGGTGCCCAGATTGGCGCTCTCCGACTCGGCTTGATAGAACGGCTCGAAGAGGTGCTTGAGGCTTTCCTCGGAAATACCTATGCCGTCGTCGACCACCTGGATGCACAGACGGTTGTCCCTGCGCTCGCAGGAGACGGTGATGTTGCCGTTTTGCGGGGTGAACTTCGTGGCGTTTCCGATGAGGTTGCGCATGATTTTGCGCAGGTAGTCGGGCACGACGTCCATCACGATCTCCGTCTCCTTGGGCATGAAGAGCATGGTGATGCCCTTGGTCTTGGCCAGTTGCTGTCCGCCCTCGACAATCATGTGGAGGTAGGGTACGACGTTGCCCGTGTGCCAGTCGGGGTTGCCCACTTCGGACTTCACCTTGGAGATGTCGAGCAACTGGTTGACGAGCGAGAGTAGCTGGCGGCCCTGCCGCACAATCATGGACCCCGCCGTGTGCTGCTGCTCCAGGCTGGCGGCGGTGGCTTTTTGCAGTTCTTCGGCCTTGCCGAGGATGACGGTGAGGGGCGTTCGGAACTCATGGGTGATGTTGGTAAAGAAGCGATTGCGCGCCTGCATGAAGTTGCGCTGCATCCGATTGGACTGCTTGCGCATGCGTGCTACGTACCAGAGCATGAGTGCCACGGCGATGGCTCCGAGCAGTCCCACGGCAAAAAGGCGCTTGGCCGTGCGCTCCACAGAGAGCTGGTGGTGGGCCTGGGCCATGCGCTCGTTGGCCTTGCGCTGGTTGATGTCGCTTTGCAACTCGTCTATTTCAAAGAGGTGGTTGGCGCTCATGAGGCTGTCGGCAGAGGTCGACGCCCGCTCGTAGGTCTCCAAGGCACGGCGGTAATCGCCCAAGTTGCGGTAGTAGTCGGAGTAGAGGCGGTAGATCTGCGGGTAGTATTCGCGGGCACCCACCTGGCGGGCGGTGGTGAGGGCGGTGGAGAGATAGCGGTTGGCCTCGGCATGGTTCTGCATCTTCACCAGCACGCCGGCCATGGCAATGCAGGGCTGGAGCCAGAGCCAGAGGTCGCGTTCGCGCGACACCACACGCATGGCCAGGCTGAACTCGGCCACGGCGCGGTCGTATTGGCCGGCACGTTGGTAGAGTCGGCCGAAGTTCATGTGGCTGTAGGCCAGCCCGGTGGAGGAGTTGGCCTGCTGGCTGTGGATGTGTGCCTTGCGGAAATAATGCCATGCCGAGTCGATGAGTCCGCGCCGCTCGAACACCATGCCGAGGTTGGAGTTGTCCACGTTCATGCCCAGATGGCTGCCCAGCCGCGTCTCGATGGCGAGGGCCTTGCGCAGCATGCTGTCGGCGGAAAGGTAGTGGCCGATGGTGAGGTGCACGTTGCCGATGCCGTTGTAGCCGATGGCTTGGCACTTGAGGAACTTGTCGCGCTGTTCCCCCCGGCCGCCGCCGCTTAGCTCGACGGCTTGTGCGTGGTGGTCGAGGCCGTCGTAGTAGAGTCCCATGCGGCGGTAGTTGACGCCGAGGTCGTTGAGGGCAGTGGCCATCATGAGGGTGTCGTTGAGCTGTTGGGCCAGGGTGAGCTGCTTGCGGTGGGTCTTGATGGCATCAGTGTATCGGCTGGCCGACTGGTAGCAATGGCCCAGTTCGGCGAGGTATGCCATCTCCCGATGTCGGTCGCCTACCCGTCGAAACCGCTCCACAAAGGC
Source organism: Hallella seregens ATCC 51272 (assembly GCF_000518545.1). GTDB lineage: Bacteria > Bacteroidota > Bacteroidia > Bacteroidales > Bacteroidaceae > Prevotella > Prevotella seregens. The sequence goes on from NZ_JADU01000021.1 coordinate 42,625, forward strand.
AAGCAGGGAGTCGGTGTTCTTGGTGTGGTTGTCGGTGGTGTCGAGCATCAGTCGCTGCCGATCCGTGTAGGCGAGCGGCGCTGGCTGCTGTCCACATCCTGACATGAACATACCAACGATAAACAATATTACTACGGCCACATGGCCTCTCTCCTTGGTCATATAGAGCGTAAGCTTGATTTACCGTTTAAAGTTAATATTTTTTGTATAAGTTTATATGGTTTATCGCAGTTTTTTAAGATATGTTAACTATCCGAAGACAGAGATGATCGCCGGTTTTTTAGACATAACTACATATTGAACATATGGCTGGCGCGATGTTATTTTGTTACTATGTCTTTTACCCCAACGCGCTAGCCATATGTTCAATATGTAGTTATGTCTAAAATTTCACCGCGCAGCCGCTACTGGATGCGGCTGGCGAGGTCGGGAGGCAGGACGGGCATGGCACCTTTTTGCGTGCATACAAAGGCGCTTACCTCGACGGCCAGCTTGTGTGCCTCGGCGATGGGCATGCCCGAGAGAATGGCTGTGGTAAAGGTGGCGGTGAAAGAATCGCCGGCCCCCACGGTGTCGGCCACTTCGACACGCGGCGTGGACTGGAAGCTCTTGGTGCCGGGGGCGAAGACGTAGCTGCCGTTGGTGCCGCAGGTGAGCACCAGCATGTCGAGGTCGTACTTGCCGAGGATGAGCCAGCACTTGTTCTCGATGTCGAGCCCCGGATAGCCGAACATGCGGCCGATGGCGATGAGTTCCTCGTCGTTGATCTTGAGAATGTTGCAGCGGCGCAGGGAGTCGCAGATGACCTCGCGGGAGTAGAAGTTCTGCCGCAGGTTGATGTCGAAGATCTTGAGACAGTTCATCGGCGTGGTGTCGAGAAACTGCATGATGGTGTTGCGCGAGGTCTCGTTGCGCTGGGCCAGTGAGCCGAAGCACACGGCGCGGCAGGTCTTGGCCGCCTCTTCAACCTCTGGCGTGAAGGGAATGTTGTCCCAGGCCACGTCAGTTTTGATGTCGTAGGTGGGCACTCCTTGGTCGTCGAGCTCCACGGCTACGGTGCCCGTGGGGAACGGCACGCGGGGCATGATGTAGCGGAGCCCGCGCTGGTCGAACTCCTTGAGCGTCTGGTCGCCGAGGGCATCGTTGCCCAAGGCACTGATGGCTACGGCTTCGTAGCCGAACTGACTGGTGTGATAGGCAAAGTTGGCGGGGGCACCACCAAGCTTGGCTCCCTCGGGGAGCACATCCCACAGGGCCTCTCCGAGGCCGACGATAATCTGTTTCATATTGCGTGTTTTGGGGAGCGGGGAGTTCTAGCGAACTCAGACACTCCGGGTTTTTACCAATGGATAGGGTCGGGGGGAGGGAATTTTGTCCCTCCGGAGCCTCAGAGACCGGCCGTTTTGCCGGCTGTGAAAGTTCTGATATAGGTGAAGAGGTAGGCCACGCCCACGGTCATGACCACAGCTGCACCCGACTGCCCCATGGCATCGCTGGCCACACCCATGAGCAAGGGGAAGACCGTGCCGCCGAAGAGGCCCATAATCATGAGGCCGCTCACCTCGTTCTTCTTCTCGGGCACGGAGAGCAGGGCCTGGGAGAAGACCATGGAGAAGACGTTGGAGTTGCCATAACCCACGAGGGCGATGGCGGTATAGAGCATCGTGCGGCTGGTGCCCACGAGCATGCCAGCCATGCTGAGTGCCATGAGCACGACGCTGATGATGAAGAATGTGCGCGTCTTGAGCACGCGAAGGAAGAAGCTGCCCGTGAGACAACCGATGGTGCGGAAGATGAAGTAGAGGCTCGTGGCAAAGGCTGCATCGTTGAGCGTCATGCCGAGCCGCTCCTGCAACAGCTTGGGTGCGGTGGTGTTGGTGCCTACGTCGATGCCCACATGGCACATGATGCCCAGAAAGCTGAGCAGCACGATGGGCTTGCCGAGCAGGCGGAAAGCACCGGCAAACTGACTGCCCATGGACTGTTCCCGGCTGTCGACGGCATCGGCGGGCTCCTCCTCGATGGGTGTGGACGCGAGCAGCAGCGTGGCAATGATGCCGATGACCATGTAGATGGGGAAGAGCACGCGCCAGGAAAGGCCGAAGCTGGGGATGGAGGCCGTGGCACCCCACATGGCAATGTAGGGGGCCATGAACGAGGCAATGGCCTTGACAAACTGGCCGAAGGTGAGCGTGGAAGCCAGGTTGCCCTGGATGACGCTGGACACAAGCGGGTTGAGCGAGGTCTGCATGAGTGCGTTGCCGATGCCCAGCAGCGAGAAAGAAACGAGCATCACGTAGAAGTCTTCTGAGAAGATGGGGAGCAGCAGCGACACGATGGTGACCACAAGCGAGAGGAGCACGGTGCGCTTGCGCCCGATTTTGTTCATCAGCACACCCGTTGGAACGGAGAAGATGAGGAACCAGAAGAAGACGAGCGAGGGCAGAATGTTGGCCACGGAGTCGCTCAGACCAAGGTCGGCCTTGACGTAATTGGAAGCGATGCCCACGAGATCCACGAAGCCCATGGCGAAGAAACAGAGCATCACGGGGATGAGAGAGAGAGGGGTTGTCTTGCGCATTGTTGTAGGTTTAAAGGGTTGGATATATCTTGGCCTTGCCTCCCTTGACCGTGATTTTGTCGTAGGGCAGACTGGGGAATACCAGGTTTGACATGGCCATCTTGCCTTCTGCGTCGAAGGCTTCGAGGCTGCTGTGGTCTACGAAGAGCAGCAACGTCTTGACCTTGCCCCGTGTGGGGGCGGTGGTGACGGCGGCAAACTCATTGCTGAAGTCGGTTGCACCGCTGCGGGTGCGGTCCATGGCAAAGGTCTCGGCCTTGGCATCGTAGGTCATGGTGACGTGTTCGCCCTTGCCGTTGGACAGTGTAATCACGGCGTCGCCCCGGAGCTGCACGTCGATGCGGCAGGCGGCGGTGAGGCGGCCGGAGGCTTGGGGCTGGAAATGGCGGAACACTTCGGGGCTGGGCTTCACGCTGCAATAGGTCTTGCCTTGGTAGATGAAGAGGCCGAGGTCGCGCGGGAGTCCGTTGGCCGACCGGAATTGCCGGGTCGGAACTTGGTTGGCATACTGCCAGTTGCTCATCCAGGGCAGGGCCACATGGCGGCCGTCGGGAGCGTTGTCAAAGGTGACTGTGGCATAGTGATCCTTGCCATAGTCCATCCATTTGGTCTCGGCGGGGTCGTCCTCGCACACAAACCGGTGTCCGTCGAACGTGCCGGTGAAGTATTGTGTGGCCGAGCCGCCGAAAGGACCGCCGGGGTTGATGTTGCAGATGAGGAGCCACTTGGAGTCCGCCGTCGGGGCGGCATTGGCGCCGCTGGCGGTACGGGAGCCGGCGGCCACGGGCAGCTGCATGAGGTCGGGGCACTCCCACACGCCCTCGTGGCAGCCGTAGCCCTCGCCGAAATCGCTCTCAAAAGCCCAGTCCTTCAGGTTCTTGGAGGAGAAAATTTTCATGTGCTGCTTCTCGGAAACGATGAGAATCCATGACTTTGTGGGCTCGTGCCAGATGATGTGCGGGTCGCGGAAGTCGGGAATGTCGGATGTAAGTACGGGGTTGGCGGCGTACTTGGTGAACGTGTGGCCGTTGTCGGTGGAGTAAGCCATGCTTTGCGTCTGCGCCTCGCCGGCCGAAGTGTAGTAGGCCACGACGGCATTCTTGCCGAATCCGGCCGTTCCCTCCTTGTCGACCACGGCCGATCCGCTGAAGATGGTGCCGAGCGCATCGGGCTCAATGGCCTTTCCCTCGAACGTCCAGTGCATGAGGTCGCGGGAGGTGGAGTGGGCCCACGTCATGTTTTCCCATTGTGATCCGTAGGGGTTGTACTGGAAATAGAGGTGCCACACGCCGTCTTTATAGAACATGCCGTTGGGGTCGTTCATCCATCCCCAGGCCGGCGTGTGATGGTAAGCGGGGCGGAAACGCTCGCGGTTGATCGTGTCGAAGCTGTCGGCATATTGCATGCCTTTCCAGCATGCAAAGTCGCGAAGGGCAATCTGTCCGCCCGACGGGGCCGAGGAGTTGGCGCGGTTGACGTGGATGTCGAGCAGGGCTTCGCCTTTGTCGAGCTCGTCGAGGAAGAGCGGTACGCAGTAGTCGGTGCGGCTGACAGCCAGCCGGCAGTTGAACTCCTTGACCACCTGGTTGTGCTGAATGACGCGCAACCGGCAGTTTTCCTGGCTCTCCTCAACGGGCAACAGGAGCACTTTGCGGGCCGTCGAGAGGCGCTGCATCACGTGTGTGTCGCTGAGAAAGGTGGGCTTGGGCGTCTGCGCGCCGGCGGTGAGGCAGGTGCAGGAGAGCAGGGAGGCGGCCAGCCACGCTCTGAGTGAGGTCTTCATTGTTCGGTTGTATTTATAGTTTTGTTGTCGATGGCTTCGTGACAGGATGTTGCAAAGATAGCAATATGCCCGCCATCAGCCTTGTTCAAATCGTTCAAAAGCTCGTAAATATGTTGCAAGTCTTGCCGGTATGCACTATGGCCATACGCGTTTCAGGTCGCGAACCCTCACCAGCGAGGGTGTGACGGTTGTGGACAGCCGGTGATAGACGGCCTTGGGATAGACCACATTGGTCATGGCAGCCGAGCCCGTCGACGTGAGAAGCTCCACGGACGAACGGTCGATGTAGAGATCCAGAGTGACTTCGTTGCCCTCGGTATTGATGGGCATGTTGACCGAAGGAATGGCAAAATTGGCAGCAAAGGAGCTGGCGCCTGTGCGTGTTCCGCGGTCTGCAATGATGCGACGGCTGGGTGCATCGTAGGTGATGGCATACTGATCGTTCTGTGCATTTTGCAGCGTGAGTATCCAATTCTGCGTGGTTGGCATGGTCACTTGCAGTTGGCAGGCATCTGTATTGCGCAGCATCCCATCCGTTGCTTCGCGCCACTCTCCGCCCAACGTTTCCGTTTCGCTGACCATCGTACTGGCCAACAAGGGCTTTCCTTGGTATTCAATGAGCTTCAGGTCGCGCGGAAGGGTGAATGCCGACCGCCATGGCGTGGCGGGAACACTGCCGGCATAGTTCCAGTTGTTCATCCAGCCGATGTACGTGCGCCGTCCGGAGGTGTTGTTCCAGGTAACTCCTGCGTAGTTGTCAGAGCCATAGTCGAGCCACAGGGGGTAGTCGAAATCTTGGTCGGCAATGAAGCGTGTGCCGTCGAAGCTGCCGATAAAGTACATGGTGCCCGAACCCGACACGGGGCCGCCAGGGTTGGTGCTGACCAACTGCACCCACTTCTCGTTGCCCTTGTAGTCGAGCGGGAAGAGGTCGGGACACTCCCATTGACCCTTGTTGCAGCGGTCTGTGCTGGAGGTGAATTCGCTCATCTTGGTCCAGTTTTTCAGGTCGGGCGATGACCAAAGCTCGATGGAATGGTTGTTTCCTGTGGCCAATTCCATCACCCATTTGCTGCCGGCCTCATACCAGAACACCTTGGGATCGCGGAAATCGGCGGATGTAGAGGCGATGACGGGGTTGCCGTCGTACTTGGCAAAGCTGTTCCCGCCGTCGGTGCTGTAGGCGATGGACTGCTGTTGCGCGCTGCCGGCCGAGGTGTAGATGGCCACGATGGCATTCTTGCCGAAGCCGGCCGTGTTGTCCTTGTCTACCACAGCCGACCCGGAGAAGATGTCTCCCAGGGCGTCGCGGGTCAGTGCTACGCTTTGCTCGGTCCAGTGCAACAGGTCCGAACTCGTGGCGTGCCCCCAGCTCATGTTGCCCCAACCATTGCCCTGGGGATTGTACTGATAGAACAAATGGTAGGTGCCATTGGCATAAACAAGCCCATTGGGGTCGTTAATCCAGTTGCGCTTCGGGGTGTAATGCACTTGCGGGCGATACTGTTCGTCGTAGTTGGACGGCGCGATGGGCGTGGTGCCGCCGCCATTTGTGGTGTCGCTGGATGCGTAAGGTCCCAGGTTTGGGTCTACTTCGCGGTCGGAACAGGCCTGCAGCATGCTAGTGCATGCTGCGGCCAGAAAGAGGAATGATAGTATCTGTCTCATGGAATTTGTCGTTTATCTTGTCTTTAAGTATTCCAGTGCGTTCTTTGCCATCTTGAGGATGGTGCCTTGATAGATGTTGTTCTTGGGGTAAGCGTTCTTGTCGGCGCTGCCGTCTGCATTCTTCATGGAGAACTCGCATCCTCCATTGCCCACGCAGATGGCGGTGCCTTTGTAGTCAGTGTTGCCTTGCCGGGCTTCCCACACGTTGAGCTGCGAAATCCAGCTCACCTGCGAATCCCATACGCCAAGCGGATAGATGCCATAGGTTCTCGTGACCTCGTTGTAGCAGGAGAGCTCTTGATTGCCCTTTCCTGTCAGCACGGCGGGCAGGTTGAAGTACAGGCAGTTGTGGTCTTCGGTCCATCCTGGGCCTTTGATGGTCAGCATTTGCACGCCGTTGCCGCCCGTGTAGACGGGAAGATTCTTGTACAGAGGATGCGAGGAAAAGTCGATGGCGTTGCCGCCGGCGTTCAGTCCCAGGGCCATGGACCATGCGTCGCCGTTGTAGCCACCCGCACCGATGCCGATGGCATGGTCGTTGCTCTGCATCATGCTTTGGTCGAGACGACCCAGCGTGGCGATGTAGGCCGTGGCGTGTTGCCAGAGTAACAAGTTGCCGCCATCCTTATACCAGGCCTTGACAATGTCGGTGGCAGCCGTAACGACGGCGGGCATGTTCCACACGTCGGCTTCGGAACCACTCTCCAAATCGCGCAGCCAGAACACCACTCGGTAGGGGTCTATGTCGTCGCGGCTCTTGACATTGCCGAAATAAAGGAACTTGGCGGCCGGGTATTCGCTGTGCATCCACAGCCATGCCGAGGCTTCATCGTCGTCTCCTTGGGCTATGAGTTCTTCGGGCGTGGGGTAGGTGCTGAGGAAAGCCATGGCTGTCTTTCCGATTTTCAGTTGCGACGTGGAGGCCAGCGAAGTGCCCTTGTCATTGACTGCACGCAGCGTGACGTCCCATGTGTCGCCGTAGGCCACGTCGCTGATGGTGTAGCTGGTGGCCGATGCCGGCAAGGTCTCCGTGATGTTGCGGCTGCCGTTCGAGGCCGTGAACTGGATGCCCGAAGCATCTGTAGCCGCGTTCCATGCCACGTGGGCGTCATAGCCTCCCGCCTTTTCCACCTGGGCCATTTGCAGTCCTGTAATCTGCGAGGCCCCCTCGCGGGTGTAGGTCTTCACCGTTCCTCGTGAGAGGTTGGTGCCGTCGCTTACCTTGAATACATAGGTGTAGTTCACGTTGGTGGCCACGGCCGGCTGTGTGTACTGGTTGCCGGCCACTGTGTCGCTCGACGTGATGGTGCCGTCGGTATAGAGCGAGACCAGCATCTTGTGCCCGTTGTCGAGTGTGGGCCACGTCCAAGTGTAGTCGTCTCCATTCAGGCTACCCGTTATCTGAGTGCCGTCAATGGCATTGAGGGCCATGGGCGCGGTGTCGTAATCTTTGTCCTGACAGGAGCCCACGAGCAGGGCGAGCAGGAGCCATAGACCGTATGATAAGTGTTTCATTGTGTGCTGTGATTTGAATGGTTGTGGCAATGTTTAGTATCCCTTGTTCTGTGTATAGAGTCCGGGGATGTAGTAGAGCTGGTTGTAGGGAACGGGGAAATACTCGTTCTTGCCCGTTGTGAAGTGCGCGTCCTTATAGTATTGGGCATAGCCTTGCCCGTCGTAGGAGTCGGCAGCCTCGCGCTTGAAGTAGGCGTTCAGCGTGGAAGAGAGCAAGCCCCAGCGGCGCAGGTCGAAGAATCGCTCGTGTTCCATGGCTGTCTCGAGCCGCCGCTCCCAGCGTAGGCAGGTGCGGGCCATGGCCTGTGTGTCGAAGTAAGACTCGGGATATAGCGCGATTTCGCACTGGCTGGAGGCGTAGCCGATGTGCTTGTCGACGGAGTTGGCCGCACGTTGCCGTATCTGATTGATGATGGTGCGGGCCTCGGCGAGGCGGCCAAGTTCGACGAGAGCCTCGGCGCGGTCGAGCATCACGTCAGTGTATCGTATCACATAATCGTTCATGGCAAAGGCTTGCCACGGCCCGTTGTAGGTCTCGCCCTTGCTGCGCTGCGGCACTTCTTTCAGCGAAGTATAGTAGCCATACGTGTTGGGCGTGCGCGAGTTGGCCGTGCTCTGCATGTGGGCCGACTCATATTTATAGGGGAAAGTCGGCATGCCCACGGTGTGGAACAGGCGCGGGTCCCACTTCTGGGCCGTCGGTGCACCGTTGACCGGATGGTCGTTGGAGGCTGCATAGCTGTCGAATTCGGGCAGCCCGTCCTTGGTCTTGAACGCGTTGACCAAGTCTTGCGAGGGCTTGTGGAAGTCCCAACCACACGACCACATGCCCCACATTCCGTTCAGCATGTTCGACCAGTTGGCGCGGCCGTAGGTGGTATTGTCGTCTTTATAGTCGGAGTGCTGCACGGCAAACACCGACTCCTTGCTGTTCTTATGGTCGGGAAGAAAGAGGTCTCCGTAGTCCTCCAGATAGCCATATCCGGAGTTGGCCACGATGTCGGTGTAGTCCACCACCTTTTGCATGTATGCCTTGTTGATGAAATTCACGCCCGTGCTGTCCTCGTAGCCGTTGCCCCAGGCCAGATTCAGGTAGCACTTGGCCAGGTAGGCGGCAGCCGCCACCTTGTTGGCGCGTCCGCCATCGGTCTGCGAAGCGGGCAGCACCGTGTAGGCTTCCTCAAAGTCTGCTATGACCTTGCCCCACAGTTGCTGGTGCGTCAGCGCGTCGTTGCGTGTCTGCTCCTGCGTGTTGTTGCGGTACACTTCCTCGTCAATCCAAGGCACTTTGTTGAACACCAAGAGGAGTTTGTAGTACAGATGGGCCCGCAGGAATTTCACTTCGGCCGCGCGGCGCGCGGCCGTCTCTGCGCCGAGCTTGGCCGTTCCGTTGGCTTTCAGCGAGAGCAGGGCGCGGTTGCAGCGGCTGATGCCGATGTACAGGTGATACCACAGCTCGTCCAGATGCCCCAGTGTGGGGGTCAGCGTGGAGAACACCTCCACGGCATGGTACTCCGTGTCGGTGGTTCCCGAGCCGCCTTTCAGGCAGTCGTCCGAGGCCAGGTCGCCGTAGGGCCAGAGGTTGAAGGGGTAGGTGTACCAGTCGTCGCCCAGCGAGGCGTAGGCCGAAGTGACCATACCCTCGGGGTCTGCGAACGCCTGGTCTTCGTCAATGACGGCACTGGGCTTGTAGTCGAGGAAGTCGTTGCAGCTGGTCAGCGGCATGCCGAGGCCAATTGCCAGTATGATTGCGAATGATAGCTTTTTCATTTTGCGTGTGGATAAGTGATTGTTAGAAACCAATTTGAATACCGAAAGACACGGAAGTAGCCAGTGGATAGTTCCAGTTGGGGTTCTCGGGATCCGAGCAGGTCAGGCTGCTGCTCTTCAGAGTCAGCAGGTTTTGCCCGGCAATGTAGGCGCGGAAGCTCGACATGCGCAGCTTGGAGATGAGCTTTGCAGGCAGACTGTAGCCCAGTTGGAGTGTGCGCAGCTTCAGGTAGGAGCCGTTCTCCACATAGTAGCTGGAGGCTCGTCCCTCGTCGGCCGTGTTGTTGGTGGTCAGGGCCGGGATGGTCGAGGCGGTGTTGTCCGTGGTCCATGCACCGAGCAGACGGCTGCCCTTGTTGGAGCCTGCGTCGGTGATGCTCCAGAAATCGGTCTGGAATTTCTGGTTGTTGTACACGTCCTGGTCGGCGACGCCCTGCCAGAACATGTTCAGGTCAAAGCCTTTATAGGTCGCGGCCACGTTCAAACCGTAGGCAAAGGCGGGCACAGGGTTGTAAATCCAGGTCTGGTCTGCCTCGGTAATCTTGCCGTTGCCGTCGAGGTCGGCATACTTCAGGCCACCCAGACGGGCGTTGGGCTGTCCGGAGGCCAGCACCTCTTCTCGGCTCTGGAACAGGCCGTCGGCTACGTAGCCCACGATGGAACCATAGGGTTTCCGGGCCTCCACGAGGTTCTGTTTGGTCGTGTGGGCGTAGGAACCGGTGGTCGAAGTGGGCAGCTCGGTCACGCGGTTGCGGAAGAAGTCCACGTTTCCGTTGAGGTCTATGCCCAGTCCGTTGGCCCACGTCTTGCGGTAGCCCACGGTGAATTCCATACCCCAGTCTCGGAGCGAGGGGCCGTTGGACCACCTGTTTCCGCCCTCGCCCATGACGGCCAGGTAGGCCGGATTGATGAGCATGTCGGTGATGTTCTTGATGTAGGCATCCACCGTGCCGTAGAGGGTGTTGCCGAAGAGCGTGTAGTCCACACCGATGTTGTACTGCGTGGTGGTCTCCCACTTCAGGTCATTGTTGCCTGTCTGCGTGGCGCGGTAGCCCGAGGGGAAGGTGCCGCTGCCGGCCAGGTGCAGGTCGTAGGCCGTCGACGTGGTGCGGTCCAGTCCGTAGTCGGCCACGTAGAGTCCGTAGTGGGCGTTGTTGTCAATGCCTTGGTTGCCCGTCTTACCCCAGGAGAGGCGCAGCTTCAGGTCGTCCATCCATTTCTCGTGCAGCAGTTGCGAGATGCGGAAACCCAGCGTGGCGGCGGGGAAGTTGCCCCAGCGGTGCTTCTCGCCGAAGCGCGAACTGCCGTCGTGGCGTAGGGTGAACGAGGCCAGCAGCAGGTCGTTGTAGTTGTAATCCACCTTTCCAAATAACGAGGCCAGGCGGTAGCCCACCTTGGCGCCCGTGTTGTGGGTGGTGCCGGTAGCGGCATTGGGCCACATGTAGTCCTTGGTCTCCAGCGTGTATCCCTCGGAGAGCGCATGGAAGTCCACGAAGCTCTGCTTGTTGATTTCCGAGCCGAGCAGCACGTTGAAGTGGTGCGCGCTCTTCACGTCAAACAGATAATTCAGCGTGTTGGACCAGGTGTAGTTGCTGTTGTTGGTCTGTCCCAGGTCGGTTTTGGCTATGTTGTTGTTCACAATGTCCGAGGCAAAGGTGTGCGTCAGGGCGTTGATGAACGAGGTGGTATAGTCTATACCGAAGTTGGAACGGAACGTAAGGCCCTTCGTCGGCGTGATGTCCACGTAGGCATTGCCGAAGAGTTTCCAGTAATCCAGGTGGTTGTCCTTGTTGTGGTAGAGCTCGCGCATGGGGTTCTGACGGTCGCTCATGCCGCCCACGGGGCCGGCAAAGGTGGTGCCGTCCACCTCGTAGACAGGCACGGTAGGCGACATTTTCAGTGCGTTTTCCATGGGCGCGCTGTCCACCTGCTTGTTATACGACAGCGTAAAGTTCTCTCCCAGCCTTACGATTTTGTTGATTTGGTAGGAGTTGTTCAGGCGGGCCGAGAAGCTCTGGAAGTCGGTATGTTTCAGTATGCCGTCGTTCTTCTTGTAGCCCAGCGAGAACATCGAGGTTGCTTTCTCCGTGGCGTTTGACACGGATACGTTGTAATTGCGCGAGAATCCCGTGCGCGAAATCTCGTCCACCCAGTCGGTATCCGAGCATCCCATCGTGCGTTTGCTGTTGATGTAGCCGTCGTAGAGCCCATTCACCGTATAATTCACATACTGCTTTGTGGCCGGATTCCACACCCTGATGCCCACGCCCTGCGTGGCGTTCAGGCTCAGTCCGTAGTTGCTGGCATAGGCCACGGGGTCTATGCCGTCGTTCAGGGCGGCCTGTGCCATGGCCGTAGCGTAGCCCTTGGTGTCGAGGAGCTTCATCTTCGACTGGCCGGTGTAGAACTGTGCAGTGAGGTTGGCCGTGAAGTCCACCCGTATCTTTTCGCCCTTCTTGCCCTGCTTGGTAGTGATGATGACCACGCCATTGGCAGCGCGGCTGCCGTAGATGGAGGCCGATGCGGCGTCTTTCAGCACCTGCATGCTCTCAATGTCGTTGGCGTTGAGCGTGTTCAGGGCGGTGGTCATGGGCACGCCATCCACGATGTAGAGCGGGTCTTGCGAGGAGTTGAACGAGCCGATGCCGCGCACGCGCACCGTCGACGTGCCGCTGGGCGAGCCCGTACTGGTGATGGTCACACCGGCCACGCGGCCCTGCAGGGCTTTCATCGGATCGGCATCGGGCGAGGTTTTCACGGCGTCGGTCTTGACCACCGACACGGCTCCCGTCAGGTCGGCCTTGCGTTGCACCTGGTAACCCGTCACCACCACCTCGTTCAGGTCGCTGGCCGTCTCTTTCAACACCACCCGAAGACCGGCTCCGGCGGGCAATATTTGTGGCTCGTAGCCAATGTAGGTGACCTCGATCGAACTGCCTCGGGGGGCTTTGAACGAGAAGTTGCCGTCCAGGTCGGTCACGGTTCCGTTGGACGTTCCTTGCTGCATCACGGTGGCGCCGATGACCGGTTCACCCTGCGCGTCGAGAACTGTTCCGCTGACAGAGATGTCCTGTGCCCACGTGGCGGCGCAGACCAACATGAGCATCAGGCTCAATAGAAATCTTCTTAGGTTTTCCATCTGATTGTTTTGAAATTGTTAGTACTTGGTGTTTCAGATGCGGCAAAGGTAGGCGATGGCTGTGGCAGACGGGTTAAAAAAGCGTTCATCCCTGCTAAAAAATGTTTCATGTATCATTTGTGGCATGCAATGAAACAAACGAGCCTCCCGTTGGGGAGGCTCGTCGATGGCTTGTTGTGGCGGTATGACAGGGCGCAGGGCTCGGTCGCGGTCAGCTGCGCAGCTCGTTGGGGTTCTGCCCGAACTCGTCCTTGAAGCACTTGGTAAAGTATGACGGCGAGGTGAAGCCCACGTCGTAGGCCACCTCCGACACCGTCATGTCGGTGGTCTCTATCAGGTGGCGGCCCCGCTGCAGCCGTGCGCTGCGCAGCAGTTCCACGGGCGACTGCCCCGTGAGGGCCTTCACCTTGCGGTAGAGCTGCACGCGGCTCAGCCCTATTTCCTCGCCGATGCGCTCCACGTTGAAGTCGGCGTCGGCCAAGTGCGTCTGCACAATCTTGCGCAGCCGCCCCACAAACCGCCGGTCCTTGTCGCCCGTCGCGGGGGCCGCGGTCGGCGTTGTGCCGGCCTCGTCCGTGTCGTCTTCCGATCCGTCCTTGCGGGCCGTGGAGAACAGGGCATAGAGCCGTGCACGGTTTTGCAGCAGGTTGTCGATGCGGGCCAGTAGCACGTTGGCCTGGAAAGGCTTGGTGAGATAGGAGTCGGCCCCGAGGCTGTAGCCCTCGGCTTTCTGGTCGTCGAGGCTGCGGGCGGTGAGCAGAATCACGGGGATGTGGCTGGTGGCGGTGTCGTCTTTCAGGGCGCGGGTGAAAGCCATGCCGTCCATCACGGGCATCATCACGTCGCACACCACCACGTCGGGCACCGTCCTGCGGGCCAGGGCCAGCCCTTGCCGCCCGTCGGCGGCCTCGGTGATGTGGTACTTTTCTTTCAGAATGGTGCGCAGGTAGGCCCGCATGTCGCCGTTGTCGTCAATGACGAGCACCTCGGGTTGGGCGTTCTGCTCGGTGGCCACCACGTCGTCGAAGTACTGCCTGGCGTTCACCGTGTCGTTGGCATAGGGCGAAGCCTGCAGTCGGGCGGCCGTGTGCGGGGCATTGCTTGCCTCGCCCACGGGGCCCTGTTGCACCTTGGGCAGGGTCACGGTGAAGCAGGTGCCGCTGCCCGTCTGGCTCTCCACCGTCACCGTGCCGTGGTGCAGCGTGGCGTAGGCCTGCACGATGGCGAGCCCGATGCCCGTGCCGCCCGCCGCCCCCTGGGCCTGGTAAAACCGCTTGAAGATGTTGGGCAGGTCGGCCGTGCCGATGCCCATGCCGGTGTCTTTCACACTGAAAGCGTAGCTGTCGCCCTCGTCGGTCACGCTGGTGGTGATGGTACCGCCGGCCGGAGTGTACTTCAGGGCGTTGGTCATCAGGTTGAAATAGATGTGCGCCAGCTTGTCCTTGTCGGCCACGATAACCCCTCCGTCGGTCAGTTCGTCGGCCATTTGCAGGTTGATATGCCGGCGCCCGGCCGCCACCCGGAAGTCCCGGCACCAGTCGGCCAGCGAGTCGCCGAGGCTGAAGCGCGACAGCGTGAGCTCCATTTTGCCGTTCTGCACCTTGCGGAAGTCGAGTATCTCGTCCACCAGCTGTTGCAGGATGTTGGCGTTGCGCTGTGCGGTCTGCAGCAGCTGCCGGCGTTCGTCGGGCTGTGGCAGCTCTTCCAGCAGCCGCTCTATGGGCCCCTGGATGAGCGTGAGCGGCGTGCGCAGCTCGTGGCTTACGTTGGTGAAGAAGGCCAGTTGCCCGCGTGTCATGTCTTCCACCTCGCGGGAGAGCCGCTGCAGTTCGTCGTTGCGCTGCCGCAGTTGTCGGTTGAGTCGTTTCTTGGTGATGTTGGCCCGGTACATGTTGACCACGACAATCACCATGAGAACAATGAGTCCTACAAAGAGCAGGATGATGATTTTCTGGTTGTTGTACTGCGTGAAGTAGCGGTCTACCTGCCGGTGCAGCATATCCAGGTTGTCGTTCTGGCGGGCCAGTTCGCGGGCCTCGCGCAGCATCATTTCAGCGTTGTCGCGGGTGATGACAGTGGTCTCCAGTAGGTTGTCGCGGCTGTAGGGCTGGCCGCGCAGTATCTTCATGGCCAGTGCAATCACCGCCTCGCCCTGCGTGGGATAGAACGATGTGGCCTCGAACACGCCATCGCGCACCAGCTCCAGCCCGCCGCCCTCGGTGGCCAGGCCGTCCACACCCGTGAACTTCACCGGCCGGCGTATGCCGTGCTGCCGCAGGGCCACGTAGGCTCCCCAGGCCATGCGGTCGTTCTGTCCGTACACATAGTCGAAGTCGCGCGTCTTCTTCAGGATGCGGCCCATGGCCCGAATGGCGCTCTCTTCTTTCCAATTGCCCGCCTCAGAGGCCACCAGCTGCACGCCGGGCCAGGCCTTGATGGCGTCCACAAAGCCCTTGTGCCGCTCTGCGGCGGGCGAGGAGCCCTCGAGTCCGCGTATCTCCACCACGCGGCCGCGGCCTTTGAGCTGCCGGGCAATGAACTGTCCCATGGCCTTTCCTATGCCATAGTTGTCGGCTCCGATAAAGGCAGTGAACTTGTTGGAGTTGGTTTTGCGGTCGTAGAGAATGACGGGGATGCCGCGGTTGTAGGCCCGTTCGATGGCCGGGGTGATGGAGCGGTACTGGTTGGGGGCCACGACGAGCAGGTCCACGCCCTCGTCAACGAACCGGTTGATCTGTTCCATCTGCCGCCGGCTGTTGTCGTTGGCCGAGGCCAGGCGCACCTCCAGCGAGTCGTTGAAGTATTCGCTGGTCTTCAGCTCGCGGTTCAGCTTGTCGCGCCACACGTCCTGACTGCACTGCGACACGCCGATGACGTATTTGCGGGGCCGCTGTCGGTTGCAGCCGCAGAGGGTCAGCAGCGCGAGCAGGCAGAGGAGCAGCCGCCCCGTCTGCCGTTTCATCTGTCTGCCGCAGACAGGGCGCCGCTTATATAATAAGGTGTAGGGGATGGGGTCGGGCTGTGTCATGGCGGATGGGTATTGGTGCTCTACAGGCAAAGATAGGGATTTATTTTGATACATCCCGCGTCGTTCCCCTTTTTTCTTCTTTCTCACGCCGAGGCGCTGATAGGGTGTAGGGTGGCTTGTTTTTGGTTCATGCAGAGGTGCAGAGGACACGGGGAGAAGCTATTTCTCCCTGTCTCTGCTCCTCTGCGTGCGCGCAATCTCCCTTTTGTTTCTCTCCCACGGAGTCGCCGAGTGTGTTTAGAAGATCAGTTTCTCCCAGTCTCTGCGCCTCTGCGTGCAAGAAACATTCGCGTGTCTCCCAGCTTTCTCTGCAAAGCTCCTCCCCTCAGACCGTCACGACACGGCTGAAATTTTCCTGCGCCCAGGCGATGAGGCTGTTGATGCAGGGCATGAGCGACCGTCCCACGTCGGTCAGTGCATACTCCACCTTGGGCGGCACCACGGGATACACCGTACGGCTCACCAGGTGATTGCTCTCCAGACGGCGTAGCGTCTGCGAGAGCATCTTTTGGGAGCAGTCGGTGATTTGGCGTTGAATCTCCGAGTAGCGCAGCACGCCCGAACTGCTCTGGTCGAGAGTGGAGAGCACCAGCATGGACCATTTGTCGCCAAACCGGCTGATGACTTGACGGATGGGGCATGCGTCGTAAACGTTGTTGGGAATCTGTTGCATGGCATTGTTCCTGTTGGATGTACCGTGCAAAGATAACCATTAGTTTCCGAAAGAGAGTAAAGCTGCGGCTTGACGGTGTGTTAATATACGTTAATCACCTTTTCGTTAAAGCCCGTAGGCATCCCGTTTCCAACCTTTAGGTAACTATCCCACTGCTTGGTACGTTCTTGCAGCGTGTGTTGTTTTCGCTTATCTTTGCACTGTAAACAACAAAGAAACATTAAAAAACGAACAAGATGAAAGAGATGAAGAAAGTGGCTGAGGGCGCTCATTTCAGTGCCGCAGCGTTTGGAAGACTGAACGAGATGAGTGATTACGTGCTATCCATGGGCGATCTGAAGATTCCAGGCAAGGTATTTGGCGGTCAGGCCGTGGGGGCCACGGGGGGCGAGTTCTCGTTCCAGGTGTTCCAGCCCGGGCAGGAAGGCGGCTTCTACCACACCCACAAGAACCACGAAGAGCTCTATTTCTTCCTTAGCGGCCGGGGCGAATATCAGGTCGACGGGCAGGTGATTCCCGTAGAAGAGGGCACTGTGGTGCGTGTGGCTCCCGCAGGAAAGCGTGCCGTCCACAACACGGGCACCGAGCCTATGCTCATGCTTTGCGTGCAGTATTGGGGCAATACGTTCACGGCCGACGATGCCGCCGACGGTGAAATCCTGTCCGAGCCAGTGGAGTGGTAGGGCGCAAGCTCCAATGACCACCGCTTCATCGCGTAGCCGTTACGGCGTAATCGCGCGGTGATTACGGCGTAAAGGCGTGGTGATTTCGGCGTAATCGCATGGCCTTTACGCCGTCATCATTCCGCCTTTGCGCCGTTTTCTTTTTGGGCTTGTGTGGGTATTGCCGTAGGGGCCGGCCTTTGCGCCGCCCCCTGCGTCCCATCGGGGCGTTGGGTTCCCACTGTCCCCACCATGCGTTTTGGCGTTTGTTCCAAACGTAGGGGCCGGCACGGAGGCCGGCCCCTACGGTAAAACCCATGATGGCGAATGGCAGGAACAGATGGTTTAATTCAAAATTCAGAATTCAAAATTCAAAATGGCATGCCACGATTTGTTGCCACGAACAAGCACGGAAAGCCACGGATGCCGCGCCGTTTTTGTGCAATGGCCCATGCTTTGCCCATTGGGCGCAGCATCTGTACCCAATGGCGGCATGGCATTTTAAATTTTGAATTCTGAATTCTGAATTCTGAATTAAATAGCTCTTTGCGTCAGGTGTCTTGTGAGGCTTAGTAATTCAGGCACGCCCCGCCGTCCGGGCGGCACAGGTCGAACCGGAGATGCTCGGCCATGTCGGGCACGGTGACGTCGTGGGTGGTGCCGGGCGGCATCACGGGCAGGGCGAGGACGCGTGTGCGTCCGGCGGTGTCGGTGTAGCGCAGGGTGTAGCCCCGCAGCGTGTAGGCGGGGATGCCATTCTTCGCCCTGATGCCCACCACCACGGCGCGGTCGCCCGCTTGGGCCTGCCACACGGCGGCCAGCGTCTGGTTGTCGCGCACGGCCGTGGCGGGTTGCACCTTGGTAATCTCCACGGGGCACATGAGGTCGCGCAGCACGTAGTAGGACGGCTTGGGCACATGGCGGTAGTCTGTGACCCCGTGGCGGCGTATGCGGTGCTTGCCGCGTCCCTCCTCGCCCATCTGCGTGCGGTAGTCTTCGAGACAGAAGTAGATGTAACCCGTCACGAAATCGGTCTTGCCCCACTCCGTGAGGTGGTAGAGCATGTCGTCGGTGCGCCGCCGGTCGCCCCCCACGAACACCGGCTCGCACAGCCCGAACTCGGTGATGAACAGCGGGCGGCCCTGCAACACGGGGCGAATCTTGTCGAACAGCGCGGGCAGCTGCTCGCGGCGGCGCGGGCGGTCGCCGTGCCAGGTGCCGATGTATTCGTTCCAGGTGGGGATGTCGAGCAGCAGCGAAGGGTCGCGTTCGAGGTAGCGGTACATCGAGTTGCCCACGGTCTCGGTGAGGCGTGAGGGGTCGAGCCGCCGGATGACGGCCCCGAGGGCGGCCACGTCGCGGTGGTTGTCCTTCACCTCGTTGCTCACGGCCCAGGCAAAGATGCACGGGTGGTTGTAGTGGGCCTCAATCATTTCGGCCAGCGTTTCCTCGGCCAGCGCGCGCTGTGCGGGCGAGAGTTCCTTGTAGGGTTGCTGCCACCACGACAGTTCCTGCTGGGCGAGGATGCCAAGCGAGTCGAGGGCGTTGAGCATGTCGTCGCCCTGAAACCAGTGGAAGCGCGTGACGGTGCAGTTCAGGTCTTTCAGCATGCGCGCCGAGCCGACGACGTAGTCGCGCGGCTCGGCCATGCCGTAGTCGGGGTTGCTGCCCGGCATGGTCTCCACGCCCGGCAGCCGCACGGGCTCGCCGTTGAGCACGAAGCGGTTGCCCCGGATGCCGAACTGGCGGAAGCCGATGTGCCCCCGTGTCGTGTCGGAGAGCCGCCGGCCGTCGAGCACGCTCACCTCGAACGCATAGAGTGCAGGGTGGTCGAAGTGCCAGGGCTCCACGCGGCCGCAGCCGAAGTCGGTCTCGAACGTGCCCCCAAGGGTGCGCCGCAGCCGGTGCCGGCCCTCGTAGAGCACGCGCCCGTCGTGCTTGCTGCGCAGCCTGACGAGGAACGTTGCCGTCGTGACCGACGGCTCCCACAGGCGCAGGGACAGGTGACAGGCCCCCGTGCTGTCGGCCAGCGAGAGGGTGGGGGTGAAGTGGGCGTAGCGCAGGCTCAACGGCCCGCTCTCGTGGAGGGACACCCGGCGGTAGATGCCGCCGTCGTTGGCCCAGTCGAAATGCCGCCTGAAAGGGAAGTTCAGGTCGGCATATCGGTTGTCCACCTCGACCACGAGGCGGTTGTCCTGCCCGGCCCTGACGGCGCGGGTCACGTCTACGGTGAAGGGCGTGTAGCCCTTGCCGAGGTGCCGCCCCACGCACAGGCCGTTCACGTAGACCGTGGCGTCGTGGTACACGGCCTCGAAGCGCAGCCGCAGCTGCCGGCCTTTGGGCAGGGCGGCCACGTGCAGCGTGCGCTCGTACCCGGCCCGGCCGGCATAGTCTTCGAGCCCGGGCATGACGTTGTAGGTGTGGGGCAGACAGACGGGAACGGCCTCGGCGGGCAGCCCCGAGGCGTGGTCGGCCGAGTCGGCCAGGAAGCGCCAGCCGTCGTTGAGCGCAATGTCGCGCACCTGGGCGGCGGCCGGCATGACGAGGAGCAGGGCCAGGGCCAAGGCGAGGAGTGAGGGTTTATTCATAGATGCTTGTGGCATGGGTTTCGGATGAGGCGGTGGCTGCGAAGAGACGGCGCAGCCGGGTAGCGTCGACGGCCTGCCGGGGGGCGAAAGCGGGCGAGCGCATGTACTCGGTGAGGCTGTAGCGCAGGTGGCGCATCTCGGGCAGGTCGGCATCGAGCTCGGTGCTGCTCACCACGATGCCGCCCCGTCCCAGCCGGGCCTCGAAGAGCAGGGCGAGGTGGCGGTTGCTGACAAAGTTGTCCACCGACTCGATGAGCGGCTGCACGCCGCCGAGCGAGTCGAGCACCATGACGCGGCTACGCTTCACGATGTTCCACCACTGCCAGTCGGCGTTGAGGTCGGTGGGGAAGTGGGCCAGGGCCGGATGGCGGGGCCGAAGCAGCAGTCCCATGGTGCCGGCCTGCTTTGGAAAGTGCACGGGCGACCAGAACACGGGCAGGAATTTGCCCTCCAACCCCTCCACTTGCTCCTTGCGGGCGGGGTGGAGTAGCACGCGCTCGCCGGCCGTGGCGCGGCGGATGGCCTCGTCGGGGCTGGTGGTGACGACGATGCCGGGGCTGTCGGCGCAGGGGGCGTAGGCCCAGAAGTCCCAGGTGTTGGCATAGTCGGTGCCCACGATGCGGACGCGCAGCGTGAGCCGGTCGGCGTCGGCGATGGCACTGAGGGGCACGGCAATGGAGCCCACGGCGTTGAGCCGGCCCTTGCCCAGCGGGGGCGCGGCGAAGCGGCCCTGGGCCAGCACGGTGCCGTCGGAGCGGCAGACGGCCCATCGCAAGGCGTGCCCCGTGAGGTCGGTCGGGCTGTAGTTGGCCACCTCGAGGTCGGCCCTGAAGGTCTCCGTGGTGCTCCAGGTGGCGCGGTCGAAGCGGGCCAGCGGCACCACCGGGGCGCAGAACTGGCGGAAGTAACGCTCCGTGCAGAGCCCTTTGCTGTCCCAGAAAGCGTCGACCAGCCCCACCAGGGCCGTGCCCTGGCCCGGGAAGTCCTGCAGTCCCAGCAGCTGGTAGCCGCTGAAGTCGCGTGTCTTCAGTGCGCGTTCTATCTCTTCCTTGTAGAGCTTCACGGCCAGCCGGCCGCTGGCCTGGGTGTAGTCGTCGGCGCGTTGGAGCAGCCCTTTCTGCTCCAGGTCGCGGCGGATGGCCTTGAAGTTGAGGGCGTCGAGGGTGCCGGTGTACTTGTCGGTCTCGCGCAGGTTGGGGTAGACGCTGTACTGTCCTATCTCGTGGCTGATGAGGGGAACGGCGCATCCGGCAGCCGTAGAGTCGTAGTCGCTGCGAAAGCAGGGCGGCTGCTCGTCGAACACACCCTGTCCACGCACCCACCCGCGGTCGGTCCACTGGGTCACATAGAACTGATCTTCGGGCTCGGGATGGCCGCCATGGCCTTTCTCAAAGGTGAAGGTGGTGGTGGCATAGAGGTGGCGCGGGTCGGCCTGCTTCATGTGGCGGCAGAGCGTGTTCAGATAGTTGAAGTCGCGTTGCAGTTCGTTGCCGGGCGTCATGAGGCAGAACGACGGGTGGTTTCCGTAGGCCCGCCAGATGCGCTCGAACTCGCGGTGGAAGTAGGCTTCGGCCTTGGGATTGGAGCCGATGTCGAGTGTCCAGTTGGGCAGCTCCACCTGCAGGTAGAACCCCATTTCGTCGGCCACGCTGAAAGCAGCCTCCGGCGGGCAGTAGGAATGGAAGCGCAGGGAGTTAAGTCCCCACGCCTTGGCCCGGCCGAACACCCTGCGCCAGCCCTCCTCGGTGGTGGGCGGACAGCCCGTGAGGGGGAAGATGCAGCACTCGAGCGTGGCGCGCAGGAAGATGCGCTCGCCGTTGAGCAGCAGCCGGCCGTGGCTGCTCTCGAGCCGGCGCATGCCAAAACGCACCGTGCGCTGCCAGCCGTCGGCCTGCACGGTGAGCCTATATATATAAGGTGTGAACTCGCTCCAGAGCCTGGGGCGGCCGACGGGGATGATGAAAGTGGAGTCGTTCGGGCGGGTGTAGGGCCGTAGCCGGCCGTCGAGCCTGAAGCGGGGGTGGCGCACGGGCCGCCCGTCCAGCACCACGCGCAGCTGCCGCCGCTCCACGTCGGGGTAGACCTGCACGTCGGTTACGCGGGGTGCCACGCTCATGCGCATGCGTCCCAGCACGCCGTTCCACATGGTCTGCGTCTCGTTAGTATAGGCATGCGCCATGTCTTCGTAGGAGAGATCCACCTGCTTGCGGTTGTCCACGACGAGGCGCAGCCGGTGCCGTCCCTCGGCGAGCCCCCGTGGCAGGCTGAACACGTGGGGCGTGGAGAGGCTCTCTTGGGCGGGCCCGACTTCGTGCCCGTCCACGTAGAGCCGGCTGAGCCACAGCACGCGCTCGAACTCGAACAGCAGCGGTCGCCCGGCCATCTGCCGGGGTACGTCGACAGTGCGCTCGTAGGTGGCGGGGCCGATGTAGCTCACGCGGCGGGTGAGGTGGCGCATCACGGCCTTGTTCACACTGCCGTCGGGCAGCCGCAGATGGGGTTGCAGGGTGGTGGGGGTGCCGATGCCGGCCTGGTCGAGCGTGGTGGGCAGGCACACTTCGCGGGGTGTAGGGCTGAGGGTGGTGGTGACCTGCCAGGGCCCGCTGAGGTCGGCCGAGGGCTGTGCCGCGGCACGGCTGCTCGGCCACAGCAGGGCCAGTATGAGGAGAAAGGATGGTTTCATGTCTGTAGCTTTGGGGCAAAGATAACGGTTTCGCGCCGTCCTGCCCATAGACAAAGCCGGAATAAAGATGGACGATTTGCCGGTAAACGCGCCGCGAGGGCACCAAAAAAGGGCGGGATTCCGTGTGGAATCCCGCCCTGTGGATGGAGCCGAACCCGTGGGGGCCGGCATGGAGCATCAGTCGTTGGCCTCGGTCTCGTCGTCCCAGATGGAGCCGCGCTTGGACAGATTGCCGCCGGCACCGCCGGTGTAGGTGTCGCCGCCGAGCTGGGCGCTGCCCGTGGAGTTGTCTTCAGAGAAGTTGACGGATGCTGCGAGGATGGACTCTTGCTCTGTCATGCCCTTGTAGAGCGTGCAGGGCTTTACGTATGTTCTTTTCATTGTCGTTGTTGTTTTTACGGTTGATGGATTACTTGACGATATACTTCTTGCCGTTCTTGATGACTACACCCTTGTAGCTCTTGCCCACGCGCTGGCCGGCAAGGTTGTAGGTGGCGTCGTTGTCGGCCTTGCTCTGAGGCAGGAGAGACACGCCGGTGGTGGTGCCGTCGAAGACGAAGTTCAGGCCCTTGGCGCCAGCCTGTGTGCTCACGGGCAGGTAGGCCGAGTGGGCACGCACGGTGGTACCCTCGGTGGACACGGCGAAGAAGCCGGTGTTGTTGTTCTGGTTGGCCAGCACGTAGTAGGTGGTGGTGGCGTCAGAGGCAATGGCTGTCTCGGCGGTCACGCCCACGAAAGCATTGTCGCTGTTCTTGGTCAGGCCGTCGGCCACGTAGGCATTGGCCGTGGCGGCGCCTCCGGCCAGACTTCTCAGCAGCACGCCCTCGCCGGCAGCCACGTTGTAGATGCGGGTCAGTGTTACGGTGTTGTCGGCCACGGCAGCCTTGTAGGCGGCGATGGGGGCATCCTGTGCAAGCACGAGATCGCTCTCGCCGCAGTAGGTGGCCATGCCGGCATCAGTCACGCTGAGGGCCGTGGTTTGCAGGTCGGACAGCTTCATCAGGCGCACGTCGCCGAAGCCGGCCCAGCCGGCCACGTTCTGATGGTTCACCTGGGCGCAGTACCACTCCAGTGTCACGTCGCCGCCATAGGTGGTGAACTCGAGGGAGTAGTCGTTCCAGCCGCGGCCGAACACACCGCCTTGGTTGCCGATTTCCTGCAGTTCCATGTCAGCGCCATTGGCTCTGAGGTGGGTGTTCATGTTGGCCGCTGCACGCGATTTCACGGTGAACAGGTATTTTCCAGCCTCCAGCGAGAGGGTCTTGGTGGCGTGCTGGTTGTTGGCCGAGCCGTTGTAATAGTCGAAGTAACCGTATTCATGGTTGCCCTCGGAGTCGGTCCACGACTCTGCGCTAAGCACGCCCAGGTTGCCTCCGCCTTGGCTGGCCGTCCATTCGCCCACGTTGGGGAAAGCGGCTTTCTTGCCGGTGAAGTCGTAAACATAGACCTGTGAAGCGCTGGCCACGCCCTCGGCCTTACCCTGAGACTCGTAGGCGGCGCGGATGGCTTTCTGCAAAGCCGTGCGGGCAGCCGTTGCTTCTGCAGCGGTGGCGGGCCGTGCAATCACAGCCGTGGTCATGGCTTCGAGCTTGGATGCTGCGGCATACGGCAGGGTATTCGGGCTGGGAACGTCTTGCTTGAGGGCGGCCCAGTCATTGTAAGCCGGGGCAGCCTGCTTGAAAGCATCGATGGCTTCTTGCAGCTTTGCGGTGGCAGCCTCATAGCCGGAGGTGATGTTGGCGTAGGTGTTGACGGCACTTTCCAGGTTGGTTCTCTCGTTGCCCGACACGTTGACATAGGTGGCTTCGTTCAGAATGTTCTGTGCCTCGGTCATCGACAAGTCGAAAATGGTCTTGACATCGGCGTAGCGTGTCACAGTGGTGGTGCCGAAAATGCCCCAGCCCATTCCTGTGAAGTTGGGAAAGTCTACGGCCAGTTCGAGCTTGCCGTCGTCGCCCACGTAGCAGTACACCTCGTTGGCATACTTGCCGTCAGCGAAAGCAGCATTGGCCTCTGACACGCTGTTGGGCTTGTTGTCGGCCACGCGCTCCTCGGCCCAGCCCTTGATACGGGCCTGCTCGCCGTTGGCCACGATGTAGGCATTGGAGTTGATGGTGATGTCGGCATGCTTTGCCACGCACCAGGCATTGCTGCCGTTGCGATAGAAAGCGGGGATGGTCACCTTGTAAAGGCCTTTGGCAACCCCCTCGATGGTGTAGGCGAAGCGGCCGGTGCCTTGGTAAACCTCGCGGGGAGAACCGTTGGAAGCCTTGCTTCCGCCCCGTCTGGCGGAGAATCCATAGTCCGTCGGGGCGATGGTGTAGGCCGTTGTTGCACCGTAGTTTGAAGCAAGGATTGCAAGGAAATTGTCGGGCGTGACATTGCTTATGCCTGCTGCGGCAATGACGTTGGCATAGTTGGCGTTCGTGTACGCATTGACCATGGCATTGCGCTCTTCGGTGGTCTTCAGGGTCCAGACGGTGGCTTCTTCGACATTGTCGGTCTTGGTGACGTACTCGCCGAGCGGGCCCGTGCGGTGGGTCATGTACTTGCCGTTGACCGAGAAGATGAAGCCGTTGGCCACTTGGGTGGAAGTTGCCGTCCAGGCTACGGCGATGCCGCCGTCGGTGTACACGCCGTCATTGATGTAGACGTTGCCGTTCCAGTCGGTCGGCGAAAGGGTGTAGGCATCGTTGGCAAAGGTTGCCTTGACGGGAATGCCATACTTGTCGGCCGTGGTCTCCGTGCCCCAGGCAGCGCCGCGGGAGAGGAACACTTGATGCGTGGCATCGTAGAGATAGTAGGTGCCGTCAGCGAAGGCACCGCCGTTCTGTGCATTTGCTCCGACTGTGGCCAGTAAGGACAGCGAAGCGAATAGTGCGGAAAAATGTTTCATAAACGCTTGTTTGGTTATTGATATGTGTTTAAGATAGGGTGACAAATTGCGAGTCGTGAAACGTTCACGGCGCAAAGATAGGCAAAAGATTTGGTAATAAGCGGAAAAAATACACTTTTTTTTGAGGCGATGGCATTTTTTTGTGGGAAAATAAAAAAAGGAATCACCGAAGTAATTCCTTTTTGCGTGCGCTTCAGGATGGGCTTGAACCAACGACCCCCTGATTAACAGTCAGGTGCTCTAACCAACTGAGCTACTGAAGCAGTGCTTTTGTTTTGCGGTTGCAAAGGTAGAAAGTTTCGCCGAAACCTCCAAACAAAATCGAAGAAAAAAATGAAATAAGCCGAAAAAAGTTTGCCTGTCGCCATAAATTCCATACCTTTGCAAGCCGTGAAGACGACGGCGAGAGCCATAAAAAAGATGGAAATGAAGAAGATTTTCGCAATTGCCTGTTGCTGCATGGCCGTATGGAGCGGTTGGGCCCAGAGCGACCACGACTTCAAGGTGGCCAAGAATCTTGACGTGCTGAACGTGATTTACAAGAATCTCGACATGATGTACGTGGACACGCTCGATGCCGACGAGGTGGTGGGCAACGGCATCAATGCCATGTTGCAGAGCCTGGATCCTTACACGGTGTACTATCCCGAGGACAAGCAGAAAGACCTGAAGATGATGCTTCAGGGCAAGTACGCCGGCATCGGGGCCCTGATACGCTATAACTTCAAGCTCGGCCGCGTGTGCATCGACGAACCTTACGAGAATATGCCTGCCGCCGAAGTGGGGTTGAAGAAAGGCGACGTCATCCTGAGTATAGACGGTGAAGATATGACCAAGCGCGACAATGCCTACGTGAGCGACCACCTGCGTGGCGACGCCGGAACCACGTTTGAACTGAGGATTCACCGCCCCTCGACCCAGCGCGACATGAAGTTCAAGGTGACGCGCCGGTCGATTCAGCTGCCTTCCGTACCTTATTATGGTGTGCAGTCCAACGGTCTGGGCTATCTTAACCTGAACAGTTTCACCGAGGGCTGCGGCAAAGAGGTGCGCAATGCCATCATCGAGATGAAGAAAGCAGGGATGCGCGGCCTCGTGTTCGACCTGCGCGGCAACGGCGGCGGCTCGGAGCAGGAGGCCGTAAACATCGTGAATTGCTTTGTGCCCAAGGGTCGCCTGGTGGTGTCGAACCGAGGCAAGTTGCAGCGGGTGAACCGCGACTACCGCACGGCGGTGGAGCCGGTGGACACGTTGCTGCCGGTGGTGGTGCTGGTGAACGGCAGTTCGGCGTCGGCCTCGGAGATAACGAGCGGAGCCCTGCAAGACATGGATCGGGCCGTTGTCATGGGCACCAAGACCTACGGCAAGGGCCTCGTGCAGTCCATGATCGACCTGCCCTACAATGGCCAGATGAAGCTCACCACCAACAAATACTATATTCCTTCGGGCCGCTGCATCCAGAAAATCAACTACAAGCACGCCGACGGCGGCTCTACGGAAGTGGTGGCCGACTCGCTCACCAAGACGTTCTACACAGCCGGCGGCCGACCGGTCAAGGATGGTGGAGGCATTGAACCCGACGTGGAAGTCAAGGCCGACTCGCTGCCCAGCATCACTTATTACCTGGCCGGCGTGCGCGATTCGGCCGAGGTGCTCAATGATTACGTGGTGGATTACATTGCCCGTCATCCCACGATTGCACCGGCGGCCGACTTCGAGCTGAGCGATGCCGACTACGAAGATTTCAAGCAACGTGTGCTCGCCAGCAGTTTCAAGTACGACGCCATGAGCGACAAGACACTCGAGAACCTCGAAAAAGTGGCTCGCTTCGAGGGCTATTACGAGGAGGCCAAGCCCGAATTCGAGGCCTTGAAAAAGAAGCTGAAGCCCAACCTGGCCAAGGATCTCGACTTTAATAAATTGAGTATCAAGGAGCTCCTCACCGGCGACATCGTGGCCGCCTACTACTATCAGCGGGGTGCCGTTCAGAACACTTTGCGCACCGACAAGCAGGTCAAGGCCGCCTTCGACCTGCTCCTCGACTCCGCCAAATACCACTCCTTGCTCCGGCCGCAGAAAGGAGAGGCGAAGTGACAACTCTATATAATAAGGAGAAATAGATATGGTTCCATCCGCGAAAAATCATGCTCAAGAAAGTCGCAAACTACAGTTTGCAGTTCTTGCCATTGGTGCTACGGCTGCAAAGCTGCAAGTTTCACCGACTGTGGTCTATAACAGATTGCAAAGATTGGGGCTTGTACGGAGGCTGCTCTTCGATTGTTACGACACACTGCATGCAGAGAGCATCGACGGTGTGGTGTGGAATGTCACAGAGGCACTGAAGAACTGGGAATCAGAAGAAAAGGAGGAAGCTATATGATTTTGTATCATGGTTCCAGCGTTGCGGTGGACAAACCGCTGGTTCAGGTGGGCTGTCCGGCACTTGATTTCGGCCCCGGCTTTTATCTTACCCGGCTGAAAGAACAGGCAGAACGCTGGGCCAGGCGAGTTTGTGTGGTTCGTCACAGTGCCCATCCGGTGCTCAGCATTTACGAATGGGACGAAAAAGCCTTTGCCAAAAACTCTTTCCGGCATCTGTGTCTTCCTGATTACAACCAGGTTTGACTCGATTTTATCGTGGCCAGTCGGTGTGGAGAACAGCCATGGAAAGATTATGATGTGGTTGAGGGCGGCGTGGCCAACGATCAGGTTATCGACACCGTTGAGGACTATTATGTGGGCCGCATCACAGCCGAACAGGCGTTGGGACAGTTGCAGTTTGCCAGACCTACTCATCAAATGTGCATTAACAGACAAGCTGTCATCGACCACTGCTTGCTTTTTGCGGGGATTGAAGAAGTAAAGATATAGAGCCATGAGAGACCAAGTATTGTGGAGAAAGACAGCCCGGATTATCCAGTTGGCAGCCGAAGAACTCGACGTGTCTGTGGAAAGGGCCATGGATATGTTCTATAACTCGGAGACATTTGCCTTGTTGGACAATCCGGACAGTGGTCTGCAACTGATGGGCGACCGATATGTGCTGGATAGTTTCTTGCGAGAACTGGCCTCGCAGCAGCCATAACCATGTCGTTCGATTTTGCCATGTAACAGCTTTTCGGGGATAGTTGGGCATGAATAGCGCGCAATAATTGCCATTTCTCTTGCGTAATTCTGTTTTTATCGCTATCTTTGCACCCAAATCCAAGTTTTTGGTATTGAACATCATAGAGAGACATCAGCGTCCGCAGCATTTCTCCAACAATAATAAAGGGATGTGCGTAGCACAGGGAAAGATGAATTTTCCTGCAAATTTTTCGTCGAATTGTTTGGTAGTTCCAAATAATTTGCTACTCTCTCTCTCTCTCTCTCTCTCTCTCTCTCTCAAGCCACTGGCGTAACCTCTCTCTAAAACACTTACGCGTACGCGCGCGAGGCGAACCACGCGCAACCCCAATAGGCAAAGGACTCCCCGGAGTTTCCTTTGCCCCACTTTTCGTGCCCTTTTCGCAGCAGAGCGAAAACGGAAATAAGCAGCTTTTAAGCACTCAAAAAGCATGTTAAATCCAAACTAAAATGAAGCATATAAACATGAAAACGAAAAATGAGCAAGACAAGCACAGGCAGCCCTATGTCTGCCCCAACTGCGAAGTCATCGCCGTGGAGAACGAAAACACCATCCTTGCCGGCAGTCCGGCGGTTCAACCCGGTGGCGGAGGGCCAGTAGGCAACAAAGGCAGCGTCAGCATCGAAGACCTCGTAGAGGATGATGACGACACGGAAATCTCCGGAGCCAAAAAGTCCACCGTCTGGGACGTGTGGGAAGAGTGAAAAGGTAAAATAGAGTAAAAGAGTAAAAGGTGCTGTCGCGATCCCTCCTTTCCTCTGCGCCTCTGCGTGAGCCATACTCGTGTAGCTCCCACGCAGAGACGCGGAGGAAAGGAGAAGCAAGAACGGAGCCACTCTTAAGACAAGCAGACCATTAAGAAAACAAGCAAAGGAGTCAGCAAGCAAAGGAAAAGCAAGCAAGCTGACAAGTAGACAACGATTAAACAACAAGCAACAACCATGATAAGATTCAAGGAATATCTGGAACGCAGGGCCCGCAGGGCGGCGTTCATGAGTGTGTGCCTCGCGGGGCTCGCAGTTTTCGGCGGGCTCTCCCTCGGCTCGTGCGCCAACGAGGATCTGGGCAAGGACAATGACAAGGATGGCGGAGACAGGAACGCCGCCGTGACCTTCAACGTGAGTGAGGCGCAGAACGATGCACAAGAGGCCGCCGCCAAGGCCATGCCGGGCGTGCCCGTGACACGCGCGGCGTTCAGCGAGCAGCTGGGCATGATGAACCTTACACCCGAGG
Source organism: Hallella seregens ATCC 51272 (assembly GCF_000518545.1). Lineage (GTDB taxonomy): Bacteria > Bacteroidota > Bacteroidia > Bacteroidales > Bacteroidaceae > Prevotella > Prevotella seregens. The sequence goes on from NZ_JADU01000021.1 coordinate 71,971, forward strand.
ACCTCACCACACAGAGGCTCGCCGTGCAGGGAGCCGCCGGCACCGACCTCTGCCTCATTGAGACCACAATAGCCGGCGTCAACCCCATGCGACAGGACAACCGCACGGCAACCGCCGCAGAGCGTGCAAAGGCCTCCGGCAACGGCAGCACGACCGGCACCGAGGCTGCGACCCGCGCCAACATCACCACGATGACCACACTGGGCCACTTCTCCTCCATCGGCTACCGCGGCACATCGGCAACCGGCATCAGCAACACACCGTGGTTCCACGACAAGGACACCAACCCCGACGGCACACTCGTGAACACGATCTATTGGTGGGCCGCCCAGCCTTTCGGCAAGTTCTTTGCCATAGCCCCGCGTGAGGCCGCAAGCTACACCAAGCTCAAAATCTCGCCCGACACCTACGCCGGCACACCCTACGTGGACTTCGAGGTGGAGCCCGACGTGAAGAACCAGAAAGACCTCATGACCGCCTGCTCGGGCCTCGTGCATTACGATACGCCGAACGTGGCCCCGCGAACCGACCTCAAGTTCCGCCACGCCCTCACCGCCGTGCGCTTCAAGGTGGGCCAGAACCTGTCGTACAGCAAGACCATCACCAAGGTGGAAATCATCGGGGCCAAGAACAAGGGCCGCTACGTCCTGCCCACCAACGGCACGAGCACCGGTACCTGGAGCAGCCTCGATGCCTCCACGGCCACCTTCACCCTCGG
>NZ_KI912454.1:0-22550 GCF_000518545.1 Hallella seregens ATCC 51272
TTACACAGACAAGGTAACTACAATACACCTCTATATTGTGTTTTTATAATATCTCTTTTTGCGCGGGCTGTGTCGTGAGACACGGCCCGCGATTCTTTTAGACAGAACAACAGAAAGGACATGTAGCTGCGCGGTAGGGTTTTAGACATAACTACATATTTGAACATATAGCTGCGCGATGAAAAAGGACACCCAGATGCCATGCGTGGTATTTTCTCACAGATTGCACAGATTTCTCAGATGCTGCGCGATGAATGCGCGTGCGAGGTTGATGTAGGGGCCAGCCTCCGTGCCGCCCCGCACGCCAAAAACCACACTGAACTCCTGTGCCATTCCTCCGCGCAGCCATATGTTCAATATGTAGTTCTGTCTAAAAACCCAACGTGCAGCTGTTTGTCCTTTCTGTAGTTCTGTCTAAAAATAACGCGGTGTGTCTCACCGACAACGAGCCTTTTTCTACGTTTATGGAAAAAAACATGTCTAAAATGTTTTGTTTTTCATTAATAATGCTTACATTTGCTGGCATTATAGCGACTACCTAAGACAAAGAGGACAAGAGAATATATCATATATTAAACCAAAAAGCAAACATTTATGTATCCAACAATCAAAAGAACCTCTATGGCATTGTGCCTCGGTTTGTTCTGCACGACGGCCTTTGCGCAGCAGAAACAAATCAGCGGCGTGGTCAAGGATGCTTCCGGCGAGCCGATGATTGGCGTAACGGTCATGGCCGACGGCCGTGTCGCAGCAGTGACCGATCTGGACGGAAATTTCACCGTGAAAGACGTAAAGCCCTCTACGCGTCTCACCGTCAGTTATGTGGGCTATCGTGAACAGAGTGTCACCGTGGGCAACCAGGCTTCGTTCGACATTACGATGGCGGTGGACAATCAGCAACTCGACGAAGTGGTGGTGGTGGGCTATGGCACGATGAAGAAGAAAGATCTCACCGGCGCGGTGGCCAGTGTGCGGGCCAGCGACCTGGCTCAGGTGGCGGCTCCCAATGCGCTGCAGGCCATGCAGGCCAAGGTGCCGGGTGTGGATTTGCAGCAGAAAGACGGTCAGGCCGGTGGCGGCATCAGCATGAACCTGCGCGGCAACCGCTCGCTGCTGGCCAGCAATTCGCCGCTGATTCTGGTCGATGGCGTGGAGTATGGCTCCACGCTCGACATTCCTGCCAGCGACATTGAGTCGATGGACATTCTGAAAGACGCTGCCTCGACGGCCATCTACGGTACGAAAGGCGCCAACGGCGTTATCATCATCACCACCAAGCGCGGCAAGGCGGGCCGCACGTCGGTGAGTTTCAACGGTTATGTGAGCTTCAACAGTGCCACGGGCATCACCAAGCCGATGTATGGCGACAAGGAGGTGCAGCGGCTTGTAGACGCCCGCGACTACAAGAAGATGCTGCAGGCCGGCGACTGGACAGCTGCGCAGCGCACGACGACGGTTGCCGATGTGCTCGGATTGAAACTGGACGACGGCACGCTGACCGAAGACATTTACAAGGACAAGAGCTATACCGACTGGCTCGACATGATTCTGCAGAACAGTGTGTCGCAGAACTACGAGGTGTCGGTGCAGGGCGGCGGCGAAAAGACGAACTTCAACATCTCGCTGGCCGACATGATAGACAAGGGACTCATGCAGGGTGACGAATTCCACCGCTACACCGGCCGGGCCAATGTGGACCACCACATCAACAAGATTGTCAAGGTGGGCGCCAGCCTCTCCTATGTCTACAAGAGCAACGACAAGCGCAACGGCGGTGTGTACAACCAGGCCCAGAAGATGACCACCATCACGCACGCCTACCTGACAGACGGCCGTATCAATGCCCAGCCCAACCCGTGGTACGCCGCCCACTGCTCGCCCCTCTTGGACGAGAACGGCAACTATCAGCGCAACATTGAGACCTCGCGCTTCTTTGGCAGTGCCTATGCCGAGATAACGCCTGTGAAGAATCTGGTGTTGAGATCGCAGTTCACGCTTGACCGCACGACCTGGCGCGACGGCCTTTACCAAGACTATCAGAGCCAGGGACGCTACCAGGCTCCCACTACGACCTATATCAAGAACGAACGCCAGACCAGTACCAAGTACGTATGGCAGAATACAGCCAACTACAACTTGTCGCTCAATGCACAGCACGACTTCACTTTCATGCTTGGTCATGAGATGACGCAGAAAGTCACGGAGGGCAGCAACATCTACGGTTCTGCCGGTGCGGAGCATTATTATCAGAGCACGTTCTATGACGTAAGCAAGATCATCAAAGCCGACGGGACGTCTTCCTATGTGAAAAGCAACATGGTGTCGTTCTTCGGCCGTGTGAACTACTCCTACCTCTCGCGTTACCTGCTTCAGGCATCGCTCCGCACCGACGGTTCCTCCGTGCTGGCCAAGGGCCACAAGTGGGGCTATTTCCCGTCTGTGAGTGCGGGCTGGCGCATGTCGGACGAAGCCTTCATGCAGGGCACCAAATCGTGGCTCGACAACCTGAAGCTGCGTGCATCGTGGGGGCTCTCGGGCAATGCTGCCATTGATGAATACCAGACACTGGCCGCCATCACCTCCATTGTTCCCAATTCTACCGACAAGGCACCGATGACGATGGCCAACAGCGACCTGACATGGGAAAAGACTTCAGCCCTCGATTTCGGTCTTGACTTCTCGTTCCTGGACAGCCGCATCTACGGAAGCGTAGACTTCTATTCAAGCCATACCTACGATTTGCTCTATTATAAGATAGCACCGATGTCGTCGGTATTCACCAGCCAAATCAACAATGTGGGCAAGACCCGCGGCCATGGTTGGGAGATAGCCTTGGGCGGTGTGCCTGTGCAGAACAAGAATTTCCGTTGGGACATCAACGCCACGGCAACTTTCGCGCGTGACTATGTGGACGAATTGACGGCCGGCATCAGCCAGTATGTCGATGGCATCAACCTACTCAAGGTAGACGATCCGGTATCGGCCTACTACACCTATGAAGTGGACAAGTGCTGGAAAGTGGGCGAGTTCGACACCTATGTGGAGCAAAACTATACCAGCCAAGGCAAAACCTTTACCAAGCCTTATTCGGATTATGGTTCGCCCGGTACGCCAAAGGTGATCGACCAAAACGGTGACGGCGTGATCGATGACAACGACAAGAAAGTCTACAACCGCTCTCCCAAGGCTATTCTGGGCTTGAACACATCGTTTAACTACAAGGACTTCTCGCTGAGCATCCAGACCATGGCCCGCTTGGGTGGCTACATGTCGTATGCCGCTTACGGTCTTTACACCTATGATGGATCCAACTGGGGCGACCTCGACTACTGGACACCCGAGAACACCGGCGCGCTGATTCCGTCTCCCGGTGCCGACAGCAAGGGTTCCGGCCCGGCTTACAAGAATGCCATTGAGATGCAAAAGGCCGACTATTTCAAGATTAAAGACATTACCTTGGCCTATCAGCTGCCCAAGTCGGTGCTGCGCAAATGTTTGATGAGCAATGCCCGTATCTATTGCTCCATGAAGAATTTCTTCACGTTCAGCCATTTCAACGACTACGACCCGGAGCGTGGCGGTGCCATCAGTTTCCCCTTGCAGAAGCAGGTGATCGTCGGGCTTAATGTTACATTCTAAAAAGATTACTCAACATGAAAAGATTTATCAATATATTGATGACGGTTGCCGCCTTGGGTGTAACGGCAACTTCTTGCTCTGATTTTCTGGAGGAAGACAACAAGACCGGCGAGACTGCCGACCTGACCTACAACACCTCAACAGGCATCGACGGCCTCGTTTCGTCGGCTTATGCCTATTTGCGCGGCTGGTGGGGCAAGGAGCCTTCGCTGGGGTTGGCAGAGATGGGCTCCGACCTTTTCTATTATGGTTACGACAACAAGCAGAAAGGTCTTTGCAGTTACGACATGACTTCGGAGAGTCTGGGCTTCGAGTCGACCTCGGGCACCGATGCCGTGAACAACAATCCCTGCCTTGACCAGTATTGGGAATTGTTCTATGCGGGCATTGATGTCAGCAACAACGTGCTGAAATATGTGGTTAAAAACGAGAACTTGAGCGATACCAAGAAACAGGCCTATCAGGGTGACGCCTATTTCCTTCGTGCGCTCTACTATGCCCAGCTCGTGGCCCTCTGGGGGCCTGTGCCCTATAATGGCGAGGCCATCACCGCTTTGAATTACAAGCCTCAGCGTCAGCCGGAACCTGTGATTTACAAGCATATCCTCGATGACTTGAAAGAGGCGATGAACCTTTACAAGTCGGCCAATGTGATGACACAGGCCAATGCCACGGGCGAAGGCCGTGCCTATTACTATTCGGCAGTGGCTCTCTACGCCCGTGTGGCCCTCTATGCGGCTTCCTGGCTGGGGGCCAACAGTGTGGAGGGCTACGGCAATCTCTATACCGAAGCGCTTCAGGCATCGACGGACGTCATCAACAACTCGGGTGCATCGCTCTACAATCGCTATGCCGACACGTGGAATATGAACAACGAGGAGCACAACTCCGAGTGCCTGTTCCGTGTGCATTATGGCAACACACTGTCGTCGGGCTTCGACAACTGCGTTCCTTATCGTTATTACAAGAATGGCACAGGCACCTTTAATTCATTGCTCACCCGCAAGGGATATTCGAGCAACGGCGGTAGTGCGACCAACCTGATGTTTGTCTCCATGTGGAACAATGGTGCCACGGATTTGGGTGGAAACGGCCAGAAGACGACTAATGTGTTCTTCCGCTGCACGGATGCCAAGAAGGCATATATCAAGAGTGCCACTACGAATGGCAATGTGGAGGTGGGAAAATACTACTCGCCCTACGGCCGTGGCTTTACCCGTTACCTGCCGTCGCTCTATCTCTGGAAGATTCTCGACGAGGTAAAGGGCACCGACCAGCGATACAACGGGACGTTGCTGACGAGCTATCGCATTCCCAAAGAACTGGCTGGCAATGCCAAGAACTATCCCAATATGAGCGATCAGGAGTTTGTGGACTATGACGATGCTTATAATACCGACGGCAACTACTTCAATGGTGGAGGTGCTGCCATCGTGTACAGCCTGACCGACGGTAATTCTGCCGAGGGACAGGCCGAGCAGGCTGCCGCCAAGAACAAGTATCGCATCCAGTTTGCCAGTGGGGGCGACATTCCCGTGTACACCTCTTCCGATCCCGCTAAGGCCCTGCCTACAGAGGCTGCCAAGAAAGTGTCCGACGTGTATGGAGACGCCCGTTACAACTCTTATAAGATTGGCGGATGGTGCTCGTTCCCCGGTATCAAGAAGTTCTTGGACGACCAGTATGATACGAACTATCCCACTTTCGACGTTTCCTACCGCGACATCATGGTGCTGCGCCTGGCCGAGATGTATCTCATCAAGGCTGAAGCCGAGATGCAGACGGGAGCCAATGCCAATGCGTTGGCCACCATCAATCAATTGCGCACGGTTCGCGCCATCAGCGGCAAAGACAATACCATCAGTGGTACAGTCACTATAGAGACCATTCTGAAAGAGCGTGCGCTGGAGCTCTGCGGCGAATATCAGCGTTGGTTCGACCTGAAGCGCACCCACACGTTACTCGAGCACGTGAAGGCTTACAACGCCCAGGCTTCAGCCAATGTTGCCTTAAAGCATTATTATCGTCCTATTCCGCTCAGCGAACTGGAGGCTGTGACCAATCGCTCGGACGAGTCGTTCAATCAAGATGCCAACGGAGTGCTGCAATACACAGCAGCTTCTGCCAACATGTGGCAGAATCCGGGCTACAACTAAATACTTGAACTTTTCAAGGGGTGCGGTCGCGGGTAACCGTGCCGCATCCTTTCTTTTTAGCATGTCGATGTTATGAATGGATATTAATTCTTAATATTCTATAATGAATTTGCCAATAAGGGCAAATCTCCCTAAATTTGTTTTACTTTTTTGAATAATTAGCCTATGGAAAAGAAACGTTACGCATTATTCGTTCTCCTATTATTTCTTGTTACCGGTAATGGTTGGGGGCGAGAGGTTTGCGATACGCTGACGCGTGTCGGATTGGGACTGAAAGGTGAAATCGGCTTTGGCAACGCATACGTTCAGTTCTCAGGAAAGGTATTTCATTCTTCTGCAACTTACAATGGTTTTGCGGCACCGGGTGGAGCCAGTCGGTCCATACAGCTCAGTAAAACCAAGCAAGCGGGCATCTTCACGGCTGCCAGCGGTGGCAAATTGAAGTCGGTTTCCATTACCACAATACCTACAAGTATATCGAAAGTCTCGATCAATGTCTATGCCAGCAATACTCCATACTCTTCGTTGTCGGACGAGCTTTATGATCCCAAAGGGAAAAAATGTGGGAAATTGTTGGGGACGGCATCTTTTTCATCCGACCATCTGACCTCAACAATTTCTGCAAATGGAGATTATACGTATCTTGGCATCAGGCCGGCGGACGATTCCAATGCCAACTATCTTGAAAAGATTGTTGTTGTTTGGGAAGTGGACGACCCCTTGGAACTTGCTGTTTCGACAGCAGGTTATGCCACTTTGTATAATGGTCAGAGTGCCTTGCAAGTTCCTGCAGGTGCGACGGCCTATACGTTCAAGGTGAGCCACGGCGAGCTTGTCGTGAGCAAAACTTATTCGGCCGGTACTGTTCTCCCTGCCGGCGAGGCAGTTGTGGTGAAAGCCAATCCAGGTAAATACTTCTTTGAGACTGCTGAGACGGTTGAAGAGAAAGATGCAGATAACGTACTTTTCGGCACAGATCAGGATGAAGTGTTGCCCGCGGATGCAGGGGCCCGCTACTATATGCTTTCATTGAATAGCGACAAGACTTCGGAATCTGTGGGCTTCTATTGGGGTGCCGACGATGGTGGGGCTTTCACAAATACTGCCCATCATGCTTATCTCAAGCTGGGAAAGGCGCAGACTGCCAAGGCGGCCTATGTCTTGAACCATGTTGTGACAAGTCTGGCCGGCCCCATGGTGAATGCCGGCGGTATGGAATCCTCCAGCACTGCGACTTTTAATGCGAAGGCATTCCGCTATAATCTTCATGGTGTTCGGGTCGGTTCTTCCTATCGGGGAATCGTCGTACAGAATGGGCGGAAGTTTATTGCCCGCTGAATTTCCATGAACCAATTATTGTTTTCTAAAATCATCAAGTCATGAAAACATATCAGAAGCCCGAAATTACGGTCTATTACATTGAATCTCCTGAGGGCATCATGGCAGTTTCTGGCAACCTGACGATCCATGAGGAGCGCGGAGACAATTGCCAGCTCAGCAAGGAGAACGACATGTCTACGTCTTGTTTTGAAGTCGTGGATGAGGACTTGTGGGATGAGGATAAGTAATTTCTGGTATCCTCTCTCTATGCAACGATGGCTCTTCGCAGGCATGCTCCTTTTTTCCCTCTCTATTCATGCGCAGGGAGAGAGTAGCCATGATTCTGCACGGGTACTCAATGAGCAGGTCGGATTGCTGCTCATAAATCTGAAAGCTACCCGTGACACAGCCACGTACTATACCACTTTACAACAGGTAATGCAGACTGCATTGCGCTGTGATGCCTATGACAGCCAGGCTGGCAGCAATGGTCGGCCGACTGCCCAATACCGTCATCAAAATGGGAAACGGCTGGATCCCTATCGCCGCAAACTCATGGAGGCCGCACTCTATTATACCGCACATAGTCGCAATAAGGAGGCATTGCATTGCTATGACCTCTACTTGGGCACCTCCAACAGCCGTTTGTTTGAAGGTGAGCAAGACTCTTTTCGCGGACAGGCTGCCTACTATGCTGCGTTGTTGGCCTATGGAGGACATCAATATGTCCGTGCCGACAGCTATGCAGACATAGCCATCCGTGACACCAACTTTGCCCGCGATGCTGCGGAAATCAAGGTAGGGTGCATGCGGGAAATGATGGTGACGCACAACGACTCGGCCCGCTATCTGATAGCTCTGCTGGAGTTGCACGACAAGGCACCGCAGAATCCTACCTATTTTCACATGCTCTTGGAGTATTTTTCTTCGGCTGGTCATGAGAAAGAGTTGGAGCAATTTGCTTATGACGAGGTTCGCAAGGACAGCACCGACTTGTTGGCGTGGTTGCTGCTGGGCGAAGTCAAGATGAAGCGGCAGCTTTGGCCCCAGGCTGTCAAAGCCTATAAACGGGCGATAAGTTTGGCCCCGGATGATGTCGGTGCAATTTACAATTTGGGCGTATGCCATAGTGCGATGGCCCAGCAGATGATGACGGATGACGAGTCTGAAGTGTCGGATTCATGCAGAGCTTTACTGGAGACGGCGCGCCAACAATTGGAAAGGGTAGGGGCGTTGGACCCCGAACAGGAGCAGGTAGAATGGGTGAAGCCGCTCTATCAGGTCTATCTCAAGTTGGGAGATCGGGAAGGACTGGGTAGGTTGACCTCCCGTTTGCGACGGGCACAACAGTAAGAATCGCTTTCTAATTCAACAGGATAAACAAATCAAGCAAGAAGAAAGGCAAAATATAAATGAACTATCAAGGATTCTGGAAATGGCTGTCAGGCTGTTGTTGTGTCTTTCTGTTATGGGCCATGCCCGTGTCGGCCTATGCCCAGAAAAAGGAAATAGCTACAGCCCGGGAGTTTGTCAAGAAAGGAAATAACTTGGACAAGGCTGAACAGATGATGCGGAAGCTGCTGCAAGATTCTGCCAACAGACGGGACGAGAGAATTTGGGCAACCCTTTTCGATGCTTTGCGCAAGCAATATGAACAGGGCAACGAAAAACTCTATCTGAAGCAGAAATACGACACGGCCCAGCTCTTTACCGTTGCTTCCAAGCTCTTTACTGATATGGCGACTTATGATTCCATAGAGGCTATTCCCGATTCCAAGGGCCGTATCAGGTTTGTCCGTCGCAAAGGCAACGCAGAACTGCTCAACACGCTGCGTCCCAATTTGTATCATGGAGGAATCTTTTTCATTCGCAAACAGAAGTTTCCCGAGGCTTATCAGTTGCTCAATCAGTATGTGGAATCTGCCAATCAGCCACTTTTCGGGGGTTACCGATATGGCGAGACCGACCGGCGACTGCCCGAAGCGGCTTATTGGGCTGTCTATTGCGCCTATAAACAGGGCGATGTCAGAAAGGTGTTGCACCACACCTATATGGCCCTCAAAGACACCTTGCACCGTGAGCCGATGCTGCAATATCTGGCCGAGACCTATCAACTGGATGGTGATACGGCGAGATATGTCGAAATTCTGCACGAGGGTTTTGCCAAGTATCCGCTTTCGCCGTATTTCTACCCACATTTGATAGACTATTTCTCTCAAAATAAGGACTGGGCGGAGGCTTTGGCATTGACAGACAAAGGACTGGCTGTTGACAGCACAAGCATCGTCTTTGAACTGACTAAAAGTACTATTCTGCTCAACATGGGGCAGTACGACCAGAGCTTTGCCTTGAGCGTGTCGCTGCTTCATCGCTGCGACAGTCTTGCCGGAGCTTGGCTCAATGCCGGGCTGGCCAAGTTCAATCAGGCTGTGGCTCTCGACAAGGCTACACTCCAAACATCCCGTCGCTGGGAAAGCATTTACAAGCTGTATAGGGAGGCACTCCCTTATTTGGAAAGATACCGTAAGGACAGGCCTTTGGAAAAAGAGAAGTGGGGACTCCCCCTTTACACCATCTATCTCAATCTGAATATGGGCGAACGTTTTGACGAGATAGACAAACTGATGAAGAATAATACATTTAAAAGCCAGTGATATGCAAATAGAAGACATCATCAGCAAGCAGAGGCTGGAGTTGAATGAGATGCAACAAGCCGTAGCCCATGCCATTGTCAACGATACTCAGGACGTGGTGGTACTGAGCCCCACAGGGTCGGGCAAGACCTACGCTTATCTGCTGCCCTTGCAACAACTCCTCGATTCACGGAGCGATGAGGTGCAAGCCATAGTCGTAGTGCCCGGTCGCGAACTGGCCCTGCAGTCGGCCACCGTGTTGAAGAATCTTGGAACGGGGCTCCGAACCTATGCCTGTTATGGCGGTCGTCCCACCATGGATGAGCATCGCGAGCTTCGACAGGTGAAGCCACAAATCGTCTTTGGCACGCCAGGGCGTCTGAACGACCATATTGTCAAGGGTAATATCCAGACCCGTCATGTGTGCTGTGTAGTCATCGACGAGTTCGACAAATGCTTGGAGATGGGTTTTCAGGAAGAAATGGCCACCCTGATGGTGCAGTTGCCGCGTAGCGTCCGCCATCTTCTTCTTTCTGCTACAGCCAGTGACCAGATTGCCCCTTTCCTGCAATCGGTTCCGTCTGTCCCTGGCAGTCGGCGTGCCGTTTCCACTCTCGACTATCGTCCTCACGATGAGCAGACTTCCGACCGAGTGTCAGTCTATGCTGTCCATAGTCCGGTAAAAGACAAGCTGGAGACACTTTCGGCCTTGCTTCGCTATGTGGGTGGAACCAGCAGTATTGTGTTCTTGAATTATCGCGACTCCGTGATGCGCACAGCCTCTTACCTTGCCGAGCATGGTTTTTCGGTGATAGCCTTTCACGGCGGACTGGAACAGAAGCAGCGTGAGGAGGCCATCTATAAGTTCTCGAATGGCTCCGTCTCTGTGTTGGTGAGTACCGATTTGGGCAGTCGTGGCCTCGACATTCCCGACATAGAGAACATTATTCACTATCATATTCCCGAGGGGCAGGACGGTTATATCCATCGGGTGGGGCGCACGGCCCGCTGGAACAAGACAGGGCATGCCTATTTTATTCTCAGTGAGGGCGAAACGATTCCCGATTATGTGGATGCCCAGGTTCTCGACTGCGTGCTTCCCTCCGATCTTCCTGCTCCCGCGCAGCCCCGCATGGCTACGATTTATATAGGCAAGGGCAAGAAAGACAAGCTTTCAAAAGGCGATATTGTAGGGTTCCTCTGCAAGAAAGGAGGGCTCAAATCCGACGAGATTGGTCGTATTGACGTGAACGAGCACTACGCCTATGTGGCCGTTCGGCGGGAACGTCTGGGCAGTCTTCTTAGACAAGTGAGTGGCGAGAAGATCAAGGGATTGCGCACGGTCATCGAGGAAATCAGGTGACGCTTTCTGTCCATGTGCCCCTCATGGTGGTCTGCCGGGGCGTTCAGGTTTCATAAAAAAACGCATTATGTCCTGTTGTGTGTCAATATGACATTAATTGATTCCGCTGAATAAATACTTGCTAAATTATTTGTTTAATTCAAAGAAAAACTGTAAGTTTGCATCAATAAACCCAATACAGGAAATCGCGTAAACCTTTTAAATAGAATTAAAATGAAGAAGTACAATTTTAATGCAGGTCCTTCAATGCTTCCACGCGAAGTGATTGAGAACACCGCAAAGCAGATTTTGGATTTCAATGGGTCGGGCCTCTCCCTGATGGAGATAAGCCATCGTGCCAAAGATTTTCAGCCTGTGGTCGATGAGTCGGTAGCCCTGATTAAGGAATTGCTTGACATTCCAAAGGGTTATTCCGTAATATTCCTTGGTGGTGGCGCTTCGTTGCAGTTCATGCAGATACCGGCAAACTTCCTCATTAAGAAAGCGGGCTACGTCAATACCGGCGCTTGGGCCAAGAAAGCCCTAAAAGAAGCTAAGCTCTTTGGCGAAGTGGTCGAGGTTGCTTCTTCTGCCGCTGACAACTACACGCACTTGCCACATGGTTACGCCATTCCGTTCGATCTCGACTATCTCCACGTTTGTACCAACAATACCATCTACGGTACGGAATTGCACGAGGATTTGGAAGCTCCTGTTCCTTTGGTTGGCGACATGTCGTCCGACATTATGAGCCGCCCCGTAGACGTTTCCAAATACACCGCTATTTATGCCGGAGCACAGAAGAACATGGCCATGGCCGGTGTCACGGTAGTGATTGTTAAAGACGACATGCTGGGCAAGGCTCCCCGCGAGTTGCCGACGATGATAGACTATCGCACACATGTCGAGAAAGGCTCCATGTTCAACACGCCCCCCGTTGTCCCCATTTATTCGTTGCTCGAAACCATGCGCTGGGTGAAGGCTCAGGGCGGCGTGAAAGAGATGGAACGCCGCGCCAAGGAGCGTGCAGAGCTCGTCTATGGCGAGATCGACCGCAACAAGCTCTTCCGTGGCACCGTGGCCGAGTCCGACCGCTCGCGTATGAGCATCTGCTTCGTCATGAACGACGAGTACAAGGAACTGGAGAAACCGTTCCTCGACTTTGCCACCGAGCGCGGCATGGTGGGCATCAAGGGCCACCGTTCTGTGGGTGGTTTCCGTGCCAGCTGCTACAATGCGCAGACGCTGGAAGGTGTCAACGCACTGGTTCAGGCCATGAAAGACTTTGAGGCCCTGCACTAATCACGAATCAAACCTAATCCATAGAACGATGAAAATACTGATTGCAACAGAGAAACCCTTTGCTACCGAGGCCGTAGAGGGCATCAAGAAAGAGGCTGTCGCCGGCGGTCACGAGGTGGCTCTGCTGGAAAAATATACAGAGAAGTCCCAGCTTCTTGAGGCTGTGGCCGATGCCGACGCCATGATTGTGCGCTCTGACAAGGTTACCCCCGACGTGCTCGATGCTGCGCGGAATCTGAAAATTGTGGTTCGTGCCGGTGCTGGTTACGACTCCATCGACACGGCTTATGCCAAGGAGAAAGGCGTTGTGGTGGAAAATACACCCGGACAGAATGCCAATGCCGTGGCCGAACTGGTCTTTGGTCTGTTGGTCTACACCGTGCGCAACTTCTACAATGGCAAGTCGGGTTCCGAGCTGATGGGCAAGAAACTGGGCATCCTCGCCTTTGGAAACGTGGGGCGCAACGTTGCCCGCATTGCCAAGGGCTTCGGAATGGAGGTCTATGCTTTCGACGAATATTGCCCCAAGGAGACCATCGAGGCCGCCGGCGTGCATGCCGTGGATACGCGTGACGACCTGTTCCGCTTGTGCGACATCGTGAGTCTGCACATTCCTGCCACGGCCGAGACCAAGAACAGCATCAACTATGAGGTGGTCGGCCTGTTGAAAAAGGGTGGCATCCTCATCAACACCGCCCGCAAGGAAGTCATCAACGAGCCCGAACTGCTCAAGCTGATGGGCGAGCGCACCGACCTGAAGTTCATTACAGACATCATGCCCGACGCCGATGCCGACTTCCGTCGGTTCGAGGGCCGCTACTTCTCCACACCGAAGAAGATGGGCGCCCAGACCTCGGAGGCCAATACCAATGCCGGCATTGCTGCCGCCCGCCAGATTAACGCATTCTTCAAAGACGGCGACACTAAGTTCCAGGTCAACAAGTAATTGTTGCGTCGTCTGCTGATTATCTTTTTGATTCCTATTTGCAGGGGCACCCGTTTGTGGGTGCCCCTGCAAACGGGATTCTTGGAACACACAAGCATCATTCATCCCTCGATACTATGGCTACAATCAAACCTTTTCGGGGCATCCGTCCCCCCAAGGACCTCGTGGAGCTGGTGGAGTCGCGTCCCTACGACGTGCTCGATTCCGAAGAGGCCCGCGCCGAGGCCGGCGACAACGAGAAATCGCTCTATCACATCATCAAACCCGAAATCAACTTTGCTCCCGGCACGTCCGAGTACGACCCGCGCGTCTACCAAAGTGCCGCCGACCATTTCCGGCTTTTCCAAGAGAGAGGCTGGCTCGTGCAGGATGCCGCAGAGCATTATTATATCTATGCCCAGACCATGAACGGGCGGACGCAGTACGGCCTCGTGGTCGGAGCCTGTGTGAACGACTATCTCACGGGCGTCATCAAGAAGCACGAGCTGACCCGTCGGGACAAGGAAGAAGACCGCATGAAGCACGTGCGCGTGTGCGATGCCAACATTGAACCCGTATTCTTTGCCTATCCCGACAATGCCGTGCTCGACGCGCTTCTCATGCGTTATGCCGCTACCGAGCCCGAGTATGACTTCGTGGCGCCCGTCGACGGCTTCCGCCATCGGTTCTGGGTAGTCTCCGATACGCAGGACATAGACCTCATTACCGAGCAGTTCCGCCGGATGCCCAGCCTCTATATTGCCGACGGACACCATCGCTCGGCGGCCGCAGCCCTCGTGGGGGCAGAGAAAGCCCGGCAGGGCGTTGCCCACACGGGGCAGGAGGAGTACAACTACTTCATGGCCGTGTGCTTCCAGGCCAGCCAGCTGACCATCCTCGATTACAACCGCGTGGTCAAGGATCTCAACGGGCTTTCGCCCGATGCTTTTCTGAAAGCACTGGCCCAGGACTTCACGGTCGAAGCCAAGGGCGAGGTGGAATACCGCCCCCGACAGCTGCACGAGTTCGCACTCTATATGGACCATTGCTGGTACAGCCTCACGGCCCGGCCCGGCACTTACGACGACAGCGACCCCATCGGGGTGCTCGATGTCGACATCTCCAGTCGGCTGATACTCGACAAACTCATGGGCATCAAGGATTTGCGCTCCGACAAGCGCATCGACTTCGTGGGTGGCCTGCGGGGTCTCGGCGAGCTGAAGCGACGGGTGGACAGTGGCGAGATGCGCTGGGCACTGGCCCTGTATCCCGTGTCCATGCAGCAGATTATGGACATTGCCGACTCCGGAAAAATCATGCCACCCAAGGCCACATGGTTCGAGCCGAAGCTGCGTTCGGGACTTGTCATTCACAAACTCAGCTGAATTTCTACTGGCGGCAGTTTGCCGCCTGTCCACATGGAAGATACGTTCAAGACGATTGCCGCCCCGGCCCAAGGTTACTACACCGAGAAGCGAAGCAAGTTTTATGCCTTTGCCCATCATGTGGAAACCTTGGACCAGGTGAAAACCATTCTCGACGGCTACCGCCGCCAGTACCATGACGCCCGCCATTGCTGCTATGCCTATGTGATGGGGGCCGAACGCTGGGACTTCCGGGCCGTGGACGACGGCGAGCCCTCGTCCACGGCTGGCAAGCCCATACTGGGACAAATCAATGCCCGCGAACTCACCGACGTGCTGGTTTGCGTCGTCCGTTATTACGGCGGCGTGAACCTGGGGACGGGCGGACTCATCACGGCCTACCGTGCTGCGGCCGCCGATGCCCTCGACCACAGCGTGGTGGAGGAGCGGCTGGTGGAGGAGTTGGTGACCTGGCGGTTCTCTTATCCCATGATGAATGCCGTGATGCGGGTGGTCAAGGAGATGCAGCCCCGCATCATCGGACAGACATTTGACAACACCTGCGAAATCCAACTCTCCATCCGCGAAAGCCTGGCCGGAGAGCTGCGAAGCAGACTGGAAGCCTTGAATTTCGGATAATTTAGTTTTAAATAACGTTAATTCCTTCCGCCGCTTCTCCTTTTTTCATTACCTTTGCACCCGCAATCAGGAAGGTTGGCAGAGTGAACGATCGCGCTGGACTCGAAATCCGGTATACCCTTTTCGGGTATCGGGGGTTTGAATCCCTCACCTTCCGCAAGGAGAAAGCAGCCTCATAAAACACTATGAGGCTGCTTTTTTCGTATGGCATCTTGGCCATCGGCCCGCTGCCGGGGCAGCGTGGCTGGCTCGGCGTGTGGTCTTCCCAAACCGGCTACGGTGCATTCGCCCGGCGATTGCGCCGTCATCACGCAGCCATTACGGCGTTGTCGCGCAGCCGTTGCGCCGCCATCGCAAGGCCGTTACGGCGCAATCGCGAAGCCGCTGTACCGTCGTCGCCCGGGCGCGGAAGCCTTGCCGTGCATATACGGGCCTTTTTCATTATCTTTCGGGCCGTTTTATTTTTAGTCTTCATCGCTTGGCAATGTCGTAAAATGTTCCTATCTTTGTAGGCATCTCCACGAAAGCGCGGTTAAAAACCATTTAAAAGAAAGCATGGAAGGCGAAAGACCCACCACCAAATCCAGTGTCGTCAGGGCAGGCAAGGCGACAGCCCACAATGCCAATTTCGGCAAAGGAAAGAAGCGCGACATTAAGCGCAACATCCCGACAGAGCTCATTCCCATCGAGGAGGAGACGTGGCTTTTGCAGCCCATTGCCGTGACGATGATGCGTCATGACTATTCCCTGATCCAGATTCGCATCTTGGTGACCATCGTGGAGTACATGCAGTCGAAGCTACACAACATTCTAAGCAAGGACCGCAACGAGCCGGAGATCTTCTCGGACGCGGAGCTCGACAACGACGGACGCCTTGAAATTAAGACTCTCTTCAAGACCTTGGGCGTGGATCCCAACCATTACCCGCAGCTTCGGCAGAGTCTGAAGATGCTGGCTGCCATTCCCGTGGAGATACCTTACAAAACGGTCGACGGACGAAGCTACCTCAAGGTGACCAACCTCTGCGACGTGTACATCCCTGAGGACGCCGGCATTTACGAGAAATACGCCGTGCTCAAGATAGACCGCACGGTGGCCAAGCGGCTCGTGTCGCTCGACCTGGGCTATCACCGGCTGGGCAAGCAGATTGTGTTTGCCTGCCGCAACCGCTACACCCAGCGCATCTACATGTTCATCGAGAGCTGGCTCGACAAGGGCGGTACGGTCATCAAGACCGTGGAGTTCCGCAAGATGCTGCGCCTGGAAACCAACTACCGTAAGTTCAGCGACTTTGTGCGCCGTGTGCTCGAGCCGGCCAAGGAGGAACTTAAGTCGCTCGCGGAGAATGGCTTCTGCGACTGCTACTTCGACTACGACAGGCGCTACGACAACGGCCAGCGCGGCGGCGAGCCCGATGCGCTGGTGTTTCATATCCACCGCCCCAAGAACAAGCTGAACAAGCAGCTGCAGGACGTGACCGACATGCAGCGCAGCCAGTTTGCCGACATGCTCATCCGCTACTTCGGCTTCGAGCCGGCCATGGCCAAGAACATGAGCGGCCGCATCACCCCCGACAACTATCAGGGGGCCGTGTCCAAGCTCGTCGACCTGCGCAACCGGCTGCGCAGCGACCTCACTATCCACGACCGCGCCGCCTATACCTACCGCGTGCTGGACAATCTGTTCCGCGGTGTGGCGGACAACAGGGCTCTTGACCCGCAGAACAACGCCAAACAAGCATAAAATCTACAATTCAGAAACAACAGGAATATGAAATCGAGAACGTCAGATTGGTTTGAAATCAAGATCAGATACGACAAGACACAGGAGGACGGCAACCAGAAACCCGTGACCGAACAGTACGTGGTGGACGCCTTTAGCTTCACCGAAGCCGAGGCCTCCATCACCGAGGAGATGTCGGCTTACATCAGCGGAGAGTTCAAGGTGACCGGCATAAAGCCCGCCCCCTACCACGAAATCTTCTTCAGCGAGAACGCGAAAGACGACAAGTGGTACAAGGCCAAGCTGCAGTTTATCACCATCGACGAGAAGACCGAAAAGGAGAAACGCTCCAACGTGAACTATCTGGTGCAGGCCGCAAGTCTGCCCGGAGCGGTGAGAAACGTGGAGGAGGTGATGGGCGGCACCATGATAGACTACGTCATTTCTGCCATCAGCGAGACCCTGTTGATGGATGTGTTCGAGCACCGACTCGGCGGCCAAAAGGCCGAAGCCGACGACAAGCCCGAATACGAACAGGCAGCAGAACCAACCGAACCGGAGGCATGATGCAGACAGATGTTGCGGAAAACCTGAAACGGGTGCTCGGCGAACTCCCACACGATGTGCGGCTGGTGGCCGTCAGTAAGTTCCATCCCAACGAATACATTGAGGCCGCCTACAAGGCCGGCCAGCGGGTGTTCGGTGAGAGCCACGAGCAGGAACTGCAGAAGAAATGGGAGACACTGCCACGCGACATCGAGTGGCACTTCATCGGTCACCTGCAGACCAACAAGGTGAAATACATCGCACCCTACATCGCCATGATAGAGGCGGTGGACAGTCTGAAGCTGCTTCACGAAATCAACAAGCAGGCAGCCCGCAACAACCGCGTCATCGACGTGCTGCTCGAACTCCACATTGCCGAGGAGGAGACCAAGTACGGCTTCTCGCTCGACGGTTGCCGCGCGCTGCTGGCCTCGGGCGAGTGGCGCGCGTTGGAACATGTGCGCATCTGCGGGCTCATGATGATGGCCAGCCATGTGGACGACGCTTCGCGCATCCGCAGCGAGATGACGCTGGCCGCCAACTTCTTCGACGAGGTGAAACGCGACTATTTTGCCGACGCCCCTTCGTTCTGTGAGCGGTCGTGGGGCATGAGCCACGACTACCGCATTGCGGCCGAATGCCGCTCGACGATGGTGCGGGTGGGCTCGCTCATCTTTGGCCCACGCATTTACTGACGCCCCATGCTCGACCACGCCCGCCACATTCTCGACAGCTATCTGGAGGCAACGGCCAAACGCCACACTCCCGAACGCTATGCCATCCTGGAGGCCATCTACCAGCTGGAGGGCCATTTCACGGTGGAAGAACTCAACGACCTGCTGGAGAACCACAGGTTCTTCATCAGCCGGGCCACCCTCTACAACACGCTGCGGCTGTTTCAGCGCATTCACCTCGTGGTGAGACACCGGCTGGCCGACAAGACCAAGTACGAGGCAGCCCTGCGCAACGACTCCCACTGCCACCAAATCTGCACCATGTGTGGGCAGATTGTGGAGACCGAGCTGCCCGCCGTGGAGCAGGCCATCAGCGGCGCGCCGCTCGCCGGATTCCGCAAGGAGGGGTTCACCCTCTACCTTTACGGCATCTGCTCCGGCTGCCAGGAGAAGTTGCTGAACCAGCGCATGCAGAACGAAAAGAACAAAACAGACAATACATAAAACTTACAGATCACGTATGAATACAGCTAAAGTTGATGTCCTGTTGGGACTCCAGTGGGGCGATGAAGGCAAGGGAAAGGTCGTGGACGTCCTGACGCCCAGGTATGATGTCGTGGCCCGCTTCCAGGGAGGACCCAATGCCGGTCACACGTTGGAGTTCGAGGGGCAGAAATATGTGCTCCGCAGCATTCCCTCGGGCATCTTTCAAGGCGACAAGGTAAACATCGTCGGCAACGGCGTGGTGCTGGCTCCCGACCTGTTCATGGCCGAGGCCAAGGACCTGGAGAAGAGCGGGCACGTGTTGCAGTCGCGGCTGCACATCTCGAAGAAGGCCCATCTCATCATGCCCACCCACCGGCTGCTCGACCGTGCCATGGAGGCTGCCAAGGGCAAGGACAAGGTGGGCACCACGGGCAAGGGCATCGGCCCCACCTATACCGACAAGGTGAGCCGCAACGGTTTGCGCGTGGGCGACATCCTCGACCGCTTCGACGAGAAGTATGCCGCCCACAAGGAACGCCACCTCAAGATGCTGGCCTCTATGGGCTGGACCGACCTGGACGGTCTCGAAGAGGCCGAAAAGGTATGGATGGAGGGCGTGGACTATCTGCGCGGCTTCCACCTCGTGGACAGCGAGCACGAGCTGAACCGCATCCTGCGGAGCGGCAAGAGTGTGCTCTGCGAGGGCGCCCAGGGCACCATGCTCGACGTGGATTTTGGCAGCTATCCCTTTGTGACCTCGAGCAACACCGTGTGTGCCGGAGCCTGTACCGGCCTGGGCATCGGTCCCAACCGCATCGGCAACGTGTATGGCATCATGAAAGCCTACTGCACACGCGTGGGCGCAGGCCCGTTCCCCACGGAGCTTTTCGACGAGACGGGCCGGCTCATCCGCGACCTGGGACATGAATACGGCGCAGTGACCGGCCGTGAGCGCCGCTGCGGCTGGGTGGACTTGGTGCAGCTGCGCTACAGCATCATGGTGAACGGCGTGACCGAACTCATCATGATGAAGAGCGACGTGCTCGACGGATTCGACACCATCAAGGCCTGTGTGGCCTACCGGCTGCCCGACGGCACCGAGACGCGCGACTTCCCCTACGAGATAGACAACGTGACGCCCATCTATAAAGAACTGCCGGGCTGGAAGACCGACATGACGCGTTTCACCAGCGAAGCGCAGTTCCCTAAGGCTTTCAAGGACTACGTGGACTTCCTCGAGGCCGAGCTGGAGACCCGCATCGGCATCATTTCCATCGGGCCCGACCGCGACCAGACCATCGTCAGACAATCAATGTAATTATGGCAAACAACAAGACCTCCATCCCCAAGGGTACCCGCGACTTCGGCCCCGAGGAGATGGCCAAGCGAAACTATATCTTCAATACCATCAAGGACGTGTATGCCCTTTATGGATTTCAGCAGATCGAGACCCCGGCCATGGAGACCCTGCACACGCTCATGGGCAAGTATGGCGACGAGGGCGACAAGCTGCTCTTCAAGCTGCTCAACTCCGGCGACTACCTCAAGGGCCTCACCGACGAGGACCTGCTGGGCCGCAACACGCTGAAACTGCAGACCCGTCTCTGCGAGAAAGGACTGCGCTACGACCTCACGGTGCCCTTTGCCCGCTATGTGGTGATGCACCGCGAGGAGCTGCAGCTGCCGTTCAAGCGCTATCAAATACAGCCCGTGTGGCGGGCCGACCGGCCGCAGAAAGGCCGCTACCGCGAGTTCTACCAGTGCGACGCCGACGTGGTGGGTTCCGATTCGCTGCTCAACGAGGTGGAGCTGATGCAGATTGTAGACACCGTGTTCCGGCGGTTGGGCATCCGCGTGCAGATTAAAATCAACAACCGCAAGATACTGACAGGCATTGCCGAGGTCATCGGCGAGGCCGACAAGATTGTGGACATCACCGTGGCCATCGACAAACTGGACAAGATTGGGCTCGACAACGTGAACCAGGAGCTGCGCGCCGGCGGCATTCCCGACGAGGCCATCGGGAAGCTGCAACCCATCATTGCCCTGCAGGGCACCAACGAGGAGAAACTGGACGTGATTGCCGAGGTGCTGAAAACGTCGGAGACGGGACTGAAAGGCGTGGAGGAAACCCGCTTCATCCTCGACACGCTGAAAGCCCTCGGACTGGTCAACGAGGTGCAGCTCGACCTCACGCTGGCCCGCGGACTCAACTACTATACGGGCGCCATCTTCGAGGTGAAGGCGCTCGACACGCCGATGGGCAGCATCACCGGCGGCGGCCGCTACGACAACCTGACGGGCATCTTCGGCATGCCGGGCCTCTCGGGAGTGGGCATTTCGTTTGGCGCCGACCGCATCTACGACGTGCTCGACGCCCTCGACCTCTATCCCAAGGAGGCCGTGGCCTCGACGCAGCTGTTGTTCATCAACTTCGGCGAGCGCGAGACGGCCTACTGCCTGCCCATCGTGGGCGAGGCGCGCAAGGCCGGCATCCGCACGGAAATGTATCCCGACAAGGCCAAGATGAAGAAGCAGATGGGCTATGCCAACGCCAAGGGCATCGGCTTCGTGGCCCTGGCCGGCGACAACGAGATGGCCGAAGGCAAGGTGACGCTGAAGAACATGGCCACCGGCGCGCAGAAGCTCGTGAGCGTGGAGGAGCTGATACAGGAGGTACGGAGTCAAGGATAAAAACAACTGCGTATGAACTTCAAAATCGTTTTAAGGGTCGTCTGCATGGCGGCCCTCCTTTTTCTGCTGACATCGGACAAGAGGCACACCACCATTTTCATCATCGGCGACTCCACGGCCGCCGAGAAAGCCCACCCCGACCGCAATCCCGAGCGGGGGTGGGGCATGGTGCTGCAAGGATATTTCGACGACGAGGTGACCGTGGACAACCATGCGGTGAACGGCCGTTCGTCGAAGAGTTTCATGGACGAGGGCCGCTGGGACAAGGTGCTGGCCCGGCTGAAGCCCGGCGACTACGTCATCATCCAGTTTGGCCACAACGACGAGAAACCCCGTCCCGACCGCCACACCGAGCCGGGCTCCACCTTTGACGCCCACCTCGCCAAGTACGTGGAGGACACGCGGGCACGGGGAGGCATACCGGTGCTGATGAACTGCGTGGTGCGCCGCAACTTCCTGAACCGGGTGGATTCGACCGACGACGAGTCGCTGCGCAATACCACCTTTGCCGACGAGCAGGTGAACTCGGACACGCTGGTCGACACCCACGGGGCCTACAAGGACGTGCCCCGGCGGCTGGCCCGGCAGCTGGGGGTGGCTTTCGTGGATGCCAACCGCATCACCCACGACCTGGAGCAGGGCATGGGCATTGAGGGTTCCCGTCGGCTGCACATGTGGTTCCGACCGGGCGAGATAGAGAGCATTCCGCAGGGCCGCCACGACAACACCCACTACAATGTCTATGGCGCCCGCATGGTGGCAAGCCTGCTGGCCGACGCCCTGGGCCGCGAAATCCGTCCGTTGCGGAAGCATGTCGTGCACTATGATTACGTGGTTTCCCGGCAGGGTCGGGGTAATTACATGACGCTGGAAGAGGCCGTGGCGGCCATTCCCCAAGGAGCCAAGGCCAAGGTGCGCGTGCTCGACGGCACGTGGACCATCGACCGCAGCCGCATGCAGGGCAAGCGCGTGCAGTTCGTTTGCCGGCCCGGGGCAAGCGTTCTTCTCAAGTAGAGGTGCGGTTTGCGGAACTTCCCGAAAGGCTCCCGGCGTTCCTTTGTCGTTTCGTGGGCCCCACGAAGGCTTCCCGGCCATTCCTTTGTCGTTT
>NZ_KI912454.1:22747-64653 GCF_000518545.1 Hallella seregens ATCC 51272
CCATTCCTTTGGCGTTTCGTGGGCCCCACGAAGGCTTCCCGGCCATTCCTTTGTCGTTTCGTGGGCCCCACGAAGGCTTCCCGGCTATTCCTTTGGCGTTTCGTGGGCCCCACGAAAGTCTCCCGACCTTTCCTTTCATGGTATTTCCGTAGGGGCTGGCCTCCGTGCCGGCCCGCACGCCCGTCAGGCCGTTCCTCCGCCTCCATCCCCATCGGGCGTTCGGGACAAACGGAACCACACTTTCCTCCGAACCCTTGCAAGACCGTTCGGCGCGGCGCCCCCCATACCATAAAGAGTGTAAAAAAGTACTTGTTCGCTTGCGAAATAACAGGATATTCCGTATCTTTGCACCGTAGTTGTAAACACTACAAGATAACAAGTTAAGACAAGAAAAATGAAGCAGGAAGCATACGACAGACTGGTGGACTGCGGGCTCCGCCCGTCGATGCAGCGCATCGCCATCATGGACTATTTGCTCACACACCACACGCATCCCACGGTGGAAGACGTTTATCAGGGTATCGTCAAGGAGATTCGCACGCTGAGCCGCACCACGGTGTATAACAGCTTGCGGCTGTTTTCTGAGCACAATGCCGCCCAGATGATTACCATCGACGAACATCGGGTGTGCTATGATGGCGACGTTCATCCGCACGTGCATTTCTATTGCCGCAATTGTGGCCGGGTGTTCGACCTCCTCGACGAGGATGTCCCTCACCTGAGCGGCCCCCGCAAGATAGAGGGAAACATTGTCGACGAGATTCAGCTCTACTACAAGGGCGTCTGCCACGACTGTGCCTCGAAGCAGGCCTGAGTCTGCTTGTCGAGGGGTAGGGGACAGCCCGCCCTCATGCAAAAAAGGAAAGCCTTGCCTCATTTCCTTCTTGGGGGATGGGGCAAGGCTTTCTCTTTGGGGCAACCGTCCGGTGCCGGCAGGGCTGCGATGGTATGAATATGAAACAGGCGGACGTGCAAGGGCACGTCCGCCCGTGGCTTGTTCATGACGTCTGGCCAAGGGGTTACAGGTCGTCGAAGTTCACCTCCTCGGTAGAGCGGCGACGCTTTTCGGTCTTGCCGTCCGTGCCTTTGCTCTCTTTCGGCTCCTGCGTCGGCGCGGCGGTGGTCTTACCCTCTATGGGGTTGCCATTCTCGTCGAGGAAGATCTCTTGGTCGGAGACGATAGTGCTGTCGCTGTGTATGCTATCGTTGTGGACGGGGGGATAGTAGCTCTGGCACATATACATGTCCGGTGTGATGCCGGCGTCGTCGGGCTTCTTGAACTTGCCGTGATACTTCTTGAACGCCGGGTCGGCCAGCACGGCCTGCATGAAGTAGCCCGTGATGGGAAGTGCTGTGCGCGATCCCTGCCCCAGTGCGCCCGTGCGGAAATGAATGCTGCGGTATTCGCCGCCCACCCAGGCACCGGCCACCAGATTGGGCGACACGCACATGAACCAGGCATCGGAGTGGTTGTTGGAGGTGCCGGTCTTGCCGCCAAATTCAGTGTCGCGATATTTGCCCACGTAGCCCCAGAGGCTCTGGCTCGTGCCGCCGGGCTCGCGCATGCCGCCCTGGAGCAGCTGCTGCATGAGGAAAGCACTCTTGTAGGGGATGACCTGCTCGCCCCGGCTGTTGCTGTTGAAGACTTCGTGGCCGTCCTTGTCGACAATGCGGGTGACGAGCACGGGGTCGTGGTGCATGCCGTTGTCGGCCACGGTGCAATAGGCATTGGTCATTTCCAGCAGGGTGACGTCGCTTGAACCAAGGGCCAGCGAGGGGGCGTCGTCGAGCGGGCTCTTGATGCCCATGGCCTTGGCCGTGGCAATGATGCGCTTGATGCCCATTTCCTGCCCCAGACGAACGGCCACAGAGTTGATACTCTTGGCAAAGGCACTCTTGAGCGGCATGGAGTCGCCGGAGAAAGAGCCGTTGGCATTGCCGGGGGTCCAGGTGGTCATTTCGTTTTTCTTCTTGTCGAACACCTGCATGGAGATATACTCGTCGCGACGCTTGTCGCAGGGCGTGAGGCCCTGGTTCATGGCCTCGGTGTAGACAAAGAGCTTGAACGTGGAGCCGGGTTGGCGTTCGGCCGTCACCTTGTCGTACTTCCAAGCCTTGAAGTCAATGTCGCCCACCCATGCCTTCACGGCACCGGTCTGCGGCTCCATGGCCACCATGCCGCAGTGCATGAATGTAACCATGTACTTGATGGAATCTTCGGAAGTGAGGTTTTTGGTGATGGTGCCCTTGCTGTAGTCGAACACCTTCACCGGGTGTTTCCACTCCTTGTAATAATAGCGCACGGAGTCGGGATTGTTGGGGAACCGCTCCTGAAGGGCCTTGTAGAAAGGCTGCCGCTCGGCAATCTTGTCGATGAAACCGGGGATGGGCTTGCCGTTCTCGTCACGCCAAGGCTCTTGGCGCAGCCAGTTGGTGTCCTGCGTGCGGTAGATGCTCCAGTGATTGTTGAAGTTCTGCTGCACCAGCTTCATCTGTTTCATGGCGGCCTCCTCGGCATACTTCTGCATGCGGGTGTCGATGGTGGTGTATATCTTGAGACCTGCGCTGTAGAGGTCGTAACCGTTTTCTTCGCACCAAGGTTTCAGGTAGTCGGCAACGGCCTGGCGGAAATACATGGCCTGACCGTCGTAGTTCTCCTCCATCTTGAACTTGAGTTGGATGGGAAGTTGCTGCAAGGAGTCGCACGCCTCACGCGAGAGGTCGCCATGGGCCCGCATGTTGGCCAGCACGGTGTTGCGGCGTGACTTGCTGTTCTCGGGGTTGGTCCTGGGATTGTAGAGCGTGGTGGCCTTGAGCATGCCAACGAGCACGGCAGCCTCCTCGGTGGTGAGGTCTTTGGGAGTCGTGTCGAAATAGGTCTTGGCCGCAGTCTTGATGCCGTAGGCGTTGGAGCCGAAGTCCACGGTGTTGGCATACATCGTGATGATTTCTTTCTTGTCGAACACAGTCTCCAGCTTGGTGGCGATAATCCACTCCTTGCTCTTGACGATGAGAATCTTCAGCCCCGGGATTTTGCCCAGCAGACCGGTGGAATACTGGGAGCGCACGCGGAACATGTTCTTGGCCAGCTGCTGCGTGATGGTCGAGGCGCCACGCCCGTCATGACGGAGCACGGCATCCTTCATGGCACCCAGGATGCCCACGAAATCCACGGCCATGCCGCGCGGCCGCTGGTAGTAGCGCTCGTCCTCAGTGTCGATGAGGGCCTTGAAGAATGCAGGGGCCACCTCGTCGTACTTGACGGGCGTGCGGTTCTCATTGAAGTATTTGCCAATGAGCTGTCCGTCGGCACTGTAAATCTCAGAGGCTTGGCTGGTCTGCGGATCCATAATGCCCGAGAAATAGCCGGGGCTGCGGCCGAAGAGCCATAAAAAGTTGATGTCTACAGCACCCAGATAGAGGATGAAGACAATAATACACGACGTGATGCCGACAAGTGTCTTGGTGTACCACGCCCGTCCGCGATACAAACCCTTGTACCATGGCCAGAAGTTGCGTCCTTTACGCCACACCCAGGCGGCGAATGTTTTTATCTTTCTCATAATCGTTGTATCTCGTTCTAATTGGTTTATCATGCAGATGCCATGTCACAGTGGCTGTTTCTCCTGTACAAAAGTACAAAAAAGTGTGGTCATGAAATGGCTGCGTCAATTGTTTTTAAGATATATTCAACATTGTCGGGAGGCAGCCAGATGGTGGTCTCGTCTTTCTTGAACCATGTCATTTGCTTGCGCATATACCTGCGTGTATTGGACTGGATTTGACGGATGGCCTCTTCCCGGGGAATCTTCCCGTCGAAATAGGCAAACAGCTCTTTATAGCCCACTGTGTTCAGGGCATTGAGCCCCTGAAGGGGATAGACGGTGCGTGCCTCCTGCTCGAGCCCGTCGGCCATCATTTGGACGACACGCTGGTTGATGCGTTCGTAAAGCTCTTCGCGGGGACGCGTGAGTCCGATTTTGATGATGCGGAAAGGCCGTTGCTTGTGGCTGTTGGTGCGAAAGGAAGAGTAGGGCTTGCCGGTCATGTGGCAGATCTCCAGTGCATGAACGACGCGTCGCGGATTCTGCAGGTCGACGATGGCCCAGTGTTCCGGGTCGAGCCGTTGGAGTTCGGCGGCCAAGGCTGGCAACCCTTCTTGCTGGAGACGCCGCTTCATGATGGCACGCGTCTCGTCGTTGACAGTGGGAATATCGTCGATGCCATTGCATACGGCATCAATGTACATCATGCTTCCACCAGTCATGATGGCAATGTCATGGGGCGTTCCGTCGGCCTGTCCACTGAATAATCGGTCGAGCAGCGAGAGCACATCTTGTTCAAAGAGCGCAGCATTGTAATAGTCGTCGAGATGATGGTTGCCTACAAAATAGTGCCTGACACGCTGTTGTTGCTCTGGGGTGGGGGCTGCCGTACCAATGGGGAGTTCGGCAAAGATTTGTCGGGAGTCGGCATTGATGATGGGCGTTCCATAGTGTTCGGCTATGCGAAGACACAGCTCCGTTTTTCCTACACCTGTGGGACCGAGAACAACGATGAGTGTTTTCATGCAGTGGGTATCCTCTGCGTGTACCGAAAGTCTGTGCAGTATACCTTATCGGATGATACCGCGTTTGGAGGAGGAAACAAAATCAATGATATATTGAATCTCTGGTATGAGCTGGAGATTCTTCTGAATCTCTTCGATGCCTTCGGCAAGCACTCCTTTGCTGTAAAGCAGACGGTAAGCCTCGTGGATGAGCTGAATCAGATCGTTGCTGAAGCCACGGCGGCGCAGTCCTACCAGATTGATGCCAGCATAGCGAATGGGTTCCTTGCCGGCGATGATGTAGGGTGGGATGTCCTGACTGAACCGGCTGCCGCCCTGAATCATCACGTAGCTGCCTATCTTGCAGAACTGATGGCAGAGCACCTCGGCACTGATGATGGCATTATCGTCGACAGTTACTTCGCCGGCAAATTTGGTGGAATTACCGATGATGAGATGGTTGCCCAGCACACAGTCGTGGGCCACGTGCATGTTCTCCATGAGAAGATTGTTGCTGCCTACCTTGGTCGTTCCTTTGGAGGCTGTGCCACGAGAAATGGTCACATTCTCGCGGATGCTGTTGTTGTCGCCAATCTCGCACAGAGTTTCCTCGCCCTTGAACTTCAGATCCTGTGGCTTGGTAGACAGGCTGGCACCGGGGAACACCTCGTTGCCGTTGCCGATACGGGCACCGAAATTAATCGTTACACTATTCTGAAAGACGTTGTTGTCGCCGATGACGGTGTTGCGGTCAATATAGCAGAAAGGGCCGATGACATTGTTCTCACCCAGCTTGGCCTCGGGATGCACAAAGGCTAAAGGACTTATCTGATTCATGATTGTCTATTTGTTCTTGATGATTTGAGCGGTAAAGGTGGCCTCGGATACGACGTGATCGCCCACAAACATGTAACCTTTCATGGAACTGATGCCGTGGCGGACGGGCTGAAGCAACTCTACGCGGAAAAGCAGGGTGTCGCCGGGAACCACCTTGTGACGGAACTTGACATCGTCTATTTTCAAGAAATAGGTGGACCATTTCTCAGGTTCTTCCAGTTGGCTAAGCACCAACAGGCCTCCACACTGGGCCATAGCCTCAATTTGAAGTACGCCTGGCATGATGGGCTCATCGGGGAAATGGCCCTGGAAGAAAGGTTCGTTGGCTGTGACATTCTTTACACCCACAATACTTGTAGCTCCCATGGCCACAATCTTGTCAACGAGCTGCATCGGGTAGCGGTGGGGCAGGAGCTGGCGGATGTGGATATTGTCCATCAGTGGTTCCTCGTTGGCATCGTAGATGGGGGCCTGCACCTCGTGTTTCCGAATCTCCTTACGCATGAGACGGGCGAACTTGTTGTTGATGGTGTGTCCGGGGCGCGTAGCCACGATACGACCCTTGATGGGTTTGCCAATCAAGGCCATGTCACCAATCACATCCAGCAGCTTGTGGCGTGTGCACTCATTGTCCCACATGAGCGGTTTGTGCTGGATATAGCCAATCTTGGTCGCATCCATGTGGGGAACCTTGAGCAGGTCGGCCAGTTTGTCGAGCTTGTTTTGCTCCACTTGCCGCTCATAGATGACGATGGCATTGTCCAAGTCGCCTCCTTTGATGAGATTGGCCTCCAGCAAAGGCACAATATCGCGTACAAAGACAAAGGTGCGTGCCGGAGCTATTTCCTCGGCATAGCTGTCCACGTTGTCGAGCGTGGCAAACTGGCTGCTGATGAATTTCGACTGGAATGAGCACATGGCCGTAATAGAGAAGTCCTGGTCGGGGAGAATGGTGATGCAGGAGCCTGTGTCCTCGTCCTTGATTTCGATTTTCTTGCGAATGATATAATAGTCCTTGGGGGCATTCTGATCAACGATGCCCACTTCGCGGATATGCTCAACATAAAGGGCTGCAGAACCGTCAAGAATAGGAAATTCGGGGCCGTTGACCTGGATGAGACAGTTGTCAATCCCCAGTGCATAGAGTGCAGAAAGCCCATGCTCTACGGTAGAAATGCGTGCGTTGCCTTTCTGTAGTACAGTACCACGCTGGGTATCGGTCACGTTTTCGGCAACGGCTTCAACGATGGGCTGCCCGTCAAGGTCTATACGCTGTATTTTGTAGCCTGTATTTTCAGGTGCCGGATTGAAAGTTACCGTAAGGCTTAAACCTGTATGCAGTCCCTTGCCAAAGAGAGAGAAACTCCCTCCCAGTGTCTTTTGTTTAGCGGTATCCATATTCTTCTTATCTATTTATTCTTCCTAAATTTTTCTACCTCTTTTTGTAATGCGTTCAGCTGCTTGTACATGTCTGGCAGTTTTCGCAAGATGGCCTGACTCTTGAAATAGGTCAGCTTGGGCATGGGGGGGGTGCCAATGAGCATTTGATTGCCTTTAATGGAGCCGGGCGCACCCGACTGGGCTCCGAGCATGACACGGTCACCGATGGTAATATGACCGGATACGCCAACTTGTCCACCAAACATACACCACTGTCCCACTTTTGTGGAGCCGGCAATGCCTACCTGTGCTGACATCACCGTATTCTGGCCAATGTCGGTATTGTGGGCGATCTGCACCAAATTGTCGAGTTTCACACCTTTCCTGATATAGGTGGAACCCATTGTGGCACGGTCCACACAGCTGTTGGCTCCAATCTCCACATCGTCTTCGATGGTTACAATACCAATCTGGGGAATCTTGTCGTAACTGTCGCCGTTGGGTGCAAACCCGAACCCGTCAGCACCAATGACAGCCCCTGCATGCAGAATAACATTATTACCAATGCGACAGTCATGGTAGATGGTAACGTTGGGGTAGACGATGCAGTTGCTTCCTATGGTGACATTCTCACCAATTGTAACATGGGGATAAATCTGGCATCCCTCGCCAATCTCTGCTCCCTCCGCAATATAAGCAAAGGCACCGATATACACATTCTCGGGCACCTTGGCTTGGGGCGACACGTAGGCCAGCGGATCAATGCCTGTTTTCTTGGGCTTGGTTGATTCGTAGAGCTGAAGCAACCTTGCTACACAGTCGCGGGCATTCTTCACGCGAATTAATGTGGCTGATACCGGGCGGTCAATCGTCAGGTTCTCATCGACCAAAATGATCGACGATTTTGAGTCATAAATATAATGGAGATATTTGGGGTCTGCCAAAAAAGAAATGGCTCCGGGAGTGCTTTCTTCTATTTTCGCAAAAGTGTGGACACTTACATTCTCATCGCCTTCTACCTTTCCTTGGATAAATAGGGCAATTTGCTTTGCGGTAAATTCCATAATTGAAATCTAATTTTAATATCTGTGCAAATATACCAAATTATTCCCTAATCCATGAAGAATTGCCTTATATTTTGCAAGAAAAGTATACGACAGGCTAAAAGTTAGGTTCTAAATGAAGAGGAGAATCCATACTTCGATAACTTAAAATGTTGGCTTAATCTTTTCTTATACCGTAATAATAAGCCAAATCGACACGGCGATCATGATGCCAGCGACAATACGTTGATAGCGTTTCTTGTGGGCATAGCGGATAAGAGCAATGCGATGAAGTTGCCGACCATCATGGCACAGCCGATAAAAAGGCCGTTGAGGAAGATGCTCCAACTCATCAGATTGAACCTGCCATAAGTAATGGCCTTGACGATGTGCATGGAAGCAGCTGCAGCCGCCTCGCTGACAATGTAGGCCACAGGAGTAAGATTAAGGGTGAGGAACACG
Source organism: Hallella seregens ATCC 51272 (assembly GCF_000518545.1). GTDB lineage: Bacteria > Bacteroidota > Bacteroidia > Bacteroidales > Bacteroidaceae > Prevotella > Prevotella seregens. The sequence continues at coordinate 31,019 of NZ_KI912454.1, forward strand.
GCTGGAAAATCCAATGTAAGATGCCCCCTAAAACCAAGCGATTCTATCCCCTTGTGCCAAAATAATCCTGCCCATTGATTCCAATATAAAAATGCCCCTGTCAGACAATGTCCGGCAGGGGATTTTTTCGTAGATTTGATACCCGTCTTGACCGGTGGGATAAAATCATTTCTACTATGACAACAAAGATAGCAAACATTCTCCAGTGTTACGCATTGGGGATGGGGATAAAGCAGATAAGCAGGAGCTTTGAGCTGTCCCGCAACACGGTGCGCAGATATGTGCGCCTGTTTCAAGAGTGTGGCATACCGATAAAGGAACTGGCAGCCATGCCTTCCGCCCGCATCCAGGAGATGTTCTCCGAGTGTGTTGGCCGCAACAGGGTTCCGTCACAACGCCAACTTGAGCTTGAGGCACTTCTTCCTGCGTATGCCGCCCGACTTAGTCGCCGGGGTGTAACAGTGAAAACCTTGTACGAAGAGTACCGCGAAACACATCCTAACGGATACAGACATGCCAGTTTCGGCAACTATCTCATGCGCTACCGCATGGTAACGCATGTTATAGGGCATGTCGAGCATTATGCCGGAGACTAGATGTACATCGACTTTGCCGGCGATAAACTTGAGGTAGTTGACAGTGAAAACGGCGAATGCCGCAGCGTTGAAGTGTTCGTGGCCATACTTCCATGCAGCCACTATACCTACTGCGAGGCGGTCTGGTCCCAGTCAAGGCAGGACCTGATCAGGGCGTGTGAGAACGCCCTTCATCTTTACGGCGGGGTTCCGATGGCGATAGTACCTGACAACCTCACCTCAAGGCCGCCGTGACCCGTAGCGACCGCAACGAGCCTGTAATCAACGAGGAGTTTACAGCATTTGCCGAACACTATGGATGTACCGCATATCCCGCACGGGTACGTCATCCAAAAGACAAGGCCTTGGTGGAGTCACCTTCCAGCTTCACCATTACAGTGTACCGAAAGAGTATATAGGCAAACGTGTCGAAAGTGGCAAAATTAAAAGGCACACTGGAATCGGAACTCAAGAGAATCGAACGGAGCACACTGCTCATATTGGATGATCTATTCCTTGTGAACCTTGACGCCAAGGAACATCCTATCCTGCTTGATATAATAGAGGACCGGCATGGACGTAAGTCTATCATCATTACCTCGCAACTGCCGACGGATAATTGGTATGACGCAATCGGGGAACCTACCGTGGCAGATGCCATAATGGATCGTATTATACATACGGCTCACCGAATTGAGTTAACCGGAGAAAGTGTCCGGAAGATGGCGGCATACAGAGGGAAATAAACTAAAATAATAATAACCCCATCGGTCAAGACTTTTTGAGGGGGCATTATTGAATATTTTCAGGGGGTAGAATCATTTTGGGTTTAGGGGGCATCTTACACTGGATTTTCCAGATGTAGCCAAGCCTTATTGTATGTGGACTTTCCGTCTCTCGTCTGGATACTTATGCCAGGAATATGCTGCAAGGCAGCTGTTTAGAAAGCGATGTTAAGCCCAGCCTCTACCGTAGTATAAGTCTTCCTTATAGGGACGATAGGGTCTGTATCATAGATGAGACGGTAGGCACCATTGATGCCAATTTTCGGTGTTATGTTATATTTCAGGTCTACAGCACCTCCGAAGCGTGCCGCCTTGAAGTAGCTGTCGGGTTTTGTCTGATGGATGGCTGTGGTTGTCAGCTCCCAATGGTCACCCAGATGGTACTTACAACTGACGGACAGATGAGTCTTTATGCTGCGGCTATAAGCGTGAAGCCGAGCCGGGGCAGGAGAGGGGTCTTCCCACTTTTCAAACTCATAGAACAGCCCGATAGCGGCAAACATGAGAAACTTCTCTTTGTTTACCAGCCTGTAGCGTGACTGTAGTCCGGTGGAAATCTTGTACTTCATGCCGCGGCTCTCGGCCCACTGTGACTCCGCATAAGGATAAATCTCAAAGGCACGACTTAACAGATAGCGGTATTCAACGTGTACGTAGCCCCCGCTTACCGTAACTTTCTTGCCATAGGTGGAGAACTCTAGTTTGTTGATCAGGTTAACGACACGTTTGTGTTTGATCAGCAGGTTGAGATTTGCTATGTTCTTGAGTGTGAGTACGTTTTCCTTTTCCGTCTTGAAGTCCAATACAGGCTGCAGCGATCCCTGTATGGTTTTCGTACTGTCTATGTCCATCGTCATGTTCTCTGAAAAGAGCATCTGTGAATAGGTGGGAAGATGGAATAAAACTACCGATAATAGGGAAAAAAGTAATTTATTTATCATTGTCTTTTGTCTTCTTGGAAAGTATATCCTTAACATTACGGACAGGCACTCCCGCCTGTCTGTAGACATAATAGAGGAGGGCAGACGAGCTTGTCCATCCTCCTACTTGAACATGATTGTCACAAGATGTTATTTGTCAATGATTTGGACTCTTTTGTTCAATTTATCAATCTGAGTCTGGAGCTTGGCAATCTTCTTTTCCATCTTGCTCATATTCTTCTGACTCTTGGCAAGTTTCTTGTTGACGGATTTTGTCTCCTCAAGTTTCTTTACCGTATCCTTTGCCTGCTTTATAGTGGTTGAGGGATCGGATGCCGTGAAATCTGTCGTGGCAGAGTTTGCATCGGCGTTGACGTTGGCAGCCTTGACGCTGAGGGCATTGTAAGTAGCTTTCTCTTTCTCGTAGTCAAGCTGAAGTTTATTCAACTTTGCTGTCAAATTGAGCACTTTCTGCTGCTCTTTCAGGTTGTTGACTGTGGTAGTGTTCTGGGAAAAGCCAGTAATAACTGATATTGCCATTATCCCCATCAATAATAATATTTTCATCTTTAAAACCTATTTAGAATTACGTTGCAAATATACATATTTGTCCTGAATAAACGAACATTTATCCCCGTTTTTTCAATTATCTCGCTAAAATGGTTAGGGAAATCAATGTACTTCAGCCGTCAGGCTCTGCCTTTCCTCATGCCTGGCCGACTTTTGGGTAGACTTAAATAGAGTCGGCTGATGAATGTTTATCTTCGACTTTACTTCTGTGGTTCGCCCCTAATCCAATGCCGTCCAACTGTCCGTCCAGTACTCCTCCCAGTATTCCCTCAATGGCTGTCGTAGCGGGATCGACGACATTCTCCTGCAACATTTTCTGTGCTTTTTGCCTGAGCTGTTCTTTCACGTTTATCTCCGACTTCTTGTAATACTGCTCCGCGGCCTTCTGCAGGTCGTCTTCGTCAACGGTGAAGATATGCCCTAAAGAGTCCTAAGGATACGATATAGTCCTTGTCATTATAATGTACTTTCCCCAGTGAACAGACAACGTAGTTGTCAACGGTTACAAGGTTGTCGACGACAGCTTTGAAGACCTTGCCGGCAAAGGCATTGCTGATGCTTCGGAATGCATTGTCAATAAGCTCGTTCCTGGTTGTGTTTTATGTCTGATGCCGGCGGTGCAGACGAAGCTATGGGTGTGGTCTCGACGAAAGGGACGGCGTCTATCTGTGTTCCTTGTTTTCAGAGGGTTCCTCGCCGGATAAGATTGTACGAATCTCTTCTACCTGCCAGGCTGGGAGCCATTGTGTGCCGTCGGACGGCATCACCAATGCGTAGCCTGAATGTTACGTCTGGATAATTCCTTGAGGCTATAGTGGCTTCGCTTCTCATTATCAATGCTGATGTAGTATCCCTTTTTGGTTGATTTAAAGTTGCAATGGCAGGGGAAGAAAAGCTGGAACAGGCATTCTCCCTATTCCTCGACCGTTTTTTTGATAGGTGTGAAGTTATTTAATATTTCTGAACTGGCAAAGAACTTTTATTTCTTTTTTATTGTTCTGAGGACGGGGTTTGTCTGCAGAGGCGTACGGGAAGGATGATTTTCGGCTGTTCGGAAGCCCGGCATAGGGAGCCCTCTCCCAGAAGGATTGAGTTGGAGGCTTTGCTTCCCGGATATGTATCCCGCCTGACACGCAAAGGGATGAGTGTCAGAAAACTGTTTAAGGAGTATCATGCTGAATATCCTGACGGTCTTCAGCTGTCTTCCTTCAAGCGGGCAGTCCGCCAGTACAAGTTCCACATCAAGGTCGTCGGCCATGTCGAGCACTATGCCGCAGACCAGATGTATGTTGATTTTGCCGATGACAGGCTCGAGGTTACTGATGAAATGACAGGAGAGACGAAGAAAGCAGAGGTGTTCGTTGCCATCTTGCCGTTCAGTCATTATACTTACTACGAGGCCGTATGGTCTCAACGCAAGGAAGATCTGATCAAGGGGTGTGAGAATGCCATGCTGTATTTTGAAGGAGGTCCCGGAAGTTATTGTTCCCCACAATCTCAAGGCTGCCGTTACCCGTAGTGACCGAAATGAGCCTGTTATCAACGATGATTTCCTCGCTTTTTCCGGACATTATGACTGCGCTGTCTATCCTCCCGTGTACGCCATCCTTGCACGGGAATGGGGATTATCGTGCCCAGGCTGCCATAGCACGGCTTACCAGGAATGCGGCATTCCGTTACAAGGCCTATCTTGAAGATATAGACTATGCCACGAACCGGGGGCTGGAGCGCAACCAGATGGAACGCCTCGCCACCCTTGATTTTGTGCATAAATGGCAGAACCTTTTCGTTACCGGTTCTTCATGGAGAAAAGCTATCTGGCCTGCGTACTGGGGCACAAGGTAGGGTAAAAGGGGAATCCGCACTTTCTATGCCAATGCCCCAAAACTGCTCGGGGCACTGAAAGTGGCCAAAGTCAAAGGGACGCTTGAGACAGAATTCAAGAAGATTGAGCGTTGTCAGCTGCTCATCCTCGACGACCTGTTCCTTGTCCCTCTTGATGCCAAGGAACGCCCCATACTGCTCGAAATCATTGAAGATAGGCACGAATGGGAAATCAATCATCATAACCTCGCAATATCCATTCTTATTACTTATTCCCTAACTATCAAAGGACTTAAAATGTTTGTCTGCTAAAAAACAACTACCATTCTTGTGTCTTTCGCGTCTTTTTTCTAATTTTGCAGGTATATGAGTGAACCATTAGCAGAAAGATTGCGCCCGCGGACACTGGACGACTATGTGGGACAGGAACACCTTGTGGGCAAGGATGCAGTGCTACGCAAGATGGTGGAGTCGGGACATATTTCCTCTTTCATCTTGTGGGGGCCTCCTGGTGTGGGCAAGACCACATTGGCCCAAATCATTGCCTCACAGCTGAAAGTTCCTTTCTATACGCTGAGTGCCGTGACCAGTGGAGTGAAAGACGTGCGCGAAGTGATAGAGCGCGCCAAGCAGGGCCGGTTCTTCAATGCAGAATCACCCATTCTCTTCATCGATGAGATTCATCGCTTCTCCAAATCACAGCAGGATTCCCTGCTTGGGGCTGTGGAAAGAGGGGTGGTGACACTCATTGGTGCCACAACGGAGAACCCCTCGTTCGAAGTCATTAGGCCATTGCTCTCGCGTTGCCAACTCTATGTGCTCAAGTCGTTGGACAAGGAAGATTTGGAGAAAATTCTCCATAGGGCTATTACAGAAGATCGCATGTTGAAAGAGCGTGATATTCAGCTTAAGGAGACGGCTGCCATTCTGAGATATAGTGGAGGAGATGCCCGTAAGCTACTCAACATACTGGAACTGATGGTAGAATCGTCAGGGAACGGCCCTGTAGTAATCGCCGACCGGTTGGTGGAAGAACGGCTGCAACGAAATCCTTTGGCTTATGACAAAGACGGCGAAATGCATTACGACATCATCTCGGCTTTCATCAAGAGCATCAGAGGTTCAGATCCCGATGCTGCACTCTATTGGATGGCACGAATGATAGAGGGCGGAGAAGACCCGCAATTTATTGCCCGCCGTATCGTCATCAGTGCGGCAGAAGACATTGGCCTGGCCAATCCCAATGCTCTGTTACTGGCCAACGCCGCCTTTGACGCCGTGATGAAGATTGGCTGGCCCGAAGGCCGCATTCCTTTGGCTGAGGCCACCGTTTACTTGGCCACCAGCCCTAAGAGCAACTCTGCCTACTTGGGCATCGACACGGCACTTTCTGTAGTGCGAAAGACTGGTAATCTGCCTGTGCCGCTGCATCTGCGAAATGCACCGACCAAACTAATGGCTGACTTGGGCTATCACGATGGCTACAAATATCCGCACGATTATCCCGGGAATTTCACAGCGCAACAATATTTGCCCAATGAAATGTCTGGACAGCGTTTCTGGTATGCCCAGCACAGCAATGCTGAAGAAAAACTTTACCAACGTATGGCGGCTTGCTGGGGCAGCCGTTATGCTGATACAGAAAAATGCCCTTTGAAAGAAGAGGCACAACCATAAAGATATACAAACATGAATATCGTAATACTCGACGGTTATACCGCCAATCCTGGTGACCTCTCTTGGAAAGAGATGGAGGCCTTAGGGCATCTCACTGTTTATTCCCGCACTGCAGCAACAGAAGTGGTGGTGCGGGCTGCCAATGCCGAAATAGTTCTGCTGAATAAAGTAAAAATCACCTGCGAAATCATGGCCCAGCTTCCTAAACTGAAATATATTGGTGTACTGGCTACGGGCTATAATGTTGTGGACGTGGACTATGCCCACGAACATGGTATTGTTGTGTCGAACATACCGGCTTATAGTACCGACAGTGTGGTACAGATGACCTTTGCACATATTTTGAACATCACCAACCAAGTGGGGCACTATGCCGATGAAGTAAGGATGGGGAAGTGGAGTGCCCACCAAGACTTCTGCTATTGGGACACGCCTATAGGTGAGCTGACAGGCAAGACTTTCGGTATAGTGGGTCTGGGACATATTGGCATGCGCGTGGCCACCATCGCACGTAACTTCGGAATGGATGTGTTTGCACTCACGTCGAAAGAGACCTCCATGCTGCCCGACGGTATACAGAAGACCACGCTTGAAGGATTACTGAGTGTGTCGGACTTTCTTTCTTTACACTGTCCGCTCACACCGGAAACCAACAAACTCATCAATGCCGACAGGCTGAAGCGGATGAAGCCCGGTGCCATACTGATAAATACGGGACGAGGTCAACTTGTTGACGAAAAGGCTGTGGCAGAAGCACTGGAAAGTGGCCAACTGCTGGGATATGGTGCCGATGTAATGACACTGGAACCTCCCTCGAAAAACAATCCGCTTTTGCGCCATCCACATGCCTACTTTACCCCTCATATTGCTTGGGCTTCCAAGGAAGCACGTATGCGTCTGGTAGATATAGCCACCCAAAACGTACAGGCTTTCATGGAAGGACATGCACAAAACAGAGTATAGATGTTATACGCAGATATAGCTTTTGTGCATGTACTTCAAGAAATTATTGAAATTCTGGGTACGTTGGCCTTTGCCATTTCTGGTATTCGCCATGCGGCAGCCAAACACTATGATTGGTTTGGAGGGTTCGTTTGTGGAATTGCCGTGGCCATAGGGGGAGGTACGCTGCGCGACGTGATGCTGGGCGTGACACCTTTCTGGATGACCTCGCCTCTCTATATCGTCTGTACATTATTGGCACAGACCATCGTCATTGTATTTTCCAGATCACTAAAAAAACTGGACAACGCTTGGCTTGCATTTGACACGCTGGGACTGGCCCTCTTCACTATTGCTGGTATCCAGAAAACGTTATCTTGTGGTCATCCTTTCTGGGTAGCCATCACTATGGGCTGTATCACAGGTGTAGCTGGTGGTATCATTCGTGACATGCTACTCAACAAGACTCCCGTCATCTTCCAAAAAGAGATTTATGCCATGGCGAGTATTGCAGGAGGCTTGCTCTACTGGCTGATGATGGAGTCCGGCGTAAACGTGGCGGTTACTGTTGTATTCACATTTCTGATGATTGTTGTTATCCGTTTTATGGCTATCAAGTATCATATATCACTGCCGGTTTTAAAGGGAGAGAAATAAGAAATGTAGGACTGTGCTTGGATGAGTCGTAATTTTTTAGTAATTTTGCGCTGTTTAATCGATAGAAATAAAATCAAAATAGCATGAAGATTTCATATCAATGGCTGAAAGAATATGTCGACTTTGACCTGACTCCTCAAGAGACCGCAGATGCTCTAACCTCTACGGGGCTTGAAGTAGGTGCTTTGGAAGAGGTACAGGCTGTAAAAGGCGGACTGAAGGGACTCTTTGTAGGTCAGGTGCTCACCTGCGAGACACATCCAAACAGCGACCATCTGCATATTACCACCGTAGACTTGGGTAAGGATACGCCACAGCAAATTGTATGTGGTGCCCCCAATGTTGCTGCCGGCCAAAAAGTAATCGTAGCTGATTTGGGCTGTGTGCTTTATGATGGCGATCAAGAATTCACTATCAAAAAGTCAAAGCTACGCGGTGTAGACAGCTATGGCATGATTTGCGCCGAGGATGAAATCGGGATGGGTACCGATCATCATGGTATCATTGTACTACCTAAAGATGCCCAGGTTGGCATGCCGGCTGCTGAATACTATCATTTGGAGAGCGATTGGGTGATGGATATTGATATTACGGCCAACCGTGCCGATGCGCTGAGTCACTATGGTGTGGCCCGCGACCTTTACGCTTGGCTGGTGCAGCGTGGATACAAAACGACACTGCATCGTCCCGATTGCACTCCGTTTGCTGTGGACAACAACAAACTTCCCATTGAGGTGGAGATAGAGAACCAACAAGCCTGCAAACGCTATGCCTGTCTAAGTATAACTGACTGCGAGGTCAAGGAGAGCCCACAATGGTTGAAAGACAGACTGACTGTTATAGGGTTACGGCCTATTAACAATATAGTAGACATTACTAACTATATCATGATGGCCTATGGTCAACCCATGCACTGTTTTGATGCCGATATGGTTACCGGCCACAAAATCGTGGTGCGTACACAGCCCGAGGGAACCAAGTTTATTACTCTGGACGGCGACGTGCACACGCTTGGGGAACATGACCTGAGCATTTGCAACGCAGAGGAGCCCATGTGTATTGCCGGCATCTTTGGCGGTAAAGGCTCCGGCACGTACGAGACCACTCGAAACGTGGTGTTGGAGAGCGCCTACTTCCATCCTACATGGATTCGCAAGAGTGCCCGTCGTCATGGTCTGAGCACGGATTCCAGTTTCCGTTTTGAGAGAGGGGTAGACCCCAATGGTCAGGTCTACGCCTTGAAACAGGCGGCTATCCTCTGTAAGGAGCTGGCTGGTGGCAAGGTTTCAATGCAAATCAAAGATGTCTACCCTGACCCTATGCCAGACTTCGAGGTGAAACTTAAATATGAGTACTGCGACCGATTGATTGGCAAGCAAATAGGTCACGACACTATCAAGCGCATTGCCGAGAGCTTGGAGATGAAAGTAGAAGAGGAGACCCCGGATGGTTTGTCCTTGCTTGTCCCTGCTTTTCGTGTGGACGTGCAACGCCCGTGTGACGTCGTGGAGGATATTCTGCGCATTTATGGATATAATAATGTAGAGATTCCGGTACAGCTTAAATCGTCATTGACGGTCGAGAGCGAACAGGACAAGCAATATCGTCTGGAGAACATCATTGGCGAGCAACTTGTTGGCTGTGGCTTCAACGAGATACTTAACAACTCGCTCACCAAGTCGTCATACTATGATAAAGACGAGCATAACACTTATCCTTGGGCATCAACTGTCAAGGTGATGAATCCGTTGAGTGCAGATTTGGGGGTGATGCGACAGACCCTGCTCTTTGGTGGGTTGGAATCGCTGTCGAGGAACATCAATCGCAAGCGCACCAATTTGAGATTCTTCGAGGTGGGTAATGTTTATACCTATGATGCAGCCAAGGATGACCACGATGAATCCATCAAAGCTTATTCACAGGAATACCACGTGGGTCTTTGGCTTACCGGCAAACGCGTGGAAGGTTCATGGGCACATCCTGATGAAGAGATGACTTTTTATGAGTTGAAAGCATATGTGGAGAACATTATGCGCAGAGCTGGGGTGAATGAGAAGACTACTACGATTGTGGCCAGTGAAAACAATGTCTTTTCCTATGGACAGACTTTGAAGTCGCATAATGGCAAAGTATTGGCCGACTATGGTAAGCTCTCAAAAAAAGTTTTGCACGGGATGGGGATTGATAATGACGTATATTATACAGAAATCAATTGGGCTGGCATGCTGAAAGCCATCAAGAAAAACGAGGTAGAGTTTCATGAGCTGAACAAGTATCCCTCGGTGAGCCGAGACTTGGCCTTGTTGGTAGATAATAGTGTTGAATTTGCTCAGATAGAGAATATTGCACGCCAAATAGAAAAGAAAAACTTGAAGCGTGTGGAACTCTTCGATGTGTATCAAGGAAAGAATCTTCCAGCCGGAAAAAAGAGTTATGCCGTAAACTTTATTTTGGAAGATGATGGGAAAACACTGGACGACAAGCAAATTGATGCCATCATGCAAAAATTGATTAAAAATCTCACGACGAAGCTCGGTGCAGAGCTCCGATAGGGGAGTAGAAGTTATAGAACCAATAAACAACATAAGTATTAATTCCTATGGGAAGAGCATTTGAGTATCGTAAAGCTACAAAGATGAAGAGATGGGGGCATATGGCCCGCACATTTACAAAACTGGGTAAACAGATTGCCATTGCGGTGAAAACCGGTGGCCCTGAACCTGAAAACAATCCTACATTGCGCGCTCTTATTGCCACCTGTAAGCGTGAAAACATGCCGAAGGACAATATAGAACGTGCCATCAAGAATGCCCAGGGCAAGGACACGAGCGACTATAAAGAAGTGACCTACGAGGGATATGGCCCTCATGGTATAGCCGTGTTTGTGGACACTTTGACCGACAACACCACCCGTACCGTAGCTGATGTGCGTTCTGTATTCAACAAATACAGTGGAAACTTGGGCAACCAAGGTTCGCTGAGTTTCCTTTTTGACCACCGTTGCGTATTCACGTTCAAGATGAAACAAGGTGTAGAGATGGACGATCTGATTCTTGAACTGATTGATTTCGGAGTGGACGATGAATACGATATGGATGAGGAAGAGGGAGAAGTTACTATCTATGGATTGCCGACCAGCTTTGGTGACATCCAGAAATATCTGGAAGAAAACGGCTTTGAAATTACCAGTGCAGAATTCACGCGCATCCCGAACGACCTAAAAGACGTTACCCCCGAGCAGCGCGAGACTATTGACAAGATGGTGGAGCGACTTGAAGAATTTGACGACGTACAGAATGTCTATACGAACATGAAGCCTGAAGAGTAGGGGGATGCTCTCCCTCTCCATGTCTTCAAGATAAACAAAGAAAGAAGTCCCGAAACTTGTAAATGAAAGTTTCGGGACTTTATTGTTTGTGGCTTGTCAGTCTGTGGGGTGCATCTTTGTTCGGTAATCCTTGGGAGTAAAGGATTCTTCGTACAGAATCTTGCCTGTCTTGGCCGACCGAAAGATGTAATGGAAGCAGAATCCGGCCTCCTTGTAAACCTGACTCCCCGTGTTGTCAATCAGTTCATCGAGTAGTGCTGCACGGAGTTTGGGGCGTAGCTTATCAATCAACTGAGTTTGATCTGCCTTTCCTGAAAGAACATAATAATAATTAAAGGTTCGATTCTGACGAGTGAAAGTGACACTGTCTGTGTGCTGAAAATCCTTGATAGGGGTAGGGCAGTAGCGCTTGGTATAATCGTATGCCTCTTTTTCGGCCCGATCCTCTAATGTCTCATGGTGACAGGAAATAAATGCCAGCATAGCCATCATTCCGGTCACAGCCATCTGGAAAAAGCACTTTTTATTCATTTTAGAATTCGATAAGATGGTTGCAAAGTTAATAAAAAAAGACGAATTGAATTCCGCTATATGCCATCTTTTTCGTACCTTTGCCCGATAAGAAAAGAACACTTTATGGAACATATAAGGAATTTTTGTATTATTGCACATATAGATCATGGCAAGTCGACATTGGCTGACAGAATGTTGGAATATACCCATACAATCCAAATCACGGAGAATCAAATGTTGGACAACATGGATTTGGAGCGTGAACGGGGTATTACCATCAAGAGCCATGCCATTCAGATGACCTATGGACTCAACGGCGAACAATACATCCTAAACTTAATTGATACCCCGGGCCACGTTGACTTCAGCTATGAGGTGTCGCGCAGCATTGCAGCCTGCGAGGGGGCATTATTGGTGGTGGACGCAACGCAAGGCGTTCAGGCTCAGACCATTTCTAATTTATATATGGCCATTGACCATGATTTGGAAATTGTTCCTGTCATCAACAAGATAGACATGCCCAATGCCATGCCTGAAGAGGTTGAAGACGAGATTGTAGACTTGATAGGCTGCGACCCGTCTGACATTATACGGGCCAGCGGAAAAACGGGCGAGGGGGTGGAAGACATTCTTAAAGCAGTAGTAGAGCGCATTCGTCCACCCAAGGGAGATGCGAACAAACCGTTACAGGCACTTATCTTTGACTCCATATTCAACTCGTTTCGAGGCATCATCGTTCTATGCAAGATAGAGAACGGTTGCATTCGTCAAGGCGACAAGGTGAAGTTTGTACAGACGGGTATGGAATATACGGCCGATGAAGTAGGGGTGCTGAAAATAGACATGGAACCAAGGGAAAAGCTCTCGACAGGCGAAGTGGGCTATATCATATCAGGCATCAAGAATGCAACAGAAGTCAAAGTGGGTGATACCATCACACATGAAAATGCTCCGTGCGAGAAAGCCATTGAAGGATTCCAAGAAGTAAAGCCAATGGTTTTTGCTGGGGTTTATCCCATTGATCCTAATGAATACGAAAACTTACGGACATCGCTGGAAAAGCTCCAACTCAACGATGCCTCGCTGACGTTCCAACCAGAATCATCCCAGGCACTTGGCTTCGGATTTCGTTGTGGCTTTTTGGGACTACTGCACATGGAAATTGTACAAGAGCGACTTGGCCGTGAGTTCAATACCGAGGTGATTACTACCGTGCCCAACGTGTCGTACATGGTGTATGATAAGCATGGAGAGGTGAAAGAGGTGCATAATCCAAGCGGATTGCCAGATCCTACGGCTATTGATCATATTGAGGAGCCTTACATTAAGGCTAGCATCATAACTTCGGCCGATTATATCGGTATGATTATGAAACTATGTATCGACAAACGTGGAGAACTGATAGACCAACAGTATGTGTCAGGCAATCGGATAGAGTTGCGTTTCATGATTCCATTGGGCGAAATCGTGATTGATTTCTACGACAAACTGAAATCCATTTCCAAGGGCTATGCTTCATTCGATTACCATATTGACAGCTTTAGGCCCTCTAAATTGGCTCGCTTGGACATCTTGCTCAATGGAGAACCCGTTGATGCTCTCTCTACGCTGGCTCATCAGGATAATGCCGTGACATTGGGGCGAAGAATGTGCGAGAAGTTGAAGGATCTGATTCCCAGACAACAGTTTGACATTGCCATCCAAGCTGCTATCGGTTCTAAAATTGTTGCGCGTGAGACGGTGAAGCAGGTCCGTAAGGATGTATTGGCTAAATGCTATGGAGGCGATGTTAGCCGTAAACGAAAATTATTGGAGAAACAGAAGAAAGGCAAGAAACGTATGAAGCAAATAGGTAATGTGCAGGTGCCTCAAAAAGCATTCTTAGCTGTACTGAAACTGGATTAGAACAATTATAACAAACTATCCGACAAGGGTTATTATAAGGGAGGTATAAACATGAAAGAGTTACAGAACACGACACGAGACATTGCGCGGGAATTGGCTCGAAAATACAGTACCATGACTCATGAAGAACTGGACATTCTTGAGAGTGTCTTGGTTCCTCGAAAATTTGCCAAGGGAGAAACCATTTTGGCAGAAGGTGCGGTCTGTGAGGACATCTACTATATTGAAAAAGGACTTATTAGGCAGTTTTATTATAAGAATGAAAAGGAGCTTACAGAGCACATCGGTTCCGATGGCGAGATATTCATGTGTATAGAAAGTCTTTTCAAGGACGAGCCTACACATTTGCAAGCAGAGGCCCTCGAACCAACAACCGTGTTTTGTCTGCCCAAACGTAAACTTGAACAAGTTGCACTGCACAATGTAAATATCCAGATTCTCTATCGAAAAATATTAGAAGAAAGCTTGATTATTTCACAGGTACATGCTGATTTGGTACGATTTGAGACGGCACAAAACCGTTATCTTAGATTGTGCAAGCTCAAACCACAAGTGGTTCTTCGCGCGCCGCTTGTCTATATTGCCAGCTATCTGCAGATGACACCAGAGACGTTGAGCCGTGTCCGGGCAGCCTCGTTGTAATGGCTATCCATAGTCCCTTGCATCAATATATCTGTTTTTGCATTATAATGGCCGTTATGATAAATAACAGGAAGCACCCCCATATTACATAAAATTTATTGGCTGGGTCGGGAAAAAAGTCTAATTTTGCATCCTGTGAATTTTAAGGACAACATATAAACTGAAAATAAACATGCCTGAAATATCAGTTCGCGGACTGGAAATGCCGGAGTCACCAATTCGGAAACTGGCTCCTCTTGCTGCTGCAGCTAAAGAACGTGGTACAAAAGTATATCACTTGAATATTGGACAGCCAGATTTACCGACTCCGCAAGTTGCTTTGGATGCTCTGAAGCATATTGATCGGAAAGTATTGGAATACTCGCCATCACAGGGTTATTTGTCTTACCGCAAGAAGCTCGTTGGATATTACGAGAAATATAACATCCATATTAGTCCCGATGACATAATCATTACCTCAGGCGGTTCGGAGGCTGTCTTGTTTGCCTTTATGAGTTGCCTTAATCCTGGTGACGAGATTATCGTACCAGAACCGGCTTACGCCAACTATATGGCCTTTGCCATCTCTGCAGGTGCCAAGATACGCACAATTGCTACAACTATAGAGGAAGGCTTCTCGTTGCCCAAAGTAGAAAAGTTTGAGGAACTCATCAATGAGCGTACGCGGGCCATTATGATATGTAATCCAAACAATCCTACCGGCTACCTCTATACCCGACGGGAAATGAATCAGATTCGTGATTTGGTAGCCAAATACGACCTTTATCTTTTCTCCGACGAGGTGTACCGAGAATACATCTACACGGGAAGTCCTTACATTAGTGCCATGCACTTGAAAGGCATTGAGCAAAATGTGGTGCTCATCGATTCTGTTTCCAAACGGTATTCTGAATGTGGCATCCGTATCGGCGCTTTGATTACACGGAATTCGGAAATACGAAAAGCCGTGATGAAATTCTGTCAGGCGCGTCTGTCGCCGCCGTTGATTGGACAGATTGTTGCAGAAGCCTCGCTGGATGCCCCGGAAGAATACTATCGCGATGTCTATGACGAATATGTAGAACGACGCAAATGCCTGATAGACGGACTTAATCGGATTCCGGGCGTTTACTCCCCTATTCCCATGGGCGCATTCTATACCGTGGCACAGTTGCCGGTGGATGATGCAGAAAACTTTTGCAGATGGTGTTTGGAGGAATTCAGCTACGAAGGCGAGACGGTGATGATGGCACCCGCAGCCGGATTCTATACTACGCCCGGTGCGGGAATCAATCAGGTGAGAATTGCCTATGTGCTGAAACGCAAGGATTTGGAACGTGCGCTTTTGGTGCTGCGCAAAGCATTGGAAACATATCCAGGAAGAACTGACTAAAGCCATGGATGTCCCCTTTTTGATAGCCAGACGGATACACCAAGAGAAATCCGAAGGAAACAAAACACCCGGACCAGCCATTACTATAGCAACCGTTGGAGTTGCTATAGGGTTGGCGGTTATGATTATCTCGGTATTTGTGATATTGGGATTCAAACACACCATTAGAAACAAGGTAATAGGCTTTGGGGCGCACATTCAAGTTACTAATTTCATGGCGCAAATGTCGGCAACCCCCTCTCCCATCGTGATAGACGACTCCATGCTGCACGTCATCAGGGATATACCGGGAGTGAAACACGTTGAACGATACGCCTACACACAAGGAATCCTCAAGACCGACTCGGACTTTCTCGGGGTTATGTTCAAAGGGGTTGGGCCGGAGTTTGATTCTACCTTTTTACATCGAAACCTCATAAGCGGGAGCGTCCCGCAGTTTTCCGATCAAAAATCAAGCAATCAGCTTGTCGTGTCCCAGTATATGGCCAACAAACTGCGCTTGAAGAGAGGTCAACAAATCTTTGCCTATTTCATCGGGAAAGGCGGAGTGCGCATGCGCAGGTTCACCATCCGAGGAATTTATGAAACCAATCTTGCCCAATATGATGAAAGCATTTGCTTTACAGACCTGTATACTGCAGTCAAATTAAACGGGTGGGAACCCGACCAGGCTTCCGGTGCAGAAATAACGGTTGCAGACTTTGGACTATTGGACCAGACGGAAGAGCATTTCATACAGAAAATCAATCGTACCGCAGACCACAACGGAGAGACTTATACCTCGCAAACCATCCGCGACACAAATCCGCAGATATTCAACTGGCTCGACTTGCTGGACATGAACGTTTGGATTATTCTGGCGCTCATGATCGCCGTAGCCGGGGTTACAATGGTATCCGGGCTTCTCATCATTATTTTGGAACGAACCGCAATGATTGGGATTCTGAAGGCATTGGGCGCCCGCAACAGAACCATTCGACACATATTCCTCTGGCTGGCAACGTTCATCATCGGCCGCGGTCTCATCGTTGGCAATCTGATAGGCGTGGGGCTCTCCCTACTCCAAAAGTGGACAGGTATCGTCAAGCTGGATGCAGCCACCTACTATGTCAGCACCGTGCCCATTGAAGTGAACATTCCCCTGTTATTGTTGCTGAATGTCGGCACGCTGCTGATTTGCGTACTCGTGCTGGTCGTGCCAAGTTTTATCGTTTCGCGCATCTATCCGGCAGCAAGCATGCACTACGAGTGATTTTCGGCTTCGGGGCAAAAAACTGCACATTATTTTTGGGATTGTGCATTTTACGTTGTACCTTTGCACAATAATTAGAATTTTGTGCAATGGATAATATACCCAGTTTCAATTCTCTCATCGAAAAAACAATTGTAAACCATTGGGAGAAAGATGCGCTTACCGACTATAAAGGTGCAACCCTGCAATATCACGACGTCGCCCGCAAGATAGAGAAATTGCATATCATGTTCGAGCACTCGGGTATCAAACAAGGCGACAAGATTGCCATCTGCGGCCGAAACAGTTCCATGTGGGCATGCGCCTTTTTGGCAGCCGTAACCTACGGAGCGGTCATTGTACCCATACAGCACGAATTCACCCCCGACCAGATATACAACATCGTCAACCACTCTGATTCCAAACTGCTGTTTGTGGGCGATGTCGTGGCCACCTCCATCGATTCGGAACAAATGCCAAATCTGGAGGGCATTGTCTATCTGCCTGATGCTTCCTTGATTGTCAGTCGTTCAGAAAGACTGTCCTATGCGCGGGAACACCTCAATGAAATGTTCGGGCACAAGTATCCCAAATACTTCAGACAGGAGCACGTTCACTATTATCAGGACGACCCCGAGGGGCTGGCCATGATTAACTACACGAGCGGAACCACCGGCTTCTCGAAGGGTGTCATGCTACCCTATCGCGCGCTGTGGAGCAATATGGACTACCTGATGGAAGCCATAGGAAGCAAGCTCAAAAAGAACAGCGACGTGCTGGCCATCCTGCCCATGGCTCACATGTACGGCTTGAGCTGCGAGTTCCTGTTGCAGTTCTGCATGGGCAACCATCTCTTTTTCCTGACCCGTCTGCCGAGCCCGTCCATTATTCAGGAAGCCTTTGCCGAAATACATCCCAGCATCATCGTCTCCGTACCTCTGATTATAGAAAAGATTGTGCGGAAGAAGATATTCCCCATCGTCAACAACACCCGCGTGCGTCTCTTGCTGAAGATGCCGGGAATCAACAAGAAAGTGAAGGAGCGTCTGCATCAGATGGTTTTGGATGTCATGGGGGGCAATGCCTACGAAATCATGATAGGCGGCGCCAGCTTCAGCAAGGAGATAGAGCAGTTCTTTACAAGCATCAACTTTCCGGTCACCGTGGGCTACGGCACGACGGAGACGGGGCCCATGATTACTTTTTCGGACCATACCGACTTTGTTCCGGGCTCCTGCGGCACTGCGGTGAAGCACATGGAAGTCAAGATATTAAGCCCCGACCCGGCCAATGTTGCCGGCGAAATTGTTACGCGCGGGCTGAATGTCATGCACGGCTATTACAAAAACGAACAGGCCACCCAATCCGTCATCGACGAGAACGGATGGTTCCACACCGGCGACCTGGCCAAGATGAGCCAGGACGGACACGTGTTTATCCTGGGCAGAATCAAGAACATGCTTCTGGGAGCCAACGGGCAGAATGTGTATCCCGAAGAAATCGAGGACAAACTGAACTCGATGGCCATGGTCAGCGAGAGCCTGATTCTGCAAAAGGGAGACAAGCTCGTGGGCCTCGTCCATCCGGACATGGACGAGGTGCATGCGTTGGGATTTACTGACGAAGACCTGAACAGCATCATGGAGGAGAACCGAAAGAATCTCAATCTTCAGCTTCCCTCGTTTTGCAAAATCAGTGAAATTAAGCTGCACGACAAAGAGTTTGAGAAAACACCCAAGAAATCCATCAAGCGTTATCTCTATCAGAACGCAGTATAGCGCTCCACCAGTAGAGAAATCAAGAGACCCAAGAATTTCATTAATGAGGAGAAATATGGAGAATATTCCGAGCTTCAACCGGCTGATACAAAAAAGTATTGTGGAAAACTGGGAGCGAGACGCCCTCACCGACTTTAAGGGAGCAACCCTGCAGTATCATGACGTGGCACGCAAGATAGAGAAGCTGCACATCATGTTTGAAAACTCCGGGGTGCAGAAAGGAGACAAGATTGCCCTGGCCGGCCGGAACAGCGCCGCGTGGGCCGCCGCTTTCCTGGCCGTGCTCACCTATGGTGCCATAGCCGTGCCCATCCTGCATGAGTTTACGGCCGACCAGATTCACAACATCGTCAACCATTCCGACGCCAAGCTGTTGTTCGTGGGCGACGTGGTCGCCACGGAGATAGACGCCACCAAGATGCCCAAACTGGAGGGCATCATCTACATTCCGGACTACTCGCTGGTGCTGTCGCGCACGGACAAACTGACTTACGCCCGCGAGCATCTGAACGAAATCTTCGGCAAGAAGTTTCCCAAGTATTTCCGCAAGGAGCATGTGAACTATTATGTGGAGGAAAACCCAAACGAGCTGGCCCTCATCAACTATACCAGCGGTACGACGGGCTTTTCCAAGGGCGTGATGATTCCCTACCGTGCCCTGTGGAGCAACGCCGACTTTGCCGAACACGTGCTGGGCACCCAAATTCATGCCGAAGACAGTGTCATCAGCATCCTGCCGATGGCCCACATGTACGGCATGGCTTTCGAGTTCCTGTTCGAGTTCATCAAGGGCTGCCACATCTACTACCTGACGCGCATCCCCTCGCCGGCCATCATTGCCCAGGCCTTTGCCGAGGTGAAGCCCAAAATCATCATTTCCGTACCTCTGATTATCGAAAAGATCATCAAGAAAAAGGTGTTCCCGAAGATGCAGGACACCAAGATTCGCATCCTGCTGAAGATGCCGGGCATCAACAAGCGGGTGTACGAGAAGATTTGCGAGCAAGTGTCGAAAGCTTTCGGTGGCAACTTCTACGAGGTCATCATCGGCGGCGCGGCGTTCAGCCAGGAAGTCGAGACATTCCTGCACCAAATCGGATTCCGCTACACCGTGGGCTACGGGGCAACGGAGTGCGCACCCATCATCTGCTATGCCGACCACGCCTCGTTCGTACCCACGTCCTGCGGCAGGGCTGCCCTGCACATGCAGGTGAAGATTGCGAGCGAAGACCCCGCAAGGGTGCCCGGCGAGATATTGGCCAAGGGCCCCAACGTGATGCTCGGCTATTACAAGAATGAGGAAGCCACCGAGGCAGCCATCGACAAGGACGGCTGGTTCCACACGGGCGACCTCGGCACGATGGATGCCGACGGCAATGTCTTCATCAAAGGCCGCTCCAAGAACATGCTGCTGGGCTCGAACGGGCAGAACATCTACCCGGAAGAGATCGAAGACAAGCTCAACTCCATGACCATGGTCACCGAGAGTGTGGTCATCCAGGATGGCGACAAGCTGGTGGGACTGGTGTTCCCCGACTACGATGCTGCCAAGCAGATGGGATTCAACAATGAGGACCTGAAAGACATCATGGAGCAGAACCGCAAGCAAATCAACACCGTCCTGCCGGCCTACTGCCATCTTTCGTCCATCGAAATCCATGAGGAAGAATTCGAGAAGACCCCCAAGCGGTCGATCAAGCGATTCCTATACACCAGATAAAGGGTTCGAGGCTTTTTCCAACATATAGGGACATACACCGTGTGTATGTCCCTATATTCAATTTATACATTCCTTTCCTTTGGCGTTTAGTGGGGCCCACGAAGGCTTCCCGACCATTCCTTTGGCGTTTCGTGGGCCCCACGAAAGCCTCCCGGACATTCCTTGGGCGTTTAGTGGGCCCCACGAAAGCCTCCCGGACATTCCTTTGGCGTTTCGTGGGCCCCACGAAAGCCTCCCGGACATTCCTTGGGCGTTTAGTGGGGCCCACGAAGGCCTCCCGACCATTCCTTTGGCGTTTAGTGGGCCCCACGAAAGCCTCCCGACCATTCCTTTGTCGTTTCGTGGGCCCCACGAAAGCCTCCCGACCATTCCTTTGTCGTTTCATCTCTTCGATCTGGCGGTCCAGCTCACGGATTCCCTCCAACGTGCAGAATCCGCGGATAAACAGAATAATCACGTCGCGGAAAATCTCCTTAAACTCGTATTGCTTGTAAAGCCGGTTCTCCATCACGTAATTCATGGCCCCGTTGCCCACCTTTGAGATGAGCTCGTAATTGACGTTGGCCTTGAAATAGCCCTCCGCTATCCCCCGCTGGAAAAAGAGCTGAGCCTTGGCCTCTGTCTCCCGATGCCTCCCCTCCTTCCATGCCATGATCTCAGGAAACTTGTGCAGCTCCATGAAATACACGGGCGAGATGCCTGTCAGGTGGCGCATCTGCAAACGATAGAACTCCAGGATAATGTCGATGACATGACGGTTGGCCCCGGAGGCATACGTGGCCATGTGGGCGTCGAAGCCAAAGTGCTCCTCCTTGACGCATTCCATCAGCAGCTGCTCCTTGTTCTTGTACAGCTCATAAACGGTGCGCTTGGAGACGGACAGCAGATTGGCAATGTCGTCCATCTTCACCGCCTTGATTCCCTTGGATTGAAACTCGCGGATGGCCGTCTTGAGTATGCGCTGCCTGAGCCGCTGCCTGTATTCTGTTGGAGTGCCTGATTTATACATAGAAAGAAAGCATCATTAAAAACACAGTGCAAAGGTACAAAAAAACGAAAAAACCACTTTTGTTTTAAGGGTTTTTATTATCTTTGCAACTGCTTCAGAAAAGGTATCTGATAGATTTTAAACTTGATTACCATGGTCAAAATTACGAAAGAGGCCGCACTCGAGTATCATGAATCGGGGCGTCCGGGCAAGATTGAGGTAAAGCCGACAAAGCCTTACAGAACACAAACGGATCTAAGTCTCGCCTATTCTCCGGGCGTGGCCTACCCGTGTCTGGAGATTCAGAAGAACCCCGACGACGTCTACAAATATACGGACAAGGGGAATCTGGTGGCTGTCATTTCCAACGGAACAGCCGTTCTGGGCCTGGGCGACATCGGCGCCATGAGCGGCAAGCCCGTCATGGAGGGCAAGGGGCTGCTGTTCAAGATTTATGGCGGCATCGACGTTTTCGACATCGAGGTGGACGAGAAAGACCCTGTGAAATTCTGCGATGCCGTGGAAAAGATTGCGCCCTCTTTTGGCGGTATCAACCTGGAAGACATCAAGGCACCGGAATGCTTTTACATAGAGGAACGGCTGAAGAAGAACCTCGACATTCCCGTCATGCACGACGACCAGCACGGCACGGCCATCATCTCTGCCGCCGGACTCAAGAATGCGCTCGAAGTGGCTGGCAAGGACATTTCCCAGGTCAGGCTTGTGGTCAACGGGGCCGGCGCGGCTGCCATCAGCTGCACCAAGCTCTATGTGGCGCTCGGGCTGAAGACGGAGAATGTGGTCATGCTCGACTCCAAGGGGGTCATCACTTCCGACCGTCCCAACCTGACCCCACAGAAGAAACTTTTTGCTACCGACCGCCGCGACATCCACACGCTGGAAGAGGCCATCAAGGGTGCCGACGTCTTCGTGGGTCTTTCCAAAGGCAACATCCTCACGCAGGACATGATTCGCTCCATGGCCGACAACCCCATCGTGTTTGCCCTGGCCAATCCCATTCCCGAAATCAGCTATGAAGATGCCATGGCCAGCCGGCCCGACGTGCTGATGTCGACGGGGCGTTCCGACTATCCCAACCAGATCAACAACGTCATCGGTTTCCCCTATATTTTCCGTGGTGCGCTCGACGTGCATGCGCGGGCCATCAACGAAGAGATGAAGATGGCAGCCGTCCAGGCCATTGCCGACCTGGCCAAGCAGCCCATCCCCGATATTGTGAACGAGGTCTATCATGTCAACGACTTGAGTTTCGGCCCGAAATACTTCATTCCCAAACCTGTGGATCCCCGACTCATCACAAGTGTTTCCGCGGCCGTGGCCAAGGCAGCCATCGAGAGTGGCGTGGCCCGCTCCACCATCACCGATTGGGAGGCCTACAAGGACCGGCTGCGCCAGATGCTGGGGCAGGAAACCAAGCTCACCCGCACCCTCCACGCCACGGCTGCGCTGCATCCCCAGCGGGTGGTGTTTGCCGAGGGCGGGCACCCCACGATGATGAAAGCAGCCGTGCAGGCCCGCCAGGAGGGCATCTGCCAACCCATTCTGTTGGGCAACCTCGACCGGCTGAACCGCATAGCCAGCCGGCTGAAGCTCGACCTCACAGGCGTGGAGATTATCGACATGCGGGCCGACAAGGAGCAAGGGCGCCGCGCCACCTATGCCAAGCATCTGGCCGAGAAGCGCGCACGCCAAGGCTATACTTTCGAGGAGGCCTACGACAAAATGTACGAGCGCAACTACTTTGGCATGTCCATGGTCGAGCAAGGCGATGCCGACGCCTTTATCACCGGCCTTTACACCAAATACAGCAACACCATCAAGGTGGCCAAGGAGGTGATTGGCATCCGTCCGGAATACAACACGTTCGGAACCATGCACATCCTCAACACCAAGAAAGGCGTTTACTATCTGGCAGACACGCTCATCAACCGCCACCCCGACCAGAACGTGCTTTACGACATTGCCCGTTTGACCGCGCACACCGTGAAATTCTTCAATAATGACCCGGCGATTGCCATGATAAGCTATTCCAATTTCGGCACGGACGACATGGGATCACCCCAGAAAGTTCATCAGGCTGTGGAGAAACTCCAGCAGGATTATCCCGATATGGTCATTGACGGCGAGATGCAGATCAACTTTGCGCTCAACAAGGAGTTGCGCGATGACAAGTTTCCGTTCACCCGGCTGAAAGGCAAGGATGTCAACGCGCTTGTATTCCCCAACATGAGTTCGGCCAACTGCAGCTACAAGCTGATACAGTCGCTCGAACCCGATGTGGAGACCATCGGCCCGATTCAGATGGGACTCAACAAGGCCATACACTTCACCGATTTTGAAGCCAGCGTGCGCGACGTTGTCAATGTCACGGCGGTTGCGGTCATCGATGCTTACGTAGACAAATTAAAAAACAATAAGTAATGAAAGCCTCCGAGCAGACTGTTCAGCAGATAGAGCGTTTTCTGAGAAAGATAGCCCAGAAGTTTCCGGCATGTCCCAACACCACCATACTCACCGACATACATGTTCGGGTGGCGCAGGACAGCGGGGAGCTTCTGGCTTTCAACGACAACGATGAGGAGATCACGCGTTGTGTCGTTGAGCAATGGATTGACAACAAGGACGAACGCTTCTACGACAGCGTTACCCTGACCATGCGCGCTGTTCTCAAGAAGTATCACGAGTTGGTCGACAATCTCGGCATTCTGAAGCCGTTCAGTTTCGTACTGGACGATGACGACAAAAACAGCTTTGCCGAGCTCTATTTGGCCGACGACGATACTGTCATTGTCGGGGGCGACTTGATGCAAGGGTTGGATAAGGATTTGGATGATTTCTTCGGTCATCTGATGGAAGAATAAATCCCATGCGCCTCTGGCAAATCATCACAACACATCCCATACCAAGGATATGAGACGATTTTTCCTCTTTCTCTTCATTTTCGCGAGTTTTTTAAATGTTCAGGCGCAAAAACGCCAGTTCAGGGGTGCCTGGATTCAGGCTGTCAACGGACAGTTCCAAGGCATGTCGCGCGACGAAATGCAGCGCACCCTGACTCATCAGCTCGACGTCTTGCAGCAAGACGGCGTCAATGCCATCATCTTCCAGGTCAGGCCCGAGTGCGATGCCCTCTATGAAAGCCGGCTGGAGCCTTGGAGCAGGTTCCTGACCGGAGTTCAGGGACGTGCCCCCTACCCTCTTTGGGATCCGCTGGCATGGATGACAGAGCAGTGCCACAAGCGCGGCATGGAAATTCACGCATGGATCAATCCCTACCGGGCCAAGACGAAAGGCACCACCCAGTTGGCCTCCGGCCATGTTGCCGTGCAGCATCCCGAACGGACTTTTTCTTATGACAATCAGATTATACTGAATCCGGCACTGAAAGAGAACCGCGACTACATTTGCCGCGTGGTTCAGGACATTGTGAGCCGTTACGATATTGACGGCCTGCACATCGACGACTATTTCTATCCCTACCCTGCCCCCGGCCAAACCATCCCCGATCAGCAATACTACGAGAGCAACCGTCAAGGCTTTTCCAACATTGGCGATTGGCGGCGCAATCATGTCAGCCTCTTCGTGCAGCAGTTGTCAGAAGTCATCCATCAGTGTAAGCCATGGGTGAAGTTTGGCATTTCGCCTTTCGGCATCTACCGCAATCTTTCATCCGACCCTGCAAATGGTTCGGCTACCAAAGGCTTGCAGAATTATGACGACCTTTATGCCGATGTTATTCTTTGGGTCAACAACGGCTGGGTGGACTATTGTGTGCCTCAAATATATTGGCAGATCGGCCATCCCACGGCAGACTATGCCACACTCATCAAATGGTGGGACAAGCACGCTGCCAACCGTCCTCTCTATATTGGCGAAGACGTAGAGCGAACCGTGAAATTCGCCGACCCGCAAAATCCGGACAGCCATCAGCTGCCGGCCAAACACCGGTTGCATCAGCAGATGAGCCATGTAAACGGCACTGTGCTTTGGTATGCCAAGGCCGTTGTGGACAATGTGGGCAATTACGGCACCATACTCCGCAACAATTATTGGAAGTTTCCTGCCTTGCAGCCCCTCATGCCTTTCATCGACAGCAAGGCCCCAAAGAAACCGCGAAAACTGAAAGTGGTTGAGACCTCTGACGGTCTGGTCTTGTTTTGGCAAGGAAGAAAGGCTAAAAACTGGGGCGATGAGGTCACGCAATATGTGGTCTATCGTTTTGGCAAGGGCGAGAAGATAGATCTGCAACAGGAGACGCACATCGTAGGCGTCAGCCGGCAGAATTTTATGAAACTGCCCTACAAGGACGGGCAAGAACGATACGTCTATATCGTCACTGCTCTGGACAGAATGTCCAACGAAAGTAAGGGCAGCAAAATAAAAATCAAGATTTAGTCTCCATGTAACTTTAAAGCGTTAACAAATACTGCAATGAAGGAAATCAGTTGGGGATTTATTGGATGTGGCGAAGTCACCGAGAAAAAGTCGGGGCCAGCTTTCAATGAGGTTCAGGGCTCACACGTAGAGGCGGTCATGAGCCGGAGTGAAGACAAGGCAAGGTCTTATGCCGAGCGTCATCACATCCGAAAATGGTACACCGACGCCCAGCAGCTGATAGACGATCCGGATGTCAATGCCATCTATATAGCCACTCCACCCTCCAGCCATGCTACATTTGCCATTATGTCCATGCGGGCAGGCAAACCCTGCTATGTGGAGAAACCATTGGCTGCCAGCTATGAAGACTGCCTCCGGGTCAACCGCATCAGCGAAGAGACCGGAGTCCCGTGCTTCGTAGCCTACTACCGGCGTTACCTCCCCTATTTCCAGCGTGTCAGAGATATTGTCAATGCCGGCGAACTGGGCAAGGTGCTCAATGTGCAGATTCAGTTCTCCGTGCCGCCGCGCGATCTTGATTACAACACAAGGGCCAGCCTGCCTTGGCGCCTCCAGCCCGACATCTCCGGCGGCGGCTATTTCTACGATTTGGCCCCTCATCAGTTGGATCTGCTTCAGGACTTGTTTGGCATTATCATACGCGCCCATGGCTATCCAACCAACCGCGCCCATCTCTACAAGGCCGAAGACACCATCAGTGCGGCCTATATATTTGCCAACGGCATCTCCGGCAGTGCCTCCTGGTGTTTTGTAGGTCATGAGAGTGCCAAGGAAGATCGCGTTACCATAGTTGGCGACAAGGGCACCCTGTCTTTCTCCGTATTCACTTACGATCCGATCCATCTGATTACCAACGAAGGGGATACCTGCATCCAAGTGGAGAATCCGCCCTACGTCCAGCTCCCCATCATTCGTTCCGTCATCAGTCACTTGCAGGGATTGGGTGAGTGCAAGTGTACCAGTATCAGTGCCACGCCCGTCAACTGGGTGATGGATCGTATTCTGGGCAAATTCTAATCCATGGACAGGAGCACATTTCAGCGGGCGATGTGTCTGGAGGTTGCTCTTTTGGCGACATTAGTTGTCCGTGCCCTCGGTGTCGACAGCCTGTCGGCGTCCCATCACCAATTGCGCACCCCTTTCCTGAACCGCATCTATCAGTTTGTGAAAGAGTTCTCTCGGGTAGACACCAGCTATGTAGAACCGCAGCACTACAATTTCACGCTGATGTTTCAAAACACCAACACTTACGAGGTTTATCATCTTCGCAACGCAGAAGGTCAGGAATTTGTATTTACCCCGAAACCCTCTTACAAGATAGGGCCTTACTTCGGGTGGCGCTGGATTTTTCTGGGCTACACCATCGACCTCACCCATCTTGGGGGCGAAAACAAGCAAGACTTCAACCTCAGCCTGTACAGCAACCAGATAGGAGTAGATTTGTTCTATCGCAAGTCGGGCGACGATTATCGCGTCAGCCGCGTATTCTTGGGCAAGAAATACAACACCGATGCCATGCGTGGTGCCGAGTTCGACGGTTTCCGCAGCAGCATCAAGGGCTTTAACCTTTACTATATTTTCAATCACCGTAAGTTCTCCTATCCTGCTGCCTACAGCCAGAGCACCGTGCAGCGGCGTTCCTGTGGCAGTCCCATTGCCGGAATCGGCTATACGCGCCACCAGCTGAGCGTCGACTGGCAATCGTTGGACAACCTGCTGGCCCAGCGTCTTGGCAACAACTATGCTCCAGAAGCTGTCGATTCCTCGCTCATGTTCTCAAATATCAAGTATTCCGACTATTCTCTGTCCGGCGGATATGCCTACAACTGGGTCTTCGCCCACAACTGGCTTTTCGATGCCTCTCTGCAGATGGCCTTGAGCTACAAGCAGACCATTGCCGATATGAATAGTTCCACCAAAGGAATCTTCCGCGACTTCGATTTCCACAATATCAACGTGGATGGCATTACGCGTTTGGGCATCGTCTGGAATAACACCCGTTGGTTCTTTGGCACCAATGCCGTCTTCCATGCCTACAACTATCGTAAGAGCCGTTTCTCCACCAACAATGTCTTTGGCAGTGTCAACTTCTACGTGGGCTACAACTTTAGCAAACGATAACCGCTTTCTTCTTTCTGTCATGAAACAGCGTTTCTTCCTCATTTCTTTCTCCGCCCTTTTCAGCATGATGATTGGGCAGGGTATGATGGCCAAAGCCTCTATCCCCAATTACAGGCGCAGCGACTCTGTCAAGGTGATGCGTCTGTTCCGACAGGCTTCCCGGCTGGATTCCAACACCAATTTCATGATCTATTTTGCCCGCCAGCTTTGCGGACTGCCCTATGTGGGCAAGACTTTGGAGAAAAACGACAACGAGCGGCTCGTTGTCAATCTTCGGCAGCTCGACTGCACCACCTACATGGAAACTGTCGCGGCCCTCACGCTGAGCATACGCCAGCGCAAACCCACCTTTGCGGCCTTTTGCCACAATCTGCAACGGCTCAGATACCGTGGCGGCCAAATAGCCTATACCAACAGGCTCCACTACTTCACGTCATGGATAGAGGAAAACAGCAGGAAAAATCTCGTCACCTGCATAGACAGCCCTAATCCGCCGTTCACCGCCACACAGACGGTACGCGCCAACTACATGACTACACACACCAGTCTCTACCCCATGCTGGTGAAACATCCCGACTGGATTCCGCAAATTGCCACGATGGAGAAAAGCATCACGGGCAAACGGTTCCCTTATATTCCCAAGAGCCAGCTCGCCAATGACAAACTCTTGCGTCAGACCATCCACGACGGCGACATCATCGTTATCCTCACTTCCAGACGAGGTCTCGACACCAGTCATATCGGCATTGCCGTCTGGCATGCCGACGGTCTTCATCTGCTCAATGCTTCCAGCATCCGCCATCGTGTGGTCGAAGAACCCAAGCTCTTCAGCCGATACATGCGCGAGCATCCCTCACACATAGGCATACGCGTGGTACGGTTGAATACGCCTAAAAAAGCCACATCAATACCGATTAAAAGTAAGATTTGCGAGGGTAAAAACAAGTCGAACCCCCAATTAAACCTACTGATTTCCAGATTTGAGCGGAATACGGGAGTCGAACCCGCCTCCCAGGCTTGGGAAGCCCGTGCACTACCGATGTGCTAATTCCGCAATTTCAAATCTTGATATTGGAGCCGATACTCGGACTCGAACCGAGGACCTACGCATTACGAATGCGTTGCTCTACCAACTGAGCCATATCGGCATTTGCGATTGCAAAGGTATCATATTTTTTTTAATGCTCCAAATTTTCGGAGTAAAAATATAGCATGTGCATTTTTTAGACAGAACAAGATATTGAGTATATGGCTGCGCGGTGAGGTTTTAGACAGAACAACATATTGAACATATAGCTGCGCGGTGAATGTGTACATGGGGTTTAATGTGTGATATTGCCGTGCGAGCCGGCCCCTACATCAAAACCTCGTATGCACATTCATCGCGCAGCATCTGTGAAATCTGTGCAATCTGTGAGAAAATACCTCGCGTGGAATCTGCGGGAGAACGCCACGTATGGAATCGGTGTGTCCTTTTTCATCGCGCAGCCATATGTTCAAATATGTTGTTCTGTCTAAAGAATCGCGGGCCGTGTCTCACGACACAGTCCGCGCAAAAAGAGATATTATAAAAACATGATATAGGGGTGTATTGTAGTTACCTTGTCTGTGTAAAGGGATGGACAGCAGCACGGTCGTGTCTGTTCATACAACCGTCATTGATGGGGTTGGCAAAGACAACTGGGAACAACAGATAACAACATTTATACCGTGGCGCAGCGTTGTTTGTTGTTGTTCATCGTTGTCTTTTGAACCCATGCGACATGTCATTGCCTTTTGAACCCATGCGAAATGCCGTTGTCTTTTGAATCCGCCGTGCTTCACCCCTCGACTTTCTCGTACACAAAGAGGGAGCCGTTCTTGTTCTGCCCCACCCAGATGGTCTTGGGCTGGCCGTCGGGCGTGGTCTGGCCCGCCACGGCAAGCTCGTAATGTCGCTTCGTGCCCGTCCCCTCAGTACGTCCCGTGAACGACAGGCTGCCGGCCGCAAGCCCCAGCTGCTGCTCCAGCGCGGCGAAACCCGGCCGCAGATGCGCCTCGTGCTCAGCCCGCCGGCGGTCGCGTGCCGTCTGCGACGTGCCCGCGCGGTGGGCCAAGAGCGTGCGGCGGTTGTCCACCAAGTTGTTGTACTGCGTGATGAGCGCGGCGATGGGGGCCGAGGGCTCCAGCTCGTCCAGCGCCTCGACGCGGCGCAGCACGGCCGACAGCGCACGGTCTGTCGCGGCCCGCAGCTGCTTCACGTCGAACGCGCCCACCGTCACGCCCGTCTTGAGCTGCGCGTGGAAGAGCTTGTCGAACACCGTGTTGTCCATCTCCAGCCGGTTCACGTACAGGTCGGCGTCGATCTTCGTCACGTGCTGTGCCACGTCGTCCGTGCCCAGGTCGGCCACGAGGTTGCGGATGAGCCCCGTCTCCTTGTCGTAGTTCGATGCCGTGACGTTGGGATAGGCCTCCATCACGCGGTTCACGGCCTCGGCGGCGGCCAGCGTGGCCGCGTCCGTGCTGTGCAGGTGCAGGGCCACGGCGAGCCGCAGTGCCTGGTACGACCTGTCGCGCCGCTCGTCGGCCTCGCGCATCTTCTGCGTGTTGGGCTCCGTGCGTGGCTGGTTCAGGGCCTTGTCCTCGGCGGCTACGGCAGCCTCAAGCGGCCTGAGCACGGCGGTGAGTTTCTCGGTCTTTGCCTCCTTGCAGAGTGTGAGCACGCGGTCGGCAAACTGGTAGTG
This sequence comes from Hallella seregens ATCC 51272, assembly GCF_000518545.1. Classification (GTDB taxonomy): domain Bacteria; phylum Bacteroidota; class Bacteroidia; order Bacteroidales; family Bacteroidaceae; genus Prevotella; species Prevotella seregens. The sequence goes on from NZ_KI912454.1 coordinate 61,709, forward strand.
CTCCATGTTGTGGAGCTGGCTTTTTTGAACAGGTTTAATTTCCATTTTGCTAAAGGTTTAAGTGAAAGATTATGGTGGAATATTTTTCCAAGGGGTTGGAAGCGCAGCCGATGGATTTTTTTCGCTTTCCAAGGGGTTGGAAGCGCAGCCGATGGATTTTTTTCGCTTTCCAAGGGGTTGGAAGTGCAGCCGATGGATTTTTTTCGCTTTTCAAGGGGTTGGAAATGCAGCTGGTGGCATTTTTTGGCTTTCCAAGGGGTTGGAAGCGCATTTTTTCTCTTTTTCCGCCCGTCCAAGCCCTTGGATGGGCAGGGAACAGGTTTCTTCGAGTCCGGGGAGTCGTTACAGGACAGCAGTCCTTGCCATGACACACCCTGTATCGGTAGATGGAATTTTGCACGCTCTAACTTGCACTTCCCGATTTTTTGCTTATATTTGCAACATGAATCGATAAACAAGAAAGAGGCAGAACAATGACTACACTACAACTTGACGCGGCCATTCACCGCGAACTGAGCTATATCGTGGGCGACGAAACGATGATGGAACAGGCGCTGCGCGCGTTGCGCCGCATACGTCGTGACCGTAAGAAAGAACAGCAACGGCAGGCCGACTCCGACGAAGAAATCGAAGCGAGGCTGCGCCGGGCGTTCTCGGAACTGAAAGACCTGAAAGCCGGCACACTGCAAGCCCGCCCGTTAGAAGAACTGCTCCATGAGTTATAGCCTGCGCACCATTCCGTCGTTCGACCGCGATGCCAAGCGGCTCGCCAAGCGATACCGCTCGCTGCGCGACGACCTGTCGAGGCTCGCCCGTGAGTTGCAGCAAGATCCCTTGCAGGGCACCGACCTTGGCGGCGGCATCCGCAAAATCAGATTTGCCATCGCCTCGAAGCAGAGCGGCAAGCGTGGCGGCGCAAGGGTCATTGTCCATGTGGAACTGCTGGCCCAGACCGACGGTGGCACCGTCTGCTTTCTTGCCCTTTACGACAAGTCGGACCGGAGCACCATCTCCGACAATGCCATTCGCCAACTACTCATAGAGGCAGGCATTGTTTGATGCCTGCCTTTTTTCATGGTATAGGGTGTGTCAGTATGTCAAAGAGCGAGGGATTTCGGGTGATCTTAACACCACCCGAAATAAACCGAATGAATCAAATCAATCGAATTATTCTGAGACGGGACGGGCGGCGAACCCGTACGACCGACCGCTTTCGTTCTGCGGGCGCACGTACCACTGGTATAAGTACAGGTAGCAACCGTAATCCGTGTAGTACGGGACGACCGACCAGTAGCTGCCGTAGTTGCCCAGGTTGTTCAGCGAACCGTCGTTGAAGTTGCGATAGCCCGAAGCGGGGAAATATACGGTGGCATCAGGACTGCTGATTTTGTTGTTGAAGTTCCAACCGTAGTCCCATCCACCGTTTATATTGAATTGTGATTGCGTGTTGGTATTGTTGCCAGTGGTCGTGAAGCCGGTGAAGGCGTTGGATGCGGGCATCTTGAAACCAGCGGGACAGGGGTCGTAGATGGTCTTGACAACGGCGTTGTCGTTGTAGCCAGTTACAGTATTGCCCATCGACCAGAGGTTGTAATAAGTGGCGTTACACCAGTCATAAGAGTAAGTTCCAGTCCCGGCATACCTTAACATATTCTCAGGATGTTGGATGGCATAACCTATGGAACGGCCACCAGCGGTGTTATCGAAAGAATAGTTACCCTGTGCAATGGCATCTGTACCGGGCAGGGCATCCTTGCGCCCAAACTGATAGAGCGTGCTATAGCCTTCGCGCAGTGCCCCGTTGTTTTGCGTGATGGTGATGTAGGCAGACTGTTTCACGCCGCCGTTGGCGACGGTCTGCTCCACCTTCACCCTGACGCTGCGGGGAGCGGAATAGGTAGTACCATTCCAAACGGTGTATTTCCAGCCAAGCGTCTCGTTGGTGAAGTTATAGACTTTGTTCTGGAAGTTGGTCACTGCGGTAGTATTGAGCACGTCCTGTGGGGCGAACCAAAGATGCCAAGACCACACCACGGTGCCGCCTTTAGTGACAGCAATGACGGCATTGCCGTTCTTGATGGCGGAGGCGGGCACCTCGAAGTTCACGAAAGCATTAGTGCCAGTGCCAGACACGGTGGGGTTGATTACGAGGCCGCTCTCGTCAGCCCATACTACCTTGGCAGCGTCGGGAGCATTGTTGCCGCTGTTGCTCTGCGTAATCCAAGGGTCAGTGATATCCTGATCAGCATGGTCTTTGAAGTGCTGCAGCACGTAAGTACCTGATACGGAGGTCTGGTACGAGCTGGGGTTGTTGCTGCCGTTCGTGATGGCGTTGCCATAGACCAGCGGGATGCGGTAATGGCCAGGGGCCGAGATGACATAGCTGTTGGCAGTGCTGCGAGCCACGCTTCCACCCTTGGTGGAGAGATCGTAGGGACTGCCGGCGGAGCCTAACGCCGTAGCGGTTTTCAGCGCGTTGTTGCGCGGGGCGAGCTTGTCGATGATGTCAGTTGTGAGCGTGGCGGTGCCGCTCTCGGCCGCCGTTCCTCCGTCTCCGCTCTCGGTGCTCAGGTTAGTCAGCCATGTAGGTTTGGTCTGCGTTTCTGCTCCCCAGGTCAGACCGCCGTCAGCGCTCTCCTGATAGCTCACGACCTTCCACTTGACGGGCTGCTGCACGTGGCTGACGGGATCTTCACGATAGCTCTGCACGGTATAGTTGCCGGCAGCAGTCTGGTCGTAGGCTATGGCTGCGGGCGAGGTTACGGTGAGCTGGTACTGCCAGTCGGAATTGTTCTGCGAGAGGGCGTAGGTCTTTGTCGTGCCGGGCTTCCATGTGCCCGAAAGGTTGGTCGTGATGGGTGTGGAGCCGTCGGAGAAGTGTATCTTCACGCTCACGCCCGAGAGTGGCTGCGGAATCATGTAGAACGTGTAGTTGTCGCCGTTGT
>NZ_JADU01000024.1 GCF_000518545.1 Hallella seregens ATCC 51272
TCTGTTGTATCTCTTAATGGTGTACATGTTTTGCGACAAATGCGGTGCAAAGGTAGTGAATGTTTGGGAAACAAGCAAGAAAAAAGAGTAAAAAGTAAAAGGGTAAAAGGTGGATACACACCTTTGGGGGTACCCGTCCGCATAGTCCATGCGTGCCGTTTTACTTAAATATTGAACACCTTATTATATAAAGGTCGCAGACCCTTTCGGGCGTTTTCGCACCGGCATGAAAAAGGATTCTTCTTCAGGCCATATTAAAAACTCGGCCTGGGGCATCAACTACTTCGACACCTCGCCCGTGTACAGCGATTCGGAGGAGACCCACGGGCAAAGCGGGAAAGAACCGGCCCACAGCGATCCGGAGCGGGCCTAAAGGCGGCCCTGATCCCCCAGATAGCTGTCTTTGAATCCCAAGAAATAGAGCACGCCGTCGAGGCCCAGCGTGTTGATGCTCTGGCGCGCATTGGCCACCACGCGCGGCTTGGCGTGGAAAGCAATGCCCAGTCCGGCCTCGCTAATCATCGGCAGGTCGTTGGCCCCGTCGCCCACGGCGATGGTCTGGGCTAAATGCACTTTCTCCACCTGGGCTATGAGTTTGAGCAGCTCTGCCTTGCGGCGGCCGTCCACAACATCGCCTACATATCGGCCGGTGAGCTTGTCGTTGTCGTCGATTTCAAGTTCGTTGGCATACACATAGTCGATGCCGAACTTGCGCTGCAGGTATTCGCCGAAGTAGGTGAAGCCGCCGCTGAGGATGGCAATCTTGTACCCACACCGCTTGAGCACCTCCATAAGGCGGGGCACGCCCTCGGTGATGGGGAGCTGCTCGGCAATGTCCTGCATCACGCTCACGTCGAGGCCCTTGAGCAGGGCCACCCGCTCGGTGAAGCTTTCCTTGAAGTCTATCTCGCCGCGCATGGCCCGCTCGGTGATGGCGCGCACCTGCTCGCCCACGCCGGCACGCGCGGCCAGCTCGTCGATGCACTCGGTCTGGATGAGCGTGGAGTCCATGTCGAAGCAGATGAGACGGCGCATGCGCCGGTACATGTCGTCTTTCTGGAACGAGAAATCTATCTCCATGTCCTGCGAAAGCTGCATGAGTTCGGCCTGCATGGCGGCGCGGTCCACGGGTGTTCCACGCAGCGAAAACTCGATGCAGGCCCGCACGTTGCGCTCGGGATGCTTGATACTCATGCGGCCGGTGAGCCGCAGAATGGAGTCGATGTTGAGGCCCTGGGCCGCCACAATGTTGGCTGCACGCTCTATCTCGCGGGCCGACAGCGTGCGACCTATCACCGTCAGAATGTAGCGGTTCTTGCCTTGTCGGTCCACCCAGGCCTCGTACTCGTCGTCGGCAATCGGCGAGAAACCGATGTTCACACCGAGTGCAGTGGCCTTGAAGAGCAGTTCTTTCATCACCTGTCCCGAGCTGCGCTCGTCGATGCGGATGAGTATGCCCAGTGACAAAGTGGAGTGAATGTCGGCCTGGCCAATGTCCAGCACCTTGGCATCATAGCGGGCCAGAATGCCCATCACCGAGGCGGTGAGCCCCGGGCGGTCTTGTCCCGTGATGCTAATCAATATTTGTTCTTCCTTGAGATTCTGTTCGTCCATCAATCAAAAACTGTTAATGGTGCAAAGTTAGCACATTTTTTAGACGTCTACGGCGTTTTTGGCATTTAATTTGTAACTTTGCAGGTGGCTGCCCCCAAGGGCAGCCACACGATGTGCAAACGAATCATCCTTTAAAAATAAGTCAATAGAAACATGAATCATCAGGAAACGCCCGTGCTGCTGCTCACCGGTTATCTGGGCAGCGGCAAGACCACATTACTCAACCGCATCCTTGCCAACGAGCGGGGCATCAAGTTTGCCGTCATCGTCAACGATATAGGAGAGGTGAACATCGATGCCAGCCTCATCCAGCAAGGAGGCATCGTGGGGCAGGACGACGACAGCCTGGTGGCCCTGCAAAACGGCTGCATCTGCTGCACGTTGAAGATGGATCTTGTGAAGCAACTGAACGACATCATCAGCACCCGACAGTTCGATTATATTGTCATCGAGGCCAGCGGCATCTGCGAGCCCGCCCCCATCGCCCAGACCATCAGTACTTATCCGAAGCTGCTGGCCCCCGAAGCACTGAAGAACGGAGCCGCCCGACTGGACGCCATTGTGACCGTTGTGGACGCCCTGCGCATGCGCGACGAGTTCGGACTGGGCGAGGAACTGAAGAAGAAAGACATGGGCGAGGAAGACCTGGCCAGCCTCGTGATTCAGCAAATAGAGTTCTGCAACATCATCCTGCTCAACAAAGCGGCCGAGATCAGCCCCAAGGACCTGGCCCACCTCAAGGGCATCATCCGCGAGATACAGCCCCAAGCCACCATTATGGAGTGCAACTACGGCGACGTGGAGCTTGACAAGATACTCAACACCCACGCCTTCGACTTTGAAAAAGTGGCCACTTCGGCCCGCTGGATCGAAGCCATGGAGGACGAAGACGAGGAACTGGAGAACGAAGAATCGGGCGAGGCGCTGGAGTATGGCATCCAGACCTTCGTGTACCGCCGCCGCCCGGCCATGAATCTGGGCCGCTTCGACGAGATGGTGTCTTCCCGCTGGCCGCGCAGCATCATCAGGGCCAAGGGCATTTGCTACTTTCGCGACGAGCCGGACACCTGCTACCTCTTTGAGCAGTCGGGCCGGCAGTTCAACATTACCAACGCCGGCCAGTGGTATGCCACCATGCCCAAGGACAAGCTGAAACAGTTCAAGGAGCGCAATCCCAGCGTCCGGAAAGACTGGGACGAGCAGTATGGCGACCGCATGCAGAAGATAGTCTTCATCGGTCAGGACATGGACCGCAAGGCCATCGAGGCCGAACTCGACAAGTGCCTGGAGGACTAACCGCAGGCATTCCCATCCCATCACCCAAGCACATGGAAGAGACATTCACCTTTACCCCCGAAGAACAGCAAGCCGCCGAGGGCATACGCAGCCATCTACGCACGGCCATCGGCCCCTCGCTGCTCCCTGCCGACGAGGCCGCGCTGGAAGCCTACATCCGCCAAGGCATGGACGGCGGACATATCCACCGCGACGTTTTCGGACTCAATCCAGTGCTCACCGCGCTACAGACAGCCCAGATTGCCGTGGACGAAATAGGGCTGCGGCGCGACGGAGTGATTGCCACCCTGCTCTATGGAAGCCTTACCGGCGAGCCGGAGACGGCCGACGACATCCGCGGGAAGTTTGGCAACGACGTGGCCCACATCATTCAGGGTCTGGCCAAGATACAGAAACTCTACGAGAAGAATCCCGTCATCGAGAGTGAGAACTTCCGCAATCTGCTGTTGAGCTTTGCCGAGGACATGCGCGTCATCCTCATCATGATAGCCGATCGCGTGAATATCATGCGGCAGATACGCGACACTTCCAACAAGAGTGCCCAGCACGAGGTGGCCGAAGAAGCCAGCTATCTCTATGCCCCGCTGGCCCACAAGCTGGGCCTCTACACGCTCAAGAGCGAACTCGAAGACCTTTCGCTGAAGTATCTGGAGCACGATGCCTACTACATGATTAAGGAGAAGCTCAATGCAACCAAGCGTTCGCGCGACGCCTACATCGAGCAGTTCATCGGCCCCATCCGGCAACGACTCGAGGTGGCCGGCCTAAAATTCCACATGAAAGGGCGCACCAAGTCCATCCATTCCATCTGGCAGAAGATGAAAAAACAGAAGTGCGGCTTCGAGGGCATCTACGATCTCTTTGCCATACGCATTATCATCGACTCGCCGATCGACCGTGAAAAGCAACAGTGCTGGCAGGCCTACTCCATCGTCACCGACATGTACCAGCCCAATCCCAAGCGTCTGCGCGACTGGCTCTCCATGCCGAAGTCGAACGGCTACGAGAGTCTGCACATCACTGTACTCGGTCCTGACAACAAGTGGGTGGAGGTGCAGATTCGCACCGAACGCATGGACGACATTGCCGAACACGGTCTGGCCGCCCACTGGCGGTACAAAGGCATCAAGAGCGGCGGCCACATGGACGACTGGCTGGCCAACATCCGCACCGCCCTCGAAGCCGGAGACAACCTCCAGGTGATGGATCAGTTCAAGATGTCGCTGGCTCCCGAAGAGGTGTATGTGTTCACTCCGAAAGGCGACCTCTTCAAATTCCCGGCTGGAGCCACCATCCTCGACTTTGCCTACCGCATACACTCCAAGCTGGGCAACACCTGCGTGGGCGGACGCATCAACGGCCACGCGGTGCCCATGCGCGAGCAGCTGCACTCGGGCGACTCCGTGGAGGTGATCACCCAAAGCAACCAGACACCCAAGCGCGACTGGCTCAACCTGGTGAAAACCACCAAGGCCAAATCCAAAATCCGGCTGGCCCTCAAGGAGACCACCGTCAAGGATGGACTCTATGCCAAGGAAATGCTCGAACGCCGGTTCAAGAACCGCAAGGTGGATCTCGAGGAAAGCATCATGGGACACCTTGTCAAAAAGCTGGGGTTCAAGGAGGTTTCCGACTTCTACAAACAGATTGCCGACGGCAAGCTGGACTGCAACGACATCATCGAGAAGTATCTGGAAGTGCGCGACCATCTCCAGAACGCGACCAAGGAAAAAGAGATTCGCTCGGCCGAGAACTTCTCTTTCGAGAGCCCCGAACAGGAAATGACCCGCGAAAAAGAGGACGTGCTGACCATCGACCAGAACCTCAAGGGCATCGACTACCAGCTGGCTCCCTGCTGCAACCCCATCTATGGCGACGATATCTTCGGCTTCGTCACCGTGAGCGGCGGCATCAAGATTCACCGCACGGGCTGCCCCAATGCTCCCGAACTGCGGCGGCGCTTCGGCTATCGCATCGTCCGGGCACGATGGAGCGGCAAGAGTGCGTCGAAGTATGCCATCACCCTGCGCATCATCGGCAACGACGACATCGGCATTATCTCCAACATCACCAACATCATTTCCAAGGACGAGAAAATCGTGATGCGATCCATCAACATCGATTCGCACGACGGATTGTTCTCAGGCAACCTGGTGGTGCAGCTCGAAGACACTGCCCGTCTCCAGACGCTCATCCGCAAACTCAGCACCGTGAAAGGCGTCAAGCAGATTACGCGCCTGTAAAGACAGCGCCTCGTTCAGCCCGCACAGCTTTTCAATATTGCCATTCCGATTACTACTGTGGTTCATGGTGTCTCTGTAGGGGGCCGGCATTTGTCTTGAGACCTTTTTGCAGCTCTGCAACGTTCACTTCCCGTTGTCTTGGACAAATTTCCTGCGGGAAATGTTCACTTCCCGTTGTCTTGGATGAATTTCCTGCGGGAAATGTTCACTTCCCGTTGTCTTGGACGAATTTCCTGCGGGAAATGTTCACTTCCCGTTGTCTTGGATGAATTTCCTGCAGGAAATGTTCACTTCCCGTTTTTTGATGGTTTAGCAAAGACAACGGGGACCAACACACATAACAATGGCAATACCGGGGGCACAGCGTTGTTTGCGGTTGTTATCGTTGTCTTTCAAATCCTCATGCCCCGTTTGTTTCGGCGGCCACACAGGGGGTGTGGCCCTACAATTCCGAAGCACTGATAAAAGACAACTGGCAAAAAAAGTGAAAAACCGATGCCGTTACGCCGTTCTCTCTCTGCTTTTTACTATCTTTGCAGGGATTTTTCGCGATTACTCAATTTTAAACTATAAATGAAACAGTACAGATTAGTAGACAATGTGCTGGGATGGCTGGCTTTCTTGATTGCCGCTTTCGTATATTGCTCTACCATTGAGCCGACAGCCTCGTTCTGGGACTGCCCCGAGTTTATCACGACCGGCTACAAACTCGAGATTGGCCACCCCCCCGGGGCGCCGTTCTTCATGCTGACGGCCAATCTCTTCAGCCAGTTTGTCAGCGACCCGGGCCAGGTGGCCCGCATGGTCAACACGATGAGCGCACTGCTCTCGGCCACGACCATCATGTTCCTTTTCTGGACCATCACCCACCTGACGCGCAAGCTCATCATGAAAGACTGGGCCGCACTCACATTGGGCAAAACCATTGCCATTGAGGCCAGTGGCATGGTCGGCGCACTGATTTACACGTTCTCGGACACGTTCTGGTTCTCTGCTGTCGAAGGCGAAGTGTACGCCTACTCCTCGGCTTTCACGGCCGTCGTGTTCTGGCTCATCCTGAAATGGGAGGACCATGCCGACGAGCCGCATGCCGACCGCTGGCTGGTGCTCATCTTCTACATGACCGGACTGAGCATCGGCGTGCACCTGCTCAACCTGCTCTGCCTGCCGGCCATCGTGCTGGTGTACTGTTATCGTCGCTTCCCCGACGTGGAAACCAAGGGGTCGCTCATCGCGCTGCTCATCTCGTTTGTCATTGTGGCCGCCGTACTCTACGGCGTGGTGCCCGGCATTGTCACCGTCGGCGGGTGGTTCGAGCTGCTGTTTGTCAACGTACTGGGCATGCCTTTCAACACGGGCCTGATGATTTACATCGTCCTGCTGGTGGCCGCCGTGCTGTGGGCCATCTACGAAAGCTATGTGGGCCTGAACAAGAAACGGGAGAACGTTTCGTTCCTCGTGGCTTTCGGTCTTATCGGCATTCCGTTCTACGGCTACGGCTGGAGTGCCGTCGTTATCGGCGTCGTCATCCTTGCCGCCGCCTTTATACTGCTCGACCGCAAGAAGATGGTGAACAAGAAACCCGTGTATCTGGTGACCTCCCGGTTCAAGAATACGGCCCTGCTCTGCATACTGATGCTGATGATTGGCTACTCCAGCTATGCACTCATCGTGATTCGCTCGGATGCCAATCCGCCCATGGACCAGAACTCTCCCGAGGACATCTTCACCCTGGGCAACTATCTGAGCCGCGACCAGTACGGCGACCGTCCCCTCCTCTACGGCCAGGCCTATACCTCGCAGGTGGCTCTGGACCAGGAGGGCAACATGTGCATCCCCAGGAAACAAGAGGGTGCGCCTATCTACAGCCGAAAGGAAAAGGCCTCGAAAGACGAGAAAGACTCCTACTTCGTGGTGTCGCACAAGAGCAAATATGTGTATGCCCAGAACATGCTCTTCCCGCGCATGTACGATGCCAGCCACACACAGGACTATGAATCGTGGATGGGCGGCGTGGACGGCACGGAGGTACCCTACGACCGTTGCGGCGAGGCCATGACCGTGAAGGTGCCCTCGCAGCTGGACAATCTGCGCTTCTTCCTCTCCTATCAGTGCAATTTCATGTACTGGCGCTACTTCATGTGGAACTTCGCCGGCCGCCAAAACGACATTCAAGGCAACGGCGAACTGGAGCACGGCAACTGGATTACGGGCATCCCGTTCATCGACAACGCCCGTCTGGGCGACCAGAGCAAGCTGCCCAACGACCTGAAGACCAACAAAGGGCACAACGTGTTCTACTGTCTGCCCCTGTTGCTGGGCATCATCGGTCTGTTCTGGCAAGCCTTCCGCGGCCGCCGCGGCATCCGCCAATTCTGGGTGGTGTTCTTCCTCTTCTTCATGACGGGCCTGGCCATTGTCATCTATCTGAACCAGACTCCAGTGCAGCCACGCGAGCGCGACTACGCCTACGCCGGTTCGTTCTACGCCTTTGCCATCTGGTGTGGCATGGGTGTGGCCGCCATCATCGACCTGATGAAGAAGTATCTGAAACTCGACAACGTGGCAGCCACCGCCGCGGTATCGCTGCTGTGTCTGCTCGTTCCCATCCAGATGGCCAGCCAGACCTGGGACGACCACGACCGCTCCAACCGCTACACTTGCCGCGACTTCGGCCAGAACTATCTCATGACCTTGCAGGACAAGGGCAACCCCATCATCTTCACCAACGGCGACAACGACACTTTCCCGCTCTGGTACAATCAGGAAGTGGAGGGCGTGCGCACCGATGCCCGCGTCTGCAACCTCAGCTATTTGCAGACCGACTGGTACATCGACCAGATGAAGCGCCCGGCCTATCAATCGCCCTCTGTGCCCATCACCTGGCCGCGACTCGACTTCTGCTCGGGCACCAACGAGTATGTAGAAGTGCAGGCCGGCCTGAAGCAGCAGGTGCTCGACTTCTACAAGCAGAACCCTGCCGAAGCCAAGGCACAGTTCGGCGACAATCCTTTCGAGGTGGCCAACATCATGAAATACTGGGTGCGCTCCCGCCAGCAAGACATGCACGTCATTCCCACCGACACGCTCTACGTCACCATTGACAAGGCTGCCGTGAAGCGCAGCGGTATGATGATGGCCAGCGACACCATCCCCGACCGCATGGTCATCTCGCTCAAAGGCAAGAATGCCCTGTACAAAGGCGACCTGATGATGCTGGAAATGATAGCCCACTGCAACTGGACACGTCCCATCTACGTGGCCCTCACCGTGGGCCAAGAGAACTATATGAACCTGGGCGACAACTTCATTCAGGAAGGTCTGGCCAACCGCATCTCACCGTTCCTCACCAATGTGAAAGGTGCTTCCAACTTCGATACGGAGAAAGTCTACAACAATCTGATGACCCGCTACCGCTACGGCGGCCTGTCCACCAAGGGACTCTATCTGGAAGAAACCACCATGCGCATGTGCTACACCCATCGCCGCCTCTTCGGCCAGCTGGCCCTGCACCTCATTGCAGAGCAGAAAAACGGCAAGGCCCTCAAGGTGCTTGAGAAAGCCGAGCAGGTGATTCCTACCTACAACGTGCCCATGAACTACATGAGCGGCGGCACCGACATTGCCCGTGCCTACGCTCTGCTGGGCCAAAAGAAGAAAGCCCTCGAGGTGCTACAGGCCGTATGGGACAACGCCAGCCAGTACGAGGCCTACTATCTCACGCTCACCGGCGTGCGCTTCGACGGCGCACAGCGCGACTGCATGGTGCAGTTCACCATCATGTCGCAGGTGGCAGAGATTACGGCCATGGTCGACAAGCAGCTGGCCGCCAAGCGCAGAACGCAGCTCAACAACTATTACGCTACGTACATAGGCAAGGGCGGACAGTTGCTGGAAAACTAAAATTTCCTCCCCTCGCCCAAACGCTCGAATTAGGAATCATGGCCTCTCCCGACGGGCCATGATTCCTATTTTCAGGTCTGCAACCCCTCATTCACCGATGATATGTTTATAGAGCAACCTGCCAAATGGCTCCGCTGGCTTTACCCTGCCGCCCTGTGGCGCATGGATCCCCACGAGCATGCGGTCTATCTCACGTTCGACGACGGGCCCATTCCCGCATCGACCCCTTTCATTCTCGACACCCTGCGCGAGTTTGACGCCAAGGCTACTTTCTTCATGGTGGGCGAAAATGTGTTGCGCTATCACGACCTCTACAATCGAATCGTGGCCGAAGGCCATCAGGTGGGCAACCACACCTTCAACCATATCGGAGCCTTCAAACACTGGACCATCACCTATGCCCTGAACACGGCACAGGCCAACGAGCTTATCAAATCCCATCTCTTCCGCCCGCCGCACGGCTGGATGCGTCACTCGGTGTACTGGTGGCTGCAGCGCAAGTACAAGATTGTAATGTGGGATCTCGTGACCCGCGACTATTCCAAGTGGCTCACCGCCGACGATGTGGTGCGCAACGTAAAGCGGTATGCGCGCAACGGCTCCATCATCACCTTTCACGACTCGGTGAAGAGCATCGACAAGCTGCACACCGCCCTGCCCGAGGCCCTGCGCTGGCTCAAGGAACAGGGCTATGCCTTCAAGGTGTTCGACTAACCGGCAAGGCCACACGCCATGACATCCAACGAGCAGCTCACCCAAGAAATCAAGGCCGAGGCAAAGCGTCTGGGCTTTTTTGCCTGTGGCATGGCCCGTGCCGACCGCGTGTCGGCCGCCGCCGAACGCCATCTGCGGCAGTGGCTCGACAGCGGCATGAACGCCGACATGGACTGGATGCACAACTATCTGGACAAGCGCATCGACCCGCGTCTGCTCATGGACGGGCTGCAGACCATCGTCTGCGTGGCCGCCAGCTATGCCCCGGCCCGCACCTTGCCCGAGGGCGAGCCCCAGATTGCCGCCTACGCCCTGGGGCAGGACTATCACGACCTGCTGAAGCGACGGCTTCACCAGCTGGCCGCCTTTGCCCTGCGCCGGCGGGCCGGCGATGATGCCCCCACCCCGGAAACCACCGGCGACGCCCCCCGCTACCGCGTCTTTGTGGACAGCGGCCCCGTGCTCGAACGCTACTGGGCCGTGCAGGCCGGCTTGGGATGGATAGGCCGCAACCAGCAGCTCATCATCCCCCGGGCGGGCAGCATGTTCTTCCTGGGCGAGTTGTTTCTCGACTTTGAACTCTGTTATGACACGCCCATGCCCGACCGCTGCGGCTCGTGCCACCGCTGCATCGACCACTGCCCCACCCACGCCCTGCTGCCCAACCGTGATTTCGACGCCCGCCGCTGCCTCTCCTACCAAACCATCGAGAACCGCGGCGAGCTCTCGCCAGAGGCCCGGGAGGCCATGGGCGACTGCATCTATGGCTGCGACCGCTGCCAGCAGGCCTGTCCTTGGAACCGTTTTGCCACTCCCAACGCCACGCCCGAGCTGCAGCCCAAACCCGAACTGCTGGCCATGACCCGCGAGAAGTGGCAGCACCTCTCCGAGGAAGACTACAGGCGGCTTTTCAAGGGTTCGGCCGTTAAAAGAGCAAAATATGCCGGGCTCATGCGGAATATATCCAATCTTTTTCGTAACTTTACGCCATGAAAACATCACCGTCCAGCACTCATCCGGCCCAGCCACAGGCATCGCTGGCCGCCGACGTGACCGATTTTTTCCGCAATTTTGCACTCCACGTACTCATGGCGGCCCATGTGGATCCCAACAATCCCCGGGCTTTCAAACAGGCCATGCTTGACCACTATGAAGAAATCTACCCCCAGTTTTCACTCACTCAAGTGTTCCGCGACAACAACGGCCGCGCCCGCCACGAAGAGATGGTGAGCGAATACCGCCGCTGCTTCTCGCTGTTGCTCGCGGGCCGGCTGCCTTGACACCCCATCTACCCTCGCCATTAAATCCTAATAATTTAAATCAATATGAACAGTACCTATCAGAAAGGTCGCGCCATCGCGATCGTTGCAATGATTTTCCTTTTCGGAATGATTGCCTTTGTGACCAACCTTGCTGCGCCCATCGGCGTCATTTGGAAAAACCAACCGGCCCTGTTGGGCAGTAATACGCTCGGCATGCTGGGCAACATGATGAACTTCCTGGCCTATCTTTTCATGGGCATTCCCTCTGGCAGGCTCCTTGTCAGAGTGGGTTACAAGAAGACGGCCCTGCTGGCCATTGCCTTCGGCTTCTTCGGCGTGCTCATCCAATTCCTCTCCGGCCAGGTTCTCACCGACAGTCTTTTCATCGGCCTGCCCGCCAATTTCTTTGTCTATCTGCTCGGTGCTTTCGTAGCCGGCATCTCGGTGTGCATGCTCAACACCGTGGTCAACCCCATGCTCAACCTGCTTGGCGGCGGCGGCAACAAGGGCAACCAGCTGCTGCAGGTGGGCGGCACGCTCAACTCGTTCATGGGTACGCTCACCCCGATGTTCGTGGGCGCGCTCATCGGTACAGTGAGCAAAGACACGGCCATCACCGACGTCAACGTGGTGCTCTATCTGGCCATGGCCATCTTTGCCGGCACATTCTGCGTTCTGAGTTTCATTCCCATTGCCGACCCCGAGGGCAACGACACCTCCAACCACACCTTTGAACGCTCGCCCTTTGCTTTCCGCCACTTCACGCTCGGCGTCATTGCCATCTTCGTTTACGTGGGCACCGAGGTGGGCATTCCCGGCACGCTCAACTTCTACCTCTCCGACACCACCGCGGCCGGAGCCGGTCTCGACGTGTCCACGGCGGCCACCATCGGCGGTTTTGCCGCCGGCACCTACTGGTTCCTCATGCTCGTAGGCCGCTTCGTGGCCGGGCTCATCGCCTCCAAGGTGTCCAGCCGCGCCATGATGATTGCCGCCACCAGCCTGGGCATCGCCCTCATTCTGCTGGCCGTCTTCCTGCCCAAGACCATCACAGGAAGCATGCCTGTGTTCACGGGTTCGGGCTTCGAGTCGACCACGCTGCCGCTCAGCGCCATCCTGCTGGTGCTCTGCGGTCTGTGCACGTCGGTGATGTGGAGCTGCATTTTCAACCTCGCCACCGAGGGACTGGGCAAATACACGGCTCAGGCCAGCGGCATCTTTATGACCATGGTGGTGGGCGGCGGCATCCTGCCCCTCGTGCAAAACGGCATCGCCGACACGGCCGGCTTCATGTTCTCCTACGTGGTGCCGCTGCTGGCCATGGCCTATATGCTGTTCTATGCCCTCTGGGGCTCCAAGAACGTGAACCGCGACATCGCCGTCTGACCCCTCGGGCGCACGGCCCCTCCCCTATGACAAGCCCTGTCCCGACGCCGGCAAAGCGTCAGGACAGGGCTTTTTCTTGGCCGCTGCGGCCGGCCGTCAGGGCCATGCCGTCCCGCGGTCAGGGCTGCGCGGCTGGTTTCTCCCCTGGCAGCGGCCAGCAGGGCGAGGGATGATGCTGGGCGCGCATTTCCCGGTCGAACTGCTCCACCAGCTCAGGATAACGGTCGGCCAGGTTGTGACTCTCGGTCATGTCCTCACGAATGTTGTAGAGTTCGAGCGGTTTCCCGGGCGACACGGTCACGGCTTTCCAGTCGCCCCGGCGTGCGGCGCGCTGCTTGCCCGGAAACTCCCAGTAGAGCAACCGGTGGTCGGTGTCCACCTCCCGGCCATAGAACAGCGGCAGAATGTTCATGCCGTTCAGCCCTTGAGGCAGGGCCTTGGAGCTGCCCGTGAGGGCGGCAAGAGTGGGCATCATGTCGGGGAAATAGACCAGATTGTCCAGCCGCTGCACGGGAATGCGGCCGGGTTGGTTCACGATGAGCGGCACACGGATGCCGCCTTCGTAGAGCTGTCCCTTGTGTCCACGCAGTCCGGCACCACAGTTCAGCTCCTTGAGCGGGGCCATCACGGCCGCCCCATTGTCGCTTGCAAAGATAATGATGGTGTTCTCGCGCAGCCCCAAAGCGTCCAGCGCGCCCACCACTCTACCTATATTATAGTCCATGTGGCTCACGAGGGCGGCATACCGCTTGGTGTCGGCCGTCCAGTCGCCACGGTCGTCATACCATGAGGTGTCGTCGATGTGGTAGGGTTCGTGCGGGGCGTCGTAGGCCAGAAAGAGGAAGAATGGATGGTCCTTCTCGCGGTGGATGAAAGCGATGGCGTCGTCGGTCGAGATCTCGGTGTTGTGCCGCACATGGGCGTCGTGGGCGTTCTCGCTCACCCGCACAAGGCTGTCACCATGGATGCGGTAGGAGGGATAGTAGAAGTATGTACCGTTGCTGATGACGGTTGAAATGGTCCAGCCGTAAAACTCGTCGAAGCCGCGGTGGTTGGGCGACGCGCCCGGGTCGTAGCCGTCGAGGTGCCATTTGTTCACCAGACAGCTGCGGTAGCCTGCCGTCCCCACCACGGTGGCCAGCGTGGTGTCCTCGGGCAGCAGGTTGGCCCGCCGTATATAGGTGGTGTCGCCACGGGGCGACACTTTCATGCCACGGATTCCTCCCACGGGGCACTGGTTGTCGCGGATGCGCGTGCTGCCCGTGTTCTTGCCCGTCATGAGCGAGCAGCGCGAGGGCGAGGAGATGCCGCTGCCGGCATAGCACTGGCTGAAGCGGGTGCCCGTGGCGGCCAGCCGGTCGATGTTGGGGGTCTGAATGTAGTCGTTGCCATAGCAGTGCAGGTCGCCATAACCCATGTCGTCGGCCAGGATAAACACAATGTTGGGCCGGTCGGGAGTGGCCTGCCGGGCAGGCTGCTGCGCAGCGACGGGGGCCGAAACCGTGAGCGCCACGCTGCCGAGAAGTCGAATCTTCTTTTTCATAAGTAAGTGTATTTGATTGGTTTTCAGTAGATTTTTGTTTTAAAACGCCTGGCGGGCAAGAACCGCGCCGCCGCAGGGTGCTTGCGAAAACGCCTTGATCGCCCGATCTCTACGGCGTAATGGCGGGGCGAAAACGCCGTAATCGGCATGCGAAAACGGCCTTGTCGCGACGCGATGACGGCGCAGAGCTTTTGCGCCGGCCGTGCCGTCGGCCCGTCAGTCCATGTGCTGCAGCTCCTCATAGATGCGCTGCACGGGCAGCCCCATCACGTTGAAGTAGCTGCCCTCAATGCCCGTCACGCCGATATAGCCTATCCATTCCTGAATGCCATAGGCCCCGGCCTTGTCGAACGGGCGGTAGCAGGAGATGTAATGGGCTATTTCCTCGTCGGAGAGCGGCTTGAAAGTGACCTGAGTCACCACCGAAAACTGTCGTTGCCGGGCGGGCGTGGTGAGACACACGCCGGTAATCACCTGATGCGTACGGCCGCTCAGCATGCGGAGCATGCGGCGGGCATCGTCGGCGTCGCGGGGCTTACCCAGCACCTCGCTGCCCACCACGACCACGGTATCGGCCGTGAGCAGTATCTCGTTGTCGGCCAGCGTGTAGGGCGCCGCTTTCTTTTGGGCAATGTATTGGGCTATCTCTGTCACGTCCAGCGTGTCGGGATAGCTCTCGTCTATACCCTTGATGATGCGCACTTCAAAGTCTACGTCCAGTCCTGCCAGCAGTTCCTTGCGGCGCGGCGAGTTGCTGGCCAGAATGATTTTCTTCATGGTTTTGTTTGGGAGTTAAGGAGGTAAGGAGGTAGGGAGTTAAGACAAATGGTAAATGATACGAAGAAATGGAGTTTGGGAAGCAGGGAGAGATGGCATTGGGAAAAGAGAGAACATGCCGTGGCATACAAGGAATGGGAAGTGTTGAAGTAAGGAGAACATTCGTTTCCTACGGTGCATCCGTCTTAACTCCATCACTCCCTTAACTCCTTTAACTCCTTCTTTCCATGAACTCCATCACTCCTTAACTCCCTAACTCCCTTAAAAAATCACCACCCGAAGGCCTTGGCGTCGCTCAGCCACTTGCCTTGAGCACGGAGCACCTGCTCGAGCACGTCGCGCGCACAGCCGTAGCCGCCACGCCGCTGGGACACATAGGTGGAGACCTCTTTCACGTCGGGGCACGCGTCGGCCGGACAGCAGGCACAGCCCACACGGCGCATAATCTCGTAGTCGGGGATGTCGTCGCCCATGTAGATCACTTCCTCGTCGCGCAGTTCGTACTTGGCCAGGAAGGCCTCATACGACTGTATCTTCACCGCGCACTTCATGTAGATGTCGTCCACACCCAGATAAGCATAGCGGCTACGGATGGCTTCAGAGCTACCCCCCGTCATGATGACGATGCGCAGGCCCATCTTGACCGCCAGCTGAATGGCGTAGCCGTCCTTGATGTTGATGGTGCGCACGGGCATGCCACCGTCGTCCATGCCGATGGTCTCGGCCGAGAGCACGCCGTCCACGTCGAAGATGACGGCCCGTATCCGTGTCAGATCGTAATCAATCATCCGACCGCACGATGACGTTCTCCCACTTCAACCGGTCCTCACTTTGCGGTCTACGCTCGTCGGCGGGATGGCCGACGGCGAGCACGCACAGCACTTCCAGCTGCCCGGGCAGGTTCAGAATACCGCGAATCACCTCGCTGGCCGAGTGCCCGTCGGCCAGTCCGCGGCCGCGCATCTGCACCCAGCAGCTGCCCAGCCCCAGCTCTTCGGCCTGATACTGCATAGAAATGGCGGCGATGCTGCCGTCTTCCACCCAGCAGTCGTTGGCCTCGGGGTCGCCCATGACCACAATGGCCAGCGGGGCGCCTTTCATGAATTGCCCCCCCGTCTGCTTGGCATCCGAGAGCTTTTCGATGTCGGTGAGATTGTCTACCACGGCAAACTGCCAGTTGCGCTGCCCCTTGGAGGTGGGCGACATGAGTGCTGCACGCAGAATCAATTGCAGGTCGTCGGCGCTCACCGGCTCGGTGGTGAACTGGCGGTGGCTGCGCCGCTGCTGCACCAAAGTCTTGAAATCTGTCATATATTTGCGATTAGTGTATTTGTTGCGAGTCCTTGCAAAGTTACGAAAAAGAAAGCAGACGAAAGGGTTGCAGGTTACGGTTTTTTTGCTAACTTTGCCGTATGGAAACTTATCGGGTGAGACTTTATTCCACGGGAGAGGTTTTGCCGGAGATGACTTGCAGCAACTTCTTCCACAGTTCAGAGCTCTTCCACATGATTGAGAAGACCTCCGGGCAGCGCCCCTACATGGCCGTGGCCACCGATGCAGCCGGGCGCGTGATGGGCCATCTGCTGGCCATCATCCGCCGCCGGTGCACTTGGTTTCCACCTTTTCTCTATACCCAGGGACGCATTTACAGCGAAGGCGAATATGCCGACGACGAGACCAGCGAGGAAGTGTTCGGGCAAATGCTTGCCGTGCTGACCCGCAAGCTGCGCCGCCGGCTGTGCCTTTACATCGAGTTCAGCGACCTCTCGCGCAAGATGTTCGGCTACCGCTACCTGCGGCAGAACGGCTATTTCCCCGTGAGTTGGCAGGAGGTGCACAACTCGCTCCACTCCAAACCGCCCGAAGAACGGCTCACCGACAAGATGCGCGGGCGCATCGCGCGCGTCCGCCAGCAGGGTGTAGAGACGCGCGAGGCCCGTTCGTCCGAGGAGGTGCACGCTTTCCACCGGCTGCTGCGCAACTACTATCGGCTCAAGCTGCGCCGCATCATCCCGCCCGAGAGCCAGGTACAGGCACTCTACGAAAGCCGCCATGCACGCATCTTTGTCACCACTTTTAAGGGCAAAATCATTGGCGGCTGCGTGTGTGTCTACTCGGCGGGCAACGCCTATCTATGGTATCTGGCCTCGCGCCGAAAGTCTTATCCCCACCTGCACCCCAACCTCATGACGGTGTGGCAGGCCATTGTCTGGGCCTGGAAACACAACTACGCCCACATCTTTTTCCTCGATGTGGGACTGCCATTCCCGCAGAATCCCTTCCGCCAGTTCATCCTGAGCTTCGGCGGCAAGCCCGTGGCCAAATACCGTTGGTTCCGCTTTTCCATCGAGGCTTTCAACCGCATGGCCTCCTGGTTCTACCGGGAGTAGCCGCCGCCACGGCGTGGCGTGCCACCTTGCAGGGGCCCAGGCTCCGTCCACAATAAAGCGGCGCGCACGGCGTTATTCCCAAGATGAAACAAAGATTCCTGGTTCTAGCCACGCTTTTGGCCTGCACAATATCGGTGGCGGCGCAGACATTCACGCTGCGCGGCCGTGTCTCCGACGACAACAATAACCCCATAGAACTGGCCAGCGTCTCCTGCCTGTCGCAGGGCAAGGCCACGGTGACCTCGCTCAAAGGCGAATTCCAGCTGTCACTCCACTCGGCCGACTCGGTGGTGGTGAGGTTCTCCATGCTGGGCTACCGCACGAAGACGCGTGTGCTGCACCGTCCCAAGGGTACGCAGACCCTACAAATCGTGCTCTACGAGGAGTCCAACGCATTGGGCGAAGTGAATGTGACAGGACAGAAAATACAGTCGGGACAGACGCAGGAACTCTCTACCGACGCCCTGAAAGCCATACCCTCGACCACGGGCAACGCCGTGGAGGAACTCATCCAGAGCCAGGCCGGCGTGTCCACCCACTCGGAACTGTCGTCGCAGTACAACGTGCGCGGTGGCTCATTCGACGAGAACTCCGTCTATATAAATAATGTGGAGGTGTTCCGTCCTTTCCTCGTGCGCAGCGGGCAACAGGAAGGTCTCTCGGTCATCAACCCCGACATGGTGGATCGCATTGGGTTCTCCACCGGCGGATTCGAGGCCAAATATGGCGACAAGATGTCGTCGGCACTCGACATTACCTATCGCCGCCCGCGCCGATTCGAGGCCAATGCCACTGCCTCGCTGCTGGGCGCAAGCGCCTATGTGGGCTTTGCAAACAAGAAGCTGGCCTGGGCTAACGGCGTGAGATACAAGACCACGCGGTATCTGCTTGGCTCGCTGGAAACCAATGGAGAGTACAGACCCAACTTCCTTGACTATCAGACCTATCTGAACTTCCGCCCCAACAAACGCTGGAGCGTGGACTTCATCGGCAATATCTCGGACAATCACTACAACTTCTACCCCAAGGACCGGGAGACAAAATTCGGCACACTGGACAATGTGCGCGCTTTCCGCGTCTACTTCGACGGGCAGGAGAAAGACCGTTTCCGCACGTTTTTCGGCAGTCTGGGCCTGACCCGCCACTACGGCGACTCCACGTCAGTGTCGCTCATCGGCTCGGCCTACTCCACCAGCGAGCAAGAACGCTACGACATTCAGGGCCAGTACTGGCTCACGCAAACCGAGACCTCGGAGAATCTGGGCGTGGGCACCTACTTTGAACACGCGCGCAACTATCTCAAGGCACACGTGGAAAGCATCAAATTGCTGGCAAAGCACACGGCCCGCCAGCACAACATAGAGGGTGGGCTGACCTACAAGATGGAACACATCGAAGAGCAGTCGGGCGAGTACGAGATGCGCGACTCGGCAGGATACAGTGTGCCCCACACGGGCAAGGACCTGTATATGATCTATTCTTTGCGCGCCCGCAACGAGCTCAATGCCAACCGCTTGGAAGTGTATCTACAGGACACTTGGCGCTTTCGGTCGGCTGGCGAGCACACGCTCTTCACGCTGAACTACGGCGTGCGCTTCTCGCACTGGAACTTCAATAAGGAGTCTCTGCTCTCGCCGCGCGTCTCGTTGGGCATCATTCCGGCCTTCAGTCACAACATGACACTGCGTCTGGCCACGGGCTTGTACTATCAGGCTCCGTTCTTCAAAGAGCTGCGCGACACGTCGACCGTCCGCGGCATCACCTACGCCACGCTGAACCGCAAGATCAAAAGCCAGCGATCCATTCACTTCATTGGCGGTATGGATTATAGGTTCTCCATGAACAACCGGCCGTACAAGTTCACTGCGGAGGTGTATTACAAGCTGCTGGACAACCTTGTACCCTACTCGGTGAACAACGTCAAGGTGGTGTACTATGGCAACAACGAGGCCAGCGGACATGCCGCCGGCCTCGATCTGAAGCTCTTTGGCGAGTTCGTGCCGGGCAGTGACTCGTGGGTTTCGCTCTCGCTGATGAACACACGGATGAAACTCAACGGCCGTGCCATCCCCCTGCCCACCGACCAACGCTATGCACTCAACCTGTTTTTCAAGGACTTTTTTCCCGGTACCACACGCTGGAAGATGAGTCTCAAGCTGGCCATTGCCGACGGGTTGCCCTTCTCTGCTCCGCACAAAGAACTGGAAAACAACAGCTTTAGGGCACCGGCTTATCGGCGTGCCGACATCGGCATGAGCTACCGTCTGCTCGACAATCAGAGCCGTTCGCGCAAGAGTATCTTCCGCAACATCTGGCTGGGGGTGGACTGCCTGAACCTGCTTGGCATCAACAACGTGAATTCATACTACTGGATTACAGACGTGACGAGCCAGCAATATGCCGTGCCCAACTATCTCACCAGCCGGCAATTCAACGCCCGCGTGCAGTTTGAATTCTAACTGGCGGAGCGTCAGAAACTGTAGGAAAAGCCCAGGGAAATATACTCCTTGAACTGCCAATAGCCATGATGGTCGTCGCGATTGGTATCGTCGTCGAATCGGGGATAAACAAAAAGTTTGGTCGAAATATACCTGTTGAACTGGAAAGTAAACGTATTCTCCCACTCCAACTCCGAACGCTCATAGGTGGTGTAGCTGTAGAGGCGGGTCTGCCACAGCATGTTGTCTGCAAATTTCCACTTCATATCCAAGGTAAGCTGCGAGCCGAGGTCGTGCATGGTGTGCCTGCCCTCGTCAAGGCCGTAGCGTTTGGACAGTGACAGGCGCCCCACATACTTGAGGTTGTAGGCCAGCGGAGCCAAGTGGATGGTACCCGTAAGCCGATTCTTCAACCAGCTTGCCGAATAGTCCATACCGAGCGAGACATTCACGTTGGCCGGCGAGGCGAAGTCTGAAAGGACGGAACGCTGGTTGGCCTTATAGTTTCGCATGAACTGCGTGTAGGCAAGTAGCTGGAACGTATAGTACCAACGTTTCGTGGCTTGAAGACCAAGTTTGCCGGTGTAGCGCAACAGGTCGGACGAAGTCTTGAGCTTGTGCAGGGAGTCGCTGCGGGATGTCTGGAAGCCCAGTTTCATTTCCAGCTTGTTGTCCCACCGCAGTTTCTGCTTGTTGTTGTAGTTGGCTTCCAAGGTCAGCGCACCCACCATCGAGTAGTTGCTCTCGCCTCCTTTATACCAGTTTCCCGAGATATAATTCTGAAGAAACTGGAGAAAGTAGTCGCCATTGATTGTCCAGAAATTTGGCTTTAATACCACCACGTCTACCGGCTGGCTCTCGGGCTCTATGGGAGTGGCCTGTTTCACGATAACCGTGGGCCGCTCGGTCACCGTTGCAGGAGCCAGTGTCGGCCCCGCTTTCTCCAGTTGGTTCTGGGTGTTTCGCACCAAGTCGGGACGGCGGAGATACATGTTCAACAGCAGACTGTCTGTAGGCGACAGTCTGCTGTCAAGCGAGAAAGCCTTCCGGCTAATATCCTTATAGAATGTGAGTGGCAGGAAAACGGGTGCCACATCCAGATTGGTGAGTTGCCCGGTGACCTTGATTTCCTTGTGGAAAAGCGAGT
This sequence comes from Hallella seregens ATCC 51272, assembly GCF_000518545.1. Classification (GTDB taxonomy): domain Bacteria; phylum Bacteroidota; class Bacteroidia; order Bacteroidales; family Bacteroidaceae; genus Prevotella; species Prevotella seregens. The sequence continues at coordinate 20,714 of NZ_JADU01000024.1, forward strand.
CGGCAAAAGTGCGCAACGAGTCGGAATAGCTGCGAACAAACACGTCTTCGCCTGTCCAAGCATGGCGCATGGGGCGGTGGGACAGCCGCAAACGGCCTTGCGCCTGGGCCTCTATGGGCAGCAACGCCAAGGTCAGAATGCCGAGTGAAACGGTCAGGACACGGTGGGAGAAAAGGTATTTCATGAATTCTTATTTCGATGTTTGGTCTGTCAAAGCAGGGCAAACACGCCCTCTTTTGTCCGCAAAGTTACGCATTATTGTCCAAAGTATCAGCATTGCGGAGTATTTTCTTCATGTTCGTCAGTCCGTGCCCAAAGTTTCAAAATGATTTGTTGCCCGTCTCATAAAATTGTGCTAACTTTGCAACAAAATATCAATAACTCTTTAACAACAAAAGATTGTGGCAGAAACAAAGTATATCTTCGTCACAGGTGGCGTGGTTTCTTCACTTGGAAAAGGAATCATTTCTTCGTCGATAGGCAAACTCTTACAGGCGAGGGGCTACAACATCACCATTCAAAAGTTCGACCCGTACATCAACATTGACCCGGGCACACTCAACCCTTACGAGCACGGCGAGTGCTATGTCACCGTAGACGGCATGGAGACCGACCTTGACCTGGGACACTACGAACGGTTCACGGGCATCAAGACCACCAAGGCCAATTCCATGACCACGGGGCGCATCTACAAGGCAGTCATTGACAAGGAGCGACGTGGAGACTATCTGGGCAAGACCATTCAGGTGGTGCCCCACATCACGGACGAAATCAAACGCAACATCAAACAGCTTGGGCGGAAATACCATTACGACTTTGTAATTACAGAGATAGGCGGAACCATTGGAGACATTGAGAGCGCACCGTTCCTCGAGGCCATCCGCCAGATGAAATGGGAACTGGGGCGCAATGCCGTGAACGTACACCTGACCTACATTCCCTACCTGAAAGCGGCCGGCGAGCTGAAGACCAAACCCACCCAGCACTCGGTGAAAGAGTTGCAGAGTGTGGGCATTCAGCCCGACGTGCTCATCATGCGGACGGAGAAACATCTTGATGATGCCATCCGCCGGAAAGTCGCCAATTTCTGCAACGTCGACTTCGACTGCGTGGTGCAGAGCGAGGATTTGCCCTCCATCTACGAGGTTCCGGTAAACATGCAGAACCAAGGACTTGACACTGCCATCCTGCGCAAGGTGGGCGAGCCCATCGGCGAGACTCCCGAGCTGGGGCCGTGGAAGGCTTTCCTGGAGCGCCGCAAGCGAGCTGCGGAAATCGTGAACATCGGTCTTGTTGGCAAGTACGACCTGCAGGACGCCTACAAGAGTATTCGTGAAAGCCTCTCGCATGCAGCCACCTACAACGACCATAAAATCAAGATCAACTTCATCAACTCGGAGTATATCACCGAAGAGAATGTGGGCGAAAAACTCTCCGGCCAGGACGGCATCGTGATATGTCCGGGCTTCGGCCAGCGTGGCATCGAGGGCAAAATTATTGCCGCCCACTACACCCGCACCCATGACATCCCGACATTCGGCATCTGTCTGGGCATGCAGATGATGGTTATCGAGTTTGCCCGCAACGTGCTGGGCTATGCCGATGCCAACTCGCGCGAAATCGATGAGAAGACACCACACAATGTCATCGACATCATGGAGGAGCAGAAAAATATCACCAACATGGGCGGCACCATGCGTCTGGGCGCCTACGAATGCGTGCTCAAGCAGGATTCCCGCGTGCTCGACATCTACAAGCAGGAGCATATTCAGGAGCGCCATCGCCACCGTTATGAATTCAACAACGACTATCAGCAAGAGTTTGAGCGCAACGGCATGATGTGCGTGGGACGCAATCCGGAGAGCGATCTTGTGGAGATTGTTGAGATACCCGGACTAAAATGGTATATCGGCACCCAGTTCCATCCGGAGTATCAGAGTACGGTGCTCAAGCCGCACCCGCTTTTTGTAGACTTTATCAAGACCGCCATCGCAAACCAAAAGAAAGACCAAGACATTAAGGCATAACCCTATTATGGACAAAAACTCAATTATCGGCTTCGTGCTCATCGGCGTGGTCCTGATCGGATTCAGCTGGTATTCCCAGCCCTCGCAAGAAGAGCAACGGGCCCAATTCGTCAAGGATTCCACGGCACAGGCCAACCGCGCAAAGGCTGAGAAAGCCGCCAAGGCTGCCGCATTCAAAAAGAAACAAGAAACCCAACAGAAGATTCAGGAAGACACTACAGCCCTTTTCTACACGGCTCTGACCGGCCAAGCCCGGGAAATCACCCTGCACAACGACAAGGTGGAACTCACATTTTCTACCAAGGGAGCGCAGGTGAAGAAAGCCGTTGTCAAGAACTATAGGGACAACATAACCGGCGGCAAGGGAGTTGTACTCTTTCAAGGCAACGACCAAAGCCTCAGCTACACGCTTGCCGGCAAGGATTTCAACATCTCTACGGCCGACCTTTATTTCCAGCCGTCGGCCGTGAGCGACACCACGATCACCTTTACCGCACAGGCTGCAACAGGAAAAACCATCAGCCTCGTCTATCGTTTGGGACATGACTACATGCTCCATCTGGCACTCCAGGCAGACGGAATGGAGGGGCTCTTTGCACCCAACACCAATACAATGGCCATCAATTGGCAGGATAAAGTGCGGCAACAGGAAAAGGGGTTCAACTTTGAAAACCGATATGCCACGCTTACCTATCATGAGAGCGAGGGTGGCACCGACTATCTGAGCGAGACTTCTGAGAAGATAGACAAGGACATTGAGGCAAACATTGACTGGGTGGCTTTCAAGAATCAGTTCTTCTCTGCTGTGATGATTGCCAAGAAAGACCTTGGCGATCATGCCCTGCTCACCTCTATCCCCCTGCAGAAAGAGACGGGCTATCTCAAACAATATGAAGCCAAGATGAAGTCGTTCTTCGACCCGAGCGGTAAAGTTCCGTCCGAGTTCGATTTTTACTACGGTCCCAATGACTTCCGGTTGCTCCAGAAAGTAGAGAAAGAAAATGCTTTCGGAAAAGACCTGCAGATGCAGCGACTGGTCTATCTGGGCTGGCCCCTGTTCCGCTACATCAACCGCTGGTTCACCATCTACGTGTTCGACTGGCTGAGCAAATGGTTCCCCATGGGTGTGGTGCTCATCCTCATTACCTTGTTGCTCAAGGCCATCACCTACCCCATGGTGAAGAAAAGCTACATGAGTTCGGCAAAGATGCGCGTGCTCAAACCGAAACTCGATGCCGCCACCAGACAGTACGACAAACCGGAAGACCAGATGCAGAAACAACAAGCCATGATGGCTGAATACGCCAAATATGGCGTGTCGCCCCTCTCGGGCTGTCTGCCCATGCTCATCCAAATGCCTATCTGGATCGCCATGTTCAACTTCGTGCCCAATGCCATTCAGCTGCGTGGACAAAGTTTTCTCTGGATGCACGACCTCTCCACCTATGACCCCATCTTCCAGTGGAATGCCAACATTTGGCTCATTGGGGATCACCTCTCGCTCACTTGCGTACTCTTCTGTGCCGCCCAGATTATCTACAGTTGGTTTACCATGCAGATGCAGAAAGACCAGATGGTAGGCCAGCAGGCGGAGCAGATGAAGATGATGCAGTGGATGATGTATCTCATGCCGCTGATGTTCTTCTTCATTTTCAACGACTATTCATCAGGACTTAACTTCTACTACTTCATCTCCCTTATCATGTCGGCCGGCATTATGTATGCTTTGCGCAAGACTACAAACGAGGAAAAACTGCTCGCCATTCTGGAATCGCGCTATAAGGAGAACCAGAACAACCCGAAAAAGATGAAAGGCATGATGGCCCGTATGCAGGCTTTGCAACAGATGCAGCAACAGCAGATGGAAGAGCAGAGACGCAAGCAGGACGAAATGAACCGAAAGAAGAAAGGACTCTAAAATCAAATCATAGGGATAGGAACTTATTGGCAACAGCGGCATTGTAGCTCATGGTTTGCCCATAAGTTCCTGTCATTTCCTGTCTACCCTCAACATTCAATCACGATGAAGAACCAAACAATAGCTCTGGCACTGGGGGCGCTCCTCATAGGCAGCCCACAAATCAATGCACAACCCATGATTCAAAAAAACAACATAACGCTCGCCAGTGACCTCATGACCCCGGAGGCTCTCTGGGCCATGGGCCGCATCGGTGGACAACAGGCTTCGTCCGACGGCAAGCAGGTGGTCTATCAGGTGAGTTATTATAGCGTGAAAGAGAACAAGAGCCACACCATGCTCTTCGTTCAGCCGGTTCAAACAGGCAAGAACATTGCACGCCCAATACAGCTCACCCATGATGACAAGAACGAAAGCGACCCCTCTTGGATTGAGGCGGGCCGTAAAATTGCTTTCTTGCGCGAAGGGCAGCTGTGGAAGATGAACCCCGACGGAACAGGCCGCGAACAGCTCACCCACTCCAAAGTCGACATCGAGGGGTTCCGCTTTTCGCCAGACGGACAACACGTGGTACTCATCAAGAGTCTTGACTATCATGAGTCGATACAGAAAAATCCAGACGACCTGCCCAATGCTACCGGCCGCCTTGTCACCGACCTGAACTATCGTCACTGGGACCACTACGTGGAATCGATTCCCCATCCCTTTGTGGCCGAGGTTCATGGCAACAGTGTTTCCGACGGCTTGGACATCATGGCTGGTGAACCCTACGAATGTCCCATGGCACCGTTTGGCGGTATCGAGCAGATTGCATGGAGCAGCGACTCCAAGCAGATAGCCTATACCTGCCGCAAGAAAACGGGCGTGGACTATGCCATCTCGACCGATGCCGACATCTTTCTTTATGACATGGCTACCCGTCAGACACGTAATCTCTGCAAGCCGGATGGGTATGTGGAGCCAAAGATTGACCCCACCAAGAGTATGCGCAACCAAGCCGTGAATCATCAGGCAGGGGATATGAACGTGGGTTACGACATCAACCCTAAGTTCTCCCCCGACGGTCAGTATGTGGCTTGGCAGAGCATGGCCCGTAACGGATACGAAAGCGATCGCAACCGGCTCTGCGTTTACAACCTGAAGACAGGCGAAAAGAAATACGTCACCGAACAATTTGACTCCAACGTAGACGACTACTGCTGGGGCACTGACTCGAAAACTCTCTACTTTGTTGGTGTATGGCATGCCGTAGAAATGGTGTACCAAACCAACCTTGACGGCCAGGTGATGCAGCTTACCGACGGTTGGTTCGACTACGGCTCGGTGCAACTATTGGGCAATACTCGCCAGTTGCTCGTCAGTCGTCACTCTTATTTGCAGCCCGATGACCTCTATGTAATAACCCCAAATAAAAAGGAAAAGAAATCGGCCGTGGCTCAGATTACAGCCGAGAACAAGCATATTCTCGATCAATTGGCCCAACCCAAGGTGGAGCAACGCTGGGTGAAGACCACCGATGGCAAGCAGGAACTGGTGTGGATTATCCTGCCGCCGCACTTCGATGCCAATAAGAAATACCCCACCCTGCTCTTCTGTGAAGGAGGCCCACAAAGCCCCGTGAGCCAATTTTGGAGCTTCCGCTGGAACATGTTTATCATGGCTGCCCACGGCTATATCGTCGTGGCCCCCAACCGTCGCGGGCTCCCTGGTTTCGGCAGCACATGGAACGAGGCCATCAGTCAGGACTGGACCGGACAGTGCATGGCCGACTATCTCTCGGCCATTGATGATGCAGCCAACAACCTACCCTATGTGGACAAGGACCGACTTGGTGCCGTAGGCGCCTCGTTCGGAGGTTTCTCCGTCTACTATCTGGCCGGGCACCACAACAAACGCTTCAAGTGTTTCATCGCCCACGACGGCGCATTCAACCTTGAATCCATGTACACCGACACAGAGGAGGCTTGGTTCTCCAACTGGGAATACGACGATGCCTATTGGAATCATGACCAGACTGCAGCAGCCAAACGCACCTATGACAACAGCCCCCATCGCTTTGTAGACCAGTGGGACACGCCCATTCTCTGCATCCATGGCGAGAAAGACTACCGCATCAACGCCAATCAGGGCTTCGGAGCTTTCAATGCCGCCCGCTTGCGTGGCATCCCGGCAGAGCTCCTCATCTATCCCGACGAGAATCATTGGGTGCTCAAACCACAGAATGGCATACTCTGGCAACGCACATATTTCAATTGGCTTGACCGCTGGCTAAAGCAATAACTACAAAACATTAAACGATGACTCAACAAATTCAGAAAACACTTAGAGACTCGGCCGCATTCCGATGGACGGCCCTGTTGCTTCTGGCACTGGCCATGTTCTGTGCCTACATCTTCGTCGACATCCTCTCGCCCATCAAGGATTTGATGCTCACCGAACGCGGCTGGGACTCCACGGCTTTCGGTACCATGCAGGGCTCCGAAACGTTTCTCAACGTGTTTGTCTTCTTTCTCATCTTTGCAGGAATCATCCTCGACAAGATGGGAGTGCGCTTCACTGCCGTACTCTCCGGCATGGTCATGCTCCTTGGTGCCTGTATCAAGTACTACGCCGTCAGCGAAAGCTTCATTGGCAGTCCGCTCGAAGCATGGTTTACCAACCACCTCAACCATATCCCCATCTTCGAGCAGCTGGGCGTATCGCCTTTCTATGAAGGTATGCCGGCTTCGGCCAAACTGGCAGCCTGCGGCTTTATGATTTTTGGCTGTGGCACAGAGATGGGCGGCATCACCGTATCACGCGGTATCGTGAAGTGGTTTAAAGGCCGTGAGATGGCTCTGGCCATGGGGTCCGAGATGGCCTTGGCTCGTCTGGGTGTGGCCACTTGCATGATTTTTTCCCGTTCTTTGCCAAGTTCGGCGGCCACGTAGACGTTTCACGCTCTGTGGCTTTTGGCGTGGTGCTGCTCTGCATTGCCCTTATGATGCTGGTGATTTATTTCTTCATGGACAAGAAACTCGATGCGCAGACCGGTGAAGCGGAAGAGAAGGACGACCCTTTCAAAATCAGCGACTTGGGACAAATTCTCACCAGCAGCGGCTTCTGGCTTGTATCATTGCTCTGCGTGCTCTACTATTCGGCTATCTTCCCTTTCCAGAAATATGCCGTGAACATGCTTCAGTGCAACCTGACTTTTACCGAGGTTCCGGCAGATTCTTTCTGGGCCTCAACTTCGGTAACTATCATCCAGTATGGCATTATGCTGCTTGTGGCCGTGACTGCGTTCATGTTTAACTTCATGAAAAACAAGTCCGTGAAGTATGGTATGCTCTGCCTCTCCATTGTATCGCTCGTTGCCTATTGTTATATGGGCTACATGCGCCAGTCGGCCGAGTCGGTCTTTGCCGTATTCCCCTTGCTCGCCGTGGGCATCACTCCCATCTTGGGCAACTATGTTGACCATAAGGGCAAGGCCGCTTCCATGCTCGTGTTGGGTTCGCTCCTGCTCATTGCATGTCATCTCACCTTTGCTTTCATCCTGCCGCTGTTCAAGGAGAGCCAGGCCGGCGGAGTGGTCGTGGCCTACCTCACCATCCTTGTCCTCGGCTCTTCGTTCTCTCTTGTGCCTGCCTCCCTGTGGCCCAGCGTGCCCAAACTTGTCGATGCCAAGATTATAGGCTCGGCCTATGCCCTGATTTTCTGGATTCAGAATATCGGCCTATGGCTCTTCCCGCTACTTATTGGCAAGGTGCTCGACCAGACCAATCCCGGCATCATTGATGCCACACAGCTCGACTACACAGCACCGCTCATCATGCTTGCAGGTCTTGGCGTGGCTGCATTGGTCATCGGCCTTATCCTCAAGGTGGTCGACAAGAAGAAAGGACTCGGACTTGAAGAGCCCAACATCAAGGCTTAACCATCACCATCGGACGTATGCCATGACGGCATGCGTCCGTTCGTTATTCCCCCTTTCCCATACCATGAACACCACAGCAGACTGCCGTCCCGCCCTGCCATCAGCATCACGAAAGACGCGATGGACGGTACTTTTCCTTGTTGCCACGGTCATGATGGCCGGTTACGTCTTCTGGGATATTGTTTCCCCTATCTCCACTTCACTCAGAATGCCCGTCAATGAGGGTGGCATGGGTTGGACCCAAGCTGAATATGGATTCTATGCCGGCAGCTATTCGTTTTTCAATGTCTTCCTTTTGATGCTCTTCCTCGGAGGAATTCTTATTGACAAATATGGCATCTGCTTTGCCGGACTGTTGGCCACAGGGGCCATGCTGACCGGTGCTGCCATCAATTTTTATGCCATCCGATACATGGATCCACACCATATCATTCTCACCCACGTCAGTTTCTTCGGGCTTGTTCCTGCCCAAATCAAGGCGCAGGTGCTGGCCGCCTCCTTGGGCTTTGGACTCTTCGGAGTAGGGTGCGACATCACGGGCATCACCGTATCCAAGGTGATCACCAAGTGGTTCACGGGGTACGAGTTGGCCTCTGCCATGGGCATTCAAGTGGCTATGGCCCGACTGGGCACGGCATCGGCACTGAGTTTCAGTCCGCTCATTGCAGAGAAGTGGGGCATTTCGTCGCCGATATTGGTAGGCGTGGGCGTACTGCTCATCGGATTTCTGCTCTTTGCAAGTTACACCTTGATGAACCGGAACTACAACCAAAGAGCCCAAGCCACCCACACCGAAACATCCGTCGCCACTCGCCTCGCCAAAGACAGCTTCCGGTTTCGCGACCTCTTGCAAGTATTGCGCAATCCCGGTTTCTGGCTCATCGCCCTACTCTGTGTTTTCTTCTACAGTTCCATCCGTCCATTCATGAAGTTTGCCACCGACCTCATGATTAGCAAATATGGTGTGCCCGAAACGACAGCAGGCTGGATAGTGGCCGTCATCCCTTATGGCACCATTGTGCTTACACCGCTTTTTGGAACCCTCTACGATCGTCTGGGCAGGGGTGTTCAACTCATGTTCGCGGGCTGCATCGTCCTTACCCTATGCCACATCGGCCTGGCTATCCCCGCCATACACAACACTGGATTCGCACTATTCATCATGGTGCTCATCGGCATTTCATTCTCTCTGGTACCCTCAGCCCTATGGCCAAGCGTGCCCAAAATTGTTCCCATCAAGATGCTGGGCTCTGCCTACTCCATTATCTATTACATCCAAAACATTGGCCTTGCACTTGTACCTATGCTCATTGGCCGGCTGAACGACATTGACGCCAGCTATACCACCAGCCTGTCGGTTTTCGCTTGCTTTGCCGGGGGCGGAGTATTACTGTCGCTCGCCCTCTTCGCCATCGACCGAAAGAAAGGCTACGGCTTGCAGAAAGCCAACTTCAAAAATAGTTTCTCATAGGCCATTTACATAAAAAACGAACTGGGAAAGACTAAAAAGTCGTCGTTTAGAGAAAAAACGGACTGGGAAAGGTTAAAAAGTTGCTGTTTTGAAAAAAACGGACTGGGAAAGGCTAAAAAAGTCGTCGTTTTGAGAAAAAACGGACTGGGAAAGGCCAAAAAGTCGCTGGTTCGAGAAAAAATGAACTGGGAACGGCCGTCAATTCGTCATTTCCTGCCGCTCCATGGCCCGCAACACCGCAACCGCCTCTGAAACAGAGGAAACTGAAGTGATGTGGATGAGCCGACGGCCATGGGCATCCTTGAAGTTGCAGCGTCGAGGATTGGCCATGACATAGCGGATGATGCGGCCAAAAGTCTTGCTCTGATAGAAAGGACTGTCTTGATTGGAGACAAACTGCAAGTTCATCATGCCCTGACGCAAAATCACTTTCTCGCAGCCCAGCCGCTTGCCCACCCGACGCAGACTCACCACCTGCATCAGCTCCTCACCCTCGGGCGGCACGGGGCCAAAGCGGTCTACCAGCCGCTGACGGTAGGCCGCGAGGTCGTCGTCGGTCTCTATGTTGTCAAGTTCGCGATAAAGCAACATGCGCTCGCTGCTGCCCGGTACATAGGTGTCTGGATAGTACATTTCAAGATCGCTCTCCAAGGCACAGTCCTCCACAAACTCATTGCCCGACACCTCACGTCCCTGCCGGATGTCCTCGGCATAAAGCTCTCCAAACTCCTCATTCTTCAGTTCGGTCACGGCCTGGTTCAGGATTTTCTGATAGGTCTCGTAGCCCAGATCCTCCATGAATCCACTTTGTTCGGAACCCAACAGATTGCCTGCCCCGCGGATGTCGAGGTCCTGCATGGCCAGGTTGAAGCCACTGCCCAGCTCAGAAAATGTCTCCAGTGCCTCAAGCCGACGGCGTGCCTCGGGAGTAAGCACACTCTTGGGTGGAGCCAGCAGATAGCAGAAAGCCTTGCGGTTGCTCCGGCCCACACGTCCCCGCATCTGGTGCAAGTCAGACAGTCCGAAGTGGTTGGCTTGGTTAATGATAATGGTATTGGCGTTGGGAATGTCGATGCCATTCTCCACTATCGTGGTGGAAAGCAGCACGTCATAGTCGTAGTTGATGAAGCCCATGATGATCTTTTCCAGCTCTTCGGGCGGCATCTGCCCGTGCCCGATGGCCACGCGACAGTCGGGCACATACTTATGAATGAGTTCGGCTATCTCTCCAAGACCCGAGATACGGTTGCTCACAAAGAACACTTGCCCGTTGCGGCTCATCTCGAAATTGATGGCATCGGCTATCACCTCATGGCCATAGGTGGCCAGTTCGGTGTGTATGGGGTAGCGGTTGGGCGGCGGCGTGCGCATGATGCTCATGTCCCGGGCTCCCATGAGCGAGAACTGCAATGTGCGAGGAATGGGCGTAGCCGACATGGTGATGGTGTCCACATTGGTCTTAAGCTTGCGCAGCTTCTCCTTGGTAGACACGCCGAACTTGTGCTCCTCGTCGATGATGAGCAGCCCCAAGTCGTGCCACTTCACAGCCTTTCCCAACAACTTGTGGGTACCCACAATGATGTCTATCTTGCCGGCTTCCAGATCTTCCGTCACCTGCTTGGTCTGTTTGGTGCTTCGGGCCCGCGTCAGATAGTCCACGCGCACAGGAAAATCTTTCAGTCGGTCGCGGAAAGTCTGATAGTGCTGGAACGCCAGCACCGTGGTAGATACGAGCACTGCCACCTGCTTGGAATCGTAGGCAGCCTTGAAAGCTGCGCGCACGGCTATCTCGGTTTTTCCGAATCCCACGTCGCCGCAAATGAGCCGATCCATCGGCTGCGCCCGTTCCATGTCGGCTTTCACGTCCTGTGTGGCTTTCAGCTGGTCGGGCGTATCCTCATAGAGGAAGCTCGCCTCCAGTTCATGCTGCATGAACGAGTCTGCACTGAAAGCGTATCCCCGCTCATGCCGGCGTTTGGCATAGAGCCGGATAAGGTCCCGCGCTATGTCCTTGATGCGCTTCTTGGTCTTCTCTTTCAGCCGTTCCCAAGCTCCTGTGCCCAATGTGCTGAGGCGCGGGGCCTCGCCGGCATCACTGCTCCGATACTTGGAAATCTTATAGAGCGAGTGAATGGAGACATCCACCTTGTCATTGTTCTGATAGATAATGCGGATAACCTCTTGATAAGAGTCTCCCCCGGAAGTCCCTCCCCGGCCATCCCCAACAGCTATGGGCACGCGTACCAAGCCACCAAATTTGCCGATACCGAAGTCTACATGCACAATGAAGTCACCAGGCTCCATCTCTTGCAGTTCTTTCATGGTGAGGGCCATCTTGCCGGCCCGTGCCTTGTCCGACTTGAGGTTGTACTTGTGGAACCGGTCGAAAATCTGATGATCGGTGAAGAAACATGTCCGCAGATCGTGGTCAGTAAACCCCTCGTGCACCGTCTTGTCCACGGGTGTGAAATCAATGCCCGACCGCTGCGCGTTGGCCAGCGACCGCTCCGGGTCGGCTCCCATCTCGTCGAAGATGTCCTTGAGCCGCTGTTGTTGTTTCCGGCTGTCGGCCAGAATATAGAGCTTGTAGCCTTGCAGGATAAAGTCTTCGAGCGATTGTCTCAGCAGGTTAAAGTTTTTATGGAATAACGGTTGCGGCGAAATATGGAAAGTAACGGCGGCCTCGGCCTCTCCTTTGCCAGCCATATCTGCTGCCGCAGACAGCAAAACCTGCTTGAATTTTTCTGATTCATCCACAAACAGCGATGCCGGACACAGCACGCTTTCGCGTGTCATTTCCTTGCGGATGCGTGCCTGTTCCATCTCGGTTGCCCCCTCCATACGCTCGGTAACAACCTGGCCGGAGAATCCTTCGTGGTAGATGCGGTCGATCACGTCACGCACATAGCCGAAATCCTTGGCCACCAACACAGCGTTCAGAGGCAGAAATTGCAGAAAGGGCACCCGCTCTGTGGCCAGCGCAGCCAGCTCGGGCACAATCTCAACTTCGGTCTTGCGGTCTTTGGACAGTTGGTCTTCCACGGAGAATGTGCGGATGGAATCAATCTCGTCACCGAAAAAATCTATGCGGAAAGGCAGCTCGCTGGAAAAAGAATACACGTCGATGATGCTGCCACGCACGGCAAACTGTCCGGGTTCATACACATAGTCTTTCTCCGTGAAGCCCAAATCGCGCAGCCGATGTTCCAAAGTGGTAATGTCGATTTGCTGTGCCGTCTTGAGAGAGATGCGCCGCTCGTCCAGATGGGTCTGCGAAACAACGAGTTCGGCAATGGCCTCGGGATGGCTCACGACGAACAGCCCGTGCCCAGCCAAACCTGCCGTCTGGGCAGCGGCCAGGGCTGCCAGCACCTCGGTGCGCAGTATCTCGTTGGCAGCATCGCGCTGGCCGTACTTCACGGCACGCCGGTAGCCCGATGGGAAAAAGAGAACGGTATCCGCCTGCCCCGAACATTCCCGCAGGTCATTGTAGAAGTAGCCGGCCTCGTCGGCATCCTGAAGTATAAACAGGAACACATTCTTCGACTTGTCTGCCAAGGCAGAAAAAAATATGGGAGCCGAGGAAGCCACCAGTCCCTGCAGGGAGATGGTCTTCACCGTGTCGTCTCCCAACAACTTGACGAGGGCCCCGCTCTGCGGCAGCCCCCTGTATAATGTCTGTAAGTCTGTGATGTTCATATCATCGGGCGTCTGTCTTCACGGCTATGCCCTGGGAAGCTGTGGATATTTGCGGAACCATCCGTCCAGCCGCAAACGCATCACGCCGAAGAATGCTTCGCTGAAGATTCCACCACTCATCTTGCTGGTGCCCTCCCTGCGGTTGACGAAAACTACGGACACCTCTTTGATTTTAAAACCTATCTTGTAGGCCGTATATTTCATTTCTATCTGGAAGGCATAGCCTTTGAAACGGATTTTATCCAGCTCAATAGCCTCCAGCACACGACGACGATAGCACACGAAACCGGCCGTCGTGTCGTGCACGTCGAAGCCTGTCACCGTCTGTACGTATTGCGAAGCGAAGTAACTCATCAAGACACGGCCGATAGGCCAATTCACCACATTGACCCCCGTCACATAGCGGGAGCCTACGGCCACGTCTGCCCCCTCGTCATGACAGGTGGCATAAAGCCGCGGCAGGTCAGCCGGGCTGTGGCTGAAGTCGGCGTCCATCTCAAAAACATACTCGTAGGCATGGGCCAACGCCCACTTGAACCCCGTGATATAGGCAGTGCCCAACCCTTGTTTGCCCGTCCGCTCAATGATGAAAAGGCGGTCGGCAAACTCTTGCTCCATCAGGCGGTGCACTATCTGTGCCGTGCCGTCTGGACTGCCATCGTCGATGACCAGAACGTGGAAGCACTTATCCAGCGAGAAGACGGCGCGGACGATTTTCTCCACGTTCTCTTTCTCGTTATAGGTGGGTATAATGATGATAGAGTCGCTTTCGTACATAATGATATGAGTTTTCTGTGTGATGCAAAAGTATAAAATAAATGGGAAAGAGCACTCGCGATGTCCATGTAATTTCGGAGAGGAAATGCTTTTTTATTGGTCTGGATTCTCCACGTAGCCCTGATACTCGGGCACCAGCCCGCCCATCACGGCCTCATAGCTGCGGTCTTTCAGATGGTCGATGTTCTCACGCCCCTTACCGATGGGTTCCACCGGTTCGTGAATGGTGAGTCGAAGCCGGTGCCAAGTGCACCACTTGCCGTCCCGCATGCGGGGCATGACATTGAACGACCCATTGATGGTGAGCGGGCAGACGGGCAACTGCAACTCGTCGGCCAGCATGAACGCCCCCCGGCGGAAGAGTCCCATGTGGCCGGTAAAGGTGCGGGCACCCTCGGGAAACACCACAAGCGACATACCCTCGCGCAGGATTTCACTGGCCTGGTCGTAGGTCTCGCGCACCTTGGAAGGACCGCTGCGATCCACAAAGATGTGGTGGGCATACTGACAGGCAATACCGATGAAAGGCATTTTGCGCAGGGCTTTCTTCATCATCCACTTGAAGTTGCGGTTCAGGAAACCATAAATCAGGAAGATGTCGAACATGCCTTGATGGTTGGCCACGAAGACATACGACTGCCCGGGCCGCAGATGCTCGCGGCCCTCCACCTTGACCGGCAACAGCAGCAGCGTCACCGTGAGGCGCGACCACAGACGACCGGGATAATATCCCCAGACATGACCGTTGCCCAGAAAGCAACCCACCACCGTGGTACAGGCCGTGAGAATCGTGGCCACCAGGAATATGGGCAGCACGATGAACAACTGATAAATGCGATAGAGATATTTCATGGTTTTGTTGTGTAAGTGTTTGCGGAGCGTGATTGGGGAGAACGGAGATGCCCGGCAGGTGCCGCCACGCGGTGCAGGGTGATGACAGCTATCTCGGGCGAGGCCCCAAAGCGGAAAGGAATGAGTCCGCCTATGCCGGCCGAAACATAGAGAGCACTGCCCCCGGACTGGTAGAGACCGAAGTCCTGATGGTAGTGCAGCTGGGTGGGACGCAGGCCGAACAGGGCAATCTGGCCGCCATGCACATGGCCGCTCAGGGTGAGCTGTACACGCTGGCTGGGCCTGATTTCGGCATCCCAAGCCTTAGGATTGTGTTGCAGCATCACCACAAAGGCTCCTTTGCCCACGCCCTGCATGGTGCGCACGAAGTCAGAACTGTCGGGTTTCTCCCAATTTTGCTCGCCCGCCACCACGAGCGAGTCACGCCCCCGACGAATGACGACATGCTCGTTGAGTAGCAATCGCCACCCACACTGCCGTTGCAAGGCAATGGTTTCAGCGCGGTTAGCAGCCTCAACAGCCGGTTCCTCGTCGGTATATTCGCTATAATCATGATTGCCCAACACCGAGACAACGCCGTCGCGGGCACGCAGCCCGGCCAGCATGGAAGCCACCGGGTGAATCTCGCGCGGCCGCATATTCTGCAAGTCGCCCGTAAAGGCAATGAGGTCGGGCTGCTGGGCATTGATGCTGTCCAGGTCGCGCTGCAGCAGTGGAAGCCGGCTCCCGGTGAACGTACCCACGTGGGCATCGGTGAACTGCACGATGCGGTAGCCGTCGAAAGCGGCAGGAAGGTCGTTGAAATACACGTCCACATGATTCACTTCCAGCTTGCGCAGCCCTATCGTGGTTCCATAGCCAAGCATGTACCAGACACCAATCGTCAATCCAACAGCCACCAGATTGCCCCAGTTGCGGTAAGTGTGGCGCCATCGGCACCAGGCCAGGCCCAGTCCGGAGCACAGGGCAAAGAGTGCCTTGGGCACCACGACAAGCCCCAGGAGAAACAGATAAACGTTGATCCACATGAGGTCGTCTGGCGCAAAATTGCGGATGGAGGCCAGTCCAACAGTGTAAGCCAGCATCAGCACACCGGGCAGCCACCAGGCCAACCGCCACCACCACCGACGGGCAAAGCGGCGTTTCCAATAGTGCTGATCGAAATAAAGGTCGGGCAGCACAATGGCCAGAATGATGGGAATGAGGATGCGGGCTATCAAGACAACTTGGGGAATGAAAGGATGAAACGGGGAAAAGACACAAACCTAAACAGAGGCCGGGGCGGCGAGACGGGTACTGAGGAAGCGGCGCACATACGCCACTGGCAACCCGCGGCGGCGGGCATAGTCGTGCAACTGATCGTCGCCAATCTGTCCCAGGTCAAAATACCGGGCTTGGGGGTGGGCAAACATCAGGCCCGACACCGAGGCGTGGGGCTGCATCATGCCGGTCTCGGTGAGCTGTATGCCGATCTGCTTCATCCCGACCAAGTCGGAAAGAATGAAGTTGAGGCTCGTATCGGGCAACGAGGGATAACCCACAGCCGGGCGGATGCCCTGATAGCGTTCGGCCAGCAAATCGCTCATGGAGAGATTTTCGTCGGGTGCATAGCCCCAATACGTGCGGCGCACCTGCAGGTGCATCAGCTCGGCCGTGGCCTCAGCCAGCCGGTCGCAGAGCACCTGCGAGAGCAAGTGCAGGTACACATCGTCGCGATGAACTTTCTCCATACTAGGGTCTACGGTGGTGGCAAAGGCCCCTACCCGATCCTTGACACCCGAGGCAAGCGGCCGAACAAAATCGGCAAGGCACAAGTTGGACTGTCCCGCCACTGCTGGCCGCTGCTGTCGCAGCATGGGAATCCGCACGCTGCCAATCAGCAGGTCGTCGCCGTCGCTGTTGGCTTCCAGCACCTCGAACACGGCGTAGGTGTGGCAGAGTCCCTGCCAGCTGTCGAGCATCTGCCCGGCATCAGCCAGCAGAGCATCTTTCTCGGCCCCACCCAAGCCATTCATGCTCCAGGCATGGAAAAAGTAAATCCAGTTGATATAGGGTCTCACCTCACTAATATCGTAGGTCAGTTTCATGCTTGCACCTATTTTTGTTTGCGTCCGGGCACTTCGTCTGCCTCCATTCTGAACCGCAGGGCCTCGCCCCGACTATCGGGTAAGAACCGGCCGCGGTCGTAAATCACACGCCCGTTGCAGAGCGTCTGTCTTACCTGCCAGTGATACCGCTGGCCCATGACGGGACTCCAGCCACACTTGCTCTGCACCATGTCGGGCGTTACCGTCCACGGCTCCCCGCGCTTCACGATGGCCACGTCGGCCTTGTAGCCCGGACGCAGGAACCCGCGGCCGCTCACACTGAACAGCCGTGCCGGGTGATGGCACATGAGTTCCACCAACCGCTCTATCGGGAGCACGCCGGCATCGACCAGCTCGAGCATTGTAACAAGGGAGAACTGAATCATTGGCATGCCCGAGGCAGCCTGGGCGCAGCCTCCCTGCTTGTCGGCCGGCTCGTGTGGGGCATGGTCGGTGCCCACGGCAGTGATGCGCCCGTCGGTGAGTGCACGGCGCAATGCCTCGCGGTCGGCAGCGGTCTTCACCGAGGGGTTGCACTTGATGAGGGCGCCCAGCCGGCGATAGTCGTCGTCGGCAAACCAGAGGTGGGCTATGACGGCCTCGCCCGTGATGGAGGGCAGCCGGCCGGCAGAATCAATGGGGGTGAACAGGTCGAGCTCGCGTGCTGTGGTGACATGGGCAATGTGCAGCCGCGTGCCCAGTTCACGGGTCAGCTGCACAGCCAACGACGAACTGGCCATACAGGCTTCGGCCGACCGGATGAGGGGATGATGGCAGATATCGGGGTCGTCGCCATACCGGCGCTTGGCTTCGGCCATGTTCCGATTGATGAGGGCCGTGTCCTCGCAATGGGTCATCAAGGGAAGACCGAGCTCGGCGCAGGTGGCAAAGACGGTGCGCAGGGCGTCCAGCCGATCGACAAGCATGTTGCCCGTGGAGGCTCCCATGAAGAGTTTGATGCCGGGAATGCGAGTGGCGTCCAGCCGTGCAAAGAGCGGGACGTTGTCGCTGGTGGCTCCGAAGAAGAAGCCATAGTTCACATGGCTCTTCGTGGCGGCCAGCCGGTATTTCTCGTCGAGGGCTTCCAGCGTGACGGTCTGCGGCACGGTGTTGGGCATCTCCAGATAAGAGGTGACGCCGCCAAAGGCTGCGGCACGGCTCTCGCTCTCGATGTCGGCCTTGCGGGTGAGCCCGGGCTCGCGGAAATGCACGTGCTCGTCGATGATGCCGGGCAGGACGAAGCACCCCGTGGCATCTACGCACTTGTCGTAGCTTCCACGGGGAGATGCTGTGCCTTCCAGGATGTCGAGGATGAGGTCGTCTTCTACGATGACGGTTCCCTCGAATGAGCGTCCCTCATTGACAATTCGTCCACCCTCAATGATTGTCTTCATATGTCAGCCTTTGGTGAGTCGTTCGGTCATTCGGCTTGTGCGGGCATCGGCCCTGCGGTCTGCGGAGCCGGCTGTGGGGCTGCCATCTGGTTGGGCGTGGGGCCGTCCATAGGCGGCGCCACCGGCTGGCCGGCGGCATGGGGCGGCTCCTGCATGCCGTTCATGATGTTCTGGTTTTGCTGGGCGGTCTCGTAATATTCTTTCACCTGCGGGTCGTTCTTGAACTTGTCGGTGGCCTTGCTCATGATGTCTTCTATCCAGGCATCGAGCATGGGAACCCGGTAGCGGCTCATGCAAGTATTGATGAACACGTAGGGCCCCAGCACGTTGTCGAAGTTCTCGGTAACGAATCCTGTCACCAGCTTGTCCATCTTCTGGTTGAGGCTTGCGTCCTCTGCGGCCAGCCGTGCATTCACAGCATTCATGTCGCGGCCGTTCATAATGGCCTGGTCATGCTTGTGTACAAGATCCATGCTCTGGTTCATGAGCTGGGTGAATTTCTCGCGGAAGGCCGAGAGTTTGTCGTTGAGCGGCGTACCCGTCACGCTCTCCTGCGTGTTGTCTATCTTCACCACGATATCGCCGCTTTCCAGCACTACGGGCAGTCCTGTGTTGTCGTCCATGAATATGTTGGCCACGCGCACCGAGTCGATGGAGCCCTGAAAGTGGAACTGGCCGTGCACCACGTCGCAGGAATCCAGACTCTTGAGCGCCGTATCTTTGTACACCTTTAGGTAGAGCTTCTGGCCGTCGAGTGTCGAGACATTGGACGAACCTGTGATGCTGAACGTATTGGCGCACGAAGTGAGGCTCAGAATACCGATGACTGCGTATAAAACTTTATTCATAAACGTTGCTTGTTCGAGTAGCACAAAGATAATGTGTATTTGCGAAGCGGAAAAGAAAATTCATTCAATTTAAAGTTCTCGCCTACTCTTTTAGTTTTTTTTTGGATAGTTCGTGGTCGAGCCGGTGCACGGTGTAGACCTCCAACGCAGCAGCAATGAGCAGCAGGACAACCCACTTGTTGTACACCAGGTTCACATAATCTACCATGCTCGAAAACAGCGGACGGAAGAATCCCCACGCACTGTCGGCCATCAGGATGCCAGAAAATATAAAAAGGAGGTCGGCCAGTCCCTGGATGCGCTTCAGCCGCCGAATGGTGACGTCGCGCCCTTCATAGCTCTGTGCAATCTGCATCAGCGCAAACAGCAGGGCGCCCAGCAGGAACACCCAGCACATCACCGGCTGCTGCCACATCAGCGCAAAGCCGCCGGCACCCACTACCATCAACGTGCCCCCCGTCAGGAAGAGCACGCTCTGGAACTTACTTAATTGCTTCATTACTTTCGATAGGTTGGTTCTGGTCTTCGCCCGCCGGCTGCACATCGGTGCTCAGCACGTAAATATCCTCGTCGTCGGCCTTCATGAAATAGCGTTCGCGGGCTATCCTTTCTATGGCCTTGGGCGTGCGCCTGAGCTCGCGCAAAGCGTTGGTGGCCTGCTCGTTCTGTACATTGTACTTCTTGATTTCATCTTTCAACTGGCTGATTTGAAGGTCATATTGTATGCGGCGGAGAAAGCTGTTGTCGTCTATAAAACCCACAACGGCCACTCCGACAACCACTGTAATCAGATACTTGTAGCGTGCCAGAATGTTCCAGACGAAGCCCAGTTTGCTGCTCATAATTCTTTCTCTATAAACGTTTGCAAAGATAATGCAAATCAAGGAAAAAGCAAAAGAAAACACATTTTTTGTTTTGCCTTTCTCCCAATTTGCACTAACTTTGCAACGCCAAACAACAGCACAGCATTATGGACAACTATATCGTATCGGCCAGAAAATACCGCCCGATGACGTTCAGCTCGGTGGTGGGGCAGGAAGCCCTCACCACCACGCTCAAGAATGCCGTCAGGAGTGGCAAGCTGGCCCATGCCTACCTCTTCTGTGGACCGCGCGGCGTGGGCAAGACGACGTGTGCACGTATCTTTGCCAAGACCATCAACTGCGAGCATCCCACACCCGATGGCGAGGCCTGCGACACGTGCGAGAGCTGCCGGTCGTTCAACGAGGGCCGCTCAATGAACATCTTCGAGCTCGATGCGGCCAGCAACAACTCCGTGGAAAACATCAAGACCCTCATGGATCAGACGCTCATCCCACCACAGACGGGCCGTTACAAGGTGTTCATCATCGACGAGGTGCACATGCTCTCCACGGCCGCCTTCAACGCCTTTCTCAAGACGCTGGAGGAGCCGCCGCACCATGTCATCTTCGTGTTGGCCACCACCGAGAAGCACAAGATTCTGCCCACCATCCTCTCACGGTGCCAGATTTACGACTTCGAGCGCATGGCCGTGCCCGAGATTATCGGGCATCTGAAGATGGTAGCCGACAAGGAAGGCATCGGCTATGAGGAGGAGGCGCTGAGCGTCATCGCCGAGAAAGCCGACGGGGGCATGCGCGACGCCCTCTCCATTTTCGACCAGGTGGCGAGCTTCTGCCAAGGGAACATCACCTATCAAAAGGTGCTCGAAGACCTCAACGTGCTCGATGCCGACAACTACTTCCGCATCATCGACCTGGCCTTGGCCAACCAAGTGAGCGACATCATGCTGTTACTCGACGGGCTTGTGGCCAAAGGCTTCGATGCCGGACACCTTGTAAACGGGCTGGCCTCGCACGTGCGCAACGTGCTCATGGCCCGCGATGCGCAGACGCTGCCCCTGCTCGAGGCGAGTCAGCCGCAACGACTGCGCTATCAGGAGCAGGCGAAGAAGTGCCCCATACCCTTTCTCTACAAGGCGCTAAGGATTCTCAACGAGTGCGACGTCAACTACAGGCAGAGCAGCAACAAGCGTCTGCTGGCCGAACTGACGCTCATCCGCGTGGCCCAGATCACACAGCCCGAAGACGATGACGCCGCCGGAGCGGGGCGTTGCCCCAAGAGATTGAAAACCCTGTTCAAGAACATCAAGACCTCCCAACCCATAACGGCATCGCAGGTGGCCGGGGATGGGACGACCACGCAACCGGCGGCTCTGGTACAGAGCCGCCCGGAAACTTCTTCCCCCACCCTCTCCTCGCCTGGCCATGCAGCCGATGACAAACCGGCAGCCAGCCCCATCACGCCGCCCGCCGCACCGGGCACACCGACCGACAAGCCCGCGCCGATAGGCCCACGCATCAAACTGCGCAACATCGGCATGACTTTCAACGACCTCCGCCGCGGCCCGGAGCAGCCCGATTATGCGGTTGCCAAGACCGAAGAGGCCTCTCCCGCCCCCACGCCGGACGAAGCCCGCAGGTTCACCGAGGCCGAGTTGGGCATGCAATGGACCCTGATGTGCAACCGCATGCCACAGCAACTGGTGGGACTGGCGGCCCGGCTGAAGAACCTCACACCCCACATTGCCGACTATCCCAACATAGAAGTGGTGCTCGACAATGAGATTCTATTGGGACAAATCAACGAGATAAAAGGCAGCATCCGCGCCACCATGCGCAAGACGCTGGGCAATGCCGACATCGACCTCACGCTGAGACTGGCCGATCCCGGCGACATGCGCCGCGTGTTTACCAAGCGCGAACTCTTCGACGAACTGCGCCAGCGCAACCCCGCCATCGAAAAACTGCGCGAGCATTTGGGGCTGGAACTGGCCTGAACACCGCCCCCTCCACATTGCACCCTCCCTTGGCCCATTGTTGCCAAGGCTTCTTTCATTCAGCCGCAACCGCCTGGCAAAACCCTCATTACATCTTGAACCAACATCCACAACGGCCTGAACGTTCAATCTTTACGCCGCAAACGTCTGGCGAAAACGCCACAAACGCTGGCCGATTACGGCGTGTTCGCTCCGCCCTTACGCCACTTTCGCAGGGCCATGAAACGTCGAAGCCTCCCCGGTCTGGTCGGGGAGGCTTCGTCATTCAATTTGTCCCGTGGCGCGGGAGCCCGTTCAGATGAGCGGCATGCCCCATGCCTCGCACTCCTTGTACATCTCGTCGGGCCAGATACTGGCCTGAATCTCGCCGATGTGGGCCTTGTGCAACATGAGCATGCACAGGCGGCTCTGCCCGATACCGCCGCCGATGCTCTGCGGCAGCTTGCCCTCGAGCAGGCGGCGATGGAAGTAGAGCTGCCCACGCTCCTCCTTTCCCTCGGCCTGCAGCTGGCGCAGCAATGCCTCCCGATCCACGCGGATGCCCATGGAGCTCAGCTCAACTGAGCGGCCCAGCACGGGATACCAAATGAGTATGTCGCCGTTGAGCCCTTGCCGTCCGTTCTCGGCCACAGTCGACCAATCGTCGTAGTCGGGGGCGCGGCCGTCGTGTTTCTTTCCGTCAGACAGCTTGCTGCCGATGCCTTCAACGAACACTGCGCCGTATTTCTTGCAGATGGCATCCTCACGTTCCTTGGGGCTCAGGCCGGGATACATGTCCAGCAGCTCCTGACTATGGATGAAATGGATGTCCGCGGGCAGGAAAGGCTTGAGCTGAGGATAGATTTCACAGGTCATGAACTCCGTGCGCAGGATGGCGGCATAGATGCGCCGCACCACGTCTTGCAAGTGTCCGAGGGTGCGCTGTTCGCCCGTGATAACGGCCTCCCAGTCCCACTGATCCACATAGAGTGAGTGCAGATTGTCGAGCTCTTCATCGGCTCGTATGGCATTCATGTCAGTGTAAATGCCATATCCCGGCTCTATCTCGTATTCGGCAAGAGTCAGCCGTTTCCACTTGGCCAGCGAGTGCACCACTTCGGCTCTGGCATCGCCCAAATCCTTGATGGGGAAAGTCACCGGACGCTCCACGCCGTTCAGATCGTCGTTGATGCCCAGTCCCTGCAGCACAAAGAGCGGGGCCGTGACACGACGGAGCCGAAGCTCGGTGGAGAGGTTCTGCTGGAAGAATTCCTTTATTTGCTTGATGCCCTGCTCCGTCTGGCGCATGTCGAGCAATGCTTTATAGTCTTTCGGTTTAATCAGTTGACTCATATTCTGCGTGGTTTGCGTGTAATTTATCTTGTGAGTGCAAAGTTAACGATTAATTATTAAACTGCAAGCGTTTCCTCTTAAACATTTCACAAAATGACAGAAAAACGTTGTTTTTCTGTGCTTAATGCTTTCTTCAGAGATTAAATTGTGTGCTGCCGCCATTATATATCATATAGAAAGCGATTTCTTTTTTTCGGTTTTCATTTTGCTGTTTCCTAAAAAATACTTACTTTTGCACCCGAATGATACCATGGCCCCGTAGCTCAGTTGAATAGAGCATCAGATTCCGGTTCTGAGTGTCGTGGGTTTGAGTCCCGCCGGGGTCACTCATTAAACCAAGCGGAAAGCCTTTTTACAAAGGATTTCCGCCTTTTTTATGCTCACGGGAAAGCCGAAAAAGAAATGCAAATTATATTCCAAACATTACATTCCGCTCAGAAATCCAGAAAAGACAACCATACAAAAAGCGGGAACTGAGGCCTGTCTTTGATGACCTCAGCTCCCGCCAAATTTATGACAGAGAGTTTTTCCCTATTCTTCCACAGCTGCCTGCGCCGCAGCCAAACGGGCAATGGGTACGCGGAAAGGTGAGCAGCTCACGTAGTTGAGGCCGGCATGATGGCAGAACTTCACGGAAGAGGGTTCGCCGCCATGCTCGCCACAGATACCGCATTTGAGGTCAGGACGCACAGAACGCCCTTTCTTGACGGCCATCTGTACCAACTGTCCAACACCGTTCTGGTCGAGAACCTGGAAAGGATCCACGTCGAGAATCTTCTTTTCCAGATAAGAAGGCAGGAAGCTGGCAATGTCGTCACGGCTGTAACCAAAGGTCATCTGCGTCAAATCATTGGTACCAAAGCTGAAATATTCGGCTTTCACGGCAATCTTATCGGCAGTGAGGGCAGCACGCGGAATCTCTATCATGGTGCCCACCTTAAAGTCAATGGATACTCCCTCTTCGGCAAAGAGCTTGCGTGCTGTGTCGCGAATCACGCGCTCCTGAGCGTCGAGCTCATTGACGATACCCACGAGAGGCACCATGATTTCGGGATGCGGGTCGTAGCCTTCTTTCTTCAACTGTACGGCAGCACCGAGGATAGCACGCGTCTGCATGGCCGTAATTTCAGGAAAAGTGTTGCCCAAACGGCAGCCACGAAGACCGAGCATGGGATTGTGCTCACTGAGTGACTGGACGCGATCCTGAATCTTCTTGACGCTTACGCCCATCTCTTGAGCCATGATTTCCTGGCCAGCGAGGTCGTGCGGCACGAATTCGTGCAAGGGCGGGTCGAGCAGACGAATGTTGACGGGCATGCCGTCCATGCACTTGAGAATGCCGTAGAAGTCTTGCTTCTGATAGGGAAGCAGCTTCTCCAGCGCGCGTTCGCGGCCCTCGGTCGTGTCGGCCAGAATCATTTCGCGCATGGCTTTAATCTTCTCATTCTCAAAAAACATGTGCTCTGTACGACACAAGCCGATGCCCACGGCACCAAAATTGCGGGCCACCTCTGCGTCATGCGGGGTGTCAGCATTAGTACGCACGACAAGTTTCGAGTATTTACTACAGAGCTTCATCAGTTCGGCAAAGTCACCGGTCACCTCGGCGGGACGTGTCTTTACCTCGCCGGCATACACTTCACCCGTCGAACCGTTCAGCGAGATGTAGTCTCCCTCCTTGAGTACAGTTCCGTCTATCTCCACCGTGCGGCTTTTATAGTCCACATTGATGGCGCCAGCACCGCTCACACAGCATTTGCCCATGCCGCGGGCTACCACGGCTGCGTGCGACGTCATGCCGCCGCGTGCCGTCAGAATACCCTCTGCTGCACTCATGCCGGCCAAGTCTTCGGGCGAAGTCTCAATACGAACCATCACCACCTGACGGCCCTCGGCATGCCAGGCAGCCGCGTCATCGGCGAAGAACACAACCTGACCGCAAGCCGCACCCGGCGAAGCAGGCAAGCCGCGTGTCAGCACATGGGCCTGGGCCAGTGCCTCTTTGTCAAATACCGGATGCAACAGCTCATCCAATTTATTGGGTTCACAGCGGAGCAGGGCCGTCTTCTCGTCAATCTGTCCCTCGTGAAGCAAGTTCATGGCTATCCTCACCATAGCTGTCCCTGTGCGCTTTCCGTTGCGGGTCTGGAGGAACCACAACTTACCTTCCTGAACTGTAAACTCCATATCCTGCATGTCGTGGTAGTGATTCTCGAGCTTCTCCTGCAAGTCGTTCAACTGCTGGAATATTTCTGGCATGGCTTCCTCCATCGAAGGATACTTCGAGACACGTACCTCTTCCTCTATTCCTTGCTGGGCAGCCCAACGCAACGAACCTTCACGTGTAATCTGCTGGGGCGTGCGAATGCCGGCCACTACGTCTTCGCCCTGGGCGTTGACCAGATACTCACCATTGAAGCGGTTCTCACCCGTGGCGGCATCACGACTAAAGCATACGCCAGTAGCCGAAGTGTTGCCCATATTGCCAAACACCATGGCCATCACGGTGACCGCCGTACCCCACTCCTGCGGAATCCCCTCCATCTTCCGATAGAGGATGGCTCGGTCGTTCATCCAGCTGTCAAATACGGCGCAGATGGCTCCCCAAAGCTGCTCCATCGGGTCGTTGGGGAACTCCTTTCCAGTCTGTTCCTTGATGGCTTCTTTGAAGAGCACCACCAAGCTCTTGAGCTCGTCCACGCTCATCTCGTTGTCGAGATGAATGCCGCGCTGTGCCTTGACTTTCTGGATGATGGCCTCAAACGGGTCAATGTCTTCCTTGTTCAACGGCTTCATGCCCAGCACCACGTCGCCATACATCTGCACGAAACGGCGATAGCTGTCATAAGCAAAACGCTCGTTGCCGGTTTTCTTGGCCAAGCCTGTCACCACTTCGTCGTTCAGACCCAGGTTCAGAATGGTGTCCATCATACCAGGCATGGAAGCACGGGCACCCGACCGCACGCTCATGAGAAGCGGATTGGTGGCATCACCAAACTTCAGCCCCATGAGCTGTTCCACATGCTTCACGCCATTCACAACGCTTTCCCTAAGAAGTGCTACAACTTCTTCCTTGCCTTTTTCAAAGTATTCGTTACATACATCGGTTGTAATCGTAAAGCCAGGAGGCACGGGTACACCTATCAAATTCATTTCTGCCAGGTTGGCACCTTTTCCGCCGAGCAGATTTTTCATGTCGGCCTTGCCTTCCGCCTTGCCGTTTCCGAAGAGATAAACTCTTTTTTCACTCATAGTCTTGAACAGGTAATCTTATTTGTTTTAAGTTAATATATTCCTTTATGCAAAGATAACACTTTAAAAACTATTCCCCAAACTTTTTTCCAAGAAATGCCATGTCGAGTTGACAAAATTATTTGTTACCGCAAACAAATCGATTTCCATCTGTTCTCACAAGGGGAACCACCAAGTCAAATTATCCACATTTCTTAGTATGTCCATAGTCTATCTCGCATTTAATCGCTAACTTTGCGGTCAAAACAGAACAAGATGAGCAGAAAGAACAAGAAATTACCACTACTTGAGAATGTCACCATCGAGACCATTGCTGCAGAGGGCAAATGTCTCTTCCACCATGAAGACCTGGTGGTATTCGTGCCTTTCTGTGTGCCCGGCGACGTGGTCGACGTACAGCTTACCAAGAAAAAGCACCGATATGGTGAGGGCCGCGTGGAGCGGATGGTCACGCCGAGCAGCATACGTGCCACTCCCGCGTGCGAGCACTTTGGCATTTGTGGCGGATGCAAGTGGCAGAATCTTCCTTATGAGACCCAACTCCAAGCCAAACAGCAACAGGTGTTCGACCAGCTCTCACGTATCGGCAAGGTGGACTTGCCCCCTTTCCGCAATATCATGGGCTCCGTGAAGACGCTGGAATACCGCAATAAACTGGAGTTTGGCTGCTGCAACAAGCGGTGGTTTACGCATGAAGAGTTACGGGACCACAACCTTGATTTGGCCACAAACGACAATTCTGCCATCGGGTTCCACATCACCGGAGCCTTTGACAAGATTTATCCCATTCGCAAATGTTGGCTCATGGACGACCTGCATAATGAAATACGCAACGAGACAGAGCGTTATGCCAAGGAAACGGGCATGACCTTTTACGACGTGCGGGCTCAGCGGGGATTGCTACGTAGCCTGATGTTCCGCACTTCAAACACGGGAGAGTGGATGCTACTGGTGCAGTTCCACTACGACGAGGCGGGCGACGAGCACCGGGCCCACCAACTGCTGCAGCATCTTGCCGACCGGTTTCCCCAAATCAGTTCGCTTATCTATGTGGACAATCAGAAAGGCAACGACACCATCGGCGATCTGGAAGTCACCACTTTCAAAGGCACCGACTTCATCTACGAAACCATGGAAGACCTGAAATTCAAAGTGGGGCCCAAGAGTTTCTACCAGACCAACACCGAGCAGGCCTACCACCTCTATTGCGTGGCCCGCGACTTTTGCTTTATGCCCGAATCAACACCAGACACCACAGCAGATTCGCAACACTCCCCGCTCATCTATGATCTCTATACCGGCACGGGCACCATTGCCAACTTTGTGGCCCATTGGGCACGCAAGGTCATCGGTATCGAATATGTACCCGAGGCCATCGAAGACGCACGCATCAACAGCCAAATCAACCACATCGACAACACCGAGTTCTATGCCGGCGACATGAAAAATATCCTCACGCCCGACTTCGTCCGGGAGCATGGCCGTCCCGACATTATCATCACCGACCCGCCACGGGCCGGCATGCACCCCGATGTGGTCAATGTCATTCTTGGAGCAGCCCCGCGACGAATTGTCTACGTCAGCTGTAATCCGGCCACCCAAGCCCGTGACCTGTCTTTGCTCGATGCCGATTATCGAGTGACAGCCGTGCAGCCGGTCGACATGTTCCCCCATACTCCCCATGTAGAGAATGTAGTATTGCTCCAGCGGCGCGATGTATAGCCGTTGAGGATAAGGTTTTTTGTTCCAATTAAAATTCGTTAAAAAACGCCGTTCAAGCATTTCTTTTCGTACCTTTGCACGACTTTTCCCTGTCGGGCAAGTTATTCAGGTAATATAAGGTATTAGTGCACATTATTGCAATAAGGAAACAAAAACATGCGTCAACTTAAAATTCAGAAGAGCATTACGAACCGTTCCAGCGAAGCTCTGGACAAATACTTGGTAGAAATTGGCCGTGTGCCCATGATTACGGTAGATGAGGAGATCGAGTTAGCCCAGGCCATCCGCAAGGGAGGACGCGAGGGCGAACGGGCCAAAGAGAAGCTTGTCAAGGCCAATCTCCGTTTTGTGGTTTCTGTGGCCAAGCAATATCAGCATCAAGGACTTGGTCTGACCGACCTGATTGACGAGGGCAACATCGGACTTGTCAAGGCTGCCGAGAAGTTCGACGAGACGCGTGGCTTTAAATTCATCTCTTATGCCGTATGGTGGATACGCCAGAGCATCCTGCAGGCCATCGCCGAGCAGAGCCGCATTGTGCGTCTGCCGCTCAACCAAGTAGGCGCCCTGTCCAAAATCAATTCCGAGATTTCAAAGTTTGAACAGAAGAACCAGCGCCGCCCTTCGGTGCAGGAACTCTCCAACCTGACCAATATCGACGAGGCCAAGATAGACCAGACCATCAAGGCCGACAACCATCACATGAGCATCGACGCCCCTTTTCAGGAGGACGACGACAACAGCATGGCCGATGTGCTCTCCTCTGGCGACGACAGCCGTACTGACAAACAGGTGGACTATGAGAGCATGGCCAAGGAACTTGACACCGTTCTTCGCAATGTGCTGAAAGACCGGGAGATTACCATTGTCCGCGAATGTTTCGGCATAGGCTGCCACGAGAAAGGGCTCGAAGAGATTGGCGACCAGCTTGGACTCACGCGCGAACGCGTCCGTCAAATTCGCGAAAAGAGCATCGTGAAGCTGCGCGAGAGCGGCTATGCCAAGCTCCTGATCAAGTATTTGGGGTAAGCAGCCGTTGCCAGAAAAACCTGGGGCGCCTTGCTTTCGTTCCTATTGAGGGTGTGTCACTGCATATCAACTCCGGTTGTTTGCAGTGACACACCTTTTATTTTCTTACCACTCGCTTAATGGATGCACCCCATATCTTGGAGACTCATAGGGCGGAGTCATTTGTTCGTTGCAAAATATTTCCAGAGCGGAGCCAGCATCAGGGCCTGGCAGAACTTGCCCGCCACAAGCATTTCAAGCACTTTGGCCTTGCTGCAAAGAAACACATCCATATCTTCCGTGGCATCAAGGTGCGTGCCCGACACTCGCTCCACACCCTCTGCCAGATAAGTATAGCATCGGTTGTTCATCGCACCCGGATTGGGCGATGAGACCATGAACTCCGTCCATTGGCCCCCGCCGAAGCCTGTCTCCTCCCGAAGTTCGCGCTTGGCCGCCTCCATGGGCTCCTCGCCCTCCTCCACGACTCCGGCAGGAATCTCTGTCGAAACCACCTTCAGCCCATGCCTCCACTGGCGTTCCAAAATCATCTCGCCGTCTTTTGTTATGGCAATCACATTGGTCCACGCGGGATACTCCAGCGTGTAATACTCGTCATGGACACGACCATCGGGAAGTTCCACTTTCTCGACCTTGGCTGTCAGCCACTTACGCTTGATGAGATATTTCGTCTCCAGCGTTTTCCATTCCAGTTCCTGATTTGTTCGCATCCCTACTTGCCGCTTTTAGCCCTTACCAACTCAATGGCTTCCTTGCCGGTGAGGTGCTCTATGTCGAAACAAATCATGCACATGTGCTTGAAGTCTTTCTGCACTTCATGCTGGAATCCCTCTTCGTCGCCGGGGTTGTAGCGTTCCGAGAGCAGCCGGATGGTGCGCATCTTCTCCCCGTCGTCCTCGATGACATGCACCTGTCCAAAGCAGATGACACTGCGAAAATAGGTGGTGAACTCTTCCGGATGAACCTCATCTGCCGCAATGACCGTAAAAGATGCCCGCGAATTGTTCCTGACGGCATCTATCTTGTGCCCTCTCAGGGCCGAGTGGAAATAGAGTTTGCCCTCATGATAGACATGGCTGATGGGCACTCCATACGGATAGCCCTCATCCCCCATGAGCGACAACACGCCCGAAGTTGCATTGTTCAATATTCTAATGCTCTCTTCTTCTGAAAGCAACTGGCGCTTGCGGCGCATGGTTCTAAACTCTTTCATGGCTTATCACTTCATGTTTTTATTTCTTTCATCTCGTCAAATGCACTTGCCACAGCGCATCACACCAGCATGCCACTGTATTGCGGATGACGCTCGTACCAAGCCTCCGCATACGAGCACAAGGGCCTGACTTTCAGATTGTGGTCCACCGCGTAGTCGGTAGCGGCCTGTACCAAGTCACCGGCCACGCCCTTGCCTTCATGTCCCTTGAATGTTCTGGTGTGTTCGATGGACAAGCCGCCTTGCATGAACACGAAGTCGAGTTGCCCTACTTGGGTCCCTTCCTCGTAGGCCGTCACCGTGCCTCCGTCGTTGTTGACCGTTACCTTTACTTCCATTTTATATATTTATTTCTATTTCCTCCCCATCATAGGCGAATGCTACGCCGTGTGGCAACTGGAGGGAGGCCTCGCTGTGCAGCCCAATGAGGTGAGTGAGGTGGGTAAAATAAGTATGCTCCGACCCGACGCGCTGGGCAAAGGCGATGGCTTCGGGGATGAGCATGTGGCTGTGGTGAGGTTTCTCCCAGCGCAGGGCATTAACAACCAGCGTCTTCACTCCCCGCAGCCATTCCATTTCCTCGTCGGCCAGGGTCTTCATATCCGTGATATAGGCCAGCGGTCCAAAGCGATAGCCCAGGATGGGCAGCCGGCCGTGCATCACCTCGATGGGCGTCACCTCTATGCCGCCCACCCTGAAAGGCACATGCTTCTCCACGGCATGCAGGTTGAAACGGGGCACACCGGGATACAGATGGTCGGCAAAACAATAGGGGAAGTTGTGGCGCACGGCTTTCACGGTTTGCGCATTAGCATAGATGTTGATGTCGCCAAACCGACAATACGGGCGCAAATCGTCCAGTCCCCCGGTGTGGTCGTAGTGCTCATGGGTGAGCAGCACACCGTTTATCGGCCGAAATTCCTGGGGCAACAGCTGCATGCGGATGTCGGGCCCACAGTCGATGAGAATGCGCGTGTCGGCGGTCTCGAGCAAGGCCGCCGCGCGCATGCGCTTGTCACGAGGGGCCGTGCTCCGGCACACCTCGCAGTTGCAGCCCAACACTGGGACGCCATTCGATGTTCCTGTACCGATAAATCTGATTTTCAATGCTTTGCCTTTCTCTATTTGATATTTACTTCGGGCTGGATGTGCAGACCGAACTTGCGCTCCACATCCTGCTGGATGGCCTCCATCAGAGCCACCACCTCGGCCCCCGTGGCCCCGCCACGGTTCACCAATACCAAGGCCTGTTTGTCATAAACACCGGCCCGTCCCAGCGACTTGCCTTTCCAGCCGGACTGCTCGATCATCCAGCCGGCCGGTATCTTGTAGCCCAGACGTCCCTCGGGCCCCGGCACCTCGAAATAGTGCAACCCGGGGAACTCGGCCTGAAGCCGCCGGAAAGTGGGCTCGTCGACCATGGGATTCATGAAGAAACTGCCCGCATTGCCCAGTTCCTCGGGGTCGGGCAGCTTGGCACGGCGAATGCCGATGATGGTCTCGCGCAGCTGTCCCACCGTCAGGTTTCCGGCATCCACGCGGGCCGACTCGAGTATGGCGCGGATGTTGCCATAGTCGAGGTGCGGCACGAACGTGCGCGAAAGCTCGTAGGTGACATGGGTTATCAGGAACTTGTCGCGCCACTCCCGCTTGAACCGGCTCATGCGGTAGCCATAGTCGCAGTCGGCCGGGGCAAGGGTCACCACCCGTCCCGTCTCCAGCTCCACGGCCTCCACCTCAATAATAATGTCCTTGGCCTCGACTCCATAGGCACCGATGTTCTGCACGGCCGACGCGCCACACTCGCCGGGTATGAGGCTCAGGTTCTCCATGCCGCAGAGCCCACGGGCCACAGCATAGGCCACCACCTCGTCGAAACAGGTGCCGGCCCAGCAGCGCAGACGGGTCTTGCCGCCATCGTTGGGCACCGTTTGCTGCTCCACGTCGAAGCGTTTCTCAGGTGTTGCCACCAGTCCGCGAAAGTCCTGCGTGAGTAGCAGGTTGCTGCCTCCGCCCAGAATGAGCAGGGGGCCACGCGTGGCCGCCCACGACCGGGCCACGTCCACGGCATCGTCCACGGACGCATAGACGGCCAGCATGTCGCAACGCTGGTCTATGCCAAACGTGTTGTGGCGGAGCAGGGAATAGTTCTTATAAGTCTTCATGGTGTGTAGCCGTGCGGGTGTCAACTGTTAAACTTGGTCAGCTTCCAGTGTCCGCTCATCCGCTTGAAGGTCATTTCGATTTCCAGACCGTTGGCAATGCCGCGGATGAGGAATATCTTCTTGCCCGATTCCGTGTACTTCTGTCCGTACAGAATGTTGTAGATGATGCCACTGGGGATGAGGCTCGGCTTGAAGTCGGGCCATTGCTGGGGCATCATCACCCCGCTGATGGTCGAGAAATCGTCCTCGGGGTCGGGAGCCGTAAACTGCACCTCGTCGGCCATGCTCCTCACTTGGAAAGCCGAATCGGTGGCAAACCGCTGGTAAAACTTCAGGAAGCTGGCGTTCTGGTTCTGGTACATCGGCTTGTAATTCATTGATGTCAGCATCCACTCGCCGTTCACCCGGTTGAAGAGGAACTGCTGCACCGTCTTGAGCCGGAAGAAAATTTTCTCGATGACCACATGGTCGATGGTGGTGTCTTTCACCAGATTCTTCTGTCGCTCGTTGTCGAAAATGAGCGTGTAGTATTCCTGCCGCATGAAGAAACGCTCCATCTTCCAGGCATCGCGCCCTATCTTTTTCTCCAGCTTGCCGTCGCGGTAGACCGGCAAGGGGAAGACAATGCGCCGCCATTGCAGCTTGCGGTTGGCGGCGAAATTGAACACAAAGTCGTCGAACAGTTCGTCGGCCGCCTTGGGCATGGGGGTCTCAGAGATGATGCTCTCGGCAGAATCCGCGGCCGAGGTGTCGGCCGCCAGCGAATCGGCCTGCAGCGAGTCCTGTGCCTCCGCTTTCTTATGGATACACCCCGTGGGCACCAACACGGTCAGCAGAGCGGCCGACAGAACGGCGAATAGTAAAACTTTTCTCATAAAATCGTTCATAAAACAAGGCAAAATTACACATTATTTTTTAGATAGGTTCACTTTTTCCGATAAAATTAGTAACTTTGCACACCGTGGAAAAGCCATGCAAAAAGCAACTGCAAACGGCTATCACAGCAAGCAACAAACGATTATGATATTAGAAAAGATAGAAGCACTTCTCAAGGAAGTGGCGGCCCTCTCGGCCAAGAATGCAGAGGACATCGAGCAGCTTAGGCTGAAATACCTGAGCAAGAAAGGTGAAATCAACGCCGTCATGGCCGACTTCCGCAACGTGGCCGCCGACCAGAAGCGAGCTGTGGGCATTAAAATCAACGAACTCAAGCAGGCAGCCACCGACAAAATCAACGAGTTGCGCGAGCAAATAGAGACCACCGAGACCGGTACGGAGAGCATCGACCTCACCCGCACGGCCTACCCCATCGGCCTCGGCACGCGCCACCCGCTCACCATTGTCAAGAACGAGATCATCAGCATCTTCCAGCGCATGGGCTTCACGCTCTACAACGGACCTGAGATAGACGACGACAAGCACGTGTTCACCATGCTCAACTTCGCTGCCGACCACCCTGCCCGCGACATGCAGGACACGTTTTTCATTTCGCAGAACAAGGACGACGTGACCAAGAACGTGTTGCTCCGCTCGCATACCTCGGGCGACGAGGCCCACTACATGGAGACCCACGAGCCGCCCATCCGCGTGCTCTGCCCCGGCCGAGTGTATCGCAACGAAGCCATCTCGGCCCGCGCCCACTGCTTCTTCCACCAGGTGGAGGGCCTCTATGTGGACAAGAACGTGAGCTTCACCGACTTGAAGCAGGTGCTCCTCACCTTTGCCCGCGAGATGTTCGGCCCCGACACCAAGATTCGGCTCCGCCCGAGCTACTTCCCCTTCACCGAACCCAGTGCTGAAATGGACATCTCCTGCAACATCTGCGGCGGCAAGGGCTGCGGCTTCTGCAAGCACACGGGCTGGGTGGAGATACTGGGCTGCGGCATGGTAGACCCGCACGACCTGGAAGCCTGCGGCATCGACCCCGAGGTCTACACGGGCTATGCTTTCGGCATGGGCGTGGAGCGCATCACCAATCTGAAGTACCGCGTGAATGACCTGCGCCTCTTTTCGGAGAACGACACCCGCTTCCTGGAGCAGTTCCAGAGCGCCTACTAAGCGTCAACCGCATACGGAACATATACGGCAACACAGCCGACTCTCCCTGCATGCACGCAGGAGGGTCGGCTGTGTTGCTTTTTATCATCAGCCATTCCGGCCGGCCGGGGCATCCATGGCGGATGTCACGGCCGGCCGGAACGCAGGGTTCAGTCTTCCATGAGCTTGCGGTAGCGGCCTTTTTTGATTTCCTCGTTGCCCAGACGACGGGCCTTGTTGATCTCGTAGTCGGAATAGTCGCCCTCGAAGAACACCACCTCGCCGTTGCCCTCGAAAGCCAGGATGTGGGTGCAGATGCGGTCGAGGAACCAGCGGTCGTGGCTGATGACCACGGCACAACCGGCAAAAGCCTCCAGACCCTCCTCCAGGGCGCGCAGCGTGTTCACGTCGATGTCGTTGGTGGGCTCGTCAAGCAGCAGCACATTGCCCTCCTGTTTCAGGGCCAGGGCCAGCTGCAGGCGGTTGCGCTCGCCTCCCGAGAGCACGCCACAGAGCTTACCCTGGTCGTTGCCCGAGAAGTTGAAACGCGAGAGATAGGCCCGCGCATTGACGTCGCGGCCGCCCATGCGGAAACTCTCGGTGCCGCCCGACACCACGTCGTACACGCTTTTCGTGGGGTCGATGTCCTTATGCTGCTGGTCTACGTAGGCCAGTTTCACGGTCTCGCCCACCTCGAACGTACCGCCGTCGGCCCGGTCGAGGCCCATGATGAGGCGGAAAAGCGTGGTCTTGCCCGCACCGTTGGGGCCTATCACGCCCACGATGCCGTTGGGCGGCAGCGTGAAGTTGAGGTCGGAGAAGAGTACTTTCTCGCCGAAAGCCTTCTGCACATGCACGGCCTCGATAACCTTGTTGCCCAGGCGCGGGCCGTTGGGGATGAAGATTTCCAGCTTTTCCTCGCGATCTTTCTGCTCCTCGCCCAGCATCTGCTCGTAGGAGTTCAGACGGGCCTTGCCCTTGGCCTGGCGCGCCTTCGGAGCCATGCGCACCCACTCGAGCTCGCGCTCCAGCGTCTTGCGACGCTTGGAAGCCGACTTCTCCTCCTGGGCCATGCGCGTGGTCTTCTGCTCGAGCCACGACGAGTAGTTGCCTTTCCAGGGAATGCCCTCGCCACGGTCGAGCTCGAGAATCCATTCGCTCACGTCGTCGAGGAAGTAGCGGTCGTGGGTTACGGCTATCACCGTGCCCTCGTACTGCTGCAAATGCTGCTCCAACCAGTCTATGCTCTCGGCGTCGAGATGGTTGGTTGGCTCGTCGAGCAGCAGCACGTCGGGCTTCTGCAACAGCAACCGGCACAGGGCCACGCGGCGGCGCTCGCCCCCCGAGAGGTGCTCCACCGAAGTGTCGCCGGCCGGACAGCGCAGGGCGGCCATGGCCCGGTCGAGTTTGGAATCGATGTTCCAGGCGTCGGTGGCGTCGATTATATCCTGCACCTCGGTCTGCCGCTTCATCAGCTGTTCCATCTTGTCGGCGTCGCTGTAATACTCTTCCATGCCGAACTTGACGTTGATGTCGTCGTACTCTTTCAGCGCATCGTAGATGTGTTGCACGCCCTCCTGTACGTTCTCCTTCACGGTCTTGGCCTCGTTGAGAGGCGGATCCTGGGGCAGGTAGCCCACGGTATAGCCGGGACTCCACACTACATCGCCCTGCGTGGGCTGCTCCAGCCCGGCAATGATTTTCATCAGCGTGGACTTGCCCGCGCCGTTGAGACCGATGATGCCAATCTTTGCACCATAGAAGAACGAGAGGTAAATGTTCTTCAATATCTGTTTCTGGTTCTGCGGGATAATCTTTGACACCCCGACCATGGAGAAGATAATCTTCTTGTCGTCTACTGTTGCCATGAAATGTTGGTTGTTTAACGTGTAATAGCTTTACCTGTGCAAATATAAGCATTTTAGGGCAATTGGCATCGAAAAAAGCCGACTTTTTATGCCCATCCGGGCAACATGCAGCCCCCGCGGCGGCGGCATGGCGGGAAGCGGGCGGCACAGGGGTCGAACGAACGTGCCGTAACCGCATGGCCTTTGCGCCGTAATGGCCCGGCGATTACGGCGTAACGGCCTCGCGATTACGGCGCAGCCGCACAACAAAAACGGCAGAATGGAAAGACCATTCTGCCGTCGGCGTATAGGGATGGGCCGCAGCCCGGAGGATCACTGCATGTCGTAGACCACCTGCATGAGCAGCTTGCCCAGCCTGTCGGCCTCGTCCATCGTGGGCGCTTCGCTGTAGACACGGATGATGGGTTCGGTGTTGCTCTTGCGCAGGTGCACCCACTTGTCGGGGAAGTCGAGCTTCACACCGTCAATGTCGGTCACCTGCACGCCAGCCTCGCGGCCGTATTTCTCCTTGACTTGACGCAGTATAGCGTCCACGTCGGTAGAGGGCGTGAGGTCGATGCGGTTCTTGGCGATGGCGTAAGCAGGGAACGAGGCGCGCAGCTCGCTGGCCTTGAGGCCCTTCTGTGCCATGCTGCTCAAGAAGAGGGCAATGCCCACCAGCGCGTCGCGGCCATAGTGACTCTCGGGATAAATGACGCCGCCGTTGCCCTCGCCGCCAATGACGGCACCCACCTCTTTCATCTTGGTGGTGACGTTCACCTCGCCCACGGCCGACGCATAGTAGGTGCAACCGTGCTTCTCGGTGACGTCGCGCAGGGCGCGCGTGGAGCTCAGGTTGCTCACGGTGGGACCTTTCACATGGTCGAGAATATAGTCGGCCACGGTGACAAGCGTGTATTCTTCGCCATACATGCGGCCGTCTTCCTGAATGAAAGCCAGCCGGTCCACGTCGGGATCGACCACCACACCGAGGTCGTAGCCGCCCCCGGCACAGGTCTGCATGATGCCGCCTAAGTTCTTTTCGATGGGTTCAGGGTTGTGCGCAAAGTCGCCATTGGGCTCGCCGTTGAGGAAAGTGGCCTCCACGCCAAGGGCCTGGAACAGCTGGGGCAGGATGATGCCGCCCACGGAGTTCACGGTATCGACCACCACACGGAAGTGGGCTTTGCGGATGGCTTCGAGGTCCACGAGATCGAGTGCCAGCACGGCGTCGATGTGACGCTGGTTGTAAGTGTCGTCCTCGGTGTAGCTGCCCATGTGGTCCACGTCGGCAAAATCAAAGTCTTCGCGCGTGGCAATGTCGAGCACTTCGTTGCCGTCGGCCTTGGTCAAGAACTCGCCCTCGTGGTTGAGCAGCTTCAAAGCGTTCCAGTGGCGTGGGTTATGGCTGGCCGTGATGATGATGCCGCCCTCGGCTCCGCTCATGCGAACGGCAAGCTCGGTGGTGGGCGTGGTGGCCAGTCCAATGTTGACCACGTCGTAACCCATGCCCATCAGTGTGCCGCAGACCACGTGGCTGACCATGGAACCCGAGATACGGGCGTCGCGGCCCACGACGATTCTGTTGCTTGACGACTGGCCGCTGCGGCGGATGAACGTGGCATAGGCCGAGGTAAACTTCACAATGTCCAGCGGGTTCAGCGTGTCGCCGGCGCGACCGCCGATGGTTCCGCGGATGCCCGAAATGGATTTGATTAATGTCATGGCATGCTATTTAAAAAGAGCAAGGCGAACGATACCCGCGGCAAAAAGGCCGCAACACTTATCGTCCGCGCTCGTAGGTGATGTCGTAGAGATAGGGAATGACGTTGTAGGTGGCCGTGGAGTGGCCCACGTCGTGAGGCACGATGATGCGTACCCGGGCTATCTCGTCGTCGGGCTTGGCCACACGGCCCACGTTGATAAACGTCAGAGGAACCAGCCAGCCCTGGGGAACGGACGTGGACGACAGCCGATGGGCCAGCATGAGCGAGCTCTCACCGGAAATGAATATGCCGGAGAATGTGCCAGAGTTGTCGGTAACCGACATCTTGTCAACCAGCGAGGCAAAGCTACTTGTCAGCATATTGGAGGCCTCGATGGAGTCGCCGAGCATGTTGCGCTCGGTGTATCTGCAGAGCACAGTGGCCGTCTCACCGTTCTTGAGCCGCTCGCCGCAGCCCCGACGGACAATCTGCATATACACGCCCGACGACTCGAAAAGCACCCACTCGTTCTTTTTCACGTCGGTTGTGGTGTCGCGCAGGAACTCGGCCTCGGAAATAACGGTGACAGCAGAGTCGGCTATGTATTTGCTGATGGCGGCGTTGGCGCGTTTCTTCTGGTCGGCATAGGTCTCCTCGTTCCTGCATCCCATAAAAGCCATGAGGGCCAGCAGGAGCAGAGAGAGGGTAGTTAGTTTCTTCATGTGAACACGTTTTGGCTGCAAAGATAGCAAAAAACTAAGGAGTTAATGCGTAAAAAAACAAAAAACTAAAATAAATATCATTAAGCCCCCGAGCGGCCACCCAGCGCATCGGCATAGTAGCGAAAAGCCTCGCGCGTGATTTTTTCGGCCTCGTCCATGGAGCAGTCGAGATAGCCGCCACTGGCGTTGAAGTGGCCGCCGCCATTGAAGAAGCGGCGCGCCATGTCCTCTACCGAGAAGTCGTCGACCGAGCGCAGGCTCACCCATATCTTGTTGTCCACGCGGTCGTCCTCGCGCAGGGAGACCGAGACTTTCATGCCGCGGATGCGCAGGGGTTCGTTGACCAGGGCCTCGGCATCGCCGCGCACGTAGTGGAAGTCGCGCATGTTCTGTCGCGTAATCGTGTAGTAGGAGGCATGGATGTCGTCGAATACATTGAGTTTCTGCGACATGAGGTAGCCGCGCAGACGGATGGCCCACTGGCTGTAATTGTTGTACACGTTGCGGTAAATCTTGTCTTTGTCGATGCCCTTGGTGAGCAGTTGACAGATGATGAAGTAGATTTCGGGACGGGTGGAGTTGAAAGTGAAGCCGCCCGTATCGGTCATCATGCCACAATAGACGGGGATGGCAAACTTGCGCGAGAGGGTATCGAAGCCGCCAAGCTGCCACATCACACGAAACACCACCTCGGAGGCCGAGCTGAGTTCGGGGTGGGAGACGGTGAGGCGGGTGGGGATGGTGGGGTCGAGATGGTGGTCGAGCATCACGCGCGGGGCCTTGCAGTCGGTCAGAGCCTGCTCCATAGCCTCCACGCGGTTGAGCCCGTTGTAGTCAATACAGAACACGAGCTGGGCCTCGTCGAACGCCCGCTGCACCTCGTCGGGGTGTTTGTCGTATCTGACGATACGCTCGCTCATGGGCAGCCACATCAGGAAATCGGGGTAGGCATTGGGGACGGCGAGAAAGGGTTCTTTGCCATAATGTTCGCAAAGATAGGCATACCATCCGAGGCAGGCACCAAGGGCGTCGCCATCGGGACGGGAATGGCCGGTAATAACAATATGTTCTGACGCGCGAATGAGCGCGTCGAGCTCGTGGGCCTCTTCGGCCGTCAGCAAGTTCAAATCCATCATGGCTGCAAAGTTACGAAAAAGATTGCAGACCGTGGGCCGGCCATTCGGGCTTTTTCGCGGTGGCCATAGTGGATAGTTCGGCAAGTGCAGGAAAGGATACGGAGCACATGAAAGCCCGTATGGTGCCCACGTCCATCCATAAAACTGGGGCTAAATGCTTGTACAGCAGAAAGGGTTGCATCCGCTTCGCTCCCATTTGGGTAAGCGCAACGGATGCAGCCCTTGCATCAATGGTTGGCGGCAATGCCGCCAACGTGACTCTGATTAGAACAGCTTGGCCGGATAAACGCCCTCGTCAATGAGTGCTTGTATCTTGGCCACCACGCTGGGACGGTCGGCCGAATAGGTTACGCCGAACCACTTGCTCGTGGTATCGAGCACCTCGCAAGTGGCGGTGCCGTTGTTGACCAAATTGTTGACCACCCAAGGAATCAAGTATTCGGCCTTGGGGTTGGCCTTGGTCTCGGGAGACGACAGGAACTCCTCAAAGAAGCGATCACTGTGCTCAAAGTAGTCGGGAGTGAAGCCCCACACGTTCATGCTCACCGGACAGGTGTCGGGAATCTGCACCCATTCGCCCTTCTCGTCCTTGTAGGCCACCACGCCGTCGGCCTTGCGCTCAATCTCTGTACGTTCCACACAGGTGGTCAGATGGCCGGCCTCATTCTTGGAGCATACGCCGCGCGACACGGTTCCGTTGTCGGAAAGGGTGTTGCCCACGCGGAAACCTACCATGGCATACGTGTTCTTGCTGCCCTCGGGAAGCTCGGAGAGGAACTTGCCCATCACCTTGAAGCAGTCACGATTGTAGAAATCGTCGCAGTTGATAACGCAGAAAGGCTCCTTGATTAGGTTCTTGGCCATCATCACAGCATGGTTGGTGCCCCAGGGTTTGGTGCGGCCTTCGGGCACGTTGTGGCCCTCGGGAATCTTGTCCAGAGCCTGGAAGCAGACTTCTGCAGGGATGTGCCCCTCGTACTTGGCAAGCACCTGCTGGCGGAACTGCTCCTCGAAATCCTTGCGAATCACGAACACAATCTTGCCGAAGCCCGCCTGAATGGCGTCATAGATGGAGTAATCCATGATGGTCTCGCCGTTGGGGCCCAAGCCGTCCAACTGCTTTAAACCACCGTAACGACTGCCCATGCCGGCAGCAAGAAGTAACAATGTAGGTTTCATGTGTGCTGTATTTAATGAATAGAATGAATTTGTTCTGCGTGCAAAGATAGCAAATATTTTTAATAAGCCCACGCCATTGGTGGGAAAAACTATGGTTTAGGCCCCTCGAGTTCCACGAGATAACGCTTCAGCTCAAAAGCCCACACCTTGTAGCCGAGAGCGGAGAGCTGAATGCCGTCCAAGGTCAGCTCTCGACGCAACTCGTTGGTGCCGTGACGCACAAAACTCTTAAAGAGGTTCACATAGCTGATGGCATGCTGCTCGCAAAAGTGACGCAGCTTCACGTTGAGGGCGGCAATCGCTTTGGATTTGCCCTGAAGGGGATTGGATTGACCCTGCTGCGCGTTGGTTTTATCTTGGAGGTTTGTCGGCGCAGACTTGTCCATGCTGAATGTTTCATGAACCGGGAGGTTGCTTTCTACAAAGAGACGCGTACCGGGCGACTCCCGGCGAATGTACGTAATGATTTTTATACAGGACTGATAAGTCTCTTCAACACTCCAATGATTCAAAATATCATCCCTACCTACCATCAGGAATATGGCCTTGGGATGGCCGGCAAGAATCTGCTGCAACCTGCGGAACAGGCCCGAGGCGTCATCGCCCGCAATGCCACGATTGCGCACACGCTTCCAGTGCAGTAGCACATTCCAGTCACCCGCGTACTCTGTGAGTCCCGCTCCCAACATCACAACATCCGTGCTGTCTATGGCCCGCATCTTTGAAAACTCTCCCATCTTCACGGCATAATGGTTCTGCTGGCCATAACCGGCCATGCCGACACACAGCGAAAAGCAAATTAACAACATCCTTTTCATAGGAACAGACATTCTTTTCTTCATACGGACAAAGATATAAAAATAAGGCAACAATTCCTCCGTTTTTAAATATTATTATGTCCTGACTCTCAAAAGAAAAGACCATCCTCGGCTTCTGCCGAGAATGGTCCCTTATTTTCGCATCTGATTTTCCTTATTTCATTGCAGACAATACTTTCTCGAAATAGCGCTGCGTGCGCTGCACGCTGAAGTGAACTCCACCATTCCATGAACGGATGGCTCGCTCCACGCTGTTCATCGGATTATACTTCGATTGGATGAGCAGAAACATTTCTTTCGACTTTGCAATGCTGAATCGATCGGAAAGTTTATATCGTCTCTTACTCTTTCTGCTCCTTAAAATGTTGTTACATTCTGTCACAAGCACTGGAGTAATCTGCATAACACCCACCGAATTGCCACTCTTGGCTTTGGGGTCTCCCTCACTCTCTACCTGAATAATGGCTTCCATGACCGAACTCCAGTCAAATTCCGAGCCATTGTCCGCCGTATTCGAATTACTTTCTGCACAGGCCGGACTCATGACAAAAAGCATTATCAGCAATAAAACATTCTTCAAAAATTTCTCCATAACATACTTTTTATGGAACCTGAACGACAAACCTGCCATTCACAACTATGCCTATGAGAAAGAGTTACGCAATAGTCTTAGCTCCGTTAGATACCTTAGCGAATAGCATCACCACAACAACAAGCAACTGCTATCCTTATTCTTATCGGGTGCAAAGATACGGAAAATACGTGAGACCACCAAATCCATTATCCTATTTTAAAACAACTAATAAATAATCTAAATAATTAGACACCAATCTCATGCCTCTTTCGCCCTGTAAATATTCTTTTATTCCCTCTCCTTATAAGGTCTCCTATCACACCCCCTATAAGTCCCTATCCTCCGCCTATAAATTCCTATCACCTCTATAATTACCTATCACCTCCTATCATAGCCTATAATTGCCTATCACCTCCTATCATTACCTATCACCTCCTATCATTACCTATCACCTCCTATCATTGCCTATCCCCGCCTATAATTGCCTATCACCTCCTATTATCACCTCCCTCCCCCACCAAAAAAGTCCCCCGCCCACACTTCCTGTGGACGGGGAACCAAAAAGCAGGCAGCTCCCTACTCTCCCGCATTGCATTGCAGTACCATCGGCGCAGACGGGCTTAACTTCTCTGTTCGGAATGGGAAGAGGTGGGACACCGCCGCAACAGCCACCAAAAATAACGAA
This sequence comes from Hallella seregens ATCC 51272, assembly GCF_000518545.1. Taxonomy (GTDB): domain Bacteria; phylum Bacteroidota; class Bacteroidia; order Bacteroidales; family Bacteroidaceae; genus Prevotella; species Prevotella seregens. Next base: position 63,944 of record NZ_JADU01000024.1, read on the forward strand.
TGACCATCGGCACAAGGCAAGACTGAAAAAGGAAAACAAAGACATGCGCCCGGACACCGCATCAAAGCGGGACAGGGAACGCCACGGCTGAA
>NZ_JADU01000025.1 GCF_000518545.1 Hallella seregens ATCC 51272
TTTGAAGTGTTCAAAGCATTTCCAAAGGTCGGCACGGAGCAGGGAGTCTGCCTGCCGTTCCGTCATATCCGCCGTGAAGTGCTCTCCTGGTTGCAACTGATGACCATATCCTACATAAGGAAAATCCTTCGGCTTATTATGGAGTCCCTCAAAGTATTTAACAACAACCACGACACGCTCGAAAGGTGGCAAGTCTGCCAGCCGCACCCTGCGCTGGGCAAGGGTCGGCTGACAGAACAGGCAGAATACACAAAGTAAAATGAAAGAATTTATCGTTCGCATCAATTACGTTCTTAGTGGCGAGAAGATGCGGGCTTGTCCTTGCCCTCTTCCCGCTCGTTGTTGAAACTAAAGGTTAGCTGCTGAACCTTACCGAAACTATCCTCCACATATACATCAATCGTCTGGCGGTCGGCTGACAGAGAAGTGTAGTATAAGCGGAACACATCCTTGGTCAGCGGATAGCGGTCGTTGGGCTTGAAGATTGTACCGTTATCATTTCTTAGCAAGCCTTTGCCATCAGACTGGAAATAACGTATCGTATAGCGAGTGTCAGCAAAGTCGCCCCCTCGTTTGAGCGTGCAGCGTATCTCAGCCGTCTGTCCCTTTATGATGTCCTTCTGAACCGGCATTGTCTCCACCGTAAACGGATAAGACTGCTGAACATCCAAATCCCTATCACAAGCAGATAGGCAAAACACGGCAAGGGTCAGCACACCCATTATCCATATCGAACTTAATATTTTCTTTTTCATTTTCTATTCTTGCTTAAAGATTAAACCTAAGTCCTGCTGAAACAGCCGGACGGAAACGATGCACGTCCGATCCAAAGAGGAAACGTCCCTGTGCCTTTACAAGAAAGAGCACCCTGTCCGTCAGAAACACTTCCACCGAACCATGCACGGCACCGCCATAGACAAAGCGGGAGCGGTCGAGCAGTGTTGCCCCGTCGGGCAGCAGCTTCTTGTCCTCATTCAGTTGCTCATAGCCACCCAAGGCGGATATACCACCATAGAGAAACACGTTTTTACCTCTGTCGGAGAGAACAGGGTGCATATAACCCACCTGCAAGAGAGCATCCTTGAGTTTTACGTTATAGCTTCTGTACGGCATATTCTGCTGTTCATACTCTGCCATAACAAAGGTATAATTCTCACGACCCAGATATCGGGTGAGTGATGCTCCCATGCCGAAATTGTCAGCAACAAGGAACTTTTCACCCTTGATAAGCGGAATACTTCCTACGACCTCTACGCCCCTTTGCTTGGGTATCAGTCGCTGTGCCTGCGATGGCAGACTGAAAGTCATGGCCACCGCAACGCATACTGTCAGAATGATATTGTTCTTCTTCATCACCATTTCAGTTTGAGGTTATCAATCTTCTTTGCCAACTGCAGGTCTTCTGCCGTTACATAAAAGGTCAGCGTACGACCGCCATTTCTCTCATAGAGCGTCACTTCAAGCTGCTTGTCTTCTGCAAGAGAAAACTGCTCGAACGCAAACACAGTGTGTTCACTACCCATACCACGCACCTGCATCACCTGATGATAGGCACGAAGTGGCTGAAGCACCTGCTCCTGAATGGCGGTGCGCTTTGCCATCTTCTTATCCACCACCTTAAAGGTGATGAAATCCACTGAGTACGGCATATTCGTACCGTTTCCCATACGAATGTGGAAATACAGCAAGCCGTTATGGGCATACAAGCCACGAAGCAGGAACTTCATACCAAACTGCTGAGCACCGATGTGCTTGATGCAGCATCTGTCATTCTGATAGATGGTCTGCATCATCAGTTTTACTAATACGGGCGACTCGTTGCCGAGTTCCTTAAAGTAAATATCAGAGCGATTGCTTGGCAACCTGCCTTCTGTCGTAGAGAGAAAGTCTTTCATCTCAATGCTGAGCTTCTCCGGCTCATCGGCATACTTCACGTTGAAAGCATAGAAAGAGCCGTCCTCACAGATGACACTCATATTGGTTTCCGTCTCAAAGTCCTTGACGGCAGCCTTGACACGCAGCACGTTCTCCGCATCCTCCGCCTTTCCCGCGATAATGTTCTGTGAGCCCAAGTCCACATAGCGGACGGCAGCGGGAAAGATAAGATGTACGGTCTTATCGAAAGTAACGTCCAAGCCGTATGGAAGGATAACGCGCCCATTTGGTATGGCACGGCTCATGCCTTGGAAAAGTTCGCCCGAAGTAAGCGGACGGTCAGGTGTGAGCGTTGAAGTTGTGGTTTGTGCTGTAGCTCCCATCGTGGCAAGCATAGCCATTGATAAAATTAATTTCTTCATTGTTGCTATTGATTTGATTGTTTTACATTTTTATTTTGTCTGTACCAAAAACAGGCGATAACCGCCTTTGAGCGTCACCTTGACGGTGAGCAGCTTTTTTTGCAGCAGCTGACCCGCCCCCTGCATCACGCCACGTGCAGCCTCGGAGATAATCTGGTCCTTGGCAGAGGAAGCGAAGGTAAAGGATGTTCCCATTGAACCGCCGATGTTCGCCCCGACTTCCTTAAGCGCATTGACGTCCTCCGAACCGGGTATATACACACCCTCCTGTCCGTCCGTATCGTATGCCGAGAGTTTGACGGCTATGATATGCCCGTCCACCTCAATGCTTTTGATAAGCAGGTGCATACGGTTGCCTACTATCTTGGCGACGGCTATCAGTCGGCTCTGTCGTGGAATTTGCAATCCCTGTACCTTGGCGGTTTCCAGCAGACGGAGCACCACGTTGTCCCCTTCCTTGAGTGTCGTAGTATGGTCTACCACTGCTTTGAGCGTGTTGCGCATCGTGGGTGCAGCCGCACTTGCGAGCGAATGGAAGCCCAAGTTGCGTGCTTTCGTGCCATACTCCTTGATGAAGTCAGCGTCGCTCATCGGCTGCCCCAGTGAGGATACTACCTGTTTGCGTTCCGCCAAGATTTCCATTGCAGGCAAGTCGGCCGAACCTCCGCTTATATTACTGCCCATACTCTGACCTTTGTTCGTTGCCGTTTGCCCTTTACCCTCGGTAAAGTCATTACCCAAAGATGGTGGAACGGCAGAAGCCTTGGGAAGATACCTCGCTGCCATCTGATAGCTCTTTTCCATCAAGGCAAGCTGCCGTTTTTCTTCATTGTCCTCCCTGCTGTCTTTGGCAGAGAGTTCCTTTTTAAGGTTATCTATCTCCGAGCGCAGGGCTTCACGCTCCTGCTCGTGTGGGTCGGGAGTGTAAAAGGAGTTCAAGAGCCGATTATTCTCCTCATAGCGATGCATGGAGTTTTCTATCTTTGCCGTAGAAGCAGCTGTCTCTGCACGCTGCGCCTCTGATGGGGCGGTGTTCTGTGCGAAATAGTCCGATAGTCTGCCCATCTCCTCGCGGGTCTGTTCTTCCTCGTGTGCCTTGTCGCCTAATTCGTAGGCTTTGAGCTTGTTTTCGGTGAGCTTTTCAGTCGTTGCCTGCGGGATGCTGTCATTGAGTCCCTGCTCTGCAGCGGTCTTATCCTTGCCCGAAGGCGCGAAGATAAACCACATAGAGAGGGCAAACAGCAGTCCCAGTCCTCCGAAGACCAAGCCTTTCTTCATTTGTTCTTTCTGTTTATTATCCATTTTCCTTGATTGTTTGATGATGTTGTAGGTAAAAATTGCCGTGTAACTCATGTAAAGTGCTGTCCGTCCGTATCGGACTGTCCGTCAGCTTTCCCGTGGGGATGGGTAGTTTTTCCTTCTTTGGAGGAAGGAAAAACTGCACTATCATCCAAAGCGAGCAGAGCAGATAGATGAAACTCAGCCCATAGACGATTTCCTTTCTCTGCCTTATCGTGAGCCGTTCACAACGATGGCGGAGCCATAGGTGAAAGCGCAGATAGTGACGTGATAGTAAAAAGTTTCTTTTTCTTGCCATAGCCTTATCGTTTATAAGTCTGTATGTCTCTGTTCTCCTTGACGAGGAAGTTCTCCATCAGGAAGCCTTGCGGGTTGTTGTCCGAACGGACAGAGTTCTGCAGCGTGCAGGTCGTAACAAGACTGCGCTCTGTGACGTTGCTCTGACGGACGATAAACTCCCTTGCATAAGTCGTTACCGCATAAGGGTAAGTATTAAAGTTGCAGTGAATAGAGTCCACCTCTATGCGCTGGTTGACATTACCCGATATGGCACGATTATAATAGCCCTTCTCCGCCAAGTCCTTGTAATAGTTGAAAGCCGACTTATCACACAGCACGAAGGCACGCTCCATGTTCTTCTCAATGGCATCCTTGTCAGGCGCAATGGTAAAGAACAGCTCATGGAAACGGCGGACATGCTCCCTTGCCTCTACGGGACGGTTTCGACTTGCATCCTGACTGAGGGCAAGCATGAGCGACTTGCCTTGGTCAAGCACATAGATTTTCTCCCGTTGCTCCTTGGCGAAGCTGTACGAGGCATAGACGGCATAACCGCTTACTGCCACGCAGACGATAGCAAAGACAAAGGCATAGAGTCTTATCTGTCTGAATGAGGTCTCGATGTTGTTGAGTGATTTGAATTCCATTTTTTTCTTTCCTTTTATAGCTGTTGATGAATTAAGCATTATTGCTCCATTTCTATTTTCCTTTAAGCAGTGCACCCTTGATACGTCCACCGACATTTCCGATGACCGACCCGGCACCTGCTGCGGCATATCGTCCGCCCGTGTAGGCACTTTGTGCACCGCGCTGTGCAGCTTGATTGACATTGCGACCATAAGAGCCGATACCGCCTCCTGCTTCGATAATCCAGCCTGCAACGGTGGGAACGCAGAAGTAACCCACGATACCGATAAGGAAGAAGACGATGTAGTACCACGTCCCCGAATCAGGCAGGTAGTTGGGGTCACTGAGTGCTTCGATGTCCTTCTGTACCATCAGCACCTGTATCTTCGTAAGCAGTGCCGTAAGGATAGAGCTGACAGGCAGCCACAGGTAGACAGAGATATAGCGTGAGAACCAAGCCGTGAGCGAACCCGACAACCCGTCCCATACGGCAATGCCGAAGACTATCGGACCGAGGATGGAAAGGACGATGAGCATGAACGTGCGCAGCGTGTCGATGATAAGTCCTGCAGCATGGAACAGCAGCTCCATGAGGTCGTGCACCATTTTCATCACCCACTGCTTGGTCTGATAGGCAGCACGCTCGGCATACATACCCGCTATCGTCACGGCATCTTCAGGTCCGATGATACCCATCTCCTCTATCTTTTGGTCGAACTTCTCGTTGGATACCAAGTAGGCTGTTTCGGGATTGCGCAGGTAGGCTTCCTCCTGTAGACGGTTACGTTTGGCGGTAAGCTCCGCCAAGTTGGTCTCCTGTTGGTGCACCATGCTTTCCGTTCCCTGCACTACGGGCGAGAGAACGGCATTCATCGTACCCAGTACGACTGTCGGGAAGAACATGATGCAGAAACCCAAGACAAAGGGACGGAGAAGGGGAAAGACGTCTATCGCCTCGGCACGGGCTATGGAAGCCCATACCCGAAGGGCAATATAAAAGAGTGCACCCAAGCCTGCAATACCCTTGGCAATGCCCGTCATCTGGGCGCAGAGCGGCATCATCTCGTCATAGGTTGAGTGGAGCAGCTCGTGTAAACTGGCAAAATCCATAAGCAAGTGTGTTTAGATGTATGAATGACCAATAACCAATAACTTAATTACCAATACCTGCTTGCCGTATTGCCGTAGAGTGCCTTGACGGAGGCAAGGTTGTTCTTTTCCCTTGCACGCACGTAGCTCACGGAAATGTTCTTTCTTGTGTAGTACGACACGAGCGAGCGGTTTTCCCTCAGTGTGGTATAAATACGGTCGATGGCCTGCATACGCTCGTGGTCGTTCATCGAGAGGACACCCGACTTGACGATGGACTTGAGTTCCTTGAGACTCTCCCCACTCTGTTCCAGAAGCTTGGCATAGCCCGAAGCCATTGCAGCAAGTTCCGAAGGGCGGAAGTTCTTGTCCGAGAGCATCTTCTTATACGAGGTAACGTAAATCTCCGAGATGTCGCCCACCATCAGGATGCACTCCTTGACCTTGTAGGCATCCCCGATGAGGTTGTTCACCTTCTTAAGCGCATCGTAATACTTCTTGGTGTCGTTGTAGAGTTTTTCCACCTCCTTGAATCCGTCCAAGGTGTTCTTCACCGTCTTGGAGGCGGTGGCAATCTCCTTGACCGAATTGACGATGTTGCCGGCGAAGTTACCGGGATCAGTCACCACCCACTGTGCGTGGGCCTTTCCGCTGAATAAAAGGACGGTGCCCATCAGCAGCATTAAAATTCTTGTTTTCATTGTTCTTTTTGTTTATGATGTGAATACTATGTTTGTCTGAATGTCCACTAAGGGATGTCTATTCAACTTGCTGTTATAGTGATAAGCTGGACAAGTTAGTCCAAGTATTTGGACACGACTGTCTAATTGATTGGACACGTTTGTCCAATTGTTTATCCACGTTTGGAGCATTATTTGTCTACGTTTGGCTAAACCAATACATCCTTTACATGTCTTGTCCGATTAATGGTTTCGTGCAGCCCGTTTCTCTTGTGCAAGCTGCCGGATAGCCGTTTCGATGTCCCCACCGAGCTGTGCAGCCCTGTTCATTACCTCCACCTTTTCGGTTTCTTCCGTGGTGTAGGTCAGATATTCCTCCATGCTCACTTCCGTAGCATAGACAGCACTCTGCATACCGCCCAGCCCTATCCACACCTCCTTGTAGAGCCGGTTCGGGTCGTTGTTCTGGTTGATGGAGAGGATTTGGCTCTTCTCCTTTTCGGACAAGCCGAGCATAGCCTGTATGCCGTCGAACTTGGTCATGTACTTGCGCTGGTCAAGCAGTATCTTGCAGTCGGAGTTGTTGATGATGCTCTCCTTGACAATCGGAGACTGGATGATATCGTCCACCTCCTGCGTCACGACAATGGCTTCCCCGAAATACTTTCTCACCGTCTTGTACAAATATTTTATATAGTCTGCCATGTTAGCCGAAGCAATGGCTTTCCACGCTTCTTCAATGAGTATCATTTTCCTGATGCCTTTGAGTCTTCGCATCTTGTTGATGAAGGCTTCCATGATGATAATCGTCACCACGGGGAAGAGATCCTTGTTGTCCTTCACTTGGTCAATCTCGAAGACGATGAAGCGTTTGGAGAGCAGGTCGATGTTCTTGTCCGAGTTCAGCAGGAAATCATATCGACCACCACGATAGTATTGCTTCAATGTTGTTAAGAGGTTGTTGATATTAAAGTCCGAGAGCGTTACCTTAATGTCACGCTTTTCCATATCCTTTCGGTACACGTCCCGCAGATACTCATAGAAGGTGTTGAAACATGGCGTAACGCTGTGGTCAGCACATATCAGCTCGATATAGGAGTTTACGGCAGAACCAAGTTCACCAGCCTCGGTCTTAGTGATATGCTCATCAGCACTCTTCCAAAGTGTAAGCAGCAGCGTGCAGATACTCTCCCTTTTCTCTACATCGAAGAAGTAATCATCCGTGTAGAAAGGGTTGAAGGAAATCGGACTTTCATTGGTATAGGTGAAATATACGCCGTCCTCGCCCTTGGTCTTGCGGTGGATAAGTTCACACAAGCCTTGATATGAGTTACCCGTATCGACCAAGAGGACATGTGCCCCTTGCTCGTAATACTGGCGTACCATGTGGTTGGTGAAGAAGCTCTTGCCACTACCTGAAGGACCCAAGATGAACTTGTTACGGTTGGTGATGATTCCCTTTTTCATCGGCAAATCCGATATGTCCAAGTGAACAGGTTTTCCTGAAAGGCGGTCTGCCATCTTGATACCGAAGGGTGATAGCGAGTCCTTATAGTTCGTCTCTGCCGTAAAGAAGCAGAGGGCAGGCTCGATGAAAGTATAGAACGACTCTTCTGCTGGAAAGTCTGCGGCATTGCCGGGAATGCCTGCCCAGTAGAGCGTTGCCGCATCAATGGTATTGTGGCGTGGGTGGCATTCCATAAGAGCAAGTGCAGAGCCCACGTCATTCTTGATCTGGCGAAGTTCTTCCTTATCGCTACTCCATGCCAATACGTTGAAGTGAGCACGGATAGATGTCAGCCCCTGTGAATGGGCAATATTGAGATACTCCTGTATCCATTCCTCGTTGATTTGGTTGCTACGGCTGTAGCGTGCCAGCGAGTGCATGTTTCTTGCCTGCTTCTCGAACCGTTCCAAGTTGGCATCGCTGTCCTCGATGAAGAGGTACTGGTTATAGATATGGTTGCAGGGCAACATCAGTCCTACGGGCGAGGCAAAGGAAAGACGGCAGTCGCTTCTGTCGGTGGATAGCCGTTCATATCGGCTGTCCGTGCTGACCGTTGTCGGCAGGTCATCCGTGTCGGAGAGTGTGTGTAGACAAAGCATATTGTCGCCCACACGCACAAGGTCTGCGCCCAGACGGATGTCCTCCAAAGACGCATGCCCTTCTTCAGATAAAGAGAAATACCTGTCGAGCAGTCCGCCCTTTTCATTTGTGCCAACTAACTCTTCTTCTGTCATGCGGACAATCCTTAGCAGCTCGGTATCATTGATGATACGCTCGAACTGGTCTACTGCTTCCATGAACTTCATCACCTCATCTTTGTTGGTAATCTCCTTGGGCAGCAGGTGTCCACGGCAGAGTGAAGAGAAATTGCTCTGTTGTGCCATACGCTGCTTGTTGGTCTTGGTAAGGAAGAGATAGACTGAGTGGTGAAGATACGGACGTTCATTGAAATGCCGTTCAGAGGAACGGGCAAGGAAGCTCAGTCCGCCATCGGAGAGCTTTCCTTGATAGTCCTCCTTGATGAACCAGTCCTGCTTGTGTACGATGCTGTAATTGGGTAGCACCTTGATTGCCTTATGCCAGGCAGAGTGCATTGCTTCGTATTCTGTAGAGGTGACGGTAAAGAGTTCGGGCAGCTCCACACGGAAAGCCACCGTGATGTCAGCATCTTTGCTCACCAGACAGCCCTGCTCTATGGAGAGCAGTGGAAACTTAGATTCCAAGGTGGTTATCTTGCTTTTATTTCTCATTTCTTCGCTTTCTTTGGTTGAAGGTTACGGATAAGGTGGCAGACCGTACGGCGGTTCACAAGGTAGCGTGGGTGCATACGCACTGCTCCTTTTTTCATCAGCCCGTATTGCCCGTACTTTCTGTTCATGGTGAACGTTTGCCATACCACAAAGCTGGCACCCACTACACCTATGACAAGACAGGTAATTTGGCTGACTCCACAGAGATAGAGAATGACCACAAGAATAAAGACTGCCAGCAAGCCTCCTGCAAAGAGGAAGAGGTACTGCGCCTTCAAACCCTTGAACTCCACCGTCCGACCTACACCTTTGTTGATTTCAAATGCAGCCATCGCTTTACAGGAAGAAACTTCTCAGGATAGTGGCAGCCACGATGAGGAAGATACACGCACCGAACCAGGAGGCTGCGGTCTTGCTCGTATCGGGGTCACCACTTGAGAACTTGTTGTACACTTTAATGCCTCCAATCAGACCTACCACCGCCCCTACGGCATAGATGAGTTTCGTGCCGGGGTCGAAGTAGGAGGTTACCATTTTCGTTGCTTCATTGATTCCGGCAATGCCGTTGCCCTGTGCATACGCTCCTATGGCAGTAGCCGTCAGCAGGAACAGCATCATGATTTTCTTTTTGTCCATTGTTCTGTTTATTTTTAAGTTGTTAATGATAAGTCTTTGATGGGAGGAGACGGCGGAGCTGGCTCTGTCTTATCGTATGAGATTGTTTTACCAGTGAGCCGCCCCGTCCGTTACTCCTTCCCTGTTTGCAATATGGATTGTTTTACAGATAGTAGGAAAGCGGCTTTTCTTCCGTCGTTCCCTCGTTATTGTTTTCTTTGTCTGTTTCGGGGACAGAAGTCATTTTTGTATCATTCTCCTGCAACTCCGTTTCTTCGACCTTGCGGATGGCAGCGAGTAGCTTTTGATGGTCTTGCTCCTGTCCGAGTGCGACTTCTTTCATGTATTCCATGAGCTCAGTCCCTCGTATCGCTTGCAGCGTTTCGTGAACGTCAGTTTCGTCTTCCTCATCAAGCGCATCGTCATTCTTGTGCCAACCATTGACACGGATGATGTCCCTTGCGAGGATGCTGGACGGTGATACTTCGGGCAGAGAATCGTCTGCTATCAGGCTTTCACCTCGTCCGCCGATTTCCAATTGCAGTTCCTCACGGGCTATGGTGTCCTCATCCGGTTCGTCCATCGTATAGTCGACATTCATCTCATTGTCGTCCTCCTCAGCGGTACTTCCTGCTTTTTCGGCAGCATCTTGCCCTGCCAAGGAGTTTTGCCCTGCAAAAGTATCAGAAATTTTGGCTGATTTTTCAGACGGGGAAACGGCGGGAACTTCAGGGACAGACGGGGAAGTGAAAGGTTTGCTCCTGCCTACCAGAATATGGCGGGCACTGTCAATTTGCTCTTGGGAAACAGAAGGCTTGGGACTTTCACCTTGCTTGCCAGCTTTCATTTCTTCAGTGTCTTTTCTTGGTTTTATGTTCAAACCTTGAAACAAACTCCACAGGTATGCGATGCCCAAAATCACCCAAACAACACCCAAGAAAAGGAGAATATCTAAAAGAACAGTTTCCATATTCACAGGTATAAAGTGTTTTTTAATTTCTGCTTGTCTGCAATCTCATTGATAAGCTCCTGATGAGTTTTGAGGTGATTGGTAAGGATATTCTCTATGTAAGCCGTCAACGTCGTTTCCGCCTTCGTATCGCGGAGAACATTGCGGAGTATGGTTAAGGTCTCTGTGTTGATCGTGAACCCCGATTTGTTTCGGGACCGCCTTGGAATAAAGAACTTGGCTTTGTAATCCTCCCATTGCTCCTCTGTACTTTGCAGCATAAAGTCAGCAAGGTAATCCGTATCTGTAAAATCCTTGCTGTCTTCCATAAGATGCTGAGTTCCGGACGCTGTTTTCTTTACCTGAGTGGGATTGTCCGTGTTGTCTTCCTTGGTATTCATGTCTCTTATGTAAACCTGAAAGAAAATGACACAGCAATATATAATCAGAAGAATATTGCTGAATACCAAGAATAAAATCAGAAAATCGTTTGTTGTCATAATATGTTATATTGTTATGGTTGTTTTACGCCGTTGTCTTGCCGTGGCATTGTTGAGCAATTCCTTATGCTCTCTGAGGTGCTCACGGAGAATGTTGTCTATGTAGGATGCCATCGATACCCGTTCACCCAAGTCTTGCAGCACGTTCCTTAGTACCTGCAAGGTCTCCACGTTCATCGTGAAGGCAGTCTTTTCGCGGATACGGACAGCGTGAAAATAGCGTGTCCGGTAATTATCCAATGAGAGTGCCGGAGTCTCATGCGACATTTCCTTTGTCCTTTCCGCATTCGTTTCTTGGAGGACGGGAGTATTCCCTTGAACCGGCCTAACCTCCTTCGCCTCTTGTTGCTCGTTTTCTTCATCCTCATCGGGCGGGTCGAAGGCAAGCGTTTCCTTGGGCTTTCCTTTCATCATGCCGTCCTCTGACATCTCCTTGAGCTTGGCTTCCAAGATTTTTCTCCGTTCGTCAATCCGTGCCATTGTCCGCCTCCTTCTTTAGTCTGATATGCGTGAGCAGGCTGTCAATCATCTCATCCAACCCCGTGCCTGCACGTTGGGCTTTGCCCGGAGCCAGATAAGTGGAACGGAATGCCCCACGAAAGCCGTATTGTTCCAACTCGTGACAGAAACGGTGGGCGGCATAGACGTGTTCGTCAAACAGCGTATAGCCCTCGTTCCTGATGTATTCGCTGTATTTCTCTATCAGCGTGCTCTTCACCCGTCTGTCCACCTTGTTCCAAAGGAGCATGACATCCTTGATACGCGCCCCAGTCATCGACACCCCCAAGTCCTGCATGGTCTTGGCATAGGCAAGGCAGGAAACCATTGACTGTACGTCGGCCTCGATGGGGGAAAGGATATAGTCCATTTCTAGTGAGAGTTCCAGCAGATCACTCGTCCCCGCATGCCCGGGAAAGTCGAAGACCACCAGATCAAAGCGTTTCTTTGGGTTTTTGCGGATGTGTTCGGCAGCCTTGGCGATGGCACCCTTCGGGTCGGCCTTAAGCACACGGTAGGAGACACGCCCCAGTGCAGAGAAATAGTTGTTCATCTGCTCGGAGATCAAGGGATCATCCTCAACAAAGGTCTTTTCCCTTTGGCGGAGCTTGTAAAAGGAGTCCTGCGAAAGGTCGCAATCTACGATGAAGAGTTCGATGCCTTTCTCATAATAGAGGATGCTGCTGACGATTTCTGCCAGCGTGCTTTTTCCGACACCTCCTTTCTGGGAGGAAAAGCCCAGAAAGATGGGCGATGTATTTGTCTGTTCCATTGCGATAGATATTTTTATTTATTGAACTGTCTTTTGGGCGATATGCCGTTTGAACGTTTGATTGTCCGATAGAACCATCGACAGTTTGTTTTATAGTTTGTCTTGCCGATCTGTCGGTCATTTGATTTATCAATCATTTGTTCTATCAACCATTCGGTTTGTCGAGAGTTCGAGAAATCTACATCTCGAACTATCGAGAAATCGAACAATCTATTTTCCGAACTTTTTATCGTCCTTTTGAACGTTTGTTCGAGCGATTGTCCGCTCGTTCTGTCTGCAAAATAAAAGCTTTTTCGATAGATTTTTCTATGCCTGTGAAATGGAGGGAAATGAAAGGAAAAAGAGGGAATATGGCTGATAATGAGATATTTGGAAATCTGCCGTAACTTTGCAGGCGAGAATAATACATGGAGGTAATATCCCGAAGCAGACACCCCATAAGGGTGGATACTTCAATCGTATCAACTCTTGATATTGGCAAGGTGTGTCTTTGTAACACAAACCGCCATTTGTACCACAAAGGCCCTTGCCCCGAAGGGGGATGAATTACTCCAAAGTCGTAATTAGAAGACCAAATGAATATGAATAAAGGTACAGAATATCGTTTAGAACGAAAAAAGGCAGAAAAGCCTCGTTGGGACAACTGGCATGTGCGGTTGCCCAACCCCAAAGACCAGCAACGGGCGATAGATTTGTTTCAGCGTTCGGGGGCAAAAACAAAGTCGGATTTCGTGCGTGGACGTATTCTTGGAGAGAGTTTCAAGGTGATTACGGTGGATAAATCCGCAGTGGAATATTACCGGAAGCTCTCAGAACTGACGACGCAAATCCATAAGATTGGCGTGCTGTATAACCAAGCCGTGCGTGCCATCAACAGCTATCACAGCATAAAGACTGCACAGATTATGCTTGAGAAGTTGGAGAAATTGTCGGCTCAAATCATTGCCTTACAAGAGCAGGCTATCAATCTAACCATTGATTATAGAAAGAAGAAGTATTGAGAATTTAGTTAGAAAAATGATAGCAAAAATTTCAGCAACGGAGAACCTTGGAGGGGCACTCGGCTATAACTTCAAAAAGGTGGAGAAAGGGGAAGCAAGCATTCTCCTTGCCGCTGAGTTGTATCAGGACAGAGAGGGACGTTATACGATGGAGGACGTGCTTGCCGACATGGAGGCATTGATACCCAAGAAATGCCGAACGAAGAAGACGGTGTTCCATTGTTCCCTTAATCCGCATCCGGACGAGAAGCTCTCAGATGAAACACTCATGCAGATTGCCAAGGAGTATATGGAGGCACTCGGCTACGGCAATCAACCTTATATCGTGTTCAAGCACAGCGACATCGCCCGTGAGCATATACACATCGTATCACTTCGGGTGGACAGTCGTGGGCAGAAGATTAATGATAAGTTTGAGAAACGGCGGAGCAAGCAAATTACCGATGCCTTGGAAAGGAAGTATAACCTTATTCCGAGTTCAAAGGTTACTGAGAAGGCAGTAGCAGAAACGCCCAAGGTGGATACCATAAAAGGGAATATCAAGGAACAGGTGGCAAATGTTGTCCGCATGGTGCTGAAACATTATAAGTTCTGTTCATTAGGAGAACTGAACACCATTCTGAGCAAATATAACCTTGCCGTAGAAGAAGTAAAAACGGAGTTCCGAGGAAAGAAATATGACGGACTGGTCTATGTTCCGACAGATGACAAGAGCAATAAAGTAAGCACACCCATCCATGCCTCGGACATCGGGCATGGTGTGGGCTATACTGCCATACAAAACAGGATACAGAAGTCCAAGCAAACCATCAAGCCACTGATACCAACCATAAGGAACAAGGTGTTACAAACAATGCGCACCTCTCCCAATACAGAGAAAGACCTGCGGAGCAGATTGGAGGAACAAGGCTTGCGTGTGGTAATCCGAAAAAATGACAATGGAAGAATTTACGGCATTACCTTTATTGATGACGAGCAAGGTGTTGCACTCAACGGTTCACGATTGGGAAAGGGATATGCCGCCAATGTATTCAATGGCTACTTCTCCAATCCTACGCACAACCCATTCTTGGTTGAAATGCTGTATGGTGGTTCGTCTGTTCGTTTGGAACCATCGCCAACCGCTCATCCCTTGCAATCAGATACGGAAGATGGAGACAACCTTGTCGATGAACTCATCGAGGATATAGTGGGTGACTCTTTCAGATCTACGGGCAATGATGATTGGAAAGAAGCGGCATGGCAGCGTAAACTTCGCAGGCAAAGCAAAGTCAATCTCAAACGGAGGAAAAGATAAGTAGGTATTTCAAATTTTGTTTGAACAGTATTCAAACGCAATTCAAATAATGATAATACAACAAATATAAAAGCAATACGATTATGGCACAAGAAGATGATTTAAGGGCATTGGGTAAGGTGATGGACTTTATGCGAGGCATATCAGTGATATTCCTACTTACCAACTGCTATTGGTTCTGCTACGAGGCATTTCAGGAGTGGCATTTTACACTCGGCGTCGTCAACAGAATTCTGATGAATTTCCAACACACGGCGGGCTTGTTCTCGTCCATACTTTGGACGAAACTCTTTTGTGTGGTATTCCTTGCACTGTCCTGTTTGGGGACAAAAGGCGTGAAGGAAGAGAAAATTACATGGCCGAAGATTTGGACAATACTTTTCTCCGGTTTTGTGCTTTTCTTCCTCAACTGGTGGCTCTTAGCATTGCCGATCGGTAAGGTCGGTGCAGCCTCGCTTTATATCTTCACGCTCTCTGTGGGCTATATCTGTCTGCTGATGGGTGGCGTATGGATGAGCCGACTACTCAAAAACAACCTGATGGACGATGTTTTCAATACAGAGAACGAGAGTTTTATGCAGGAAACCCGACTGATGGAGAATGAATACTCTGTCAATCTTCCTACACGCTTCTACTATAAGAAGAAGTGGAACAATGGTTGGATTAACGTAGTCAATCCCTTCCGTGCCTCAATGGTGCTTGGTACACCGGGGTCGGGTAAATCCTACGCCATTGTGAACAACTATATCAAGCAACAGATTCGGAAAGGCTTTGCCATGTATATCTATGATTACAAGTTTCCCGACCTTTCCGAGATTGCCTATAATCACCTGCTCCATCATTTGGATGCCTATGAAGTAAAACCGCAGTTCTTTGTGATTAACTTCGATGACCCTCGCAAATCGCATCGGTGCAATCCCATCAACCCTGCCTTTATGACGGACATATCCGATGCCTATGAGAGTGCCTACACCATCATGCTCAACCTTAACCGTTCGTGGATACAGAAACAGGGGGATTTCTTCGTGGAGTCGCCGATTATCTTGCTGGCTGCCATCATTTGGTTTCTGAAGATATACGAGAACGGGAAGTATTGCACATTTCCTCATGCGATAGAGTTTCTTAACCGTCCCTACGCACAGATATTCCCGATACTTACTTCCTATGATGAGCTTGCCAATTACCTTTCTCCCTTTATGGACGCTTGGGAAGGCGGTGCGCAAGACCAGTTGCAGGGACAGATCGCCAGTGCCAAGATACCACTATCCCGTATGATTTCTCCTGCACTTTATTGGGTGATGACGGGTGATGATTTCTCACTCGACATCAACAATCCCAATGAGCCGAAAGTTCTTGTCGTGGGCAATAATCCCGACCGCCAGAATATCTACTCGGCTGCACTCGGACTTTATAACAGCCGTATCGTGAAACTCATCAACAAGAAGAAGCAGCTCAAAAGCTCGGTGATTATCGACGAGTTGCCGACTATCTACTTCCGTGGGCTTGATAACTTAATTGCTACTGCACGAAGCAACAAAGTGGCAGTGTGTCTTGGTTTTCAAGACTTTTCACAGCTTACCCGTGATTATGGTGACAAGGAAAGTAAGGTGATCCAGAACACGGTGGGTAATGTATTTAGTGGTCAGGTCGTAGGCGAAACTGCCAAAACACTCTCCGAACGTTTTGGTAAGGTCTTGCAGCAGCGGCAGTCCATGACCATCAACCGCAACGATAAATCCACTTCAATCTCTACACAGATGGACAGTCTTATACCTGCATCGAAAATCAGCAACCTTACACAAGGAATGTTTGTCGGTGCCGTCTCCGACAACTTCGATGAGCGCATCGACCAAAAGATTTTCCATGCGGAGATAGTCGTAGATAGTGCCAAAATCTCCGCCGAGATGAAAGCCTATCAACCAATCCCTATAATCGCGGACTTTACAAACGAAGATGGCTCCGACAATCTCAAAGAGACCATCGAAGCCAACTATAAACGTGTCAAACAAGAGATTATCTCACTTGTGGAATCGGAGAAGGAACGCATCAAGGCCGACCCGGCTCTTGCTCACTTAAATAAGGAGTAGCCCGTTTGCCGAGCCGTTTGCCGAGCTTCGGAAAGTCTGCCGTCGTTTGTCGGGACGTCTGCCGAGTCTCGGCATTTAACATCTGTTATACCTTGACATTTTCCGAACTTCGGCATTTAACATCCGTTACGCCTTGACGTTTTCCGAACTTCGGCATTTAACATCCGTTATGTTTTGGTGTTTTCCGAACTTCGGCAAGGCTCTCAGCATTTTACGTTTTTCATTTTATATATACTTAATATATGGGTCGGCCTTGCCGAGACGAGTTGATGAGCCCATAGGTACACTCTTTCAGTCGGCTACGCCGAGAAATCATACAAATCTTTCCAAATCCTACAAATCCTTTTTTCATCTGTATTTATTTGTTCAGACGTTTCCCGAACATCGGGAGCGCGGCACTTGTTGCGCGCCGCACCCCCGATGAAAAGACAGGGTTAATCGTTCCACAGCGATGACGGGCGGCGGCTCGGGGCGTCATAGTCATCGTCGTCCTCCTCGCCGTCAAAGAAGTTGTTACCTTTCGACAGTGCTGGTCCCGTTGCGGGACCCTCGCCGATGCCCACGCTGGTGGAGCCGGCGAGGATAGCGTTTTCTAATACGATGGGAACCACATTAATTTCCGGTTTGATATACTTTTTCATTTTGCTTGAATGTTTAAAAAGTTAATTTGAATATTTAAAATTGGTTGGTTATCGGGAGCGCCCCCGTTTCTCTGAGAGATCTCGGAACGTGATGAATCTCGCCCTACGGCGGGCGCTCCCCCTTGATGACAAGAGATTTTATTTCACGATGACCTTCCGTCCTCCGACGATATAAACTCCTGCGGGCAGCTGGTGGCGTGCGTCGTCTAAGCGGTCGGCCACGCGGCGGCCCTGCAGGTCGTATACCGGACCGTTCTTTCCGTCGGTCGCCTCGTTCGTCACGTCGCCGATGCCGGTGGTCTCGCCGTCGAGGACAACAGAGAGCTGCTTGGCACCTGACGCTTGCGGTGGACAGATGATGTAGGCATGATAAGCAGGAACGGTGGCACCGGGGTTGTCGGTCGTTACCTTGTGGAACATACCATCGTCCTGCAGGATGTAGGCGTTGGCTGCGGCAGCCGTAGCGTTGTCCATGCTTACCACCGTGCCCTTGATAGAGTAGCCATTGGCGCTGGTCGTCAGATTAGCTCCGGTGTAGGCTTTCACCTCGATGTTCGTGCCACCGAGCAGTGGCGTGCCGTCGGCAGTGATGTAATACGGTGTGTATGCCGTGAGCTTATCTTTCGTTTCCTTGAAATGGACTTCGTTTTTGTTGCCGCCCGAGAGGGTGTAGGCCTTGAAGCCCTGAGCAGACAAGTCGTAAGGCAGACACAGCGTGGCTTTCTGCGCGCCATTGAAGTTGCGCTCGTAGGTAACGGTGGCGGCAGTGAAGTCGAGCCCGATGGGCAACGGCTGTCCGTCGGTGAGGCGGAAGTCGTCGCACGCCCAGCCGTTCTTTGCCGCGTCGTAGTACACGTAGTTCGCCTTGCTCTTGTCGGCTGCGTTGTAGAAGTCGGGCATTTCACCCAACTGCTGTGCCCAGTAGCACTTGTCGGTGCGGTCGGCCTGCAACTTCTTTGTCACCTCGCCGCTCTTGAGCTGCTCGGCGGTTATCTTCGTGCCTTGTGCCTTGCCGCAGGTGTTGAGGTAGTAGCAGTTGTTGAGGGTTGTGGTTGCGCCGTAGTAAGCGTCACCTACAAAGGTTCTTGAAAATGTATCCCCATTGCCGCTGCCAAGATATAGGCAGTTGTTCAGAGTGCAGGTGCCTTCCTGACTTCCTACGAATCCCGCCATTTTATCCTTTCCTATATCCGTCGTGGCAGTGATATTACCCTTTACAACGCAGTCATCGATGGTAACATTGGCACCGGGTTTTACAAAGTAAATCATGCCCGCCGCGTCGCATGCGCTAATTAGAATACTGCTCGTGATGTTCACATTGCTGACACAGTTAGTGAGGGTGATGGTGCCATAGGCACTCATAAGCAATCCAGACAAAAACTTTTCGTTTGAGGTTATCTGCCCTTCGGTGCGCAGGTTTTTGATGGTGGCGCCTTCCACAACGCTGAAGGGAGCTATGTACCCGTTTGAACCGCTATCCCAGTTGAGCTTCAGCGTATATCCCTGCCCGTCGAACGTGCCGCCGTACTCTTTCGAATCATTTCCCACCATGTTGATTTCCGAGCCGAGGTCGACGTTGCGCATGAGCTTGGCGTCGATCTTGTTCTGTCCGCTGTTTACAATGTCGCAGAACGCCTTCCAGTTCTCCTTTGATGCGATTTCGTAGCAGTCCTTTTCGGCGAGGTTGATGCGCACCTGCTTGTCGGATGTTACGGTGGTTGAGCCGTTGAAGCCGTCCTCAAAGGCGATTCCGGAGTAATAATGGTGCTCGTTGTAGTCGCTGCCAAGGAGGTCCTTTGGTGTAAAGGTGGGCATGGAGCCGTAGATGGCCTTGTTGCGCGTGGCGTAGCGCGTGGCGCGCACCTGGCTGTTGAAGGTGAAATCCACCTTATAGACCCGCTTCGCGCCGTCGTCAGTGAGCAGGGGCTCGTCGTTCGTGCCGAGCATTTGTCCCCAGACGGTGTTGTTTCTGCCGTTCTGCAACTTATAAGCTACTTCGCCGCTCCGCAGCTGCTCCTCGGTTACTTTCGTGCCCTGCTTGTATTCACTACCGCAGGCGTTGAGGTAGTAGCAGTTGTTGATGGTGGCGTTGGCGGCGAAGGTGTTGCCGCCGGTGGCGTTGTTCTCGCCAATGTAGAGACAGTTAGTCAGGGTGCAGGTGCCATACTGGTAACATACAAATCCGCCCATGCCTGTCCTGCCTGCACCGGTGGCGTTGATTGCGCCCTTGACGAGGCAGTCGGTGATGGTGACTTGGGTGTTGGTGTATATATAGGAAATCAAGCCTCCAGCCCCGCATCTGTCGCTGGTATAGCTGCTCGTGATGTTCACCGCGCTGACGCAGTTCGAGATGGTGTTGTTATCGCCGGATGCCTCGTCAATCAGCCCTGCCAGAAAGTGACCGCTCGATTTGATAGTCCCTGCGGTGCGCAGGTTCTTGATGGTTGCGCCGTCCACCCTGCGGAAGGGGGCGATGTCGCTTTCGCCGGTGTTCCAGTTGAGCGTGAGCGTATGGTTCTGTCCGTCGAACGTGCCGGCATACTTATGGTCATATCTGCCTATCATCGCGATATCTCCACCGAGATTGATGTCGGCTTCGAGCTTGGCGTTGAGATTAGTCATGCCCTTTTCATTGACGAGTTTGCAGAACAGCTTCCACTCGTTGGCGTCCTTGATGAGTATCGTGCCGTCCTGGTCACGGCGCATCACGATGATGGTATGCGAGAGGGAGGCCGCCTCGTAGAAATTGGTCTCTTTCTGCGTGAAGGTGATAGTCGCCTCGCCTGCCGTGCCGCCGAACTTGAGATAAGGCATATCGTAGCGGAGGATGGCGTTGTTGCTGCTGGTAACGCTGAAGGACTCATCGTTATAATCAAAATTCTCGCCGCTCTTTGTTTTGCTATTATTGAGATAGTCGCGTAAGTTGTGAGGGGTGTTACTGAAAAGCACATCGGGCAGGCCTACTGAGGTAAAGGTTACTCCGTCGCGCTTCGTGGTGACCGTCGTGCTGCACTGCGCTTTGGCACAGTTCTCACTGGCACTGCAAGTGGCGGTGAAGACTACCGTTCCGGGGCGCTTGAACTTTAGGAATCCGCCCGAGGTGACAGTCGCAATATCATTATTGTCCACCTTGAACTCGGCATTAACGTTGTGAGTATCATAGTTGAGGACGGGCTTAAAAAAACTTGATGGTATCGATGTGTAGTACATATCGTACCTGTCCCGCTCGAACCTCACCTTGGGTGCCCTGACGTAACCCACGATGATGTCGCGTACCTTGAACTGGTACCAATTTTTATTGTGGTGGCTCCACATATAGACAATTTTTTCTGGAGCATCATAATTGTAGACAACGATGTTGTTGTCGTCGTCATTGAGTTGATTTTGATTGCCTCCGCTTATATGCGAATTCGAGATGGCATTCCTCTCGAAGTAATATTTATAGCCCGGTGTAACGCTGCTGATGCGCTTGATACCTTCAGGATCGCTATAGCGCTTTCCACCCTCCGTGTCGCGCAGGATGACCCAGCGGATAGCATAGCCTTCGTCAACCTCTATTTGGATGCGGGTTCCCTTTTGCAGCTCAAAGATGGCATCGCTGCCCGTTCCACCGGAGGTCTTGCAATCGCTAAACCAGACTTTCACAGGTCCCTTTCGGAGTGTTGTTACTGTCTGGTGCTTGCCTAATTCGCGTGAGCGGAATATCTCATAGCCCTCACGATTATAATTTGTCGCCACTGCCGGCAGGGCCAGCATGAGGGCGAACAGGAAGAGGCAGAGCCTCTGAATGATGTTTTTTGTTTTCATATAAATTGAAATTAAAATTCTTTTGGTTATTTTTTTGGAGGGGGTAGTTACTGCGTTTTCCGGAAGACTTCCTTGTATATTTCTGTCTGTTCCCGATTACGTCGTACAAGATGGTTGATCGTATCTTTGGAAAGGGAATCCAAAAGATGCTTATGCGCCAAGCCGTCAAACGGTTCTTCAAACGGACGGAGATAAGACAGCTTTTCCTTTCGCGTGGAGATTTCGGTGAACTTTTTATCCATATCGAGTGAAAAGCCAATGATGAATTCTCCGGTTTTATTTTTTAAAATATATACCCAACAGTTCTTTTTCATGTTTGCTGTTTGTTGATTCTGTTGCAAAATTATTCTACGAAGCCCAACAGGGCGTTTCATATTTGAAAAAACTTGTATCATATTTGTAATTCACAAAGAATCTGCGAATTATAAGTATCCGGAACACCTATACCTCCTCATCGGATAAGCCCTTTTGCGTTTTCTTCTTTTCTTTGGAAACAGCTTTGTATTCTGAAGGCGACATCCCGAAGAAAGCTCGGAAACAACGGTTGAATGTGGCTCGGGAATTGAATCCTGACCTATATTCCACCTCGTTGATGTTCAAGTCGGGATTGTTGGTGAGCAGCGATGCCGCGTGTCGCAGCCGGTAGCCGTTGATAAATTCGTTGACTGTGGCTCCATCGGCATACTTGCGCACGGCATTGGTGATATAGACGGCATTTGTTCCAATCCGCTTTGAGAGAATGTCGCGGTTCAACTCCGTGTCTTTATAGACTTTCTCTTTCTGCATCAGCTCGCACAACCGGCGGTAGATTTTTCCTTCACGGTCGAGTTCTTCCTCGGGAACGAGCCTTGCCGCGGTCTCCATGTCGCTTTCCGCCTTGCGGTATAATAGAATAGAGTCGTACAAAGCCCTGTTTTTGCGGCGCAAGCGGCGGGTGTAGATGATGTAAAGTACGACGGTGGCAAGCAGCAATGCCACGATGATGAGTGAGAGATAGAGCCGTGTTGTGATGACCTCGTTCCGGAGTGTGAGCTTGTCAACCTCGAAGATGGTGCGCAATTCGTCGAGCTGCTTGGCAAGCTCGGTGTTGCGCAGTTTGTCTTTATGTGGGATGACGAGTCTGTACAATTCTGCAGCTTCCTTGTATCGCCCGGCCTCGGTGTAGAGGTCGGCTTGCTGCATCTGCACGGTGAGCAAGCTGACGGAGTCGCCGGCGGCAGTCATGATGTCCATGTTCTCGTTGTTGCAGGCAATAGCCCGGTCGTACTGTTTTGTAGCTGCATAGTAGCGGGCTTTCACTTGAAGGAGCTTGAATCGGGCAACGGCTTTGCGTCCCTCGGCATATTTATCGGCCAGCTGCAGCAATTCCTTGGCGCGGTCGTAATGGCCTGTTTCCAATTCAGCGACGGCAGTTGCCAGCGTGCAGTAGAGATAGCGTCCGTTGAGCGAGGGTGTGAGGCCTTTTCGCAGGGCTTCGTTCTTGTATTTGTCGATGACCGCTTTCCATTCTGAGCTTTTCTTCCTTAGCTTTTCATATTTCCGCAGTCCGTCGAGCGTTTCACCCAAGACGTTGTAGGCAGAGAGCAATTGTGAGATTTCATCAACCTTGGAAAGTGCGACAATGCTCTCCTCGATGGTCTTCTCGGCTTCGCGAAAGCGTCCCATTGTCTGATAGATGCATGCCATGCCGTAGGTGGAAGTGCCTAATCCATAGTTGCTCTTTCTTTTTCGCGCGTCGGCATACATCTTTTGCGCTTCAAGCAATGCGGTCTGCACCTTGTCTTCGTAGAGATAACTCTCTATCAGCACGTTCCACGCATTGTAGTAATAATCCCATGTGCCGTTCTTTTTCATAGCACTGAGGACTTCAGGCAAATAGTAGCTGATGCTGTCGGTCATCTCGTAGTTGTAATAGCAATACAACTGGATGATGCGCGCCTGGGCTTCCGCCTCCTTGTCCTTTTGGCGTAAGGATTCGGCAAGATATTCACGGATGCAGCGTAATTCATAGCCCATATTATCTTCGGCAGCTGCCAACCGGCAAAGATTATGGTAGGCCTGCAAAAGTTTTTCTCCCTTGAGGTGCTTCATCTCTTTGCGGATGGAGTCTGCCGGAGTGGCGGCATACATTTCTCCTGCGCAGAGTGTAATGACAAACAGCAGTGTGATAAAATGTTTCATTTCCGATATATATTCAGTTTTACAGCTTCATAGACATAACAGGTTTCTTGTCCTTCCTCCCCCTAAAGTATATCCCGCAGGTTGTGGCAACTACTGCTCTGTTTGAGCTATTTTCTATCCCTGCCGTGCCACCAGTATCAGGACGAAGAGGTAGGTGCTGAGCCTGATCCTCTGAAAGATATCTATTGTTTTCATTTGCCATAATCTCATTCACTTTTTATGAATAACTCTTTTCGCTAATTATGAATTAAAAATATTTCTATGTTTACGTTCTCGTTTTCTCATTTCACATTCCTTTTTGCTGAATTTCGCAAACCTAATGGTGCTCTTCCGAGTAATTCCACAAGAAAAATCTTTGCGAGAGCAGCAAAAGATGACACAAAAATAACATAAAGCGAATTGTTAGTTTA
Organism: Hallella seregens ATCC 51272; assembly: GCF_000518545.1. Lineage (GTDB taxonomy): Bacteria > Bacteroidota > Bacteroidia > Bacteroidales > Bacteroidaceae > Prevotella > Prevotella seregens. Next base: position 23,787 of record NZ_JADU01000025.1, read on the forward strand.
AGGATTTATAGCAGAAAGACTATTTTAATAGGCATCTTTGCCCCTTAAAAGCCTTAACATCCCCTTAAAAACACTTAATAAAAAGCTTGGAAAATAGAAAAATAAAAAGTATCTTTGCATCCGTTATAGAAAGTAAAAACGGAAACAATGATCATTCATTCTCTCACAGAAAAGGTATCGGCATTCCTACGGTCGCGCACTACAAACACCATTGAGCGGCACCGGGTCATCGTGTATTTGCTCCACTCCCTTCTCGTTGTTTCCGTCATCTCCTTGCAGTTCATGAGGCTGGGTGGCTCGCACGACTGGCTGCCGCTTTCCATGAGCGGCATACACCTTGCGGCATGCCTTCTTTCGCTGTTGCTCTACCTCACGCAGTGGCTGACACTTTCCAAGGCTTTTTCACTCACGGTGCTCGTGGCGCAGTGTACCATCGCCGTGCGCTTCTTTTATTTCGCCACCGTGCGTCCCGACCATTTTCTGCAGCTCATCCTCATCAATCAGGTAACGTCGCTGCTGGCCGTCTTCTTCCTTGTGTTGAGCTTTGTCCGGCTCACCCCCTTTATCGTCTCTGCTATCAGTGTGGTTAGCTACGGTTGTGTGGCAACCTATCTTCAAGAGCCTTCGCTTTGGCGCCTGTTCGGTTTCTTTCTCTTCGTGCAGTTTTTCCTCTGTACGCTGGGCGAACTGCTGCGATATAATGTGATGAGTGTAACGAAGGAAAATACCGATTTGCATCACCGTGAGACAGCACTGATGCACGCCGTCAGGCTGAACAGGCAGGAGATAGAGGCCTATCTGCGCATGAGCGGCAACGGCCACCCTTCGCCCGAGGACACGGATCGCCTGTTTTCCATGCTCAAACCGAAATCGCAACGCAACCTTATCAACGCCGTGCGCCTGCATCTGAAAAAACACTTGATGGATGACTGCGATCTGGAGCACCACTTTCCCTGTCTGACTAAATCAGAAACGGATGTGTGCCGCCTCATTCTCGCTGGAAAGAAGCGGAGCGAAATCTGCCTGTTGCTCGACAAAACCGAAAACAACGTTGACGTGACGCGTAACCATATCCGTAAGAAACTAAATGTGCCCACAGGCCAAGACTTGCAGAAATTTCTCATCAATTTGTTGATGGAAAAAGAATATTCGAAAAAGGGGAATAAATAAGTTCCTCCACAAGAAACGCTCATATTTACTTATAACATGCCATTATCCACTTTCCATACAGATTCGGATGATGGCTTCTTGTTTTTTCCCTGTATTTCCCGCTTTTCCCAAAAGTTTTTCAATCTCTTCATATACCTATAATTTAGCTGCTTGATAACAGTATTCATCATTAAAATTATTAAGCAATGGAATCAAACAGCAATGACAACTATGTGCTGGTCTTGGAAGACCGCACGGAAGTGAAGAACGAGCAGGAAGCGGGCAAACTTTCTGTTGTATCGGGTATTGACGACAAGGGAAAACTCCAAACAACGGAAGCCACAGCTGCCAATCAAGCAGCGTTTTTGAAATTCAACAACAAAGACGGCTTGCTGAAGAACTTCATGACCAATTTCCTCAAGCAGTTTAATAACCCGACTCATTTCGGGTTGTACAAGGTCGTGGCAGACAACGTGGAACAGGGCGTGGGCAACCTGCGCACTATGCTACAAAACCGAGAGAAGCCAGAAAGCAAACAGCAACTGGCAGAGATAGGAGTGCCCTTTGAGGATTACCTGCCCCAGCAGAAGAATGCTACCGCCATCGATGAGTCGAAGATTGATTGGAAGCAACTCGATAATCTTGGACTTACCCGTGAGCGATTAGAACAGAGTGGAGAATTGGACAAAATGCTCAATTGGCAGAAGAGTAATCTCTTAACGATTGCCGTACCTATTGGAGACACTACTATCTATACCGAAGCCCGCCTTGCGTTCCGCACGGACGATAACGGCAATATCGGTTTGGCAATTCATCCTTTGAGAAAAGAACCACAGCTTGACTTTCCCTATATGGGCTACAAGTTCTCTCCCGAAGAAAAGGAGGCACTTCTCACTACGGGCAATCTCGGTAAAACCATCGAGGTAACACCCAAGAACGCCGAACCTTTCTCTGCATACGTTTCTATTGACCCGCAGACGAATGAAATCATAACCCTGCGTGCCGACCGTGTGAACATCCCTAAGGAAATCAAGGGTGTAACCCTTTCTGACGCTCAGTATAAAGACCTTGTGGAAGGCAAAGCCGTGAAAGTGGAAGGTATGACTGCCAAGAGCGGCAAGTCTTTTAATGCTACGCTTCAGGTCAATGCAGAGAAGAAAGGCATTGAGTTCATCTTTGACAATAACCGTGGATTTAAGGAACGCCAGCAGCAGACACAGCAGCAAGGCGCACCCCGTAAGCTCTGCGGGCTGGAACTATCCGACAAGCAGCGTGAAGCCTTGGATAGCGGTCGTACACTATATCTAAAGAATATGGTGGATAAACAAGGGCAACCTTTCAACGCATACGTTCGCATGGACAAGGAACAGAATAGACCACGTTTTTACAAGTGGAATCCTGACAAGAAGCAGGAAACCGGCAAAGAAAAGGTGGTTGCCGTAGCCGAAGAACACAAAACGCAGGTAGCCGTGAACAACCACGGCAAGACGAATGAAGCTACCAAGAACGTGAAAGAACCGCTGAAAACGGGACAGACACAGCCTACTGCTGCCCAAAAGCAGAAACAAGACGAAAGTAAGCAGAAGAAGTCCCGTGGACGTAAGCTATAACCTTAAAACCATTCAACACTATGACAACTTGTATTATCGCCGAGAAACCCTCGGTAGCCAGAGATATTGCCCGCATCGTAGGGGCAAATGGCAAGCAGGACGGATATTTGGCTTCCACTCCGTCCACCGATTTTCAATTGGAAGGCAGCGACTATGTCGTTACTTGGGCAATGGGACACCTCATAGCCCTTGCCATGCCCGAAGCCTATGGTTTTTCTGCCTATAAAGCTGAAGACCTGCCCATTCGTCCCAATACCTTTCAGTTAGTGGTACGACAAGTACGTAAGGACAAGGAGTATATATCAGACCCTGCAGCATTGAAGCAACTCAAGGTGATACGTTCCTGCTTTGACAAGGCGGACCGTATCATCGTCGCTACTGATGCAGGACGGGAGGGTGAACTCATCTTCCGCTATATCTATCAATATCTTGATTGCAAAAAGCCTTTCGAAAGACTTTGGATAAGTTCACTCACCGATAAGGCTATCCGTGAAGGGCTTTCTAATCTCAAACCGGGAAGCCATTACGACAACCTCTATCATTCTGCCAAGGCAAGAAGCGAAGCCGACTGGCTGGTAGGTATCAATGCAAGCCGTGCCCTTTCCATTGCCCGCAGGGGAGGCTATTCGTTGGGACGGGTACAGACTCCAACCCTCGCTATGGTCTGCCGTCGGTACATAGAGAACCGTGATTTTTCTTCCGTACCCTATTGGAAACTCTCCGCCCTGATGGAGAAAGAGGGCGTGTCGCTGAAAGCCATTGGCATTACCGACTATGAGAGTGAAGCATCGGCACAGACTGCCCTCGCTACGCTTCGCAGTCAGAGCCGGCTTAAAGTTGAATCGGTCGCAAGACGGGTTGATGAGCATGGGCGAATAAAGGTAACGCATACATCGCCACCACTCTTGTACGACCTTACTGCCTTGCAGAAGGAAGCCAACAGACGCCACGGCTTTTCTGCAGACAAGACCCTCTCAATTGCTCAGAGCCTCTATGAGAAAAAAATCACGACCTATCCCCGCACAGGCAGCCGATACATCAGCGAGGATGTCTTCGAGGAAGTACCCGTCCTGCTGCGCAAGATAGGCATGCCACTATCAAATCCACTTAACCGCCATTCTGTGGACAATACCAAGGTTACCGACCACCACGCCATCATACCGACAGGTGAAACACCATCAGGATTGTCGACAGAGGAAACAACTGTCTATCAAATGGTAGTCAATCGCTTCATAGAAACCTTTTCCCCCGATTCAGAGGAAGAACGCATGCAGGTACGGTTCACGGATGGCACCAACACCTTTACTTGGAAGGCATACCGACAAATTTCCTTGGGTTGGAAAGCCGTACAGAAAGGTAAAGAAGCGGAAGCAGAAAAGAGAGAATATGATGACGAACAGGTTTTGTCTTCATTGCCTGGTCTAACGGAGGGAGAGGTTTTGCCACTTGTTTCTGCTGAAATAACCGAGCATAAGACTAAACCTAAACCGCTCTACACAGAAGCGACACTGCTTTCTGCGATGGAGAACGCCGGAAAAGAGGTCGAAAATGCAGAGAGTAAGAAAGCGATGGCAGAGTGTGGTATCGGAACACCTGCCACCCGTGCCAACATCATCGAGACGCTTATTCTCCGTGATTATATCCGAAGGGACAAGAAAGCCATCATACCGACAGAAAAAGGCCTAGCTGTCTATGAGATTGTCAAGGATAAGAAGATAGCCAATGCGGAGATGACAGGCAGTTGGGAACTTGCCCTTGCCGCTATTGAAGCAGGAAAGATGCCATCTGATAAGTTCTCACAAGGCATCAACTCTTATGTAAGTACCATCTGTGAGGAACTCCTTTCACTTACTCCCGAACAAAAGTCCTATCCTGTTTACCGCTGCCCAAAATGCGGACAGCAAAGTATCGGTATCTATGCCAAGGTAGCCAAGTGCAGGCATGAAACCTGTGGCTTCCATGTGTTTCGTGAAGTCTGCGGCATACTTCTCTCTGAAGATAATATCCGTGACTTGATAAGTTCCGGTCGTACGCCTATCCTTAAAGGGCTGACCGGCAAGGCAGGCAAGAAGTTCAACGCCCGACTGGTCTTGAAGGACGATTATACCACCACCTTTGAGTTTGAACAAAACAAAAAACGGAAATAGCATACTACTTCATTTCTGATACTAAAGTCTGACATTACGGTCAAGCTTTGGTATCAGAGTAGTTATTCCCATAATAGAAAAAGTTATACCTTATGGCATACAATAAGAAAGAAGTCCTGCAAGCCAACACGGAAGCCATCCGTGTGGTCTTGCGCCTGGAGAAAGAACGCCGTGAAGCCACCGAAGCTGAGAAAAGTATCTTGCGGAACTATCAGGGCTTCGGTGGCTTGAAATGCGTACTGAATCGATGCGACAGTCCCGATGACATTCGCTATTGGAGCAAGTCGGAGCAACACCTCTTCGAGCCTACCCAAAGGCTCAAGCAGATGATTTATCGTGAAGCCTTAGATGCCAACACTGCCAAGCGGTATTGGGAGAGCATCAAGGCAAGCGTGCTCACGTCCTTTTATACTGACACCCGTATCGTCAATGCCATTGCAGACGCACTCTCTTCAGTAGATGTTCCCATACGTCGATGCTTGGATCCGTCGGCAGGCATGGGAGCTTTTACTGAGACCTTTGCGAAAAAGGCCGGTATGGTCGATGCAATGGAGAAAGACCTGCTCACAGCCCGTATCTCACAAGCCATTTATCCTTATGGGCAAGGCAATATCATTGTCCGCCAAGTCCCTTTTGAAGCCATCGGGGAATTTGAGGATAAGGATAAGTACGACCTAATAACGAGTAACATTCCCTTTGGTGATTTCATGGTCTATGACCGTGAGTACAGCAAGGGCAAGGACATTCTCAAACGCGAATCCACACGAGCCATCCACAATTACTTCTTTGTAAAGGGGCTGGACTGCATTAAAGAAGGTGGGCTGATGGCATTCATCACCTCGCAGGGTGTGCTGGACAGCCCGAAGAACGAAGCCATCCGCCGTTATCTGATGCAGAACAGCCGGCTTATCTCCGCTCTCCGCCTGCCGTCGGGTATGTTCTCTGAGAATGCAGGAACGGAAGTCGGCAGCGACCTCATCGTCCTGCAAAAGCAGTCGGGCAAGACCATCGGCGAGGGCATCGAACAGCAGTTCGTAGCTTCTGTGTCTGTTCCCATAGCCGAAGGTTCCTCTGTCGTATTCAAGCACAACTCGCTCTTTGATGGTGAATGGAAGGACATAGCCCACCGCACCATTGCCACGGAACGCACGATGGGCAGGGACCCATACGGCAAACCTGCATGGGAGTATCGCTTCGATGGCAGCATTGATGATATGGCGGAGAGTATCAGAACACAACTCTCCTTGGAATTTGAGCAACGCTTTGACCGAAAGCTCTATGAAACTGGCATACCGATGACGGAAGAGGAACGACAGAAAGAAGTGGAGAAACAACTGCAGAAGTTGGGTATAACGGTTGATTTGCCCAACGAGGAGCCAAAAACGGACAAGGAGGCGGATAACGCCTATAATCTCATGCCCGACAGCATCAGGAAACAATTGCCCAAACTATACAGCACGGAGAAGGAACTCATTGGCGATAAAATAGCCTACGCACGCTATTTCTTCCCGATGGGGGCATATACGGCCTACCTCTTGGAGTACGACCCGAAGACCCGCATCGGTTTCGGTGCTGTCACGATGGGCTATGGTTGGGAACTGGGCAATATGTCGCTTGACGAAATGGAGGAAGTCAAGATACATGGGTTAGGCATTGAGCGAGACTTATATTTTAGCCCCAAGAAACTGCACGAGATTGCAGAACTGGAGGAGATTGTCCAAGGACAATACACCAAGGAGCCGATTATTGAGGAAATCAAGAAAAAAGCCGAGCCGACAGTTCTGGCTCAGCCAATGGAGGAGAAGCTCTCCACGGAAGAGGACAAGGAGGAAGTTCAAGTAGAAAAGGCTGGGGAGCAAGTCAGGGAAAAGGCTAATAGGCAAATCGTGCAGGCTATCGACCACATTTCCTATGAGCCTGCTCCTGAAGGCGTGCCTACATTGACTCTTCACCGTCAGTATGAGCAGGATGTGAAGGAAATCCGTACCGATGTGGAGTCTCCACGGGAGATGAACGGCCAGATGGTCTATTTCGACGATGACCATCATCCGGTGATGAACGGCATGGACGAGCGACAGGAAACGGAGCAGCCTTCACTGTTCGCTCCGGAGGAATACAATCTCTGGACGCAGGAAGTAACGCGCGTGAACAGCGAGATTAAAGAAGCTCCAAAATCGCAGGTGCAGACAGCTCAAAAGCAACCGGAAAACAAAGCAGGAAAGGAGAGCGAAAAACAACCTACAGTCACTCCAGGGCGTAAAACCAGAGGAAAGGGCAATAAGAAGATCATCTCCCCCTCATATCGTGAGCCATCTCTCTTTGACTTCATGAATGAAGCCGAAGAGCGAAAACCACAACCGATAGCGGAGGTGAAAAAGGAGTTTGATTCCTCACCCCGTCCCTTTCTCTCATCGCCCGATTCGCATTTGAGGGACGGCTCCATTGTCGTGCAGAAGGGGCAGGTCGGTTTTCTTTCTGATTTGAAGCGGCATCCCACCTTCAATCCGATGGACTTGCCTTATTCACAACTCTCACGGCTCAAGGCATATATCGACATCAGGGATAGTTATCACAGACTGTATGACTATGAAGCGAACAATCAAGCAGAGGACAAGGAAGAACGCGAGAAACTCAACCGACTTTATGACGGCTATGTCCTACGCTGGGGCTATTTTAACCAGAAGACGAATACCGACATCATCAAGATGGACGCCACGGGCATGGAGATACTGTTCTTGGAACGTTCCGAGAACGGTAAATATATCAAGGCGGACATCTTTGACCATCCCACGGCATTCACCACCACCGAACTGACCGTCGCAGCTGACCCGATGGAAGCACTCGGTGCATCGCTCAACAAGTATGGCTCGGTGGAACTCGACTATATGAGTTCCCTGCTACCCGATATGGAAGAGAGCGACATCATTTCAGCTCTGGAGGGACGCATCTTCTACAATCCCGAAGAGGGCGGTTATGAGGTGGCGGACAAGTTCATTTCGGGTAACGTGATTGAAAAGGCGGAACGTATCGAGTCGTGGCTCTTGGACCACCCCGGACACGAGGAAGCCAAGCTAAGCCTTGCCGCCCTACGTGCAGCCACACCTACGCCCATTCCCTTTGCCGATTTGGACTTCAACCTTGGTGAACGCTGGATACCTGCCAAAGTCTATGGTAGGTTCGCTTCGGAGTTTTTCGGGACGGAAATTAGCGTGTCCTATCATTCCAATATGGACGAATACAGCATTGTCTGCGACCGAAAGAATGCCAATATCTGGCACAAGTATGCCGTACAAGGAGAGTTCCGCCGCTATGACGGTATCAATCTCCTGAAGTATGCCCTACACAATACCATTCCCGACATCAACAAGAGCAAGGAGGTGACGGACAAGGTTACGGGAGAGACCAAGACCATCAAAGTAAGGGACGGACATGCCATACAGATGGCAAATGCCAAGATTGAGGAAATCAGACAGGGCTTTGTCGATTGGCTCGGACACACACCTGATACCTTCAAACAGCAACTCTCCGACAGGTACAACCGCCTTTTCAACTGTTTTGTGCGACCCAACTTTGACGGTACGCACCAGATGTTTCCCGATCTTGACCTCAAACGATTGGGTATTGCCGACCTTTACAAGAGCCAGAAGGATGCCGTGTGGATGCTCAAAACCAACGGTGGCGGCATCTGTGATCACGAGGTGGGAGCGGGTAAGACACTCATCATGTGTACGGCTGCCTACGAGATGAAGCGATTGGGACTGGCAAACAAGCCGATGATTATCGGTCTGAAGGCAAACGTATTCGACATTGCTGATACCTTTAGGAAAGCTTATCCCAATGCTAAGGTACTCTATCCAGGCAAGAATGATTTTAATAAGCAGAACCGCCAGCGTATTTTCAACGACATCAAGAACAACGATTGGGACTGTATTATACTTACACATGAACAGTTCGGTATGATACCGCAGGCCTTGGAGATACAGGAAGCGATTATGCAAAAGGAACTGGACTCCGTGGAAGAGAATCTCGAAGTGTTGCGACAACAAGGAAGAGACATCTCCCGTGGGATGCTCAAAGGATTGGAGAAGCGCAAGCAGACGCTTGAAGCCAAGTTGCAGAACATACAGGATAGCATCGCTGAGCGTAAGGACGATGCTGTGGATTTCAAGATGATGGGTATCGACCACCTCTTTGTCGATGAAAGCCATCAATTCAAGAACCTGATGTTCAACACCCGTCACGACCGTGTGTCGGGCTTGGGCAATCCCGACGGCTCACAGAGAGCCCTCAATATGCTCTTTGCCATACGCACCATACAGGAGCGGTCGGGCAAGGACTTAGGAGCGACTTTCCTTTCGGGAACGACCATTTCCAATAGCCTGACGGAGTTGTATCTTCTGTTCAAGTATCTCCGTCCGCAGGCATTAGAAAAACAGGGTATCAACAGTTTTGATGCTTGGGCAGCAGTCTTTGCCAAGAAATCAACTGACTATGAGTTCTCCATCACAAACGACATCATTCAGAAAGAGCGGTTCCGCACCTTTATCAAGGTACCGGAGCTTGCCTCGTTCTATGCGGAGATTTGCGACTTCCGTACGGCAAAGGACATCGGCATCGACCGCCCGGAGAAGAATGAGATACTGCACAACATACCGCCCACGCCCGAGCAGGAGGTTTTTATCGGCAAACTGATGGAGTTTGCCAAGAGTGGCGATGCCACAATCTTGGGACGAGCACCACTGAGTGAGAGCGAGGAAAGGGCAAAAATGCTCATCGCAACAGACTACGCCCGCAAGATGAGCCTTGATTTACGCATGATTGATGAAAATGCGTACTCAGATCATATTGACAACAAGGCAAGCCACTGCGCCAAGCTGCTCAATGACTATTACCAAAAGTACGATGCACAGAAAGGTACGCAGTTCGTTTTCTCTGATTTAGGTACTTACAAGCCTGGCGAATGGAACGTCTATTCGGAAATCAAGAGAAAGCTGGTGGAGGACTACCATATCCCGGCATACGAGATACGTTTTATTCAGGAGTGCAAGAACGAGAAAGCAAAGAAAGCAATGGTCGATGCCATGAACCGAGGCGACATCCGTATCATCTTCGGTTCTACATCCATGTTGGGCACGGGTGTGAACGCACAGCAGCGGGCAGTAGCGGTCCATCAACTTGACACGCCGTGGCGACCATCGGACTTAGAGCAGCGTAACGGGCGTGCCATCCGTAAAGGTAATCTTGTTGCCAAGGAGTTTGCCGACAACAAGGTCGATGTGATTATTTATGCCGTGGAACGCTCGTTGGACAGTTACAAGTTCAACCTGCTGCACAACAAGCAGCTTTTCATCAACCAGTTAAAGACGAACACTTTAGGGAGCCGTACCATTGACGAGGGATCGATGGACGAGGACAGCGGTATGAACTTTTCAGAATATGTAGCAGTACTTTCAGGCAATACCGACCTTTTGGAAAAAGCAAGATTGGATAAGAAGATTACCACCTTGGAATCAGAGCGCAAGAACTTTCTCCGTGAGCGTGATGCCGCAACGGGCAAGCTGGCAGAGATTGAGAGTTCCGTGTCTTTCCATACAGACAAAGTCAAGGAGGCACAGTCTGACTTGGCTCTCTTTGAGAAGCGTGTGGAGCGTGATGAGGAAGGTGTGCCTATCAATAAGCTGACTATCAAAGGTGTGGAAGACAGCACCGATATCAAGGCCATTGCTGCACGTCTGCAGGAAATAGACGAGAAAGCACGCACCAAGGGGGAATACAACAAAATCGGTGAGATTTATGGCTTTTCTATTATGGTTAAGACGGAGAGCACTTCCAAGGACTTGTTTGATTGCTCTGTAAATCGTTTCTTTGTGAAGGGGCAGGAGAGTATCTACTATACCTATAATAACGGTAAGCTGGCATCCGATCCGAAACTTGCTTGCCAGAACTTTATCAATGCCTTGGAGCGTATCCCGAAGGTAATAGAGTCGCACGAAAAGGAGATGGAAAAGGTCGCAGCCAATAAAGACGTTTACACCAACATTGCGGGCAGCTCTTGGAAAAAGGAAGAAGAGCTTCGCACGCTCAAAGGCGAGGCAGCCGAACTGGATAGGCGAATTGCACTTACCCTTGCTCCACCGGAGGAGGAAAAAGAGGATATAGGGCAAGAGGCACAGCATGGTGCCATACAGCAAAGTAAATCAGTAGATGATATATCAGAACCCCGTTCTTATAAGAATTCATTCTCAAAAAACACAGACAACATACCTTTGCCCACATCTCCCAAGAACAATAGTCAGCAGAATGTATCCGACAACAATGACATTACGAGCAAAGTTATTATCTCAAAACCAAAGTGGAAGATGTAGAATGTCTTATTGTATCGAAAAGCGCCAAGTACTTGAAATAAAGTGTTTGACGCTTTTGAGAAACCGTATCAGAGAATTTGACAGATTCATTGTATAATTTCTATTCTGACAACAGAGCTGTCGTCATCTACCAATGTTGGAGGTGTCTGCTCTTTATGGTGAAAACAATGGGGAATATCATGAACTTTGTAATAGCCATCACTACAAAGCAGCAGAGAATCACCCATGTTCAATGGCAAACGTTGAACCTGAATGGGGTTTCTAAAACCTCTTCCCGCAATGCAAGTTGTCAGATAAGTGTCTGCTCCTTGCATAATGGTATCATCGTTTGTTAGTTGAGTTACTTCTCCTTGTTTGTCTCGATAGTATAGGCGCACATCTCCCAAAGATGTGTAGAAGAGCATAGCATCACTGATATATACAAGAAGTAAAGCCGAACCCATCTTGGATTTCTTCTCCTTGCAAAAAGCAGCCAAACGCTCATCAGCATATTTGATGCTCCTGAGGATATGTTCCGTACAATCAATTATATCGGTTTTTACAAAATATTCTGAGATAGCTTCGCAAACAATTTTTGAAGCACTTTCCGGCAACGACAAACCACTCATCCCATCTGCAAGTAGAATGAGTGTTGCTCCATTAGGAAATTCTCGTTGGAGAATGTAATCTCCATTTTCTTTACCAGCCGGAATACTTAAGCTTTCAATCTGAATCTTCACCATGCAAAACTTTATCAAATACGGCAATCATTTTTTGAAATGCGAGGAGCAGTTTCTCATAAGAAAAAACACTGCTACTATCTATAACCTGTTGTATCAGCCTGCTATTTTCTCTTTTCTCTATCTCATTCCGCAGACATTGCTCATAGTGGAAAAGATGCTCTTTTGATAGAAATCCGACAATGTCATAAGCAAGCCAATAAGCTCCGACAACAATCTCATCAAAGTCTTCCCAATCATACACTTCTGCATGCAAGTTCCTATTCAAGTTAGCAATGAAATAGTTTTCCAGAATGAATGCCATATCTACGGCATCTTTATTCGTTTGGATATTCCTGTCTAACCAAGCATTGAACTTCAATACAAATAATCCATGCAACGATGCTATCTTGATGTCGAATTCATTGTCAATCGTTACGGTAATAGCACCACTCAGCACATCAGCAAACCCCTTAACGGACATAGCTATATCCTCCTCAGGAGGCCAGTATATGTATCCATCTTCTCTTTCTATATCTCCGTATGGTACTATGTCCATTTCGTAGTCGCCATCATAGAACCGTTGATACATCTGTCCGTCTTTTTGAAACCCTTGTGCTAATAATGCCCGCTTAATCTCTTCGAATGCATCCCAATCGGGAATGGCTATGGCGAGGTCTAAATCCCTCGTCTTTCTCCCTGAACTTATACCTACTAACTGCCGAATTAAAATATCTCGCGCAGTAGCCCCGATAACAAAGAAATCCTGCCCAATCTCAGCAAAACAATGACTGACTTTTCTTAGCAGTTCAACCAACAGGGGGTTGCCAATCTTCTTACTCGAAATCTGAAAGTTCATCTTTTAATAATTTATTTGCAGCTTCAATACAACGGCTGTCTCCGCTACTTACTAAATCGGCATATATCAAAATGCAGGGCATTACATCGCCTTTCCAAAACTTCTGATATACATAAATAACTCCTTCGGTAGTCCGTGTTGCGCCAGTCTTCATCAGATTGGAAAAAGATGTCTCTGTATAGAGTTCAAAAAGTTCCGGAGTAAGGTAACCATTCAATAAATTAGATGCACACTCTCCACCCCATAACATACCATTTGGCAATGCTATTTCTTCCCATTTTTCTTTTTGTTCCGGTGTCCGAAAATCCAGCTGCTTCAACAGCAACTTGGGCTTTAATATCTGATGATAGTTTTCCGACCATAAATCGAGCAAAAGACGACGTTTTTTCAGAACTCTTTTCTTCTGAGTTACGAGAATAAACTTACGGACTTCCAATTCATCAATCACATTTTTGACAGTACCTATCGAAACTCCACTATACTCCTTGATTTCCCGAAAAGATTTGCCCACATTCTCAGGAGCTTGCAAGAGATAAAAGATTACCTTCAGGCCTGCTTCTTGGAATATAGGATAGTTTTTGTTGTTATTCACAGGGGCTTTCTCCCCTGTGTGAGAAAGGTGGAATATCACTTTCCTGCCCTTCGTGTACTGTATATTGTAGTTACCTGCCGTGTCAGCAAAGTTAAGTTCCATTTTACGCAAAGTTCCATAGACAGATGGCTGTACATATCTTGCAACCAATATGACAGGTCCCTTGTAAGTCCCCATACAGCTCTTTGATTTTTCTTCAATGCGCAGGATATTTGTTCCATTTATCTCATTTTCAACAAGGCATCGGAACTCTATGCCCATAATTCTGACGTATTGTTCCATCGAAGGCGTTTCCGGCTGAAGCGCATCGATTATGACATCTTGAGAATCCTCCCACTGTCTCCTTATCGCACTAACCGCCTGATCTATAATCTGTATTCCGTACATATCTTGTTCAATATTTATAGTCGTTCAATAGGATTGAACACTGCAAAGATAGTGAACAAAAATCAAACTGCAAATTTTTTCGTTCATTATTTAATGCTTGTTCAATTTTGTTGAACAAGCATTAAATAATGAACGGGTGCCTACCAGTTCCCTTGTTTCCGTAGCATTTCATCTATCTCTTTCCGAAGGAAAAGTAATCTGCCATTGGCTTTAAGATAAGGAATTTTTCCAGCCCAAACCCAGTTGTAAATGGTCTTTTGTTCCACCTTCAAAATTTTGGAGACATCTATGATATCCAAGTATTCGGGTTTCAATGGAGGGTGAATGGTCGTATCTACTTCTTGTTCCCGTAGGACAAGCAGACGGTCGAGCTTGTCTTCCATATTCTTCAGTTTATCAAACAGGCGTTTCTGCCATGTATCTTCTGGCTGTTGATCTAAGTATGGCATAATTCTCCTTTTTGATAATTCCCACTTGTATCTTGTATCAAAATACGCTGCTCTTTCATATAGGCAATATATTTCTTTGCGGTCCTGTCCTTGATTTCCATCTCTCGCATCAGAACCTCACAAAGTTCTTGGTAAGTGAGCTTGAAAGAATTTCGGAAGGCTTCTTTGACAACGGCAATGAGTTCATCAGTCTTGCGCTTTTCCTTGTCCTCTTTAGACTTCTCGCCACGATAGACGTGCATGTCCTCAGCCTTATCCCAGCCGAAAAGCATCATCGGTACGTCCAACGGACTTCCGTCACGGACTTTCAATGCTTTTACGACCGAGTATTCGGGATTGTCATCTTTCTCTATGGAAAGAATTCCCGCTGCCTTGCGTTGAAGTTCCGAGCCGATATGCCCGCGCAGCTTAATGCCGTTAGGCACAAAGTGAAGCACGCAGATGATACAGGTATTATAAATCCCTGCCAAACGGTAAAGCTCATCCACAATGGCAATACTTTCTGTTTCGTCATTGGCAGAACGTATCAAGTCGGCTATTCCGTCAATCACCACGAGATGGATACCTCCATGCCTGTGATGGAACAAATCCATACTCTCACGGATAAGTTTAAGGCGGTCCTTACGGGAGAGCGAGGCAAGATACAGGGAGTGGTAAAATTCCGGCACTGCCGTCAAAGAAGCCCTACGCAGTGTCTTACCCAAGTTCTTGTGCAACTGTGCCTCGGACTGTTCCGTGTCATAGTGTAGGACCGCCAAGCCTTTGGGATTGGCGGTAATCTCCAATCCCAAGGTCTTCTCTATCGGCAATCGTTTTTCTCCCAACGCTCCGGCAAGGATAGCACCCACATAGTTGCTCTTGCCCGTACCCTCACCTCCGGTAATGCAGAACAGATTATCCTGCGTACCCAGTGGCACACCATTTACTGCCACAACGGACTTTGAAGCATCAGGAGGATTGTCATAGTCTATTTCACATGATTGCAGCATCATAATTGTATGGGTATATATACTTGAAAGTTTTTCTGTCAGTAAAGAAGTTAAATCCTTTTCTGTCTTTCCCAAAGCAAAAAAATCAGAAATGTCTTTTTCTGCTTTTGTACCTTGCAAAGATAGTCTCAGATAAAACACATGGTATGGTTCCAACAGCTTGGCTTGCCTCTCTGCTTCTCGTAGTCCGGTTTCATCCGTATCATAAAGCAGAACGATGTGTCTAAATCGTAGTTGCAGGCTTTCGATAATAGGCTCAGGAATGGAGGCAGTTTCGCTATTGAAGCAGATGGCATTAAAGTGATGTGAAGATAGTGACAATACATCTTTCTCTCCACCGGTGATAAATAAAACGTCCCCTTTACTTGGTAACTGCTCAAAACCAAAGATATAATCTTTCAATTTATCCCCTCCGTAAAGGAAGCGTAACTTACTTTGTGGACGATACAGCTTTACAAAGTCTCCCATCATATAACAGAACATTGGTTCTTCCCTTGTAGAAGTCAAGCTAAAAGGTTTTCCCTGATTAGAGATTGTTTCATAACGAAACAGAGACTTAACGTGATACCGCTGTAATATCCTGTCTGTTATCCCATAGCGCAGCCAAAAGGACAACTCCTCAGCATTAAATGGTTGTTCGTATAGTTTGAATACCTTTTTCTTTTCGGAAAGCCTTTCTTTTGCATTGGTTGGTGTTGGAGAAACAAGACGGACGTCCTTAGGAGATTTTGTTTTTCTATTCTCATCAGTCTTAAAATCCACGGTAATGTTGAGGTTTAGATCCTGTATGATAGTCAATAACACTTTTCTGAAATTCGATCGAACATCGAGACCAAGCATCGTCGCTGCAAACCAGAAACAATCACCCGAATATGCCTCGTTCCCAAAATCTTTCATGCGGTAGCATTGCGATTTTGTATCAAGATAGATGTTGCAGGATGCCCTTTTATCCTCATATAATGGATTCCGAAAATTCCGTTTCGGAACAAAGTCAATCGGCATATAGAAACTGAAGACTTCAAGTCCCCTGTTTGTGTGTTCCAAGATTTCTTCCTTAATGTTCATAGTTCCTCAAACAGAATTTGTGAGTCTCCCATATATCCTTTCAGTATACCGTCCTTGTAGGCATTGAGCCTTTGCAAGGCTTCCACCCTGCGAAAGCCTTTGAAGGAAGCACGTCCCGTCTTGATTGCAATGTACAGTCCTTTGAAGGGATAGACCACGTGATTGCAGGAAACATAACGGTAAGGGACAACCTTGCTGTCTCTCCATCGCGCAAGTGAAGCTCTGGATATGCCGAGAAGTCGCAGGACATCAGAAGAATTCAGCTCAATCTTTTCTTCCAACACGGCATAGTCCTGTTTCAGTTCAAGGATGAAGCCTGTAATCCGTTCCATATTTTCTTTCAAGGAATGTATTTCTTCCAAAAGGGCGGTAGGAAGCATGTTATTCTCTGTCATCACGCATCAGTTTTTGGATAAGTTCCTCAATAGCTGCCATTAAATCACGAAATGTAGACAGGTTGTCTTGCTTTTTTACTATACGGTTGGCAAGAAGTATGATATGTTGAATCATTCTTTTGTGATCTACCTGACAGAGCCTGTTCAACAAAAAGATGAGGTCTTCCTTCTCAATTGTGAAGAAACGATGGTCTTTGTCTTCGGTGGTATGTACCAAAGATTCTATCATTCCTTTGGGAAGATGCAAAAGAAGTACATCCATGTCGAATGCGGAGGCGCATTTGGTATAGGTGTCAATTCTCAAATCTGTCTGCATCTTGCAATGCTTCCTGAAATTGGAATTCTCCATGCCGGCAACTTGGGCTCTCATCTTGCTGTTATCGCAAGAAGATAGCATGATTTCAAGAGTGGGAAGCACGATAAACAAGCGTCCCTCTCCCTTTTGAGGTATCATCTTCTTATCCATATTTGTTTGTTTATTTGATTTATAGGTGCAAAGTTCCAAAGAAATAAACCTTTTTTAAGAATATTGGATTGCCAATGTTGGCAATATGATACTATTTGCATTTTTTATTGTTTCACACACGGATAGACCGTCAGTGCACGGTGCAAGTCCCTTTTATATATAAGGGCTTGCACCGTGCACTGAAATTGTAGCCGGAATCTTTCTAAAAGATTTTCAATCAAATATTTGGCGGTGGTTCATTTTTTATGTACCTTTGTACCTGAAATGACATAGGTGATGTCAGTAGAGCGAATTATTTAAGTATTCTCAAAATACTCTATAGTGGCTACAATTTGGCTACATAGATGAATGAGACCAATAAAAATAGTTGTGATACAGAGTGTTACAGAAACAAGTTCAAGTTCCGTACGCACCGCAAGCCTTCGACGAACACGAAGGTTTTTTTATGCTCTTGCCGTTTGAGCTCGTAGGCAAAAACCATTGATTTAAATCAATAAATCAGGGTTTCGCACGCGAAAAGCTCCTAATCGCCTCATTTTCTTCACGTTTATGCTCTGTTAATCGCAGCAAAAACGCTAATTTTGTACCCAGAAAATCATAAATCGGTTAGTCATTCATTAGTTCATTTAATAGTTTCACTAAATCATGGCAGAAAAGAAAGCAGCAGAGAAGAAAGTTGCAGAAAAGACAACTGCAGCCAAGAAGAAGACAACGACCAAGAAGTCAGTAGCCAAGAAATCAGAAGTTTTGGTAGACGCCGAGAACGCCGGATTCCGTGCGGGCGACGTTTATCAGGCCCTGTCCGCAGTAGGCACCGCCCTGTCTGTAGCAGAGCTTGCCGAGAAGACCGGCAAGACAGAGGCAGAAGTTTTGCTCGGTATCGGCTGGTTGCTGAAAGAAGGCAAGGTGAAGGGCTTGGAGGGCAAGGTGGTTCTTGCCTAAGCACAGTTCGAGATAGAAGAGGGCCGCAGCTTGATGTTCCGTTGAGTTGCGGCCCTTTTTGGCCCATGAACGAAACCATCCTGCGCATACTGACCGAGGCCGGCGAACAAGGCATGTCGCTGCAAAAGCTCATTCTGCATGTCTACAATGCCAGCAACAGCTTTTTCCATCCCGTCGACCTCGACGAGGTGCGGATGCGTGTAGTCCAATTCCTGCGCACCAACAGCAGATACCCCAGCTCGCTCGTTGAGCACACCCAGCGCGGCATCTACCGTCTGAATCCCAACTCAGACCGTGCGCGGCAACTGCTGCTCAGTTTTGAGGAGACAGCCAAAGACACTGCCGACACAGTCCCCGATGCGCCTCTTGGCCCGTCATTGTTCGACTGAAAACAAAGCCGGCTTCGGCCGTCAATACGGTTCCTATCCACCCCACACGCCCTTTTTCGTCCGCGTCCACGCCTTTTTCCGCCCGTGTTTACGGCTTTATCAGCTCGTGTTTACGGGCTTTTCGGCTCGCGTTTACGCCTTTCTGACCGCATGATTCCCGTGCAATCGCAAGGCCAAACTGGCGGCAAGCCGTATCTATTTCTATTTTAAACGCATCGTCTCCCCATTTTTTTGCTATCTTTGCACCGTGGCAACCCAACGATGTCACCCCGAAAACGTCAAGCAAACCCAACAAAAAATGATGTCGAGAACCGTTACTCTTGCTTTTTGCGCCTTACTTGTCGTGCCTCTCCTGGCCGACGGCCATAAGGCCGATGCCGCTCCACGATGCGTGCCGAACGCCTCATTCCACAACGACAACACGGAGGAAAGCGTTGCAAGCCCTACCGAGGGCGTGATAACGGCCCGTTTCGTGGAGGGGGATGCCATGAAGGCGGACCTGCTGCAGATGCTGGCCAACTTCTCCGTCTACATGAAGAACGACTTCCAGCACTGTGCAACTGCCAACAGTCTGGGCGAGGCTTGCGGATGCTTCAAAGGCGAGAACACCATGGGCAGCAACGAACAGGGCGTAAGGGCCAATGCCGACCTGTCCATGGTTTGCGCTTTCCTCGTCAAGTATGCCCAGGGGAAAGTGGTGCTGCCTGGCGGCGTTACCTGGGCCGACCTGGAGCAAATGGCCATGAAAAGCCTCGTCTTTGCCTACAGCACACACAAGGCCAACAGGCTGAAAACGTGTGCCGGCGGCGACTACTGGGGCTCCACCTCTGTGCGAGACCATGTGTGGGAAAGCTCTCTGTGGGCCATGTCGGTGGCCTACTCGGCTTTCTTTCAATGGGATAAGCTGTCGGACGAGCAGAAAAAACAGGTCTGCCAACTGCTGAAGGCCGAGTGCAACTACCAGCTGGAGCGCACCATACCCACGGGCTATGCAGGCGACACCAAGGCCGAGGAGAACGGATGGGAGGCCGACGTGCTGGCCGCAACCTTGGGCCTGATGCCGAATGACGAGCTGGCGCCCCGCTGGTTTGCCCGCTTGCGCGAGTTTGCCATCAACAGCTATTCGCAGAAAGACGATGCCAACGACATGACAGTCATCGACCCCGACTACGACAACGTCACGGTAAAAGACCTGTATCGTGGGCAGAACCTCTACGACGACTACACGCTCCAGAACCACAACTACTTTCATACTTCCTACCAGAATGTGGTCGTTCAAGAGTTGGGTGAGGCCGCCTTGGCGCTCAAGCTGTTCCAAACGGCAATGATTGGCCACGAGAAATGGAAGACAAACGCCCTCATGCACAACAACGACAAGGTGATGAAAGAGGTGCTTTATCACCTAGCACTGGCCGACGGCGAGCTGGCCATGCCCAACGGCAACGACTGGAGTCTGTTTCTTTATGACCAGATTACCAGCTACTCGACCAACGCCTGCTTCCTGCGCGACCCGCATGCACTGCTGCTTGAGAACCTGGCCTACAAGATGATCAAGGCGCGGCAAACCACTACTGCCGACGGCTCTTGGCTGTTGCGAGCCGACGTGGGCGCACGCCGCATGGGCGTCGAAGCCCATCGTGTCATGATGACCTGGCTCATGCACGAGCTCCTGCCCACAGCCTCGATGACGGCAACCGACTGGAACCACTTCAACGAACAATATGGCGCGGCCAAGCTCTTCACGTCGCAAAACATTGTGCGGGCCGCGACCAACGACCGCTTTGTCACTTTCTCGTGGAGCAAGGGACTGCAAAGCTACACGGGATATATCGCGGCAAACTCGGTGGACAAAAATAAAATCATCGTGCCTTACAGGGCCAACAACACCGGAAACCTCATAGGATGGTACGAAGTGAGCGGCAAGAAAACCAACGCCACGCCCGTGGTGAGCGGCATCTATCAGTTGAAAGGCAACAGTTTTGCCATGAACGGCGAGCTCAACACCAATGAGGGGACGCTGAACAACCGATTTGCCATTTACGCCACACCCGGCAATGCTGTGATCTATTTGGACAATGTGCGTGCAAACGCCGATGCCGTCATCACGGCCGAAAAGGGCGGACTGACGGCCGTGAGCGTGGACGAGCTGACCAAGACCCGGCGGACGCTCTACACCGAGACGGGACACAGGCAGCTCGACGGGGCGGGCTTCTCCACGTTCAGCACGCCATGGGTCAACGTCGACAATGCGTTGGGCATTGTGCAGCTTGCCGCTGACGGGAAATACAAGGACATGGCTTTCGGCGATCGTAGCAACAACAACTCGATACTGACGGCCCGGCTCTATACGCTCTACGGTGCCGGCAAGCGGACTTGCCGGCGGAATGATGTGGTAGACCGCCGTGCCCTGATCTATTACAGCAACACGACCGCCACCGGCACGCGGCGGCTTTTTGAAAAAGGCCGGCAGCTTGTCTGTCCGGAGGGATGGAACGGCGCCATGGCGGCCGACCCGGACAGCACGTTCTACCTGCTGCTGTGCAACTTTGCCAGCGACCAAAAATGCAAAATACAAAAGGTTGGCACGGCCTACGGGGCCCCGGTGTTCAACGTCGAGACCGACATTGAAGACGGAAAGGCCTCGGCCAGCTTTGTGGCAGAGGAGAATCACGCCATAACTGGCGAGCTCCGATTCTTCATCAGCGGCAAGAACGGAATAAAAGCCGTTCAGGATAAAAACTCGCCCAACGTTGTTTACCTGAAAAACCTGCAGGGCAACCTTGCGCCTGTGGACGTAGCAGCCATGGTGGGCCATGGGAAGGTGGTGCGCCGACGCACCAACATGGCCGGCACGCTGAAGCTCAGCATCGTTGACGGCAAGCTCTTGATAGAAGAAACCAACGAGTTTCCCGAAGATAAAGAAGAAGACCTCACCGTAGGCTACAACAACATTACGGCAAACCATATAGCCAACGCCTCGTTTGAAGAAGACGTGACCTATGGCGATGCCACTGGTCATGTGACAATAGGAGGCAACACCTACAGCCCGTGTTATGTGAACACGGTGCAGGCCAATGACAGCAGATGGCCCAACATCTTGCCCGTGAAGGGGTGGACGGCAGCCAACACACTGCATGGCGGTTCCAAGTTCTGCCGCATGTATTCCATGCCCTACAGCACCACGCTCTACTGTGCAAGTCCCGGCAACGTGGGCAACTATGTTGACCGCTGCCCACGCCCCATTGCCGATGGGGCGTGCGGCAACCGCACGCTCACCGTTCTCAACTCATGGGACAAGGGCGGAAATGCCATCACGCAGCAGACAAGCCTTGACAAGGGAAAGTATCGACTGCTCATGAATGCCCGCTATGTATGTACCAACGAAAGCCGGAACGACGGACAAACCGTTGTGAGTCAGGGAGGCAACGTGAACACATCGCTGACTGGAATCATCACGGCTGACAAGACTTTCTTCCAGTATCCCACGCAGCCCAGCACATGGCAGCAGCTGTGCTACGACTTTGAACTGGCTGAAAGACAACTGGTCACCATTTCGTTGGGATTTGGAACATCGGCAGCCGTCGGCGCGGCCAACAACAGTCTGCTCTACATTGACAATCTGAGACTGCTGGCTTCAAAGGACAACGAAACCGTCGGCATTCGAGAGTTGAGACACGGCGCCCCCGACAATGACTGCTACGACCTGCAGGGGCGCAGGGTTGGCGCTCCGCGGGCAAACGGCATCTACATCGCGAACCATAAGAAAATCGTGTTCAAGTAACAAACAGACAAGCTTTTGTCCGTTCTTTTTGCCGGTTATTTCGGCTTTTGCTTCAGGCTTCTAAAATAATTGGGCGACAGGAAAAGGAACCTGTTGCCCAATTATTTTGGCAAGCGGGAAGCCACGGGAATGCCGTTTGGCATTTTCCGAATGAGTCTTAGCCCTGGATTTTAGACAGCTCTGCAGCCATCTGTTGTTGTAGCTCCCGTGCTTTCTGTCCTGCCATTTCCGCAAAGTCTTCTCCGTTTCCGGCATAAATGATGCCGCGGCTGGAGTTGACCAACAGGCCGCACTGACTGGTCATGCCATACCGGCACACCTCTTGCAGACTGCCGCCCTGGGCGCCGACACCGGGCACAAGCAGGAAATGCGACGGCACTACGCGGCGAATATCCTCGAACATCCGACCTTGGGTGGCGCCTACGACATACATCATGTTGTCTTCGTCGCCCCACGCCTGGCTCTTGCGCAGCACTTTCTCAAAGAGCCGTTCGCCTTGTGCGTCCTCCGTGAGCTGGAAGTCGTGCGAGCCTTGGTTGGATGTCAAGGCCAGCAATACCACCCACTTGCCCTCGTAGGCCAGGAAGGGCTTCACGCTGTCCTCTCCCATATAAGGAGCCACAGTGAGAGCATCGAGATTGTACTCCTCGAAGAATGTGCGGGCATACATCGTGGAGGTGTTGCCAATGTCGCCGCGTTTGGCATCGGCGATGATGAGATGCTTGGGACATTGCTGTTTGAGATAGGCTATCGTGCGTTCAAAAGCAACCAAGCCTTTCACGCCCAAACTCTCATAGAAAGCCAGGTTGGGCTTGTAGGCCACGCAATAGGGGGCGGTGGCATCGACAATGCGCTTGTTGAATTCAAAAACAGGATCTTCGGCTGTCTGCAAATGAGTTGGGATTTTCTTGATGTCGGTATCCAAGCCGACGCACAGAAACGTCTGCTTGTCGAATATCTGTGCTACGAGTTGTTTGCGAGTCATGGGAGGGTTATAATTCGTTTTCTTTGAGTTTCTCTGCATTTTCGGCTACGGTGAGATGGTCTATCATGTCCTGAATGTTTCCGCCGAGGAAACCTTGCAGGTCGTGCGTGGTATAGCCGATACGATGGTCGGTGACACGTCCCTGCGGAAAGTTGTAGGTGCGAATCTTTGCGCTACGGTCGCCCGTGGAAACCAGACTCTTGCGGCGACTGGAGATGTCGTCGAGATACTTCTGATGCTCATGGTCATAGATATAGGTATAAAGACGGCTTAGGGCGCGCTCCTTGTTCTTGGGCTGGTCGCGCGTCTCGGTGCATTCGATGAGAATTTCCTCCACTTCGCCCGTATTGGGATTCTTCCAAGGATAACGCAGACGCACGCCGGATTCCACCTTGTTGACGTTCTGGCCGCCTGCCCCGCTCGAACGGAAAGTGTCCCATTTGATGTCGCCCTCGTTGA
The DNA here is from genome assembly GCF_000518545.1 of Hallella seregens ATCC 51272. Lineage (GTDB taxonomy): Bacteria > Bacteroidota > Bacteroidia > Bacteroidales > Bacteroidaceae > Prevotella > Prevotella seregens. The sequence continues at coordinate 47,514 of NZ_JADU01000025.1, forward strand.
TGTTGACCTCGAACTTGTCGGCCTCTGGAAGCACGGCTACGGTGGCCGCCGAGGTGTGCATGCGGCCTTGTGTCTCGGTGGCCGGCACGCGCTGCACGCGATGCACGCCGCTCTCATACTTCAACACGCCATATACATTGTCACCACTCACGGCAAAGTCTATCTCCTTGTATCCTCCTACAGCACCCTCCGAGACGCTGGTCACGCTCAGGTTCCAACCTTTCGAGTCGCAGAACTTCTTGTACATGCTGAACAAGTCGCCGGCAAACAGAGCTGCCTCGTCGCCGCCGGTTCCGGCACGAATCTCCATCTGTACGTTCTTGGCATCCTCAGGATCCTTGGGTACGAGGGCAATCTTGATTTCCTCTTCCAGCTGCGGCTGCAAAGCCTCATTGGCAGAAAGCTCTTCACGGGCCATCTCTTTCATGTCGGGGTCACTTTCGTTAGCCAAAATATCCTTGGCTTCGGCGATGGCGTTGAGACACTCCACATATCGCTTGCGGGCATTCATGATGTCGCCAAGATCCTTGTACTCTTTGGTCAGCTTGACGTATCGCTGTTGGTCGGCTATCACGGATGGGTCCGTAATCAGCGTTCCCACCTCTTCGTAACGGGCTTCCAGCCCGTCCAGCTTCTCTAATATGTTGTTGTTGCTGTCTGTCATTAATAATTGAATTCTCCGAATTCGGAGGTAATGGTTAAAGAACGTTTTCCTTTTTCTACGTGTCCCACTATCTGGGCATCGATGTTGAAGCTCTTGCTCACAGCAATTACCCGTTCGGCCACTTCCGGTCGTACGTATATTTCCATACGATGGCCCATGTTGAACACTTGATACATTTCTTTCCAGTCTGTGCCGGAGGCATCGTGGATAGCCTTGAACAGTGGGGGAACAGGGAACATGTTGTCTTTCACAACACGGCAATCCTCGCCCACGAAGTGAAGCACCTTGGTCTGCGCGCCACCTGTACAGTGAATCATACCGTGTATTTCGGGCCGCAGCTCGTCGAGCAGTTTCTTGATGACTGGAGCATAGGTGCGGGTGGGGGAGAGTACCAGCTGGCCGGCATCCACCGGAGAATCCTCTACGGCATCCGTCAACCGGAACTTTCCACTGTAGACCAACTCATTGGGCACGGCGTGGTCGTAGCTCTCGGGATATTTCTTTGCTAAGTATTTGGCAAACATGTCATGACGGGCACTGGTCAGTCCATTGCTGCCCATGCCACCGTTATAGCGGTTCTCATAGGTGGCCTGGCCCGTGGAACTCAGTCCCACGATAACGTCGCCTGGACGGATATGGGCGTTGTCGATCACATCCGCACGTTTCATGCGGCAGGTGACGGTTGAGTCCACGATAATGGTTCGCACCAGATCGCCCACATCAGCCGTCTCTCCACCCGTGGGCCAGATGTCAATGCCCATACCCCGCATTTGGGTCAACAGCTCGTCGGTGCCGTTGATGATGGCACTGATGACCTCGCCTGGCACCAATGCCTTGTTGCGTCCGATAGTGCTTGAAACCAAAATCTTGTCCGTTGCACCTACACAAAGCAGGTCATCGGTGTTCATGACGATGGCATCCTGAGCGATTCCTTTCCACACGTTAAGGTCGCCTGTCTCTTTCCAATAGATGTAGGCCAGCGACGATTTGGTGCCGGCCCCGTCGGCGTGCATGATGTTACAGTAGTCGGGGTCGCCACCGAGTATGTCGGGAATAATCTTGCAGAAAGCCTGTGGGAAGATGCCCTTGTCAATGTTCTTGATGGCGTTGTGTACGTCTTCTTTCGCTGCACTTACGCCTCGCATCATATATCGGTTGTTCATATTTTCTTTGATTTATCAGTCTTGTTTTTCTTGTTCTGCCTCCCTTATTCCTTGCTGTTCCAGAACTCCCAGCTGGCAAAGGCTTGCAGCAGAAGCATTTCCAAACCATTCTTGACAGTTGCATTCTGGGCCAATCCTTTCTTCATGAACAGTGTCTCGTCCGGATTGTAAATCAAGTCGTAGAGCAGCGTGCGGCTGTCCATGGCTTCGTAAGGCAGATTGGGGCACTCGTCTGCATGAGGATACATGCCGCTTGGCGTACAGTTGACAATGACGTTGTACTCCTTGACAACGTCTGCTGTCACCTGCTCATAGCAGATGGTGTCGGGCCGCTCAAACCGACTCACTTTCACTGTTTCCAGCCCCAGAGCCTTAAGTCCAAAGTCGATGGCTTTCGATGCCCCGCCTGTCCCCAGCACCAAGGCTTTTTTGTGATAGGTTTCAAGCAAAGGCTCAATACTCTTGGTAAACCCTATGACATCACTGTTATAGCCTTTCAGGAGAGTCTTCTTGCCTTTGTGAATCACTTTGATGACGTTCACGGCCCCGATGGCCCTGGCTTCCGGACTCAGTGAGTCCAGATAGCTGATAACTTTCTCCTTGTAAGGAATGGTGACATTGAGGCCGCGCAGTCCGGGTGTTGTGTCGATAATCTCCTGAAACCCGTCTATGGTGGGAATTTCAAAGTTTTCGTAGACGGCATCAATGCCCTCGTTCTGGAATTTCTCATTGAAGTAATTAACAGAGAACGAGTGCATCAGCGGATAGCCTATCAGTCCATATTTATCCATCGTCTGTATACTTTATCAGGTGGGACTATTGTGGTTTGGGTTATTTTTCGGCGAAGTAGAGCGTACAGATGCCAAAGGTAAGTCGACGAAACGAAACCTTGCGGAACCCTGCCTTTTTCAGTATAGCCATCATCTCCTCTCCCTGCGGGAAAGCCTCAATGGTGGCCGTGAGATAAGAATAGGCACTCTTGTCTTTCGAGATAAAACTGCCATAGACAGGCAAGAAAGTATGAGCATAAAACGTAAAGAGTGACTTCATTGGAAACGAGATGGGCCTTGTCAACTCGGCAATGCTCAGATGTCCGCCTGTCTTCAGCACACGGAACATCTCCCTGAGCCCTTGATCCAGATCCTCGAAATTACGAATGCCGAAGGCAGCGGTCACGGCATCGAATGTCTCGTCGGCAAAAGACATGTGAAGCGAATCCTCCCGACGGAACGAGATAACCTCGTCCAATCCCTCTGCTTTCACTTTCTTCTTTCCAATGGTCATCATTCCTTCGGAAATGTCAGCCCCTATTAGTTTCTCCGGTTTGAGCATCTTGGCTGCCAGTATGGCAAAGTCTCCCGTCCCCGTGGCTATGTCGAGCACGACCCGAGGGGCATAGGGCACCAGCTGTCCAATGGCCTTGCGCCTCCATGCCTTGTCAATGTTCCATGACAGACGATGGTTCAAGGTGTCGTAATTAGGGGCAATGTTGTCGAACATTTCCTCTACCAACGCCCCTTTGTCGCTCTTCTCGTCGTAAGGCTTGATTTCCTCTTGCTTATACATAAGGTGGGGTTACTTGCGGGAGGCAAGATAGTCCTTGACGTTTTTTTCTATGCGAGCTGCAATATCTCCTGCCTCTGCGGCTTTGTCGAACTTCTCTCCGGTGATGTGCTCGTAAAGTTCTATGTAACGATCCGACACGCTCTCGGCATACGCATCCGTTATCTCGGGCATGGTCTGGCCTGGCTCGTTCATAAAGTTGTGCTCTATGAGCCATTGACGTACAAACTCCTTGGAGAGTTGTTTCTGGGGTTCGCCCTTGGCCAAGCGCTCCTCGTAGCCGTCAGCATAGAAATAACGGCTGGAATCGGGAGTATGTATTTCGTCTATCAGATAAATCTGATCGCCTTTCTTGCCAAACTCATATTTGGTATCCACAAGAATCAGTCCATGCTTGGCCGCAATCTCTTGGCCACGAGCAAAGAGCTTGCGTGTCCAGTCCTCAATGACGGCATAGTCCTCGGCCGACACGATGCCTTGCGCAATAATTTCTTCACGCGAAATATTCATGTCGTGACCTTCGTCGGCTTTCGTCGTCGGCGTGACGATGGGTTCGGGGAAACGCTCGTTCTCGTGCATGCCCTCGGGCAACTTCACGCCGCACAGTTCGCGACAGCCATCCTTATAGGCACGCCAAGCCGAGCCGGTGAGGATGGAGCGAATGATCATTTCCACGCGGAATCCCTCACACTTCACACCCACGGTCACCATAGGGTCGGGGGTGGCCAGTTTCCAGTTGGGGCAGATGTCGTTCGTGGAGTCTAAGAACTTGGCGGCAATCTGATTGAGCACCTGTCCTTTGAAAGGAATGCCCTTGGGCAGCACCACATCGAATGCAGAGATTCTGTCCGTGGCGACCATCACAATCAGGTCGTCGTCGATGTTGTAAACGTCACGTACTTTGCCGTGGTAAACACTCTTCTGTCCATCAAAATGGAAATCAGTATTCGTCAATGCTTTCATAAAACTGTATCCCCTCGTCTTCCCCTTATGGGGTACTTATACAGAGGGCTCCCATATTAAGTGATTGAATTTTAGTTTTCTGTGATGATATTGGTATCGAGCATCGGCACCTGGCTTTCGTGTGTGGGCCTTGTCCTTAGCCTGACTTTATTGGTCTTCTCCTGTTCCTGTTTTTTGTCGTAGGCATCGTAGGCTGTTACAATTCTTGTGACGAGTTTGTGGCGCACGATGTCTTTCTGTGAAAGGTTCACCACCGATATGCCTTCAATGCCCGAGAGAATCTTCAAGGCTTCCTTGAGACCGCTCTTCTGTTCGTGTGGCAGGTCTATCTGGGTCATGTCGCCCGTGACGATCATCTTGGTGCTCCAGCCCATACGTGTCAGGAACATGCGTATCTGGGCGGGTGTCGTGTTCTGTGCTTCGTCCAGAATGACGATGGCGTCACTTAGCGTCCGTCCGCGCATGAAAGCGAGCGGGGCTATCTGAATGATACGCTTTTCCATCATCTCCTGTAGACGCGTGGCCGGAATCATGTCTTCCAGCGCATCGTAGAGAGGTTGCAGATAGGGGTCTATCTTGTCTTTCATATCGCCGGGCAGAAACCCCAGCTTCTCGCCGGCTTCCACAGCCGGCCGACTTAGGATAATCTTTTTGGCCGTCTTCTCTTTCAGGGCTTTCACAGCCAGCGCGATGCTCAGATAAGTCTTGCCCGTACCGGCCGGCCCCACGGCAAATATCATGTCATTCTTCCCGAAAGCGTCTATCAGCTTCTGTTGGTTCTCCGACCGACCCTTGATGGGTCGCCCCGAAATGCTGTACACCAGCACGTCCGTTGCGGCATCGGCCTTGGTCTTATGTCCTTTCACAATGTCGAGGATATCTTCGTCCGAGATGGTGTTGTATTTTAGCACGTGCCTCCGCATATTCTCAATGCACTCTTCTATCCGTGCCATGTCCTCTTCGTCGCCCAGCACGCGAATCACGTTGTCGCGGGCCATGATACGCAACTTGGGGAATAGGGATTTGAGCATCTGAAGATGACCGTTGTTTAGACCGTAAAAGGTCAGCGGATCAATGTCTTCCAATACGATATGCTTCTCTATCAATGTATCTGTTCTTTTGAATAATGATGTGGAATATTGATGTTGCAAAGTTACAAGAAAATTGTGAATTGCAGGTTGATTTAGTGCGAAATCTTTCCGAAAGATTGCCGTTTTTCCAATGTTTTTGTTTTGTTTTTCTTCCGATTTATGCTATTTTTGCACATGAAATGAAAATAACGAAAAGAAGATATTTGGAAGGATTTCTGGCCGTCACCTTGCTTCTGGCATTGGTCAGGTGTATTTTCCCCTCTGTGGCGGCCCACCGTCCTGCTGCCGGTGCCCCTTCGTCCACTGACTCCGGGTCTGCCACCGATTCCGATGCTATAGCAACGGCAGAAGCCTCCCGGCCGACCCGTCGCGACAGTATTGCCCTTGTACGCACGATACCTCATAGACAAGGGACATCGAGTTCACGTTTTTTCCATCCTGACGGCAGTCTTGTCAAAAACCGCATCTTGAGTGTTCCGGGCTATTCCAAGTCGTTCCCTGACCAGCAAGACGTGCAGTTTGCTGCTGCCAACAAGTGGGGCGTCAGCCCAGTGACCGACCGTGAGGAAGCCGAACGCCGCAAGGCAGAGCTGGTGTATGTGGGCAGCAATCCGTATTTTCATGTCGATAAGCTTCGCAACAGCATTCCTTATCTCGTGCCGCGTGCCTCAGTGTTGTTGCAGGATATAGGGCGCAACTTCTTCGACAGCCTGCAAATCAAAGGTATCCCCCTGCATAAACTCATCGTTACAAGTGTGTTGCGTTCCAAGTCCGACGTGGAGAAACTGCGCGGTCACAACGGCAACGCCACCCAAAACAGCTGCCATCTCTACGGCACCACGTTCGACGTGTGTTACAACCGCTACAAAACGGTCGAGGCACTGGGCACGCCACGCCGCGCCGTACGCAACGACACGCTGAAGTATGTGCTTGCCGAAGTGCTGCGCGACATGCGCGAATCGGGACGGTGCTACATCAAGTACGAGGTGAAGCAGGGGTGCTTCCACATCACCGTGAGGTAGGGCTACAGCAGCAGTCGCCCTATCTGGAACACTACTGCCGACACCACCCAAGCCAAGCCCGTGGTGTAGCCGGCTGCAAAAAGTGCCCATTTCCATGAGCCTGTTTCGCCCTTGATGGCTGCGATTGTGGCAATGCAAGGGAAGTAGAGTAGTACGAATAGCAGGAAGCAGTAGGCCGTCAGTGTGGCAATGGGCGCTGCTTCATCCATGGTCATTCCGTGCATCTGGGCCAAGTCGGCGGTCATCTGCTGGCGCAGTTTTTCGTATTTCCCGTTTTCGTCATTATAGCTGTTGTCATCTGAAAAGCTGTCGTCGTTGGAATAGAGCACGCCCATCGTTGAGGCCACTATTTCCTTAGCCCCTACACCGGCTATCAGCCCGATGTCGAGTTTCCAGTTGAAACCCTGCGGCTGGAAGAGGGGTTCCACGGCCTTGCCAATGTGTCCGATGTAGCTCTGCTCCTGCTGTTGCTGTTGGTCGAGCTGGTCGTTGTGAGGGAAATAGCCCAGTGCCCAAACGATGATGCTGGCCACCAGGATGATTCCTCCCATTTTTTTCAGATACTGTTTGCCCTTTTCCCACGTATGGCGTAGTAGGGCCTTGGTGGTGGGAAAGCGGTAGGGTGGCAGCTCCATCACGAATGGCGTGTCCTCACCCTTGACCATAAACTTGGTGAAGAGTTTGCTCATTACTACGGCCATCAGTATGCCGATGAGATAGAGCGAGAGCATGACGAGCCACTGCATGCGCAGCCCGAAGAACGTGCCCACAATCATGATGTAGATGGGGATGCGGGCTTCGCAGCTCATCATGGGCAGGATGAGCATAGTGACCAACCGCGAACGCCGGCTCTCGATGGTGCGTGTGGCCATCACTGCCGGCACATTGCAGCCGAAGCCCATGATGAGCGGGATGAACGATTTGCCGTGCAGGCCCATCTTGTGCATCAGCTTGTCCATAATAAAGGCTGCCCGCGACATGTAGCCGGAATCCTCCATGAACGAGATAAACAGGTATAGAATCAGAATTTGCGGCAGGAATACGATAACCGCACCCACGCCGCCCAGCACGCCGTCGATGAGCATGGCTCTGACCGGGCCCTCGGGTAAAAACTGGCCGAGCAAGCCCCCCAGCCACTCCACGCCAGCCTCTATCCAGTCCATGGGATAGGCCCCCAGCATGAAAGTGGCGAAGAACATGATGCCCAACATGAGGATAAAGATGGGGAATCCCACAAACTGATTGGTCAGAATACGGTCGAGCAGATGGGTAACTTGGTAGGTGTCCTCCTTGTTGCCCGTCTCGTATTGGGCTTCCTCCAGCGCACCGTGGATGAAACCGTATTTGGCATCCATGATGGCAGTCTCTGAGTCTTCTTTGGTCTCTTCCTTGACACGGCGGGCCGCCTCATCCCTGTGGCTGAATATCTCGGCGGCATCGGGCAGCGTGCGCACATAGTTCTCCACCTCGCTGTCGTTCTCCAGCAGCTTGATGGCCAGGTAGCGGGTGGAGTAGCGTTCGCGCAAGGCGCGCTCCATTTTCAGGTGTTCCTGTATCTCCTGAATGCCGTGTTCTATCTCGTGTCCGTGGTTGATGTGGATGTGCCGGTAGTGGGGGTCTTGATCCTCGGCGCTCTCATAAGCCTTGATGATGGCTTGGAACAGTTCGGGCACTCCCTTGCCCGAGGTGAAGACTGTGGGCACCATAGGCACGCCGAACAGGCGCGAGAGCGTGTCAATGTCGACGTGGTCGCCGCGTCGCTCGGTCTCGTCAAACATGTTCAGGGCTACCACCATGCGCACGTGCATGTCGATGAGCTGAGTAGTAAGGTAAAGATTGCGCTCCAGATTGGAGGTGTCGATGACGTTGATGACCACGTCGGGCGTCTTCTCTACCAGCTGCTTGCGCACGTAGAGTTCCTCGGGCGAGTAGGCCGAGAGCGAGTAGGTGCCGGGCAGGTCCACCAGATTGAACTGGTAGTCGCCGAAGACGGCATGCCCCTCTTTGGCATCCACGGTGACGCCCGAGTAGTTGCCCACGCGCTCGTGTGCGCCCGACGCAAAGTTGAAGAGCGATGTCTTGCCGCAGTTTGGGTTGCCCACGAGGGCCACATTGATGACCCGGCTCTCGCTTCTGGCTGCCGCCAGCATCTGCTCGTCGGTCAGGGGTTGGGTGGAGGCAGCGGCCGGACTGGCTTCTGCCTGTGGGGCTACGCCTGACGGTGCCGTAGCTGTGGCATCCGAGTTTGTGCTGCGGTGCATCTGCTTCTGGCGGGCCTCGTCTTCGGTGATCACTTCTATCATTTCCGCCTCGCTATGGCGCAGACTCACCTCGTAGCCCATAATCTTATACTTCACAGGGTCGTGCAGTGGGGCGTTGAGCAGCACCTCCACTCGCTTTCCACGGATGAATCCCATCTCAACCACTCGTTTGCGAAAGCCGCCATGTCCTGTCACCTTGACAATGATGCCACTCTCACCCGTATGCAATTCTGATAATTTCATGTCTCCTTGCTTTGCATGATTACAATGCAAAATTACGAAGAAATCACGGCACAGAGTCGGGTTTTCACCGACGGAATCACGAGAATACCTAAAAATGGGGATGCAGGAATTGAGAAGTATATATAAGAGGTGTGGGGCATAGCCTTTACATGTGAGTTTTTTAATTTTTCCCGGCTTTCTCTTGCCCGTTTCGCAAACATTCGTTAACTTTGCAGCGCATTTGTCGCAAAACATGTACACCATAAAGAGATACAACAGAGCAGAAGAGGCACAGGGAAAGATGATTTTTCCTGCAAATTTTTCGTCGAATTATTTGGTAGTTCCAAATAATTTGCTACTCTCTCTCTAAGAGCCAGACTTACTACCTCTCTCTAAAACATACACGCGTACGCGCGCGAGGTGAACCTCGCGCAACCCCAATAGGCAAAGGACTCCCCGGAGTTTCCTTTGCCCCACTTTTCGTACCCTTTTCGCAGCCGGACGAAAAGGGAAATAAGCAGCTTTTAAACACTTCAAAAAGCAAATTAAATCCAAACTAAAATGAAGCGTATAAACATGAAAACAAAAAAAGAGCAAGACAAGCACAGGCAGCCCTATGTCTGCCCCAACTGCGAGGTCGTCGCCGTGGAGAACGAAAACGCCATCCTTGTCGGCAGTCCGCCCATCAGCACAACTCCCATCGTAGTTCCTCCCGGGGTTGATGACAATGACACGAATTTGGACGACGAAAACAATGGCGTGCCAGCCAAACAATTCGAGCCTTGGAAGTGGGACGAGGAATAGTCCTGCTTCGGTGAGCCTAAACGGCTGACAGGCCAACAGAATGCCTGATGGCAGCAGAGGACAAAGAAGAAAACTCAAGTAAAATCATTTAAAAACGGAAGTATGAAAACAAAATGGAATAAATATCCCCCATTCAGCGTTGCCGTGCAGGCGCTGTCTCTCGCAGTCCTGCTCATGGTCGTCTCGTGCGCCGACAAGGATCTGCCCGATGAGGGCAATTCGCAGGAAGAACAGGGCATGGAGATGACATTCGATGTGCGCGATGTGCAGGATGCTCCCGAGGCTGATATGGAAACAGGAGACCCTGAAACCCGTGCAGGAAAGGCGAAAAGTGTCTACCCCATTGGGAAAATTGATGTAGAGGACGGCGACAGCCTCTGCCTGATAGAAACCACCGTGGATGGTGTGAACCCCGTGAAGCGCGACAGCAATGAGGTGATAACCCGCGGCACTGTCAAGACATCCATCGATGCCGATTTCGGGATGCACGCATACAGATACACACCCGTCAGTTGGTATTTTTATAATGAACGGACACGTCCTAACGGACGGACATATAAAACTTATCGATGGAAAAACGGCATCGGAGCATTGAGATTCAGAGGCTACTATCCGTATAGCACCGGAGCAGGGGCTAACGCGGACATCGTTCCCACGGGCGACTATATCGACTTTACGGTAAATCCGAGCGTGCCAGCCCAGAAAGACCTGATGCTGGCACTTTCAGACAAGATTACCTACAACAACAGTGGCGTGGCCCCGGCAGTACCGCTTCGATTTCATCACTGGCTGACGGCCGTGAAGTTTGCCGTAGGCGAAAACCTGTCATGGAACTGGACCATCAACAAGATCGAGATTCTCGGTGCCAGCAGCAAGGGGCGGTTTCAATATGGTGTGGGATGGAAAGGGCAAAATACTCCACGAACGTTTACCCTCAGTGGCGTGAGTCTTTCCACTGCCAAGGCCGTCAACAGTGAGATTACCGGTCCCAACCACACATTCTTAATGCTTCCGCAGCAACTGACCGGTAAAGGAATCAAGGCCAAAATCTATTTCACCAACGGCAAGGCCATCACAGCCACGCTCAAGGGCGAGTGGAAGCCAGGAACCACCAAGACCTACAAGTTGTCGAACTCCTCGACGAGCAACTGGAACTGGCAGATAACGGCTTCCTCGCCTGCCAACATTGCCTACAATGCCGGAACGTCCAATCCTTACGGTGTGACAAGCTATCGGCGTGCGTCCAACGGAACCGTACAGCCCGTGCCATGGAAAGTGGAAAGTTATTACTATGACGGATCATGGAAAACCACGCCACCCACTTGGCTCACTGGCCTGACAAAGAGAAATGGCAACGGTGGAACAGCAGCCGAGCAGGGCAGGGCTACGGTCAGGGTAGACTATCTGGCAGACAAGGTAACCTGGCGCAACAACCAACTGAAGAACGCACCGGCCAAAGGAACGGCTGCTGCACCCTACGACCTGTCCCTCCACGACATCAAGGGCAAAACCACGACAAGGAATACAGCCAACAGCTATGTCATCTCCGCACCTGGATATTACAAGCTACCACTCGTTTACGGCAATGCCATCAAAAATGGCGCAGCCAATGCTGTTGCCTATAACAGCCATTCTTCCAGCGGGAACCATTGCCTGTGGCATTTTCATGATGCCTTTGCGCAGGCTATCAACAATCCGTGGATAGTGGCCAGATACCGGCCTACAGGAGTATATGTGGTATGGGCCGACGAAACGAACCTCGTGAGCAATCCCGCTGTCAGTGCCGATAAATACTTCCTCACTTTCCAGGTGACAAAGGCCCAAATGAGACAGGGAAACGTGGTGCTGGCCGTAACCGATGCCTCGAACAACACGCTGTGGAGCTACCACCTGTGGTTTGCCCCCGACGATGTGCTCGATAAAATACCCGTCACCAACAAACAGGGTGTCATGAATCATTTCACGAAAGAGACCCTCGGTTGGAAATACACGGCATGGAGTGCCACCACCTACGAAACAACCCGTAGTGTAGGCATAGCCGTCAGACAGACAACTGGCCCCAAAAAGGCAGCCGTCATTTGGATCAAGCAGAATCCTGCCACCACCTATATCCGCGGCTACGCAGTGCTTTACCAATGGGGTCGCAAGGACGCTTTCCCCAGCATCAACCCAGTGCAGGGAAGCATCAACCGCAGTGGGGGGCCGGTGGAGTTCTGGAAGCAGATCAGGTATCCAAGGGCGTTCTATACGCAAGGAAACGAGGGCGACTGGCACCCCGCAAACGAGTACGACAATCTGTGGTCGGCCGACGACCCGGCACAGGACAGCCCTTACAGCAACACCATTGTCAAGACCGTTTACGACCCCACACCAGTAGGCTGCAAGATGCCTTCAACCGCTGGCTTCCAATATTTCACCTTGGGCAATGTCGTAGGTGGCAACGGTGAGGCACGGTTCAATGCCATCCAAGGATTCGAGTTCAATGCCCCTGCCTCTCCCACCGGAAAAATCTATTTCCCCACGACAGGATACCTCACAGCCGCTAACATGGACTATGGCGGCAGGAAGACCCACTTCTGGCTGTGGATGGCCAATGCGAACTACAGACACAGTGGAGTCTGTCTTTGGGGAATGCGAGACCAGATGCGTACCTGGAGCATTGTTGCCCGAGGAATGGGAATAGGGGTGCGGCCCGTGGCGGAGTAATTCCTGATATACCCAAACATCGCTCTTTGACAT
>NZ_JADU01000026.1 GCF_000518545.1 Hallella seregens ATCC 51272
TGTCCAAGGTGGACTATCTGGCCGGGGCAGGGAAGCCGGGCGGCGTAAAATAGGATATGCTCAATATCATGTTTTTATAATATCTCTTTTGGCGCGGGCTGTGTCGTGAGACACGGCCCGCGATTCTTTTAGACAGAACAAGATATTGAGTATATGGCTGTGCAGTGGGGGGTAGACATAACAACATATTTGAACATATGGCTACGCGATGGAAAAGGGGGCACGCGGATTCCATGCTGGATGATTTCTCACAGATTGCACGGATTTCACAGATGCTGCGCGGAGAGTGCGACATTGGGTTTTAGCGTAGGGCCTGGCTCCGTGCCGACCCGTATGCCCGTCAGGGCATTCAAGTCCTGTTATCTGTCCCTGCCCCTGCCACATTCTCCCGTAACGTTTGTTCCAAACGGTTCGGGCCGGCACAAAGGCCGACCCGAACAGAGATGCTACAAATTGTCTGTATTTCTATAAAGACGATACAAGGGTGACTCCTTTTGGAATATATCGCGTTACAGGATGGTCAGCTCCTCGGCATTCGGAGCCTTGTCGAGCACCAAGGTGCCATCGGGCGCTTCGCCCGAGAGAATGCGTTCGCAGAGCTTGTCCTCGACGTAGGTCTGGATGGCCCGCTTCAGTGGCCGGGCGCCAAACTGCACGTCGTAGCCCTTGGTAGCCACAAACTCCTTGGCCTCGTCGGTGAGCTGCACGTGGTAGCCCAGTTCCCCGATGCGCTTGTAGAGGTCGCGCAGCTCCAGGTCGACAATCTGCTTGATGGCGTTCAGGTCGAGCTGGTCGAAAGTGATAATCTCGTCCAGACGGTTCAGGAACTCGGGCGAGAACTGCTTGCTCAGGCTCTTCTGAATCACCGACCGCGCATATTCCTTGTCCCGTTCGTTCATGTTGGCCACGTTGGAGATGCCGCCGGCATTGAAGCCTACGCCGTGGCTGAACTCCTTGAGCTGGCGCGTGCCGGCATTCGAGGTCATGATGATGACCGTGTTGCGGAAGTCGACCGTGCGCCCGTTGCCGTCGGTGAGCCGGCCTTCGTCGAGCGCCTGCAGCAGCAGGTTGAACACATTGCCGTGGGCTTTCTCAATCTCGTCGAGCAGCACGATGGAGTAGGGATGACGGCGCACCTGCTCGGTGAGCTGACCGCCCTCCTCGTAACCCACGTAGCCCGGGGGCGCACCGATGAGGCGCGACACGTTGAACCCCTCGGTGTACTCACTCATGTCGATGCGGATGAGTGCATCCTGGGAGCCGAACATCGTCTCGGCCAATTTCTTGGTGAGGTAAGTCTTGCCCACACCCGTGGGTCCCAGGAACATGAAAGCGCCGATGGGGTGGTTGGGCGCACGAAGCCCCACGCGGTTGCGCTGTATGGCCCGCACTATCTTGTCGATGGCCTGATTCTGGCCAATGACACTGCCCTTGAGCGTGTTGCCCATGTTGCGCAGCCGCTCGCCCTCGCCCTCGGCTATGCGCTGCACGGGCACGCCGGTCATCATGGCAATGACCTCGGACACCTCTTTCTCGGTCACCTCCTGACGGCTGTCAGCGTCGGCCTGCTGCCACTGCTGCTGCATGTGTTCGAGCTGTTGTTCCAGCTCGGTCTGCTTGTCGCGGTGGCTGGCGGCCAGCTCGAAGTTCTGGTTGGCCACGGCCTGCTGTTTCTGTTCCTTGACCTGCTCTATCTCTTTCTCCAGTTCGACGATGGGCGTGGGCACTTCGGCATGTTGCAGATGCACACGTGAACCCACCTCGTCGAGGGCGTCGATGGCCTTGTCGGGGAAGCAACGATCGGTGACATACCGCTCGGTGAGCTTCACGCAGGCCTTGATGGCCTCGTCGGTATAGGTCACGTGGTGGTGTTCCTCGTAACGTCCCTTGATGTTGTCGAGTATTTTCAGGGTCTCGTCGGCCGTGGTCGGCTCCACGAGCACTTTCTGGAAGCGGCGTTCGAGCGCCCCGTCTTTTTCGATGGAGTTGCGGTACTCGTCGAGCGTCGTGGCGCCGATGCACTGAATAGTGCCGCGGGCCAAGGCCGGTTTCATGATGTTGGCAGCATCCATGCTGCCCGGTGTGGATCCGGCTCCGATGAGGGTATGAATCTCGTCGATGAAGACGATGATGTCGGGATTCTGCTCCAGCTCCTTGAGTAGGGCGCGGATGCGCTCCTCGAACTGGCCGCGGTATTTGGTACCTGCCACGATGGCAGTCATGTCGAGGCTCACCACACGGCGGTTGAAGAGCACGGGCGACGTGAGGCGGCGCGACACCAACTGGGCCAGTCCCTCCACAATGGCGCTCTTGCCCACGCCGGGCTCGCCAATGAGGATGGGATTGTTCTTCTTGCGACGGCAGAGTATCTCGGTGACACGCTGAATCTCTTTCTCGCGGCCTACCACGGGGTCGAGCTTGCCTTCGAGGGCGGCCTGGGTGAGGTCGTTGGAGAACTTGTCGAGCACAGGCGTCTTGCTGCCGCCTTGTTTTTGTGCGGTGGCCGTCTGCTGCGACCTGCCGTCGGTGCCTCCGCCCCCCGACATTTCAAACTCGTCCTCGCCGTCGTCGGGCAGCCCGAGGCCGTCGGTCGTGGGCTTCTTCTGCAACAGCTGCATGGCCCGCTCGTAGTCCAGGCTGTTCTGCTCCAGCACCTCCTTGGCGCCGTTGTCCATCTGGTCGTGGAGGATGGCCAGCAGCAGGTGCTGCACATCCACCGTCTGGGTGTGCTGGATGCGGGCTTCGAGCACGGCCAGCTTCAGAATGTTGCTGGCCCGGTCGTTGAGCACGAGCTCGCTGGTGTGGAGCGGAGCATCCTGCTCGTCTTTGCGCACGCGTGCCTCAAGTTGCTGTTTGATATGTTGAATGTCGAGTTCCAATCTGCCGAAGAGGTCGGCCACGACCCCGTTTTTTTCTCTGAGGATGCCGAGCAACAGGTGTTCCGGCCCCACAAAGCTGTTGGCCAGGCGTGTCGCCTCTTCCCTGCTGAAAGCGAGAATCTCTGATACCTTGGGTGAAAACTGGCTGGTCATATATCTTCTCCTTTTACCTTTTTGTTTATTCTGAATCGTAAAGCTATCCTGCAATCATTGTGCCAAAGTTGGGAGCCGTGCGTGCTTTAACGGTTTCCACCTTATTACATATGTGCTCACCGGCTGGAGTCTCCGCCCGGATTACAGGCCACAGATGCTGTTGTAAGGGCAGTTGATGCAACGCTTTCCGTCTGCAGTGGGGTTGAAAGGAACGGCCGGGTTGAAGATTTCGGCCACGAGCGTGCGCAGGGCTGCCATAAATTCATCGTACTTCGTGTCGATGTCGGTCACCGCTTCGCGCTTTCCTTTGGGCGGGGCCAAGGTCAGCGTGGGGTCGTAGTCCTCGGTGGCCGACTGCCGGATGAAGAAAAGAGCCGGAGCCACGGCCAGCCCCTCGGGATTCACCTGGGGTTGCACCTCGGTGCCGTGACGGATGATTCCGGCGTAGAGAAACGCCTGCAGATAATAAGTTGAATGCTTCGTGTCTACGTTCTTGGGATTGAATATCTCCTCTATATTGCCTGGGCGGGCGCTGAGAGGACTGCCCGTCTTGTAGTCCACCACGCGGATGACGCTCTGCCCTTGGCGCGTGATGCGGTCGAGCCGGTCTATCTGCCCGCCGATGTCGACGGTGTGGGACCGTCCGTTTACGGTGAATGTCAGTTTGTCATGGAAGCTCTGTTCCAATGCCAAGATGTCAAACGGGGCCAGCTGTCTGTCGAGTGCCAATAGCCGCTCCACATAGAGTTGGATCACTTTTTTGTTGAGCCTTTGCAGTCCGTTGTACTGCATGCGCGGGCCCGCATCGTCGTTGTTGAGCAGCACATTGCGGAAAGCACGGTCGATGAGTGCGTCGAGTTGCGTCTTGTCTTTGAGCAGACGTGCGATGCCCTCGGCCGTGACTTGCTGCCGACAGTCGTGCGAAAGGTGGAGGTGCACAAGCTCGGCCGCCCGATGGAAGATGTTGCCAAAGGTCACGTTGTCTATCTCATCTTCCTTGTTGGCCGCGTCCTCACGCAGCCGGCACACCGAACTATAGTAGAACTGTAAGGGGCAGCGCAGGTATCGGCTGATGGCCGATGGCGAGAGGTTGGGGATGCCCAAAAGCCGCTCCTGCACCTCGTTGGTCTTCTCAATGGGCCGTCTCTGAATGAGCGTGGCCTGCTGCCCGGAGAGCAACGTGCCGTAGCGGATGCGGTGACGCTGGTGGTTTTCCACCATGAGCTGCAGCATGAACCGGCTCATTTCGCCCTTGTGTCCATCGTCCGTGGAGTTGTTGTAGGCCAGTGTAATGTCTCCGGCACGCTGAAGCAAGGCGTAGAAGTAATAGGCATAGATGGAAACCTTGTTCTCCACGGTGGTGAGCTCGTAACCGGCGCGGAGCGAGTGGGGGATGAAGGAAGCATCGTTGACGCTTTTGGGCAGGTTGCCCTCGTTGCATGAGAGCAGCAGCACATGGTCGAAGTCGAGGTTGCGCGTTTCGAGCACGCCCATCACCTGGATGCCCAGCAACGGCTCGCCGTGAAAGGGAATGGTGGTGGACTGCACCACCTGGCTCATGAGCCGTTGCAGGATGGAGAGGCTCACCAGCTGCCGGCCGCTCTTGGGATCCACACCGGCTGCCGCGGGAGCGGTGTCGGCCGCAACGGGAATCATGATGCTGTCGAGACGGTTGACGAGTGTGTACATGCGGAAAATGGCCTCGTGCATCAGCGGATCGTCGGTGTCGCGCGAGTGAATACCCACCCGTTTCAGCAAGCCCGCCACCCAGCCCAGCAGGGGCAGACGGCCGTCGGTGGGCTGCAATGTGGTGAAGAGTTCGCCCAAGGCCTCGCAGTAGCCCTCGGTGAGCTGGCGGCGGCTGGGGAAGTGGAGGTTGTGGGCGGCAAGGTGCTGGAGCAATGCGGAGCAGTCGGCCGAAATGTATTTGGCATAGGGATGGCGCAGCACTTGGGCCACCTGCCGCAGTCGGTAGTTGTCCGAGTGGTCGGTATGGCCATGGAGCTGAAGATCGATGAGGGCATTGACCAGCGTACCCACCGGCGACGAAGCCAGCGGATAGCCCGTGGTGATGTTCACGTCTTTCACCTCATCGGGCAGACAGTGAACCACTGTCTCCAGCAGATTCTCGTTGCCCAGCACGATGACCGTGCGGCTACCGTCGGCAATGCGCCCGTTCTGACGGAGCCATTCAGCCACGTAGCGGGCCTGAATATTCTCCGTGGGCGCAGAGATATAAGCAATGTCTTTGGGCACGGACATGGCCGTATAGATCTCATCGTGCGACAGACCGGCCGAGATTCGTTGCGGCGAAAGCTCGTTGGGAAACTTGTCGAGGTTGGCCGCGATATGGCGGCCGGCCTCGTGGTTGTCCCGGACAAAGGCCTCATCGTAGTCCCAGTAGAACTCGGCGCGACCCTCTTCCTTGAGCCGGCGGAAGAGCCGTTGCTCCACCTTTTGCAGCAGGTTGAAGCCCACAAAGATGTAGTGCCGGTAGTGGAAGTCGATGTCGCGGCTCTGCACCACACGGCGGTAGAGCATGCCCTCGTAGGCCAGCCCGTCGGCCTCGAGGCTTTGGCGGTAGCGATGGTAGATGGTACCAAGGTGACGCCAGACGTCGTTGAAGCGTTGTTGCATCTCGGTGTCGTCCATCACCTTGCCGAAGAAGTCTTCGAGACTCTGCCGTTGGGCTTCGGTCAAGAACGAGAAATCCTTGAGCTCCTGCCAGGCTTCGAGATTGATAAAGAGCTTGTCGGCATCGGCCATGTTCTTGTCGAGGTCGTCGAAGTCGGCCAGCAGCAGCTGGCCCCATGAGTAAAAATGGTCGAGCGACTCGCAGGAATCGGTGACCTCGCAGAACACATTGTAGAGACGAAAGACGAGCTGGATGGGGTCGGGCACCTGAAGCTCGGAGTGGCGGCGGAAGAGATCGCTGATGGCGATATAGGCCGGACTCCACAGGGGCTTGCCCACTTCGTCGCAGAGTGCCTGGTTGAAAAAGAGCGAGGCACGCTTGTTCGGGAAGACGACGGCCACGTCGTTCAGACCCTCGGGGTGCTTGGCCAGCATGTCGCGGGCAACATATTGGAGAAAGGAGTTCATGCCGGATCGATGTTGGATGGTGGGAAAAGGTTGGCCTCGGACACGGGTACTACGCGGTTGGGACGGATATACCAAAGGCAGCCGCTCACCCGCGGGTAGCCCATGTCGCGCAACAACTGCATGTAGCGGCGCACTTGGGCGTGGTGGGCATCACGTTCGGCTCCGGTCTTGAAGTCGATGACGATGAGCTGCCGCCCGTCGTAGATGACGCGGTCCGGGCGTTGCTCCCTGACCTGCCCCGAAGCGGGGTCGTGGGAGAGGATGGTGCACTCGTTGAGAACCTGCCAGTGAGGCGCAAACCATGCCGCCACCTGAGGCGACTGCAACCGGGCGTCGATGATGCGATGAAGCTCTTCGCGGCTCATGGTCTGGCCGTAAAGCACGCCGTCGAACTCCAGCCGGTCAATGGCGCGGGGCACGTCGTCGATGTTGCGGATGGAGGCAAAGAGACTGTGAAGAACGTTTCCTGTCTGGATGTATTCGCGTCGTTGCTCCTGCGTTTGCAGCTCGTCGTCGGGGGTGATGAAGTCCTGACTGCCACTGCTCTGGCGGAAAGATGCCTTGACATCATAGTTGCGGATGTGCATGGCAATGCCCTCCTCGGTCTGGCTGAAGACGTTGAGCGTCTCGCGTTTCTGCCGCTCCACCGAGGGGCAGAGCGTGCCCAGGCGAAAGGTGGTGATGCCGTCGGCATCCTCTTCGACCGTATGGTCGGGCAGCATGCCGCCGAATCCTCCTCCGATGACCTGCCCGATGAGGGCCGAAGGATACTGGGCATCGTCCTTGCGCCCAATGACAAAGAGGTTGCGTTCGGCCCTGGTGAAGGCTACGTAGAGCACATTCAGGTTGTCGGTGAGGTTTTTCAGGTGTTCGCTCTGATACTCCGTGGCATAAATGGAAGCCTGGAGCCGGCCGGCCGACAGGTTGACGGGCACCACGGGCAGGTCGTTGTAGGGAGCTGTCGCGGGCGACACCCACAGAACGTCGGTGCTCTTCTCTATCTCCCAGTCGCAGTAGGGGAGGATGACATGGTCGAACTCAAGCCCCTTGCTTTTGTGTACGGTGAGCAGCCGAATGCCATCCACATCGTCGCTGTGGATGGACTTGGACGAGATGACGCTTTCCCATTCTTCGACAAATTCCTCGATGCCGGCGATGCGGTTCTGCACGAAAGCCGAGAGCTGATCGAAGAAGGCGCACATGTAGGCACTCTGGCCCGTGAGCCGGTGAAGGCCGAATATGCGGTAGAGCTGTTCGGCCAGGTCGACGAGTGGGGTGGTAAGCAGTTCGGTCCAGCGGTCGAGCAGCTCTGCGGGGAGCAGGGCACGCAGGTCGTCGCGGCCGACAAAGAGGTGGGTATCGGTGGCTTCTGCCTCGCCGTTGCATATCTTGCGGTAGGTCTTGACCAGTGCTGCCGTGGCGAGACGGTCGTCGGGATGGCCCAGCAAGTGCATGGCCCTGACCACAGTGCATACGGCCAGCGACGCATCCAATCGGAAAGCCTCGTCGGAGACCATGCTGGCCATTGTCTCCTCTCCACGGACAGAAAGCGGGTTCTGCTGGAAGTGGTTGGCCAGGAGTTGGATGTGCTTGTTCTTGCGCACAAGGATGGCAATGCGGCGCGACGGGATGCCCGAGGAGAGCAGATATTCCAGCGTGCGTTTCACCTCAAGCACCATGTTCTCCTCATAATCGGTCTTGGGCAGCAGCCGGATGGTAACCGAACCGGCCACGGACTCGGGCTCCTGCTGATGGCCGGGCGACACTTGCTGTGCCACATCGGCGTAGGCCCGGCGAATGTCCTCGGCCTCCTGGAGTAGGGATGTGGCCGCGCCGTGCTGCTCGAGGCCGGCCAAAGCCTCGTCGGCAGTGGCCTGGGCGGCGGCCCGGAAAAAGGCATTGTTGAAGCGGATGATGTTGCGTTTGGAGCGGTAGTTGGTGTCGAGCGTCCGGATGCGGATGCGGGAGTCGCGCTCGGGCGACAGCTGTTGGAGCAGCCGCCAGTCGCCGTTGCGCCAGCGGTAGATGCTCTGCTTGACGTCGCCCACGATGAGCGAGCCGTTGTTGTGGGCCAGACAGTCGTCGAGCAACACCTTGAAGTTGGCCCATTGAATGGTGCTTGTGTCCTGAAACTCGTCGATCATGATGTAGCGCAGGTGGCTGCCCGTGCGTTCATAGATGAATGGCGAGTCCTGATGGTCGATGAGATCGGAGAGCAGTTTCTGCGTGTTGCTCAGCGGATAGTTGTTGTTTTCGGTGTTGATGCGGCTCACCTCTTCCTCGATGCGCCCCAGCAACCGCAGCTCGTTGAGGTTTTTCAGTGTCAGGTCTACGGAGTTTACCACAATGCTCTGCCGCTTGCGCTCCTCCTCGGCCCGGGCCAGCAACGGGCCCACCAAGCCGACGATGATTTGCGCCTCGGGCGTTCCGGCGTCGGCTTTCCTGACCAGCGCGGTGTGGTCGAGAATGCCCTGTGCCACATAGGAGTTGGGTATCTTGTCGTCGATAAACTGTCCCTTGGCCAGTTTGGCAAAGTAGCCGGGAGCGTTTCTGCCGCCTTGGTAGAAGTTGCCGTCGCACAGTCCGTGGCGGTTCACGATGTCCTGGTATTCCGAGGCAAGGCCGGCCATGGTCTTGACGGCCGTCGCTTTCAGAGCGTGGAGACGGCTGGTGTAGGCCTTGAAAAAGTCGGGCTCGCTCATGATGCGCCGCAAATCCTGCTGGTGGGTCTTGTAGAAGTCCTTGAAAATGTTGCGTCCGAACTCCTTGATGCGGCCGATGACATTCCAGTTTTTCTCCTCGCTCATCTTCTCTGTCACGAAGTCCATAATCCAGGAAAGCAGGGGGTCGGAGTCGAGCTGGATGTTCTCGATGATGTGGTCTACTGCCTGGCTCTCCGTCTCCTGGTCGTTGAGCCCTATCTGGAGATTGGCCGTGAGCCCGAGTTCGCGGGCCAGATGTCGCAGGATGCTCTGGAAGAAGCTGTCGATGGTCTCTACCCTGAAGTGGTTGTAGTGGTGTATGATGAGCTGCATGGCCTCGTCGGCCCGCCGCCGGATGGCCTCGTCGGTCATGCGCGGAAAGGCTGCGCGCATCTGCTCCATGTAGTCTTCTGAGTCGGGCAGGGCGTTGGCAATGCCGTAGAGCTGGCCCAAAATGCGGGTCTTCATCTCTTCCGTGGCCTTGTTGGTAAAGGTAACGGCCAGAATATAACGGTAGTTTTGCGGCTCCCTGACGAGCAGCTTGATGTATTCCACGGCCAGCGTGAAAGTCTTTCCGCTGCCGGCACTGGCCTTGTAGACGGTGAGTGGAGCCTGGGTCTCTGTCATGTTGGAAGATTGATGTGCAAGACAAAGTTAGGCGTTTTCGGTGGAATGGCCAAGCAAAGAACGGTCAAAAAGCATGGAACGGAGACATATTTTTGCCATCTTTTTGGGGATATGATGGATGTTTTCGGCTTTTTTGAGTACATTTGCATGCTGATTAGCTAATATGTCACCATGGGATTATTTGGATTATTCAACAGAAAGAAAAAGGAGACGCTCGACCAGGGACTGGAGAAAACCAAGCAGAACGTATTTACGAAACTCACCCGGGCCATCGCCGGCAAGTCGGAAGTGGACGACGAGGTGCTGGACAATCTGGAAGAAGTGCTCATTACTTCGGACGTGGGCGTGGACACCACGCTCAAGATCATCAAGCGCATCGAGGAGCGTGTGGCGCGTGACAAGTATGTCTCGACCGCGGAGCTGAACCAGATTCTCAAGGAAGAGATAGCCCTGCTGCTCACCGAAAACCACACGGCCGACGGCGACAGCTGGGAGCTTCCGACCGACCACAAGCCCTACGTGATACTGGTAGTGGGCGTGAACGGCGTGGGCAAGACCACCACAATAGGCAAGCTGGCCTACCAGTTCAAGCAGGCGGGCAAGAAAGTCTACCTGGGCGCGGCCGACACTTTCCGGGCGGCAGCCGTGGAGCAAATCGCCATCTGGGGCGAGCGCGTGGGCGTGCCCGTCATCAAGCAGCAGATGGGAGCCGACCCTGCCAGCGTGGCTTTCGACACACTGCAGAGCGCCAAGGCCAACGGTGCCGACGTGGTTATCATCGACACCGCCGGCCGACTGCACAACAAAGTGGGCCTGATGAACGAACTGAAGAAGATTAAGGACGTGATGAAGAAAGTCATCCCGACGGCCCCCGACGAGGTGATGCTGGTGCTCGACGGCAGTACGGGGCAGAACGCTTTCGAGCAGGCCAAGCAGTTTGCTGCCGTCACACAGATCACGTCGCTGGCCATTACCAAGCTCGACGGCACGGCCAAGGGAGGCGTAGTAATCGGTATTTCCGACCAGTTGAAGGTGCCGGTGAAGTATATCGGACTGGGAGAAAAGATGGAGGATCTCCAGCTGTTCAACCGCAAGGAGTTCGTGGACTCCCTGTTCTAAAACCATGAAGAAGAACCAAATAGACATTATAACCATGGGCTGCTCCAAGAATTTGGTGGATTCGGAGCGGCTGATACGCCTGTTTGAAGAGGCCGGCTATCATTGTGTGCACGATGCCAAGCGGCCGCAGGGAGAGATAGCCGTCATCAATACCTGCGGCTTTATCGAGAGTGCCAAGGAAGAAAGCATCAACACCATACTGGAATTTGTAGAGGCCAAGAACGAGGGGCGGCTTGGCCAGCTCTTTGTGATGGGCTGCCTTTCGCAGCGTTATCAGGACGAGTTGGAGAAGTCGATTCCCGAGGTAGACAAGTTTTACGGCAAGTTCAATTTCAAGCAGCTGTTGCAGGATTTGGGCCCCGCACGGCGCACGGCGGAGGAAATGCAGACTTTCACGGCCAGCCGCAAGCGGGCCGGAATGGGCCGCACGCTCACCACGCCGCGCCATTATGCCTATGTGAAGATAGCCGAGGGCTGCGACCGCCACTGTGCCTATTGCGCCATTCCGCTGATTACGGGCAGGCATGTCTCGCGCAAAATGGAGGATGTGCTGCTGGAAGTGGAGCAGCTTGCAGCCGAGGGAGTGAAAGAGTTTCAGATTATCGAACAGGAACTAACCTACTATGGCGTAGACCTTTATGGGAAGCCACGCATCGCGGAACTGGTGAGCCGGATGGCCGACATCAAGGGCGTGAAGTGGATTCGGCTGCACTATGCCTACCCCAATCAGTTCCCGCTGGAGCTGCTCGACGTGATGCGCGACAAGCCCAACGTGTGCAAATATCTGGACATTGCCCTGCAACACATTTCCGACCACATGCTCGAGCGGATGCACCGCCACGTGGGCAAGGCCGAGACACTGGCGTTGCTGGAGAAGATTCGCGCCGCCGTGCCCGGCATTACCCTGCGCACGACGCTGATGGTGGGCTTTCCCGGCGAGACCGATGAGGACTTCCGCGAGCTGGTCGACTTCGTCCGCGAGGCACGGTTTGAGCGGATGGGGGCCTTTGCCTACTCGGAAGAGGAGGGCACTTATTCGGCGAAGCATTACGCAGACGACGTTCCCGAAGCGGTGAAGAGCCGGCGGCTGGACGAGCTGATGGCCGTGCAGCAAGAGATCAGCGCAGAGATAGAGGCGGCGAAAGTGGGGCAGACTTTCCGCGTGGTCATAGACCGCAAGGAGGGCGACTACTACATCGGCCGCACGGAGGCGTGCTCGCCGGAGGTGGATCCCGAGGTGCTCATCCCGGCAGAGAAGCGCAGACTGCGCATCGGCAGCTTCTACGATGTAAAGATAACAGACAGTGACGAATTCGACTTATACGGTGAAACATGAACAACAAGGAATTTATCGCAGCGTTGGCCCAGCAAAGTGGCCACACCCAGGCCGACACACAGAAGATGGTGAACAGCCTGCTGGAGGAGATAGGAAGTCGGTTTGAGGCCGGCGACAGCCTGCAAGTGACGGGCTTCGGCACCTTTGAGGTGAAGAAACGACTGGAGCGCATCATTGTGAATCCGGGCACGCAGCAGCGCATGCTGGTGCCGCCCAAGCTGGTACTGGGCTTCAAACCGGTGGCCTCGGTCAAGGACGAGTTGAGAAACAGCTAAGCAAAGCACGACACATGAGCAAGATAGGAAACAAGGAAATAGCCCGCATACTGGTGGCCAAGTACGGACTGGACAAGACGGCCGCCGAGCAATTCGTGGCCCGCATGTTCGAGGTCATCAACGAGGGGCTGCACGATGACAAGCAGGTGAAAGTGAAAGGGCTGGGCACGTTCAAGGTGACGAGCGTGGCCCCGCGCAAGAGTGTGGACGTGAACTCTGGTGAGCCCATCGTCATTGAGGGGCGCGACAAGATCAGCTTTGTGGCCGATGCTGCACTGCGCGACCAGGTGAACCGTCCTTTCGCCCAGTTCGAGACCGTGGCACTGAACGATGGGGTGGACTTCGAGGAGATAGACCGGAGGTTCGAGGACAGCATGACCGAACAGCCCGAACAGGCCGAAGATGAGAATGTTGAGGAGCAACAGCCCGCGGAGCAGCTCGTGAAGACCGACGCACCGACCCAGACAAAGACCCTCGCTGCCGAGCAGACGGAGGAAGACGAGGGCGCGGAGGAAGAACCTGCACCCGAGGCCGGGGCTGAGACGCCGGCAGAGACGGCACCCCTCAGCCTGTCCACCGATATGCTGGCCATCCTGAACGGAGAGGAGCGTAGGGTGGCGAGCCCCCGGCCGGTGGTGGCGGTGGAGCAAGAAGAACGGGTTCGTCTCTCGCCCATGCAGTTGGCTTTCCTCAACGGGCAACGGGCGGAGCAGCCCCCCGTAAAGGAGCAGACGAAGGCCGAACCCGCTGCCGAGGCATCGCCGACACCCGTAGAAACTCCTGCGCCGGCGGCCGAAAACGAGGAAGAACGGGCGGAAATGGCCCGCATGAGAGAGGAGACTTGGGGGTTTCAAGCCCAGATGGAACAGCAGCATCGCAAAGTCGTCCGGCAGTTCAAGGCAGCGGCATTCTTGCTGCTGGTGTGCGTGAGCGGCCTGGTTTACATGGGCTATCTGCTCATCGATCGCGAATACCGACTCAAGTATTTGGAGGATTCGATAGTCACAGTAAGCGAGCCCTCGGCCAGCCCCCAAAAGGATTCCGTCGCGGTTCAACCGGAGCAAGCCGTTGCCGCCACGCCGGAAACGGTCGAGAATAACGGTGAAATCACGTCGCCAATACGGCCTGAACGCGAGGCGAAAACGGTGGAACCGCAACGCGAAGAACGGCAAACCGCACCCGTGGCAAAGCCCGAACCCAAGGCGATGCCCGCGGCAAAGTCCGCCGAAGAGCCTAAGCCCAAGGAGATTACAAAGTCCAAAGCCCCAGAAATCAAGCCTAAAGCCCCGGAAATCAAGCCCAAAGCTCCAGAGGCCAAGCCTAAAGTCGCAGAAACCAAGCCCCAGACTGCACCCGCCGCACAGGCCGAGGCCCTGCCGGCAATCAAGGCAGACGCGAGGGTGCGCACCGGGGCCTACGACATTGTGGGCATAGAGCGCACGGTGACCGTGCGTGCCGGCCAGACGCTGACCAGCATCAGCAAGTCCAGTCTCGGGCCCGGCATGGAGTGTTATGTCGAGGCGGTGAACGGCGGCAGGACGGAGTTCAAGGCCGGCGAAAGCATCAAGATACCCCGATTGAAACTGAAAAAGCGATAAGGCCCACGGCCTTATCGCTTTTTTCATTGCTTGTTACTGACCATTTATTTGGCCAGCCGCAGACAGCACCAGCGGTCCTCGGTTTGCCGGCCTTGCTCGCGGAAGCCCGATTTTTCGGCTTCGGCTAGCAGCAACGGCGCATCCTCTTCGTAGAATCCACTGATGATAAGCGTGCCGTCGGCCGTCAGCATTTCGGCAAAGGCCGGCATGTCGTGCAGCAGAATGTTGCGGTTGATGTTAGCCATCACCAGCTCGAACAGGCCCGATACGTGGGACAACACCTGGGCATCGCCGTGCAGGACGGTGAGGTTTTCCACATGGTTCTCCTGCGCATTGTGCTTGGCGTTCTCCACGCTCCACTCGTCAATGTCGTAGGCCACGACCTCGCGGGCGCCCAGTTTGGCCGCCACGAGCCCAAGCACTCCCGTTCCGCATCCGCAATCCAGCACACGCTTGCCTTGCAACGGCGAGTCCAGCAGCGAGGCAATCATGAGTCGCGTGGTCTGGTGGGTGCCGGTGCCAAAGGCTTGTCGGGCGCGGATGGAGACACCGACGGCCTGGGCGGGTATCGCGGGGGCCGGCTGGCGGGCATCGTAAATGAGCACCCGGCCGCCGATGTCGATGGGGGAAAAGCCCTCCTGTTCCCACTGCTCGTTCCAGTCCTTGTCCTCGGTGGGGTGGAGGGTATAGCTCACGGTGGCGGCGTCCAAGAGCAGTTCGGCCAGATTGCGGTCGAGCATTTCGCGGTCAAAGAGCTGTTCCTGAACATATCCCTTGAGGCCGTCGGGGGTCTCTTCAAACGATTCAAAGCCGGCTTCGCCGGCTGCATCGGCCACCAAGTCGCGGGCCACCTGCAAAAGCTCCGGGTAACAGGCTATTTTAAATTCTGCTACAATGTATTTCATGACATGTATTTATGATGCTGCAAAATTACTTAAAATAGGGAAAAACCTACCATTATTTAGGGTTTTTCCGTACTTTTGCAGGTAGTTATGCTCTATTTTTGTATCGTCAACAAGAGCGTTTGGTTCTTTCTTGAAAGGCCGATGCCGGTTGCAAATGAAAAGGAGAACGATTAAAATAGAAGAAGATGAAAAAGTTGTTATTTCTTTTAGCTGTTGCGGGGGCCATGCCCTTGCAGATGCAGGCTCAGGACGACGACCTTTATTTTACCCCGGATAAGGCCGCGAAGGCCGTCAGGAGCCATATTGCCGACGATGCCCCCGCTTACTATCGGGGCAGCCGTCGCAGTATAGACGAGTACAACCGTGCCGGCCGATTCCGCAGTTATTATCAGAAGATAGGCTCCGACTCGCTGGGGAACGACATCATTACGTTCCAGGCAGGACGGGGCGTCTATCCCGATTCTTCGTACATCGACACGGCCTACGTGTATCCGGGCAGCGCCCGTTTCGACGATGACGAGGACTATGCCTACACCCGACGGATGAGCTTCTGGGACGATTACTACGGCCCCTGGTATGCCGGATTCGGCTATGGACCGTGGCGTTACGGCTGGTACGGCGGCTGGTACTCCCCGTGGCGCTATGGCTACGCGGGCTGGTATGACCCTTGGTATTATGGCTGGTACAATCCTTGGTACTACGGCTACGCCGGTTGGTACGGCCCCTATTACGGCGGTTGGTACGGCTGGGGCTACTGGGGATGGCCTCGCGGCGGCTATGCGGTGGTGCCCGGAGGCAACCCGCGTGGGTTCACGGGCAACCGCAACTGGACCTTTGGCGGCCGCAATGCAGGTGCCGGCTCCGGCCGTTTCGGCCGCTCGGCGGGCATCAACGGCAACGGCCCCACCAGCAGCTATACCTCGCGTAGCAGCCGCAACCGCTCCTTTGGTGGCCGGACGCCAAGCCGGCAGATGCCCACTTACAACGATCAGGGCAGCTTTGGCCGCAGCACGCGCTCCATGTCGTCTCCCAGTTTCGGCGGCGGCAACATGGGCGGAGGGAGCTTCGGTGGCGCCCGTTCGTCGGGCGGCGGCTTCGGCGGTGGCCATTCCTCTGGCGGTGGCGGCGGTCATTTCGGTGGCGGCCGGCGTTAATCCAATACAAAATGTCATGTTAAAATAAAACGAACGTATGAAAACTCAATATGTTTTGATGGCAGCACTGGCACTCATGGCAGTGCCCATGGCTGCCCAGGAGACTTATCAGGATACCAAACTGGTGGATAACGACCTGAATGGTACGGCCCGTTATGTGGGCATGGGAGGGGCCATGGAGGCACTGGGGGCCGACATTTCGACCATCAGCACCAACCCGGCGGGCGTCGGTCTGTTCCGTTCCAGCCAGGTTAGCCTGTCCGGAGGCTTGGTGACCCAGCAGGGAGAGAAGACCTCGAACGTCTCTTACGGCAACATTAACATCGGTATCAAAGGCAACAAGACGAACGCCAGTTTCGACCAGATAGGGTTGGTCTATTCCATGCGCTCGGGCGAAAGAGGCTACCTGAACTTTGCTTTCAACTATCACAAGAGCCGCAACTTCGACCAGATTCTCACGGCCGGAAGCAGCTTGAGCAATGCCTCGCAGAACAAACTGTCGGCCGTGAAATATCCTTATGCCAACAAACTCAACTGGAACGGCGTGGATGCCAACTACGCCGAGCTGATGACACCCATCCTCGATGCCAACGGAAAGCAGACGGGCATGGACTATCTGAATGGCACGGCCTACGCATTCGGCCAGTATCAAAAGGGATATATCGGCGAGTACAGCTTCAACCTGAGCGGCAATATCAAGGACAGGGTGTTCCTTGGAGTGACCTTTGGACTGCACGATGTGAACTATCGCAGCAACAGTTACTATACGGAGAACCTGGAGAAAGGCGCAACTTCGGAGTCGTGGGAGGACTTGCGCATCGACGGCAGCGGCTTTGACGTGAAGGCGGGAGTTATTTTCCGCCCGATTGATGGCTCGCCATTCCGCATCGGCGCCTATGTAAACACACCGACGTGGTACGACCTAAGCCTCGACGGCGCCAATGACATCACCATGACTGATGCCGCCGGACACGTCGATAAAGGGAAGCATGCCAACTACGACTTCAAGGTGTTCACACCATGGAAGTTCGGCGCCAGTCTGGGCCACACCATCGGTAAGGATCTGGCTCTGGGCCTTACTTATGAGTATGCCGACTATGGAAGCATAGACAATCGCATCAACGACGGGGGCTATTATGACTATTGGGATGGCAGCTACTACGAGAATACGTACAGCGACAACGGCATGAACGACCACACGTCGGCCACGCTCAAGGGCGTGAGCACCATCAAGGCGGGACTCGAGTACAAGCCCGTCGACAACTTTGCCATCCGTCTGGGCTACAACTATCTGAGCCCGATGTTCAACAAGGACGGCTATCGCGACGGCAGTATCTCGTCTCCCGGCTCGGCCTATGCCACCTCTACCGACTATACCAACTGGAAAAGCACCAATCGGATAACCTGCGGTTTCGGCTACAGCGTGAAGAAATTCTTCGTGGATTTGGCTTATCAGTACACGCAGACCAATGGCGATTTCTATCCTTTCATGAGCTATTATGCCAACAATGCGGCCGATAGCAATATCGCAAGTGCCGTAAAGGTGAGCAACAAGCGCCATCAACTTCTGCTCACGATGGGTTACAAGTTCTAAAGGAATCATTGCTACGCGGCATAAACAAGAAAAGGACGCGCCCCAGTCGGGGCGCGTCCTTTTCTTGTTTGGGCTTCCTCTTGCAGAGGCTACGCCTATACCTTATTTATTATACTTGCTGATGAGACCGTCTGCACGGGAATCTCCCAGTTCCTTGGCTTTCTGAAGGGAGAGCAGTCCGGCCTCCTTCTGCTTGCTCTCACACTGTGCAATGCCCATAATGATATAGAGGTCGGGGTAGTCTTGGGTAATCTGCAGCCCCAGATTACAGGTCTTGATGGCATCGGCGGGCTGGTTGATGCGCAGCTGCAGACTGGCCATCTCGGCATAATAGGTGGGTTCCGTGCGGTTCAGCACAATGGCGTGGGCTATGTCGTTCAGGGCGATCTGGTACTGGTGAAGCTTCATTTCGCACCGATACTTCGTGTAATAGAAGTCGTGCGTGCCGCGATAATTGATGAGTGAATCGTAGGCAAGATAGTCCACAAAGGCCTTGCGGTATTCGCCCGTAGCCTCGTAGGCGCGGGCACGGGCCAGCACATACGGAGCCGATGCCGGCCCTTTCTGCACGTTGACCGCCGAATCCAGCAGAGCCATGGTCTCTGCCAAGGGTGCCTTGAGCTGTATCTTGCACTGGGCGGCCTCATAAAACACTTCGCCATAGTTCCCCAATGCGGTCTTCTGCAACTCCATGAACTGCTCGTAAGCCTCCTGATATTTCTCTTGGGAAAAGAGGATTTGAGCCTGCAAATGCTTGTAGACGGGCAGGGGGTTCAGGCTGTACGCCTGTTGGGCCAGCTCCAGGGCCTTGGCCAGCGACCACTTGGTGTAGGTGGAATCAATGCCCGTGAGCAAGGCATGGTACACTGCCTTGGCATAGTCCATGTAGGCTTGGTCTTTCTTCTCCGCCCGTTTCACCTCCAGGCCATAGGTGGCATCGGCCAGGTCGAGTTTGCCCTGGCGCAGGTATTGGTTAGCGCGGGTGTTGTAGCCTTCGGTCGAAGTGGGAAACTTCTGAATGAACTCGTCGATGTAAGCCGCAACCTTGGCGCTGTCAGTCTGCTGTGCAGCAATCATGAGGGTGAGTGTGGCTTGTTGCTCATCGTCGGGCAAGGCGGTGCGTATGCCCGTTGCCCGCATGGTGCGGTCGTTGAGCGTCAGGCCGTTTATCTCGAAAGTGGTGGTGAGACGAGCGTCTGAAGAGAAAGCCTGTCCGCCGTTTTCAGGCCGCTGCATGATGCCTAATAACCGACCTGCATCGTCGACAATGGGGCACCCCAAGGCGGTGGAGCTGATGTCTACATCGTTGAAAACATAGTAGTTGTTACTGGTCATGAACTTCTCAATGCGCTGTGGAGTCAGTCTCGTGACGGTCGGTTTCTTAGGACTGTAATCCACCAAATAGACCGATGCCGGGGCCTCGTCGCTGGTGGTTATAGGCAGACTCTTGAGTGCCTTGCCCTGCACACGGAAGCGGCACACGTCGTACAGCTCGGACACGCCCAGCATGGCTTCCACCTCGTGTTGCCTGCCTTGCATGTCGATTACCACGGCCCTTTGCGCGCCATCAAAGGGATGCCACATGGCGATGGCCTCGTTGTCTTTCCCCGTAAACACGCCATGGGTGGAGCTGTGAATGGTGCCGTCGGCATTGAAAGTGGTCAATGTGAAGACGCTTTGAGCGGCTTGTTTCACTGCGGCCGGCTGGCTCCATGCACCGGAAGGAGCCAAGCAAACGGTTGCAATCAACAAGGAATATATCTTGAATCTTTTCATCATATTGGAATCTTTACTTCGTGTTTGTTGAGTCGGCATCCGAAGCGGCACTGGCCAGGAGCGTGCGGGCATTCTCCATGGCGGCCTCGGTGATACTGCTGCCGCTGAGCATTTGTGCCAGTTCGGCAATGCGCTCGTCGAGCGTCAGCATTTGCATGTGGCTCACGGTACCCTGTGCTGTCTCTTCCTTGCTCACCTTATAGTGGGTGGTTCCCACGGCCGCGATTTGAGGAAGATGGGTAATGGAGATCACCTGCCGGTTGTTGTCGCCCATCTCGCGCATGATTTGCGCCATCTTTTCAGCCACTCGTCCACTGACGCCCGTGTCTATTTCGTCGAAGATAATGGTGGGCAACTTCACGGCTTTACTAATCATAGCCTTGAGCGAAAGCATGACCCGCGCAATCTCTCCACCCGAAGCAACCTGGGCGACGGGCTGGAGCGGGGTGCTGCTGTTGGCGCTAAACAAGAACGAAACTTTGTCTATTCCCGACGGCGAGCACTCCTTGACGGCGAGCCCTATGGAGAATCTGACGTTGGGAATACCCAGTGGAGCCAGTCGCTGCTGCATCTCAGCTTCTACCTTGGCAGCCGCTTTCTTGCGCACGTCGCTTAGTTCACGCGCCCGTTCCATGCACGCATTGTAGGCCTGGTCTACGGCTGTCTTGAGTTCCTGCAACCGTTCTTCACCGCCGTCAATGTTCTCCAATTCGACACGAATGCGGTCGCGTTGTGCAATGAGCTCCTCAACACTGTCCACGTGATACTTCTGTTCCAACCCGTAAATCAAGTCCAGACGGTTGTTGAGCACCTGCAGTTGCTGCGGGTCGAAGTCGACATTCTCGATCTGTAAGTCGATTCCACGCGCCAAGTCCTTGAGCTCGATATAGGCCGATTCCAGCCGCTCGGCCGTGTCTTTGACTTCGGGAAACACCTCCTTGATGTCGTTCATGCGTCCGGCGCTCAGCTTCACCAGCTCCAATGCGCCGGCCGATTCGCCAGAGAGATTCTGCTGAGCATCGAAGAGCGCGCTCTTGATGTCCTCAACATGGCTTAGTGTTTGTACCTGCTGTTCCAGTTCAGACTGCTCGCCGGCCAGCAGTTGCGCCTTGTCAAGTTCGGCAAACTGAAACCGCAGAAACTCCTCATTCTCATGACTTCTTACGTTGTCGGAAAGAAAGGCCTCGTATTCACGTTGCGCCTGACGGTAGTGTCGGTAGCTGTCTGCATAGGCCGCACACAACTTTCCATTGCCGGCAATGATGTCGACGACGTTGAGTTGGAAGTCCTCTTTTTGCAGCAACAGGTTCTGATGCTGGCTGTGAATGTCGACCAACTGCTCGCCCAAGTCGCGCATTACATTCAGCGACACTGGTGTATCGTTGATGAAAGCACGGCTCTTGCCGTTGGCATTCACCTCACGGCGGATGATACAATCGGCGGGTTCATAGTCTATATTGTTCTCGATGAAGAACTCTTCCATGTTGTATCGCGCCAGATTGAAGTGAGCTTCAACCACGCATTTGCTGCATCCCGCCTTGATTTGCTTGGTGTCTGCCCGCTGTCCGAGCAACAGGTGTATGGCTCCAAGGATGATGCTTTTGCCGGCGCCCGTCTCGCCTGTAATCACGGAAAAGCCGGGGCAGAAAGCGATGTTCAGTTCGTCGATGAGCGTAAAGTTCTTGACGTAGAGTTGCTTTAACATAAAGATTTATTGCTTGATTTTCTCCCAAGAGTTGTTTTGGGAGGCATTGATAGAGAAGAGAATGTCATAGACAGCCTCTTTCTCTTTCTGCGTGCCCTTGCCTTTGTAGATGTTGGCCAGCTCGTCCCGCTTGTAGTCTGTCCAGATTTGAGGAAGCATGCTCGACGGTTTGTTCTCATGGCTTTTCTTCAATCCGTTCTCGAGGGCGGCGGTCACCTCCGTGCGTCCGCGCTCAGCATTGTTGGCCATTTCGTCCAATCCCTTGCGGTAATAGTCGTATTGCAGTTGCCGGAAGGGCTGCATGGCCCCGTCCAGATAGTCATTAATGATGGCGAAACGGTTGCGGTCGCTGTCGAACGACTTCCACCCCGTGAACTCAAGGTTCTGTGCATTGTTGGCCAAATTCATGCAACGCTGCAGCACATCCTCGCCTCCCATGGGGGCGAAGCTGTCCAGATTGAGGCCAATAAAGAGGTAAGCGTAATAGGCAAAGAGGGCCGTGAGCTGGTTGTCCACCGTTTCTTCGTTCCACTCAAGCTGGTCGAATTGGGCAAAGCGGAAGTTGAAGTCGTTGTCCGTATTGCTGTACAGCGTTGTGGTATAGGCGGAATTGTAGACAGGACGGTTGGCCTGAATGAGCGCCTTGCAGGTGAAAAGGCCTGTGGTTTGGTCGTATTTTGTAACGGTGATATTGAAGCTGCAGGAGATGCGTTCCACCTTTTGGAATTGCAGATGCGTCCACTGACGGTCGTTGACAAAGGTCTGCAACGTCTGCTGCAGGTTGTCGAAGACCGACGCATCTGTACCTTGAATCTGATTGTGGTTCACCGTAATCTTGGCATCAAGCTCCTGAGCCGTGGCGGGTAGAGCCGCAAGGAGACCGATGCTGAGGGTGGCCAAGAGAGATTTGCAGTTCACGTTTTATTTCACATTCATGTTCAGCTTTGCCTCGCGCAGGCGGATGCGGGTAAGCACCTGCTTGGTGTTGAGCGTGAATTCCGACGACAATATCCAGCTGAAATAGCCCGGATCGCGGTGGAGCACATCGGTGACCACCCACCCCTTGTACTTGCCGAAGTTGAACACTTCCTGCCGACGGGGCTTGCCCTGGGCGTCGAGCAGCGGGTTTCCCTGGCTGTCTTTCATGTCTTGCCAGATGATACGTCCGGCGAAATCCACGTTGTCGTTGTTCCTTGAGAACTCGGCCAGCGTGTCCATGTCGTTGGACAGGGCCCGGTCGGGCTCCTCGGCCGTCTCGGGATTGTACATGTCGAGCTGGCCCATGAGCACCTGATAGGTGGCCTCCGTGTCCTCGTTGGCCTGATGGGCGCGGAAGTCTTCTTCCATCTTGCGCCCGGTGTAGAACTTGTAGGCCGCGGCCAGCGTGCGCTGTTCCATCTTGTGAAAGATGGTTTGCGCGTCAATGAGCCGGCAGCGGCTGAAGTCGAAGTCGATGCCCGCCCGCAGGAATTCCTCGGCCAGCATGGGTATGTCGAACCGGTTGGAGTTGAATCCGGCGAAGTCGCAGCCGCCCAGTTCTTCGGCCAGATTCGCGGCCACCTGCTTGAAAGTGGGCGCATCTTTCACGCTGTCGTCGGTGATACCCGTCAGGTCCTGCACAAACTGCGGGATGGGTTTCCCGGGATTGATGAAGAGATTCCTGCGCGCTTCATCACCGTCGGGCGTCACTTTGATGTACGACAGCTGGATGATTCGGTCGTTGACCAAATCTAATCCCGTTGTCTCCAGGTCGAAGACAATCAGCGGTTTGGTAAGATTGAGCTTCATTCCACCCCTCAATCGTTAAGCAGCAACGGCATGATGAGCATCAGCACATCCTCGTTCTTCTCCGACTGCGTGACGGGCAACACGATGCCGGCACGGCTTGGGTCGCCCAGCTGCACCTTGATTTCTTCGGTGTCGATGGAGTTGAGAATCTCGGTGAGGAAGTCGCCGCGGAAGCCGATTTGCAGGGGCTGGCCGTTGTATTCGCACACCAGAGTCTCCTTGGCGCTGGTGGCAAAGTCGAGGTCTTCGGACGAAACCTCCAGCTTGCCGGCCTCCAGACGAAAGCGCACCAGCTGACTGCTCATGCTGGCAAAGGGCAGGATGCGGCGGATGGCACTCAGCAGAGCCTTGCGGTCGATGGTGAGTTCGTTGGGGTTGTCCTTGGGAATGGCTGCATTGTAGTTGGGAAATACGCCCTCGATGAGGCGGCAACGGAGCAGCCCTTCGGCAAAGCGAATCTCGGCGGCGCGGCCGTTGAACTTCACCACCACGTCGCCACTTTCCTTGCCGAGCCCGTTCTTCAGCAGGTTGGCGGGCTTCTTGGGCAGGATGAAAGAGGCGGGCGTTTCGCTCTTGATGTCATAGTTGCGGCAGCGCACCAGCTTGTGCCCGTCGCTGGCTACAAAGGCCAGACAGTCGGCCGTGAGGTCGAAATAGATACCGTTCATCACGGGCCGAATCTCGTTGTTGTCGGTGGCAAAGAGCGTGCGGTTGATGTTTTCGCAGAGCACGCCGGCATCCATCGTGATGACGTGAACGTCGTCTGTGAGCGGCTCGCTCTGCGGATACTCCTGCGCGTTCTGGGCCGTGAAGTGGTACAGACCGTTCAGATAGCCCACGGTCACCTCGTAGGTATCCAGGTTCACCTCGAACGTGAGCGGCTGTTCGGGCAGCTCTTTCACGGCGTCGAGGATGGTACGGTTGGGGATAGCAAAGTCGCCCTCGGCGTCAAATTCGTCAAGAGGCATCGAGGTCTGCATCACGTTCTCGCTGTCCGAGGCCGTGATGGTAATCTGCCCATTGTGAATCTGGAACAGAAAACTCTCGAGTATCGGCAGTGAATTCTTGCTGTTAATCACTTTGGCCAAGGTCTGCAGCCTGCTGCTAAGCGCTGTGCTGGATAAAGTAAATCTCATGAAGGTATGTCTTATAAATGTTTTCGTCTAATCCATGACAAAGATAATAATAAAAAAGGAGAAAAGAAACGCCGGCCCGTATATTTTTCTTCTTTTTTGTTTTTTAAGGTGGAAAAGTTTGCTCTTTCCCAATAAAATTCTTAATTTCGCAGGTAATATGTAATTGATAACACTAATATATATCAAACAATGGCATTACAAGGAATAGAAGTCGAGGGGGTAATCATCAAGGAGTATCCGGCCAAGGAAGGCACTTCTGCGCGTACAGGCAACGCCTGGAAGTCTCAGGAGTTTGTGATTCAGACCAAGGACCAGTACCCACGGGCCTGTCTTTTCAGAGTGTTCGGCGCAGACAAGCTGGCCCAATTCAACATCCATCAGGGCGACACAGTCCATGTTTGGCTGGACATCAACGCCCGCGCCTGGCAGGACAGATACTTCAACGACATCAGCGCTTTCCGCGTGGATCACGTTGATCCCAATGCCGTGGGCGGCGAAGCACCGATGGCAACTCCGGCCAGCCAGATTTCGTCGGCTCCCGCAGCCGCAGCTCCCGCAACGCCGGCAGCCGATGCACTGGGCACCGCCAACGGTGACGCCACCGACGACCTGCCTTTCTAAATCCCCATAAAAGACATGAAAAACCGGCCCTTGGAGCAGTGCTCCAAGGGCCGGTTTGCTGTTATTGGGGTGTGACAAGCCTACGGTGTCTCTGCCAAGCGGCCGGAATGGCTGTGCGGCCACGGCGTAAAGGCGTGGCGAACAAGCCGTAATCGCACGGCCGTTCCAGCGTAATCGCAATGCCAAAAAGGCGTAATCGCGCAGCCAAAAAGGCGCAATGAAAACGCCTCCGGGGCGTGCAGGCTGCGGGCCGGCTCGGCGGAGGCGCGCCCGACGGCTATTTGCGGCCGTCGTTTTCGTTGATGTAACCGTGGCGATAGGCAAAGAGCAACTCCTCCAAGTCCTCGATTTGGGCGTTGAGTTCGTGGCCCTTGTCGGTGTCGGCCACCAGCATGCGGTGGGACGACATCTCGACAATCTGCGTGGTCGACTTGATGTCGGTGCCCCGCTGGATGGCGTCTTCGGTGCTTGTGAAAGGCTCGTGCTGCACCAGTTGGAAGCCTCGACTGTGGTACACGAGCGTGTATCCGGCAATGCCCGTCTCCTTGTGATAGGCCTGTGAGAAGCCGCCATCAATGACCATCAGCTTGCCGTTGGCCTTGATGGGGTTCTCTCCCTTGCCGACCTTTACGGGCACATGGCCGTTGATGATGTGGCGGTTGGCGCCGGTTACGTGGAACGCATCCATGATGTAGTCGCACACATCCTCGTTGTCTCTGAACAAGAAGTAGTTGCCTTTCTTCTCTTCATGTGTTTCTTTTTCCTTGATAAAGTAGCGTTCAAAGGTGGCCATCTTCGACTTGTCGAAGAGCGGACTGTCGGGCCCGCACCACAGATAGAGGAAGTAATCCGTGGCATAATCCTTTTCAACAGGGTTGGAATCCGACTGAAAAGCCGTGCGGATGAGCTGCCCGATATCGGTCATCAGCTCCAGTCCGCTGCTCCTGTGGCCGGGCAAAGTCTCGACGGCTTTCAACTTTCCCTGGCCGTCAAGGGGCACGGAAGCGTGGAAAAGCAGGTTGTCGTTGTAGATGCCGTACATGCAGCCGTGGGCCAGCATCAGGCGGATGTGCTTGTGCAGTTTCTCGCTCACGGCAAAGCTGTGGTGCAGTTTGCTGATGAGGTCGTGCTCCTCCGGCGTCAGCACGTCGGGGTGTTGCGGGTCTATCGTGGGGAATTGGCAGCTTGAAAGCTTGTACTCCTTGCCCTCGAGGCGGATAGTTCCCTTCTCATAGTCGATGAAATCGAGCAGCCGCCGGTCCTGCATGTTCCAGTTGGGGTGCTTGGCGTAGAGCTGCGCCTCGAGCTTAAACTCCATGACGGCTATGGCCTTGTGCATCTTGGCCGTGAGCCGCAAGGTCTTCTCGTCGATGTGATCGGCCCCGCCCGACAGCTTGGGCACGAACTCCGCACAGGGGTCGTCGGCGTAAACGTCCATGGCAAAGGTGGCCAGCGGCACCAGGTTGATGCCGTAGCCCTCTTCGAGAGTAGTGAGATTGGCATAGCGCAGCGACAGTCGGATGACGCTGCAAATACAGGCCTCGTTGCCTGCTGCGGCCCCCATCCAAATGACGTCGTGGTTGCCCCACGTGATGTCCCAATGGTGATAGGTGGCAAGCATGTCCATGATTCGGTGGGCGCCGGGGCCGCGGTCGTAGATGTCGCCAAGCAGGTGAAGCCGGTCGATGGCCAGCCGTTGAATCACGTTGGAGATGGCAATGATGAAGTCATCGGCCCGTCCGGTGGCGATAATGGTGTCGACAATGACATTGATGTAGGCCGTCTTGTTGGTGTCTTCGGTGCGCTCGTGCAGTAGTTCCTGTATGATATAGGAGAAGTCGGAGGGCAGCGACTTGCGCACTTTGGAGCGTGTGTACTTGCTGGAAACGTCGCGGCAAACGGCCACAAGATGGTGCAGCGTGATGTGATACCAGTCGTCTATGTCCTCTTCTGAGGCCTTGACGAGGCTCAATTTCTGCTCGGGATAGTAGATTAGGGTGCACAATTCGCGCTTTTCCAACTCGCGCAGGGTGGTGCCGAAAAGCTCGTTCACCTTGCGTTTGATATTGCCCGAAGCATTCTTCAGGATGTGCTGGAAGGCCTCGTACTCGCCGTGGATGTCGGCAAGAAAGTGTTCTGTGGCCTTGGGCAGGTTCAGAATGGCCTGAAGATTGATGATTTCGGTACTGGCTTCGGCTATCGTAGGGAAGGTGTTGGCAAGCAGTTGCAGATAGCGCATGTCCTTTTCAATGTCATAGTGTCTCTTCATACTATAGCTGATTATAAAGTGGTGAATCCCTGATGTATGCGTGCCGGTCTATTCGGGCCAGAGCTCTGTCTTGGTCATGGCCGCCTCCAGTCTGCGGGCCTCGGTGTCGTCGCGGGGTGGAAGGGGCATGAATCCTTCGGTGAGGCCCAGCATGCGGCCCATCACTGCCATCGTTCTCGCACAGAAATCCTCTATGCCAACGAGCTGGAAGAGTTCCTTGAGGCGGTCTTCATCTACGTCGTGATACCTCGTCAGCACATAGGCATCGACCAGATGCTGCAGTGGAGCCCGGCGGTGTTCCAGCTCGTATTTGAGGTTCAGCATGCCTATGCAGAGCCTGCGTTCTTCGGTTTCGCCCTCCTTAATGTTCTCGTTGAACTTGTTGCGCAACAGGATATTGCGCGACAGTATCTTCCCGTCGGGAAGGCTGCCCGAGGCGTAGATGGTGTTGCTGGCAAACCGTTCAACGTCTTCAATAACGAGGGTGGGGGCTGCAAATTGTATTCTTTCCAATCCTTTTTTCAATGTTTCGTCTACGTGCTCATCGGCCGCATAGAGCCATATTATGCGCCAGTCTTCCCCTGCGAGTTCTGCCAATTCCTGCCTCACGGCGGCGCAAAGCGACGAGTCGCGCAGGGCATCGTCGTCGACACCCAGCTGCAGCAGGTGGGCGACGGCCTGCTTGGAGCGGTCGGTCAGGAGCAGCCGGGCATTGGTGTCCATGACCTTGCGGTAGAGCCTCTGTATCGCCAAGCAGAAGTCGTCGAACTGAAACAGACTTGTGAGCACAGGGTTCTTGATAAGGGCCACCCGCGGATTCCAGCCCAGCCGAACGAAAGTTTCGTATTCCAGCTTGCCGCACACATGCACGACCGAGGCCAGCCGCACCATCCGTCTTTGCAGGGTCATGAGGCGAACCGTGCGGTGCTGTCTCATCATCCAGGGCTGAAGCCCGCCCAATGGAGTGTAGACCGTGGGGATATGGAGCTTGTAGGCCTTGGCCAGCAGCTTGGCGGCACCGGCATTCCAGCATCCGAAGACGTGCACCAGATGGAACTCGGCGAGTGGGGGCAGGGCCATCCGATGGCGCGGGGTGGCCAGCGTTACCTTGGCATTGGCTTCCAGAGCCCGCGCCAACTGGCTGACGAGCTCGTGGTGGATGCCCACTTCGTCGAACTCGGCAGGGATGTAAAGAAGATAGTTGAGTTGGGACATGGACTCACTGTTTATGGGTCGTGAAGTTGAGTTTGTCGGCCATACGGTGGCGGACGAGGTAGCCCAAATGGTGCCATATCAGGCTCGCCTCGAAAGGAACAATCTTCAGGAGGGGCACGTTCTCGCCCATGGCCTTGAGCGCGCGATGGGCAAAGCAAAGGCGCAGACCCAGTGTGGCCAGCAGGGCAACCCCGGCGGCGGCGAGTATCCACACGTTGCCCGTCAGGGTGGCAACGGCGATGGCCGTCAGTTGCAACAGATAGTTGAGGTGCAGGGCTGTCTGGTCGAGATTGAAAAGCAGACGGTGACGCCGGCTGCGCAGCAGGTATTTTCGAGTCTCTAAATAGTAGATGTGGCGGTTGGTCCAGGCTTTCGGCGTGGGTTCGTCGTCTATGAGGTAGGCCTCGCTGTCCAGCACGAGGGCCGTTGTGCCCTTGGTGGCAAACTTGTTGACGATGAAATCGTATTCGCCCCAGATAAGATTCAGGTTGCCCAGATAGCCGTTCCCGGCCATGAAGTCGCTCTTTCGGAAGGCCATGTTGGTCCCGTTGGTACGATAGGCCGTGCCTTTTTGCGCCTCGCGCATCAGGTAGTGGGCAGTGTAGGCATGGGAGAATCGCTTGAAGTCTGCCGTGCCTTCCTCATACTGGTTGTAGCCGATGACCAGCCGGTTGTCGCCGCAATGCTGCCCGATGTGTTTGAGCCATTGGTCGGATGCGGGTTGGCAACAGGCCTCGGTGAGCACGATCCACTCGGTCGTCGCAGCTTTCACGCCGAGCGTGACGGCCAGTTTCTTGCGGCTCATGTAGCGGGATGAGTCGGGAATATAGGTAATGTACAGGCTGGCGTAGCACGGCTGTTGCTCGTGTTGTGCCTGAATACGTTTCAGCAGATCCCGTGTTTTGGAGTCGTGCTGCTCCACAACGACGATGACTTGATAGCCGGAAGGGTAGTCCTGCTGGAGTAGGGCGGGGAGGTGGCGCGCCAGCCGGTCGGCCTCGTCGTGCGGGGTAAGGACGATGGACAGGGGAGGGAGCGGGTGGGGAGCGGTGTCGGCGGGCTCACGGGCGGCGTCTGTTGGCTGCACTTTCTTGCGGAATCTGAAGAAAGGGGAGAGCATAGAAGTGAGAACGCCCAGCACAAGAAGTGCCAGGCTCACAAGGAGGGTTGTTCCGTCTAATGGTAATATGTTCATGTCTTGATGATATTCTCAGGCCGCGTCAGAGGTCTTCCGAGAGGTATCCTTGCGGGAGTTTTCTGCAATTGTATTGGCTGGCCATGATTTCGCCGTAGGCTCCGGCCGACCGGATGGCCATAAGGTCGCCCCGCTGCGGCAGGTTCAG
Organism: Hallella seregens ATCC 51272; assembly: GCF_000518545.1. Lineage (GTDB taxonomy): Bacteria > Bacteroidota > Bacteroidia > Bacteroidales > Bacteroidaceae > Prevotella > Prevotella seregens. Next base: position 29,298 of record NZ_JADU01000026.1, read on the forward strand.
ATCGATGGCCTTGGCAAAGACATCGCTCGACTCGCAGATGGGGCCCACCACGTCATAAGTGCCGAGAGGCCTGTCGCTGGTGATGTTTTCTATCTTGTGGAAAGCCTGATAAAGGGCCGGACGAATGAGGTCTGTCATGCCGGCATCCACGATAACGAACTGCTTGTACGTGCCTTTTTTGATGTAAAGCACGCGTGTAATGAGCGAGCCCATCTGGGCCACTACCGCCCGTCCCAGCTCGAAATGGAGCCGTTGTCCCGGCCGCAGCTTGAGATGGCGGCCGTAGGTGTCGAAAAATTCCTTGAACTTGGGGATTGGTTCCCGGTTGGGATGGTCGTAGCTCACGCCCAGTCCGCCACCCACGTTGATGTTTTCCACTTTCACATGATGCCGTTCCAGCATATCCTGCAACTCGTTGATGCGGTTGCATAGGGCCTCGAAGTCACCCATGTCAAGTATCTGACTTCCAATGTGGAAATGTAGACCGATAAAGTTAATGTGGGCCATGGCCGCAGCAGCTTCTATGGCTGGTTCCATGTCACGCATGGTAATGCCGAACTTGTTTTCGGCAAGGCCGGTCGTAATGTTGGCGTGTGTGTGTGCTCCCACATCGGGATTGATGCGGAAGCACACGTTGGCCACTTTGTTCTTACGGGCGGCCAGCTCGTTGATGACCTCCAGTTCGGCCACACTCTCCACGTTGAAACAGGAAATGCCGGCCGTCAGTCCCAGGTTGATTTCCCAGTCGCTTTTGCCCACACCGGCGTAGACTATCCTTGAAGCGGGGAATCCCGCATCCAGACAAGCCTGTATCTCGCCACCGCTCACGCAGTCGACCCCGAGCCCTGCCCGGCAGATGATGTCGAGCACTTTGGGATTTGCATTGGCTTTGACGGCGTAGTGCACCACAAAGTTCTCGTGCTTTCCGGCCTCGTGCCTGATGGCATCGAGTGTCCGATGCAGGATGGACGTATCGTAATAGTAGAACGGTGTCTGCACTTTCTGGAACTTGTCAGTGGGAAAATGACCTTTCATGGTTGCTGCAGTCGTGTCGTGTGTGTTGTAGAATGCGGTGTCGGGGAAAAGGCGGCCGACCGTGCCGGCCCTCCCTTTATTTGAAAAGCGTGTCGCTCAGATTCTGCAAAGCACGCTTCTTGTCCGACTCCTTGATGAGGAAAGATATGTTGTAGTTGCTGCCACCATAACTAATCATGCGGACGGGGATGTCTTTCAGGGCATCCGTGGCCCAGGTCTCAAAGCCCAGATTGCTCCAATCCAGGTCGCCCACAACGCAGATGATGCACATGTTCGAATCAACGGTCACGGTGCCATATTTCTTCAGTTCATCCACGATTTCTGTCAGATGGGTGGCGTTGTCAATGCTCATGGAAACCCCAACTTCCGAGGTCGCAATCATGTCAATGGGGGTTTGGTAGCTCTCAAAAATCTCAAACACCTTGCGTAGGAAGCCTGTAGCAAGCAGCATGCGCGACGATTTGATCTTGATGGCCACAATATTGTCCTTGGCGGCTACAGCCTTAATCTTGCCCCGCACCAGCACATTGTCGATAATTGTACCGTCCGCCCGGGGATCCATCGTGTTTTTCAACCGCACGGGGATGCCGGCATATTTGGCGGGCTGCACGCAGGTGGGGTGCAGAATCTTGGCTCCAAAGTAGGCCAACTCTGCGGCTTCCTCGAAGTTCAGCTGGCGAATGGCGTCCGTATGGTCCACTATACGGGGGTCGTTGTTGTGCATGCCGTCGATGTCAGTCCAGATTTGAATTTCCTCGGCGGGCAGGGCGGCGCCGATGAGCGAAGCCGTATAGTCGGAGCCTCCGCGCTGCAGGTTGTCCACCTCGCCGTAGGCATTGCGACAGATGAAACCCTGCACGATGTAAATCTGGTAGTCCGGATTGTTCTTCATGACCTCGCCCAGCTTCTCCCGAATGTACTGGGTGTCGGGCTCTCCGTTCTTGTCTGTGCGCATGAAGTCCAGTGCATTAAGCAACACGGCCTTGGTGCCCGTCTCCTGAAGATAGTTCACAACCATGTTGGTCGATATGATTTCGCCCTGGGCTACAATAGCCTTTTCCTCGAAGCTGGTAAACAGATCTTTGGTGAAAGAGCGCAGGTAGTTGAACTCGTCAAGCAGAAAAGCACGAGTCTTTTCCTTATATTCGTCGGTCGAATAGAGCTCTGCAACATGGCCCAGATACTTTCTTTCCAGATTGTTGATGACTTCATTGGCCCCCTCCGGATTCTTTTTATAGAGGTAATTGCTGATTTCTACAAGCGAGTTGGTGGTGCCACTCATGGCAGAGAGCACGACAATGGTGGGTTCTCCGGACTCGGTAATCAAGGAGGCGACGCTCTTCATGCGTTCTGGGCTTCCTACAGAAGTACCTCCAAATTTAAGTACTTTCATCTTATTGCATGTTTAATTTTAATATTCGCATGGGGTTGTAGCCGCATCATGCACGAGGCACCTGGCCGCGTGCTCAGTCTTTTTCGTCCTCGGAGAGGTCGATGCGGCTGTATTCGTGGGTCACATCATAAATGTGTCCGTCCTTGCATCGGTAGACAATGCCGGGGAAGCGGTCGAGCATGCCAATGTTGTGGGTCGACATGATAACGGTCGTACCCTGCGCCGTGATGTCCTTGAGCAGTCCCACGATGTTGTTGGCCGTCTCGGGATCAAGGTTTCCTGTAGGCTCGTCGGCTATAATCATCTTAGGCTGATTCAGCAGTGCACGCGCGATGGCAATGCGCTGCTGCTCGCCGCCCGAGAGCTCGTGGGGCATGCTTTCTTTCTTTTCTGCCATGCCCACGGCGTTCAGCACGTCGTCAATGCGCTGGTCCATTTCTTTCTTGTCTTTCCATCCCGTAGTCTGCAATACGAAGCTAAGGTTCTTGTAAACACTACGATCGTGCAGCAGTTGGAAGTCCTGAAAAATGATGCCCATCTCCTTTCTCAAGGCCGGAATATCCTTGCGACGCAGGGCTTTCAGGTCGCGTCCCAGCACCTCCGCTCTCTCTGTCTCGTCTTCTTCGAGGTCAAGTTCACAATAGAAAGTCTTGAGCAGGGAGCTCTTGCCCGAGCCAACCTTACCGATGATATAGATAAATTCGCCCTCGTCGGCATGGAAATCGACATCTTTCAATACAAGGTTGTTCTGCTGATATACATTTACTTTCTGATAGTCTATAAGCATAATTGATGGTGAATGATAGGTTGTTTTGTGGTTATTCTTTGCTCTTGGCCTCCCTGCGGGCCTTGTCCCAGTCAGGATTATGGCGTTTGGCCAGCTCAAGAGCCACATCCTCGATGCGCAGTCCCTTGTCGGATAGCAACACAATAAGGTGGTAAAGCATGTCCGAAGCCTCGTAAATCAGCTTCTCATTACTGCCGTTTGTAGCCTCGATGATGGTTTCAACGGCCTCTTCACCCACCTTTTGAGCGATCTTGTTCACCCCTTTCTTAAAGAGGCTTGTGGTGTAGCTGCCCTCGGGCATATCCTTTCTCCGTTTGTCGATAAAGTCTTGAAGTTCAGACAAGAACTCCATGGGATTTAAGCGATTCTCCTCTCCCCAGCAAGTGTCGGTTCCCTTGTGGCAGGTGGGGCCGCAGGGATGAGCCTTGACCAACAACGTGTCGTTGTCGCAGTCGTTCTGGATGCTCACGAGGCGAAGAAAGTTCCCCGAGGTCTCGCCCTTGGTCCAGAGGCAGTTTCGGCTCCGGCTCCAGAACGTCACTTTCCGGTTTTCAATGGTCTTCTCGTAGGCCTCTTGATTCATGAATCCCAGCATCAACACGTTCTTGGTAACGGCATCCTGGACGATGGCGGGCACGAGTCCGTTCATTTTATGAAAGTCGATTTCCATATCTTTTCAGTTTTAAATTCTGACATTGATGCCCTCCTGGCGCAGGTAGGCCTTGAGTTCGAGTATCTCAATCTCGCCAAAATGGAACACGCTGGCGGCCAGGGCGGCATCGGCCTTGCCCTTGACAAAGGCATCTCGAAAGTGTGCCATCGTGCCGGCGCCGCCGCTGGCAATCACGGGCACGGGCACTTCGTCGGACAGTCGGGCCAGCGCTTCGTTGGCAAAGCCCTGCTTCACGCCGTCGTGGTTCATGCTGGTGAAGAGTATTTCGCCCGCTCCACGGTCGGCCACTTCGCGGGCCCAGTCGAAGAGCGAAAGGGGCGTCCGCTCCCGTCCACCCTTGACATAGCAGTGCCATCCGTCCTCATCCAACCGCGCATCTATGGCACACACACAGACCTGAGAGCCAAATTTCCCGGCTATCCGGTCGATGAGCCGAGGGTTGCAGATGGCCGAAGAGTTCACGCTCACCTTGTCGGCTCCGGCGTAGAGCAACCGTTCCACATCCTCCAAGGCGTTGATGCCGCCGCCCACGGTGAAAGGAATGTTGATTTCCAGGGCCACACGGCTCACCATGTCGGCAAAGGTCTTGCGCTCCTCAACACTGGCCGTGATGTCGAGAAACACCAACTCGTCGGCTCCGGCGTCGCTGTAGGCCTTGCCCAGCTCCACCGGATCGCCGGCGCTGCGCAGCCCCACGAAGTTGGTTCCTTTCACTGTCTCGCCGTTTTTCACGTCGAGACAGGGAATGATGCGTTTGGCCAATCCGTTCCTATCCATAGTCACAGTGCACTCAAATTGATTTTACCTTCGTACCACGCCTTGCCGAAGACAACCGCCGGGATGCCCGCCCGGTCGAGATCCACAATATCGGCGTTGCAGCTGATGCCGCCGCTGGCGATGAGGTGCAGCTGCGGATAGCGGGCCATGATTTGCCGATACAGGGCCGTGGCCGGGCCAGCCAGCGTGCCGTCTTTGGAAATGTCGGTGCACAGCACATTCTGCACGCCGGCCTCTACATACTTTTCGAGGAAAGGAAGCAGCTCCTCTGCCGAGTCCTCTTGCCAGCCGTTAATGCTCACCCTACCGTTTCTCACGTCGGCTCCGAGAATCATGCGTCGCGCGCCGTAGCGGTCAAGCCATGAGACGAAGAGTTCCGGCCGCGTCACGGCAATGCTCCCGGCCGTCACCATGGCTGCTCCGGCCTCGAAGGCTTTCTCAATGTCGGCTTCGCTTTTGATGCCTCCACCGAAGTCCACCGTGAGCCGGGTGGCCGCGGTGATGGCACGCAACACACGCTCGTTGACGACGTGGCGCGACTTGGCCCCGTCGAGATCTACGACGTGCAGACGCTTAAAGCCCAGCTGCTCAAACTCCTGTGCCTGGGCAACCGGGTCTTCATTGTATATCTTTTGCTGCGCATAGTCCCCTTTGGTCAGGCGCACACATTTGCCGTCGATGAGGTCTATGGCCGGTATCAGTTCTATCTTCATCATACAGGAAAGTTCCGATGTCGTTTATTTCATGGAGAGGAAATTGTCCAACAGACGCTCGCCCACCTTGCCGCTCTTCTCCGGATGGAACTGGGTGGCCCAGAAATTGTCTTGGTGCATGGCCGCTGAGTAGGGTAGGATATAGTCGGCACGGGCTATGGTCTGTTCGCATACGGGCACATAATAACTGTGTACGAAGTAGACGAAATCCTGAGGTTTGATGCCCTTGAACAGGGGGCTGCGCGTGTCATGGAGGGCATTCCAGCCCATGGCCGGCACCTTCTCCTCGTGCCGTTCGGGCCAGAAACGCTTCACCTCGACCGGGAACACGCCGATGCAGTCCACGTCGCCCTCCTCGGAGTGGCGGCAGAGTAGCTGCTGCCCCACACAGATGCCCAGCACGGGTTGGCGCAGCTCACGGATGAGCTGGTCCAGGCGATGCTCGTGCAGGTAGCCCATGGTGGTCTTGGCATTGCCCTGTCCGGGAAAGAGTACATGGTCGGCACGCTGCAACTGTTCCGGGTCATCCGTGATCTCCGGTTCGATGCCCAGCCGCCTCAAGGCATTGACTACCGAGAAGATATTGCCCGCATTGTATTTGACGATCGCTACCTCCATGTAGGCTTAACTGAAGATGATGGTCTTATTATTATAGGTGAGAATCTTGCGCTGGATGTGCTTGGTGACGGCACGCGACAGCACAATCTTCTCCAAATCCTTGCCTTTGAGCACCAGCGACTCGGGTGTATCCTTGTGCGACACACGCATCACGTCCTGCTCAATGATGGGGCCGGCATCGAGGTCGGCCGTTACATAGTGGCTCGTGGCACCGATAATCTTCACGCCGCGCTCCCATGCCTGGTGGTAGGGTCTGGCTCCGATGAAGGCAGGAAGGAAGGAGTGATGGATGTTGATGATGTGGTGCGGGTATTCTTTGATAAGGTCGTCGCTCACGATTTGCATGTAACGGGCCAGCACGATGAACGTCACCCGCTCTTTCTTCAGCAGCTCCATCTCGGCAGCTTCAACCTCGGCTTTGTTGCTGTGGTCTTTCTTGATGGACCACACGTGGTAGGGAATGTCGAACTGTTCGGCAATGTATCGCAGGTCCTCGTGGTTGCTCACGATGCAGGGAATGTCGACATTCCACTCGCCGGCTTTGTATCGGGCCAGCAGGTCGTAAAGGCAATGGCTCATCTTGCTCACGAAGATAGCCATGCGGGGACGCTCGTCATTAAAGTAGAGATTGAACGTCATCTGGTATCTCCGGCAGTACAAGGTCTCGACATATTCTTGTATCTTATCCCGCGGGATGAGAAATTTCTCCAGCTCCCACTCTATGCGCATGAAGAACATACCGTCTTCTCGATCCACGTATTGGTCCAAATAGACGATGTTTCCCTTGTTGTCTGTAATGAACTTGGTCACTTCCGAGATGATGCCCGGCTTGTCCGGGCAGTGTAAAAGCATAACAGCTGTTGGCTTCATTTGCATTCTTTTGTTAGATAAGACTGTGCAAATTTACACATTATCTTTCACAAATAGGCAATAATGAAAGAAAAAAGGTGGATATTGCTTGCAAGTTATAGCCGCAGCCCGCCGTGCAATGCTTATTCTGAAAGCGGCTGGCGGCACCGACAAGACAGTTTGCAAAGCGACTCAATCGGTGAGTTTGAGAATCACGGAAGTGGCTCCAATCGTGAAGAGGGCCCCGTCCTCGATGACGCGTGTCTCGCGATCGCCCAGGATTTCATTGTCTACAAAAGTGCCGGTATTGCTGGGACCGTCGCGCAACACGTATTTCAAGCGGCCCTTTTTGTCGCGGCTTACGTTCAGGATGCAGTGGGTCATGTCAACGCTTGGGTCGTTGGTTTCGATGGGACAATTGATGCCTGAGCCCTTCATGTAGCGGCCAATCACGTTGTCGCCCATTTGCAGCGGAATGAGCTGCTTGTAATGGAACACGTTCTCAATGACGAGAATGGAGCCTACTCCGTTGCTTTCTGCCGTCTCCTCGGCATTCTCTTCCTTTTGCGTCTTGCGCAGTTTGGAGGTGCCGATGCGGATGCCAAACTGCTTGTTGCAGCTGGGGCACACGAAGACAAGCGACTGGCCGACTTGGTATTTGGTCTCGTCAAAGGTGATAAAATTGTCACATTTGGGGCAGCGTACGCGTTTCATCGTCTTAGTTTTTCATGACCCAAGCCTCTGCAAACTCGGACTTCTTGTTGAGCATATAGAGCTGACGGTAAGCCTCTTGCCGGGTTGCATAATGCCCGTAGACCACCTTGGCCCCACGGGTTCTGACCATCATTTCGGCCCGGTCGTAGCCCCGGCGGTGCAGGTCGGCCACGTAGGCGGCCGCATTCCTGCGTGTCACGCGGCTGGCCAATACTATAGTATAAGGTGTGGCTGCCGAGTCGACAGTCGGGCCCACCGCCTGTTTGCCCATGGCGACCGGCACTTGACTCACGGCCTCCTTGACGGTTTCTTCGCCTGTGGTCACGTTCTTGGGCATGATGCGCAGCAGCAAGCCGGTGTCCACCTTGCTCTGCACCAGGACCGTATTGTTGTTCGACAGCGGAGCCGGAACCAGCAGGAACACCAGCAGGGCTATGCAGGCCACGGCCATATTGCGCCAGATGGCAATCTGCAGGGCATGCCGTCTGCCATCCTCCAAGGGCTCTTCTTCTTCAGATGTTTCGACCGTACTGACCATATCGGCGGCCTGTGCCGTGCGGACAGGCAGTTCAGTCAAGGCCGTTGCAGCGGCCAACTCGCTCTCCAACTGGGGCACACTCTTCAGCTCGAAGCTGTCGAGCCCGTAGAGTCCGGGGGTGAGCAGACCTGCCTCGCAGGGCTCAAACTCGTAGCTGCCCCGCTCGCCCAGCCGCAATACGCCGATGTCGGACAGCTCATAGCAGCCGTCATTCTCCAGATGCTGGCGCAACTCGCGCACCTCATCCTCTATGCGGGTCACGGCATCAGGGTAGCTGATGTCGTAGGCCTCCACATACGACTGCGCCAACAACGAGTCGTTCAGCGTGAGTTTAGGGTTGAATCCAATCGTGCGCAACGGCGGGAGGAACAGTCCGTCCCGCTCGTCTCTCCGCGCGTCAGCATAGTGCGCCATGAATCCTCCGAAGTCGGGGATGATGACGCAGTCGTTGCTGAGCAGCAGGATTTCTATGTGCCGATCCAATTCAATCATACTCGTGCAAAGGTAATAAAAAGCAAGAGAAAGGCCAAGTGTTTGCCGGTGAAAAATCCTCGAAGAAAAAATAATCCTGCCGTTTGTGCCCCGTTTCAGATTAAATAATTAACTTTGCTGGCAATAGTTGGAAGTAGCGGATGGGCCGCGAACCGCTTACCGGATTGCCAGACCGTCTGTCCGACTATGCATAAAACATGATATGAAGAGGTTATATATTGTTTTGGTGGCTTTCGTGACGGTGTTGAGCTCGTGCCGCGACCGTTCCGCACGCACACAGCCCCCCGCTGAAGACCGCAACGCCAAGCAGATGCTGCAAGGTGTTTGGGTGGACGAAGACGTGCAGGATGTGGCTTTCCAGGCCAAAGGCGACACCATTTTCTATCCCGACTCCACCAGTCAGCCGGTATATTTCCAGATATTCAAGGACACACTGGTGCTGCATGGAGCCAACGATGTGAAGTACCCCATCCTGCGTCAGACACGCCATCTTTTCGTGTTTCGCAACCAGAATGGCGACGAGGTGAGGCTGGTGCTCAGCGACAATCCCGACGACAAGATGTTCTTCTCGGGCAAGCGTCCGATGGCGCTCAACCAGAACCGGCTCATCAAGCGCGACACGGTGGTGAGCTTCGGCAGGGAAAAATACCACTGCTACGTGCAGGTGAACCCCACGACCTACAAGGTGGTGAAGACCTCTTATAACGACGATGGCGTGGCCGTGGACAATATTTACCACGACAATATCATCAATCTGAACGTTTATCACGGCTCTGTCAAGCTCTTTTCGGGCGACTTCCGCAAGCAGCAGTTTGCGGGCAAGGTGCCCCGGGAAGCACTGAGCCAGTCCATCCTCAGCGACCTCACACTCCGCTCTGTCGATGAATCGGGCATTCATTATGTGGCTTCACTGATGATTCCCGACAGCATGAGCAGCTTCGAGGTGATGGTCACCGTGGGATTCGACGGCCGCATGAGCATGCGCGTTTTCTGACAGTCGCGCACATGGGCCTTGCCCGTGGCTCTATGGCCACGGACTCCTTGTTCGGTATTTCTTGTATTTTCTCTTTAGTTTTACGCCGTAAACGCCTCACGTTTACGGCGTAATGTCTCTGCGTTTAAGCCGTTTTGATGCTGCGTTTGCGCCGCTTTCGTTTTAAGGTTACGCCGTTCTCATTTTAAGAATACGGAAAACTTCTTAGGCCACGACACACTCTACAGCACGAGTTACCTCGAACATGACGTGCAATGTACCGGTCATGTTGATTTTGATTTAAAGTATTGGGAAAACAAAAAAAGGCGGCTCCGACAACCGTAACAAGAACAACGGGGTTGTCGGAGCCGCCCTTGGGGCTTTGTTTATCCTCCGCAGAAGAAGAGGACAACGATTTGGGCTGTGAAGATGCGCAGGAACATGCTCAACGGGTACACAGTGGAGTAGCCCACGGCCGGGGCATCCTTGGTGCAGCTGGCGTTGGCATAGGCCAGTGCGGGCGGGTCGGTGTAGGTGCCAGCAATCATGCCCATGATGGTGAAATAGTTGAACTTGTACTTCAAACGGGCAATGGTACCCATGATGAGGATGGGGATAATGGTGATGAGGAAGCCCGTGTAGACATACTTGAGGCCGTCGCCCGCCACGACCGTCTGCCAGAATCCGGCGCCGGCCTTGATGCCGACGCTGGCCAGAAACAGCACAAGGCCTATCTCGCGAAGCATCATGTTAGCCGAGGTGGTGGTGTAGGTCACCAGCTTGAGACGGTAGCCGAAGCGGCCGATGAGGATGGCAATGATGAGCGGGCCGCCGGCAATGCCCAGCTTCAACGGCACGGGCATGCCCGGAATGGCAAGGGGAATGCTACCGAAGAGGATGCCGATGACGATGCCTATGAAGATGGTGGCGATGTTGGGAGCGTTGAGACGCTTCACCGAATTGCCCATCATGTCGGCCACGCGGTTCACATTCTCTTCGTGGCCCACAACCATGATGCGGTCGCCCACCTGGAAATGGTGGTTGCGACTGGCAAAAAGATCCATACCCTGACGGGAGATGCGCGTCACGTTGACCCCATAGACACTGGAGAAGTGCATCTTGCCGAGGGTCTTTCCGTTCATCTGAGGATTGGTGACGACGATGCGACGCGAAACCATGGGCTGCCTCTCCATGTTGCCGCGGTCGTCCCATGCCACGTCTATCTCCGGGCCGATGAAAGCCTTGATGGCCTCGGCGTCGGCCTCGGCACTCACGATAAGCACCTCGTCGCCGACGTTGAACACCGTGTCGCGGGTGGGAATGCTGAGCGCGCCCTCGTGGTTAATGCGGGTGCACACCATGTCGCGGTTGAGAAATTCCGAGATTTGCAGCAGCGTTCGGTTGGCAATATAGGCGTTGGTCACCCTGAGCGTCATGACGTGCGGCTTGGCGTGCGGGTTCTCTGCCTCGGCTTCGGAGAGCTTTTCCTCCTCTTCCTGGAGGCGCGTCTTGGTGATATAGCGGATGGCGATGGTCGCCCCGATGATGCCCAGCACACCCAGCGGATAGGCGCAGGCATAGCCGTTGGCAATCTGTGGAGCGTCTCCATTGCTGAATACGGCCCCCAAAGCCTCGTTGGCCGCACCCAGTCCCGGCGTATTGGTAACGGCTCCATAGAGGGTGCCCACCATCATCGGCAGGTTGATGGGATTGCTTGTGTCGAAGAAGATGTAGTAGCAAGCAAACATGACCAGCACGTTGAGCAGAATGGTGACCGTGGAAAGCAGGTTGAGCGTAACGCCTCCCTTGCGGAAGCTCTCGAAGAAACCGGGGCCCACCTGCAGGCCAATACAGAACACAAAGAGAATCAACCCAAAGTCCTGCATGAATGTCAGGGTGGGCGTGGGGGCCGTGAAGCCCACGTGTCCGGCCAGAATGCCGGCAAAAAGCACAAAGGTGACGCCAAGCGAGATGCCGCCAATCTTGATCTTGCCCAGCAGTACACCGACAGAGATGACAAGGGCATAGAGCAGGGCAATGTGCGCCACGGAGTCTTGGGTCGTGAAAAGTTTAATTAACCAATCCATGTGAAAATTTAGTGAATTTGACTGCAAAAATACGAAGATTAACGCAGATGGCAAAGCCCAAAAGCCTAAATTGTGACGCTATGCAAACACAAAGTTCAGGACAAAGAGCACCGAAAGCACGACAAGCGTCCAGTTGAGCTCGGACCACTTGCCGATGCAGAGCTTCAGAATGACGTAACTGAGAATGCCCAGGCAGATGCCGTCGGCGATGCTGTAACAGAGCACCATGGTTATCATCGTAATGAAAGCAGGGAACGCTTCGGCCACATTGCTCAGATTAATCTTCTTCATGGAGTCGAGCATCAGCACGCCCACCAGCACCAATGCACCCGATGTGGCCGGACTTGGAATGAGCAGGAAAACGGGGGAGAGCAGCAGGGAGAAGATGAACAACAGGCCCACGACGAAGCTCGTCACGCCCGTGCGACCGCCCTCGGCTATGCCCGAGGCGCTCTCCACATAGGTGGTGATGGTGCTGGAACCCAGCATGGCTCCGCAGGTGGTGCCGATGGCATCGCTCATCATCGCCTCCTTGACGTGAGGAATGGTGCCGTCGGCCTTGACCACACCCGTCTTTTGGGCCAGCCCGACGAGGGTGCCCACGGTGTCGAAGATGTTGACGATGAGCAGGGAAATGACTACAAGCAGTGTGTTGGTGTTGAGGAGGCTGGCGAAATCGAACTGGCAGAAGATGGGGGCAAGGCTATGGGGAACCGAGACGGGGAACCAATGCTCCGGTATGCGGGTGACGCCCATGGGAATACCAATGACTGCCGTGGCGATGATGGCGTAGAAAAGGGCACCCTTTACCCGGCGGGCCATGAGGATGCCGCTAAGCATGATGGCGATGATGCCAAGGATGGAGGTGGGCGTGAACTCACCGAGACCGACGAACGTGCCCTCCTTGGGGACGATGATTTCGGCATTCTTCAGTCCGATGAAGGCAATGAACATGCCGATGCCACCCGAAATGGCGTAGCGCAAATTCTCGGGAATGGAGTCGAGAATCATCTCTCGAATGTTGAAGAAAGTAATCAGCAGGAAAATGAGTCCCTCAATAAACATGATGGCCAGAGACTGTTGCCAGGTGTAGTGCATGGCTTGACAGAGGGTGTAGGCAAAGAAGGCGTTGAGACCCATACTCGGTGCCTGGGCAAACGGCAGCTTGGCCATAAAAGCCAGCAACAGCGTGGAGATGGCAGCTGCCAGCGCGGTGGCGGTGAAGAGGGCGCCCTTGTCCATGCCGGTGCTGGCCAGGATGGTGGGGTTGACGGCAAGCACATAGCTCATCGTGAGAAACGTGGTGGCTCCGGCAACAAGCTCTGTGCGGAGTCGGTTTGAGGCGGGATTGAATCCTAATGCTTTCTCAAAGAATTTCATAACACTATATAAAATTGAACGAATGGATAATCAGGTGTATGGTCAGTCTTGGTCGGACACGATATGGTGCTGGGCCAGCCAGGCATCAATGAGCCGGCGGGCTATGGACAGTTTTTGTGGGATGCGCGGCAGTTGGTCATAGCGAAACCAGTTGCCCTTGGAGAGCTCGGACTTCTGCAGATGGATGTCGCCCGCCACATAGTCGGCATTGAAGCCCACCATCAGGCCGCAGGGGTAGGGCCATGGCTGCGAGCCGAAATAGCGGAGGTTGCTTATCGTGACCCCTGTCTCCTCCATGACCTCGCGTGCCACGGCCTCCTCGAGGGTCTCGCCGGTCTCGACAAATCCGGCTACGAGCCCGTAGAAGTCGGACTTGAAGTTGCGGGCATGCACCAGCAGCACCTCGTCACCGCGATGGATAAGCACGATGACGGCCGTGGCCAGTTGCGGCCACACTTCCTTGCCACACTGGGTGCACTTCTTGGAAATGTCGGTGGACATGCGCATGGGGGAGCCGCACACACCGCAGAAACGGGTGTTGCGGTCCCAGTAGAGCAGCTCCTGACACTTGCCGGCCTTGAGGTACAAGGGGCGGGACAAGTGGAAGAACGATTCGCGGAGCCCCATGAACGTATAGCCGTGGCGGGCCAGCGCAGGGTCGGTCACCGTGAGCTGTTGCGGATCGTCAATGCTGAAAGTCCTTACTTCGGTGCCGTCGGACATGGGGGTAATGTCCATCACGTGGGTCCATGGCTGGATGCCGACGGGTGGTTCCTCGGCACAAGGTATGGTGAAAGCTCCGTCGGCCTGTTTCTCCAACAGCAGGTCGGTTTTACAAAATACGAAATAAAACCTGCGCATGTTAACGTCTTGTTTCTTAAAAGAATGATGAATGCGGAAGAAGTTATCGGTCGAACAGAAGACGGCGGTCGCGCTCGGCTGCCGGCCGTACCCAGCTCTCGGGCACGAAACGCCAGTTGTGGTTGGGCTTGGGATCCATCACTCCGGCCCTTTCGATCTCCTGCATCAGGTAGTGGCGCTGGTCCTTGTCCGACCGCCACACGATGCGGCTTTCCAGGCTGTCTTGTGGAATCCCGGCACCTCGGGTGAGCAGCTCGCCGCCGCCGTTGCCTCGGTAGCTGTTCACGGCCACGCGGTACCAGGCATCCTCATGGAAAGGCGCACCGTTGCTCATGCGGAGAATGTGCACTTTCTGCCCATCGGGGCGCGTAACGTTGACCTCGTAATCAATGCCGGCTGCCGCATCAAAGTTGAAAGAGAAATTCTTGAATCCCATGCGCTGGGCATCGCCCTGTGTGGTGGAGTCGAGCAACAGGAGGTGGTCTTCCGGGCGCTTCATGGTGTTGACCCATTGGTCGTAGCTCATTTCCAGATGCTTGCGGATCTCGCGGCCGGTGAGCCGCATCACGTAGAGCTGATTCTCAAATTTGTAAAGACTGAACATGTCGCTTACGCGGACGGAGCCCTGCCGGATGCTGTCATTAAAGGAGAGGGGCGCATTGAACGAGACGTCGGCCCCAGTGATTTTCAGCTGCAGGTTGAGCACCAAATCGTTGAAGGCTGAGTTGCCGAAATAGCTGTCGCGCGTGTAGATGGAGTGCTTGAATTCTCCTATCCGGCGGTCGACGTAGCGGTTCACTTTGTCGGTGAAATATTTGAAGTGGGTGGTGAAAACGGTGTCGATGGGTTCGTGGGTTACGTCGTGGAGCGTGCCCCGGCATTGGGTGATTTGCCAACGGCCCCCTTGTCGGATGAGCGAAAGGGTGGCCTCTGCTACAGCCATGGCGTTGTTGGCCGGGTTGAGACAAAGCACCTGGCGGCCCTCGGTGTTGGTCACGTAGTCGTTGTAGCGGGTATGGTCGTGCCCGAACAGCACCACGTCGAAGCCCGGTACTTCCCGGGCCACTTTCAGGGAGGCGTCCTCCATGTAGTCGGGCGTGGTGATGCCGCCCTCACGTCCCGAGTGAAACAGACCGACAACCACGTCGGCCTTCTCATGCTCGCGTAGCACCTTGACCCATCGGCGGGCCGAGGCAGTCATTTCTTCAAAGCGCAGCCCGCTCCACAGCGGCTTGGCCAGCCAGTTGGGAATGGCTGGGGTAAGCATGCCGAGCACCCCGATTCTGACTCCGTTGCGCACGAGGACGGTGTAGGGCTTGACATAGGGCTGGCCCGTGGCGGTGGAGACAATGTTGGCGCCAATAACGGGGCACGTGAGCTCGCTGAACCATTTGTCGTAGACCCGGTGCCCGGGTTCAATGTCGTGGTTGCCTACACCCTGGGCGTCGTAATGCAGATAGTTCACCACGTCGGATGCGATGTTTCGCTCCAGCGTGTCAATGTAGTTGGAGTAGTAGGAGACCGGCTGCCCCTGAAGAATGTCGCCGTTTTCGAGCAGTATCAGCCGGTCGCCATAGCTGGCCCTGAGCCGGTTGACGTAGCTGCTGACGCGGGCCAGGGAGCCCGGTCTGGGTTTGCGTGCAATGAAATCGTAGGGGAAAAAAGCACCGTGCACGTCGGTGGTCTCAATAATCTTCAGTTCGATCGTCTTGTCTTTTGCGTCTGCCATATTCGCGTGTAGCAAGGTCATTGCCAACAGGCAACACGAGAGTGTTGGTTTCATGTTGAGTTCTGTTTTTTGATTTATTGCCTGAAACAGCCGTGCAAAGGTAATGGTTTTCACTGGAAATCGCAGGATTTCCGTGCAATATATGAGCAGACCCGTGTGATAAAAACCGTTTTTCGGCAGATTTAACACTCATAGCCTTGCATCTATTGCCGAAAAAACCTATATTTGTGAGTGACATATAAAAGATGTGGCTTACTTAAAACCAACGACTATGAACTTACATGAAAATTTTGTGATTACCATCAACCGCCAGTTTGGGACCGGCGGTCATGAGATTGGTATGGAGCTGGCCCGGCGGCTTGGTGTGAAGATGATAGACAAACAGATTCTGCGGGCCGTGGCCGAAAAGTTCCATCTGACGGAGCAGGAGGCAGAACTGCTGGAGACCCAACGCCCTTCGTGGTGGGAGGATTTCACCATGTTCTATCAGGGCTTCATCAAAGTGAACGAGTATGTAGTGAACCCACGCGACATCACATCGCGCCAGCTCTTCTACGCCCAGGCCCGCGCCATGAAAGAAATTGCAGCTAAGGAGTCGTGTGTGGTGATAGGGCGGTGTGGTTTCGACGTGTTCAAAGAGCATCCAAACCGGCAGAGCATCTTCCTCCATGCCCCGCTCGATGTGCGGTTGAACCGCATCATGAAGAAATATCATGTGGATGAAAGAAAGGCCCGTGTCATGATCGAGGACAACGACTACACGCGTGAGCTCTATACCAAGCTCTATACCGGCACCGAACGCTACGATGCCCGCAACTACGACCTGACGCTGGATGTGTCGGCTTTTGGCGTAAATGGCGCAGCCGACTTCCTGATGGGCTATATCGGCGCCTGAATCCTAAATGCCCCGGCTTTGGCCGGGGCTCTATATTGAACGGTACGGACGGGGACGCACACCGCACGTTTCCCTACATATATAAACCGCGGTTATTGTTTTGATTCTGTCTCTTTTCTCTCTTTTATCCTTTTTACTTTTGTACCTTTTTACTCTTTTTTCTTGCTTGTTTCCCAAACATTCACTACCTTTGCACCGCATTTGTCGCAAAACATGTACACCATTAAGAGATACAACAGAGCTGAAGAGGCGCAGGGAATCGCAAAATTTCCTGCAAATTTTTCGTCGAATTGTTTGGTAGTTCCAAATAATTTGCTACTCTCTCTCTCTCTCTCTCTCAAGCCACTGGCGTAACCTCTCTCTAAAACACTTACGCGTACGCGCGCGAGGCGAACCTCGCGCAACCCCAATAGGCAAAGGACTCCCCGGAGTTTCCCTTGCCCAACTTTTCGTGCCCTTTAGTCAAGTACAAATAAAAGGATTTTATTTACTTTTTATATAAACATAACAGCAAATGAAAAAAGAAATCAAGCCGGTCAGGCAAATGACCGTAGCCGGAAAGCGGACTTATCTTCGTCCGATGTGTGAATGTTTCCAAGTGGAAGAAAACGAATTTATCTGTACCTCTGTTTATCCACAAGCTCCGCAGTCTGAGGAAGAAGAGTGGGATCAGGATGAAGAAGTGC
The DNA here is from genome assembly GCF_000518545.1 of Hallella seregens ATCC 51272. GTDB lineage: Bacteria > Bacteroidota > Bacteroidia > Bacteroidales > Bacteroidaceae > Prevotella > Prevotella seregens. The sequence goes on from NZ_JADU01000026.1 coordinate 46,498, forward strand.
CTGGAGGCGAGTGGGAACTGTAGTCTATGGCGTCCACTACAAGTATGAACGACAACTCTCAAAGCAATGAATAAAAGATTTCTAAGATTGGCCCTGACTGTTTTGACCGGTCTGCTGCTGACCGCCTGTGGAAACGACAGTCAGCCCGATGCCCCTGTGAAAGAGGAGAAGCAAAGTGCAGCCACATTTTCGATAAACATAGCCTCGTACAATGATGAGGAGGAAATCACCCGTTCCTCCAAACTTGAGGAGACGCAGAGGCAGGCTATCGACTTGGGCAACGGACTCGAAGCTGAACTGAGTATTGAACGAGACACGATGCAGAGCAACACGCATGCAGCTCAGACACGCGCTGCCATGCCCAACCAGCACTACACCATCTATGCCATGCAGGGAGGCAGCCGCGTGGGCGATGTGCTGAAAGGTACAGTGAGCGGCAGCGGCACAAGCCAACACTTCACGCCCGATGCCGGCTACAAAGACAGACTGCTTCTTCCGGCAGGAACCTACACCTTTGTCTGCTACAACGACAAAGTGTCCGATGACGGCACACGCCTCTCCGTGACTCGCGCCAACGCAGGGACGGCTCTTATCGGCACCACGACGGCCACCATCAGTGGTGTGCGCTACAATGTTCATTTCGTCATGAAGCATCAAGCGGCTCGCGTGCGTGTGAAGATGATGACCTATTGGCCCATCCAGAACATCAAGGGTAGCTTACAAGGTAACAACGTCAACGAGCTAGCCACCTATCAGGCCGACCCCACGGCCACGCCCACCTATTCCGCCCCCGCCACATTCAACGAGGCACTGACCTATCCTGACGATTTGGTAGAAGAACCCTATGGTACAGGAGAAAACGGCAGGGAATATGGCAGGTATTATTCAGAAACGCAGAACTATCAATATGTCCTGCCCAATACCAATGCCAACCAGCTCTCGCTGAAGTTTACTTCCGGTGAGCTCTACCGTGATCCCCAACACCACAGCAAGTCGCTGGTGGGCTACCTGCACAACATTACCACCTCGAAGCCTCTGCTGGCCAATGGCAGCTATGTGCTCCGGGTCGACATCTACTACAAAGCCAATTATTTGTTTGAAGACGGCGTTGTCCGCACCTACGTCAACCGTGGTACGCATACCCCTATCGCTGCCGTCTTGAAAGATAATGATGGAACAGCCCATTCCGGTACAGCCATCGCACTACTCATTGCAGCAGAACAAAACTGGTCCACCACCTATCCGCAACAGGACACTCCCACGATGACCACCAATTTTACCACCCATGCAGCCGCCATGGACGGGGAGTCGCAGACGTGGAGCAATTTCTACACTCCAGATGGCACGATAAAGGCCCTTAGCACCAAATATCCTGCGTTCTACTATGGAGCCAACTTGTTCGATTCGCGTGACGCCACAGGCCAGATGACCACGCGTCTGGGAGCTAATCTTAGTCGATGGTATATTCCCTCCTTTGGCGAGTGGAAATTGGCGGCCCACGTGCTGGGCTATCTTGACCTGAGCAATGTCAACGACTGGGGCGATTACACCAATGGCTGGGACTATCAGATGTACAAGGTTTTCTTTCTCCAAGCCGGCGGACAATATTTCCCGGTCAATTATTCCTGGGCTACGGCAGAAACGACAGACTCTTATGCCGGCTGGGCTGCCAATACGGAGACTCAAGGATTTAGATTTGGTTGGACGGGCAAGTTTAACACGCTGTTCATCCATCCATTCATCCATTTTTAAGCATCCTACACCCTTCTGCTGTCATTTCTATAACGGCAGCAGGAGCTTTCTCTATTCAAGAAAAGACGGCTTTGCGGATACACAGAGCGTGTGTCCCTACGCCAACACCCGTTTTCCAACATTGGGAAGACCGGAAAATAAGAAAAAACGGTCGTCCCAATGCTGGGAAAACGTAAAAAAGAGAGAAACAGCGTTTCCCAATGTTAGGAAGATCTAAAACCGACGAAAAACGGCTTTCTGCAGCTGATGAAACGTTGAACCGACGAAAAAATGGCTGTCAGCAGCTGATGAAACGTTGAACCGACAAAAAAAACGACTTTCAGCAGCTGATGAAAGGCTGAACCAATGAAAAAATGGCTGTCAGCAGCTGATGAAAGACCAAACAACCCAAATCTTTTAAACTTGAACGATGATGGAATTGAGAAACGTAAGAAAAGGACAGCTCCAGCACATGGAGCACTACCAGTTTGCCGACCGCGTGCTCACGCTCTGCAAGGAGGCAAAGACCGAGAAACTCACCGCCGTGCTCGGGCCCCTCGAGGCCGCCGTGGCCGAGGAGGACAAGGCCCTGAACCAGCCCCGCACGGAGCCCAACACGCAGAAGATGCGCGAGGCCGACGAGCGGCGCGACAGGTCGTACCAGGCACTGCGGCTCGCCGTGGCCCTGCACCTGCACAGCACCGACGCGGCCGTGCTGGCCGCCGCCGAGGCCGTGAACCGCGTGATGGAGGCCTACCCCAACGTCACGGCATCGAACTACGACAAGGAGACGGGGCTCATCCGCAACCTCGTGGCCGACCTGGGCACGGACGACGTGGCACAGCACGTGACGAAGATCGACGCCGACCTGTACGTGAACCGGCTGGAGATGGACAACACGGTGTTCGACAAGCTCTTCCACGCGCAGCTCAAGACGGGCGTGACGGCCGGC
>NZ_JADU01000027.1 GCF_000518545.1 Hallella seregens ATCC 51272
TCACTTCCCGTTGTCTTGGACGAATTTCCCGCGGGAAATGTTCACTTCCCGTTGTCTTGGACGAATTTCCTGTGGGAAATGTTCACTTTTCATTGTCTTGGACGAATTGACGACCGTCGACGTTCACTTCCCGTTTTTTGATGGGTTGACCAGGACAACGGGGAACAACAAATAACAACGGCAGTACCGTGGTGTATGGTTGTTTTCTGTTGTCATGGTTTTCTTTCAAATCCTCATACGCTGTTGCTTTGTGTGCCCTTCATGTGTTGTGCATCTAATTGAAGAGAATGTCGAAGCCGTTGTCGGCCGATGACTCGCCGTTGCGCGGCTGGAGCTTGGGCTTGGGTGGGTTCTTGAGGCGGCCGTTCTCGTCGAACATGCCGTAAGTGGTGCGCAGCACGGTGAACTCCGTGCGGCGATTCATCTGGTTGCAAACCTCCTGTTGTTGTTCGTCCTTGAGGGCTTTGATGAAGGCTTCTGTGAGCACGTCGCCCTCTTTGAGCCACGGATACTTCTCGGTGGTCTTCTTGCGGATGGTCTTGGGCCGCTCCTTGCCGTAGCCTACGGGCGTGAGCCGGTCGGCCGCAATGCCGTGGGCGATGAGATAGGCCACCACCGACTCGGCGCGCCGCTGGGAGAGCCGCTTGTTGTAGTCGGCCGAGCCTTTGTAGTCTGCATGGGCGCTCAGCTCGATGGTGACGTTGGGATTCTCGTTGAGCAGCGTCACGAGCTTGTCGAGCGCGGTCTTGGAACTGTCGCGCAGAGTGGCTTTGTCGAAGTCGTAGAAGATGTTGTCGATGAGCGTGGGGGCCGAGATATTGGCCAGTGCAAACTGGAGTGTGGTCTCGTGCGACTCCTTGGGTGCGGTCTGGGCACGCACTTCTTCCTGATGGTTCAGGAAGCCCTTGCAGGTGGCCAGGAAGAGATAGGACACGCCTTCGTCGAGCACTTTGGTGAACGACCCGTCGCTGCGCACGCTGAGTCGCTCGTTGGTACCGTCGTCGCCGACGACGTAGACCTGGGCGGCGGGCAGCTCGTAGCCCTCCATTTCGTAGACCCATCCCTTGACCGTCTGCACGATTTCGGGATTCTCGAACGCGTAGATATGGTCCCAGCCACGGCCGTCGCCCCGGTTGCTGGAGAAGAAACCGCGGTTGTAGGCTCCCTCGAACGTCATGCCGAAGTCGTCGCCTTGGGAGTTGAGCGGGTATCCGGGGTGGGTGAGATGGTACCGTTTGTCCTTGCCGACATGGGCGATGAAGATGTCGAGCCCGCCAAGCCCGGGGTGCCCGTTGCTGGAGAAATAGAGGTCGCCGTTGGGCCGAAAGGTGGGAAACTCCTCGTCGCCGGCCGTGTTGATGGGGGCGCCCAGGTTCTCTACGCCGCCGAATCCGGCTGCCGTGAGGCGCACGCGCCAGATGTCGAGACCGCCCTTGCCGCCCGGCATGTCGGACGTGAAGTAGAGCCATTCGCCGTCGGGCGAGAGGGCGGGATGGGCAAAACTCGACAGCGTGTCGCTGGTGAGCTTCACCTCCGAGACCTTGCCCCAAGCGGCATCCGCGCGGTTGGACTTCACTATCTGTGCGTAGCGGGGGTATGACGGGTCGGTGAGACACTGCGTGAGATACATCTCGCGGCCGTCTGTCGAGAAGCAGCACGCCCCCTCGTCAAAGTCGGTATTGAGTCCGCCGGTGACGGCTTCGGGCTTGCTCCACTTGCCTTTGTCGTCTTTTTCGGAGAAGAAAATGTCGGCCGGCTTGGTGCCGGTGATGCCGCTGAGCTCGTTGCCCTGCGCCTCGTTGCGCGTGGAAGTGAAGTAGAGCAACTCGTAGTTGTCGCCCTGAAGCATGGGCGAGTATTCGGCCCGACGGGAGTTGAACACCTCCATTTTCCGTACCGTGTAGCGGCTTCCCTGCTCTCGAATGGCGGGGGCTTGGCGCGACGCGTCCAGCCCGTTCAGGGCCAACGTGTTGCCGGGAAGCGAGTCGAGCACAGCCTGGAATAGGCCCTCGGCCTCCCGGTAACTGCCATTCTTGAGCAGCAACCGGGCCATGTCCAGCCGGTCGGCGGGGGTGAGGCGGTGGTAACGCTCGGCATTGCGATAAGCAGCAATGCCTTTTCCTGTTTGCAGGCTGCGGTCGTAGCAGTAGCCCATTCGGCGTGCGATGTCGCCTCGCTTGTCGCGATTCTTGGCTTCGGTGCGCTGATAGGCCTGGCGGAACTCATTGGCCGCATCGTAGTATTCGCCCAGGGCCAGATATTTCTCGCCCCGCTTGATATTGCGGTCGGCCCCGCAGGAGACGGCCATCAAGGCCAGCACCGGCAGGAGCACCGCCCAAAAGAGGTGTCTCGCAGTCTGCTTCATGCCTTATTTAACGTTCCGTCCGCGCGAATATTGCTCCCGCCGGTTGCCCGATTGTGGCGATTTCGGCCGTCGGTTGTGCGGTCGCCGGCCCTGCGTGGGCTGGCTTTTGGGCTGCGTAGACTGCTCGCCCTTGGGTGCCTTGGACTGTTGGCGCGCGGGCTGGGCGGGCTGTTCCTTGGCTGTCTGCGCGGCCTCGGCCAGCGATTCCTGCAATGTGTTCTGGGCGTCAAGGCGGCGACCGGTGAGCTTCTGGATGTCGCGGAGCATGGGAAGATCCTCTTCTGTGCAGAAAGTGACGGCCAGCCCGCTGTGCCCGGCGCGGCCCGTGCGGCCGATGCGGTGCACGTAAGTCTCGGCCACATCGGGCATGTCGAAGTTCACCACCAGCTCCAAGTTGGCAATGTCGATACCTCGGGCAGCGATGTCGGTGGCCACGATGACGCGCGTCTTGTTGTCCTTGAAGTTGGAAAGTGCGCGCTGCCTCGCCGTCTGGCTCTTGTTGCCGTGGATGGCGTCGCAGAGAATGCCGCGGGCTTTGAGCTTGCGTGCTATCTTGTCGGCACCGTGTTTGGTGCGCGAAAAGACCAGGGCCGAGCGGTTCTCGTCGGCAGTCAGCACCTGGGCCAGGCGGTCGATCTTCTGCGGTTTCTCCACATAGTAGAGCTGTTGCTCGATGGTATCGACCACCGACGACACCGGCGCCACCTCGACTCGCTGGGGATTGTGGAGGATGGATTTGGACAGCGTGGCGATGGATTGCGGCATGGTGGCAGAGAAAAAGAGCGTCTGCCGCCGCTTGGGCAGCAGGGGAATGATGCGCCGGATGTCGTGGATGAAGCCCATGTCGAGCATGCGGTCGGCCTCGTCGAGCACGAAGTGGCGGATGGTGGAGAGCGAAATGATGCCCTGTCCGATGAGGTCGAGCAGACGGCCCGGAGTGGCTATAAGGATGTCGACGCCCCGTTGGAGCTGCTGCACCTGAGGTGCCTGGCCGACGCCTCCAAAGATGACACACGAGCGCACCCGGGTGTAATGGGAGTAGTCTGTGACGCACTCTTGTATCTGGATGGCCAGCTCACGGGTGGGCGTGAGAATAAGGGCCTTGATGCCTCGCTGGCGCAGCAGGTCGGGCTGGTCGAGGTGCTGGATGATGGGAATGGCGAAAGCGGCTGTCTTGCCGGTGCCGGTCTGTGCCAGCCCCAGCACGTCCTCGCCGTCGAGTGCATAGGGAATGGCCTGCTGTTGGATGGGTGTGGGCTGTTCGTAATTCTTGTCGGTCAGCGCCCGCAGAATGGGTGCCGAGATGTTTAATTCTTGAAATGTCATGCTTGTTGTGGCCCCGGGATAGCGGAGCGGCGTTGTGAAAAAGCAGCCGCCGATCGGTGGCTGCTGTGAATAAAATAGTGAAAAATCAGTCGTTGTGCACCTTGACAATCTTGGTCTTGGGCATCTCCTTATTGCGGCGGTTGGTCACGGTGACCACGGCCTGGGCCAGATTGATGAAAGCCTGCCCGGTGACGGTGTCGACGTTGAGGGCGGCCGGCGTACCGGCATCGCCGTTCTCGCAAATGCTCTGTACGATGGGAATCTGGGCTAGCAGCGGGCATCCCATCTCCTCGGCCAGCTTCTTGCAGCCGTCCTGACCGAAGATGTAGTACTTGTTCTCGGGCAGCTCGGCCGGCGTGAACCAAGCCATGTTCTCCACAAGTCCCAGGATAGGCACGTTCACCTTGTCGTTGCGGTACATGTCGATGCCCTTGCGCGCATCGGCCAGAGCCACTTTTTGCGGTGTGGAGACGATGACGGCGCCGGTGATGGAGAGCGTCTGGAGCAGTGTAAGATGGATGTCACTGGTGCCGGGCGGCGTGTCGAGGATGAAGTAATCGAGCTCGCCCCAATGGGCATCGGCAATGAGTTGGCGCAGGGCCGAGGTGGCCATGCCGCCGCGCCACAGGGTGGCCGTGTCGCGATTGACGAAGAAGCCGATGCTGAGTAGCTTGACGCCGTACTTCTCCACAGGCTCGATGAGCTGGCGCCCGTCCACTTTCACGGCATAGGGCCGCTCCTCTTCCACGCCAAACATCTTGGGCATCGAGGGGCCGAAGATGTCGGTATCGAGCAGTCCCACCCTGTAGCCCAGCTTGGCCAAGGCGATGGCCAGATTGGCCGAGACCGTGCTTTTGCCCACGCCGCCCTTGCCGGAGCTCACGGCGATGATGTTTTTCACCTGTGGAAGCAGCTTTTCCACCTCGGGGCGCGGGGCCGACTTGAACTCGGTCTCCACGGTCACCTCGACTTCTTTGCCCACATGATAGTGGATGGCAGCCTCGGCGGCCTTGACGGTGGACTTGAGAAAGGGGTCTGTATCGCGTGGGAAAATCAGTGTGATCTTCACCTTGTTGCCGTTGATGCTTGGGGTGTCGGCCAGCATGCCGCTCTCTATGAGGTTCTTTTTGGTGCCTGCATAGATGACCGTGGCCAGTGCATCGGTAATCAATTTGGGATAAATCGTCATCTTGTTCTTGCGTTCTTTTAGGACAAAAGTACCCAATATTTGGCAAAATGGCAAATAAAAACGGAACTATTTCGGATTGTGGCGACTTTTCATTAACTTTGCCTTTGCACCGTGAACACCGTTTCGGGCATCATGCGCCAATGGACGGTCGAAGCTCCATGCAGTGCTGCCTCGATGCGGTTGAGCGGCAGCACACGAATCAAGAACAAATCTACCACATGAGAATCAACAGAATATGGATGGCAGCCTTACTGCTGCTACCCGCTGCTGGACAGGCTCACGAAGTGGCCTGGTACGCGGGCGGACACGTGACGTACAGCGTTCAGAAAAGTCATGGAACAGTTGTCGGGAAAGCCTTGGAGATGTTCCGGGCCGACATGCGGGCCGTCACTGGCAAGGCTGCACAGCACCGCGAGGGCGGCAATGTGGCCGTCTTCCAGCTTGACATGGCCAACAACAAGGAGATGCGGGCCATCAAAGAGCTCGGCGTGCCCTACGAGAAGTTCATCACCAAGCCCGATGCTTTCTGGATGGGAGTGCGCCGGGGCAGGGTGGTCGTCGTGGGCAGCAACGGCCGCGGCACGGCCTACGGCATTCTGGAACTGTCGCGACGGGCCGGCGTGTCGCCGTGGATCTACTGGGGCGACGTGACGCCCGAGCGGCGGTCGCGGCTCACCCTCGACGAGCATTTCGAGACCTTGCAGAGCCCCTCCGTGGAATATCGCGGGGTGTTTATCAACGACGAGGACTGGACCAACCGCGAGTGGGCCCACCGCAAGCTCGACACCCACCAGCGTAAAGGCGTCATGGGCCCACGTTACTACCACAAACTGTTCGAGCTTTTGCTGCGCTTGCGCGGCAATGCACTGTGGCCAGCCATGCACGAGGGCACCGCAGCGTTCTTCAAGGTCAAGGGCAACAAGGAGGTGGCCGACTCATTCGACATCTTCGTGGGCTCGTCGCACTGCGAGCCCATCCTGCGCAACAACGTGGACGAATGGAACACAGCCAAGCGCGGGCCCTACAACTGGATGACCAACCGCGGGGAGGTGGAGAAGTATTGGCGCGAGCGAGCCCGCGAGACGGCCGGCATGAACGCTCTCTATACCATAGGCATGCGGGGCATTCACGACGGTTCGATGGAGGGCGTGAAGACTCCGCAGGAGAAGCTGGACGCGCTGCAGAGCGTCATCGACGCCCAGCGCCGTCTGCTCTCGCAGGAGGTGAACCGCCGCGTGGAGCAGGTGCCGCAGGTGTTTGTTCCCTATAAAGAGGTGCTGGAAATCTATGAAGCCGGGCTCCGGGTGCCCGATGACGTGTGCCTGATGTGGTGCGACGACAACTACGGCTACTTGACGCGCCTCTCTGATGCCGCCCAGCAACAGCGCAGGGGCGGGGCCGGCGTGTACTACCATCTGAGCTATTGGGGCCGCCCGCACGACTATCTCTGGCTCACAACCACGCAGCCGGGCCTCATCTACAACGAGATGCGCGAGGCCTACGACCACCAGGCCCGACGCCTTTGGATAGTCAATGTGCACGACCCCAAGGTGGCCGCTTACCAGCTGAGCCTCTTCATGGACATGGCGTGGGACATCAATGGCGTGACCGCCAACACCTTGCAGCAGCACCTGGCCGACTGGCTGGTGCAGCAGTTTGGCGAAACTGTAGGCCGCAAGCTGGTGGAGCCCATGACCGAGTTCTACCGGCTTTGCGGCATCCGCCGCCCGGAATTCATGGGCTGGAGTCAGGTGGAGCTGGACAAGAAGAAGTACAACCGGGGATGGTCGCCCGTGCAGGACACGGAGTTCAGCGCCGACGAGTTTGGCAATGAGCTGGAACGCTACCTGGCAGACTACGCTGACGTGAAGCGCAAGGTGGGCGAAGCCGAGCAGTTGCTGCGGCCCGAACTGCGGGATGCGTTCTTTGCCGCCGTCAAGTATCCGGTGTTCTGCGCTGCCGCCATGGCCACCAAACAACTGCAGGCCCAGGAGGCTCGCCACCTTGCACGCCCCGCAAACTTCCACAATGACGAGGAAGCCCTGGAGTCGGCCGTGCGCAGTTGGAACGCCTATGTCGAGATACGACAGCTCACCGACGAGTACAATCAGCGCATGGCTGGCGGCAAATGGGCCGGCAACATGGACATAGCGCCGCGCGGCCTGCCGGTGTTCCAGGCCCCGCTGCTCCCCGGTGAGCTCACGGCAGAGGAAATCAGGCGGTACGCGTCGGCCCAGCCCGCACCCTCAAAGTGGGACACCGATGGCTGCATCGTGCGCAATGCGTGCGACTATACCCGGGCCACGCCGGGTGCTCGGATCGTGCAAATGCTGGGCCATTCCATGCAAGCCGTGGCCCTGCCCAAGGGTGGCAGCCTCACCTACAACTTCTATGCCGGCGACGGCGACGCCGTGCTGCGCACCGCGCTGATTCCCACCCAGGCCAACGACAAGGGCGACATACGCTACTCGGTGAGCCTCGACGGGCAGCCGCCGGTGGTCTATTCGCTGAAAGAGAAGTTCCGGTCGGAGCGGTGGAAAGTGAATGTGATGCGCGGACAAGCCATCCGTTCGGAGAACGTCAGGCTTTCGGCGGGCAGCCACACCCTCGTCATCACGGCACTGGACGACCATATTGTGGTGGACCAGTGGATGATAGACTTCGACCCCGACCGCCAGTTCTACGTGTTTCCCACGCATCCTTAAGCGGCCGGTACGAGGTGCTGGCCTATCGGGCTGTCGTCTTGCTGCTCCGCTTGGTGCGGTGATAGCTACGGTATTCGTCGAGCGGAATCTCCACGTCGGGCTCTGTGAGCGTGCCCGCCTGGGGCAGATGGAAGCGCAGGTAACGGATGTTGAGCCCGCGTTCTATCCACATCGACTCATAGTAAGTCTGGATGGTGAGGAGGGGCGAACCCATCAGACCCTCGGGTGTGGCATGGTAAAGGTCGTCGGTGCACACGTCCGTGGGCAGTCCGTTTCGCTCTACCATGAGCCGGGTGTAGGTGAAGAGGAAGTTCGAGTCGGTCTTCAGATGGATGAGGCCGCCGTCGACAAGGAACCGCCGGTAACGCTCCATGAAGAACGTAGAAGTGAGCCGTTTGTGCACGTTCTTCATCTGCGGGTCCGAGAAAGTGAGCCAAATCTCCTGCACCTCGTCGCGGTCGAAGAAGCGGTCTATGATTTCAATGCTCGTGCGAAGAAAGGCCACATTGGGCAGTTGCTGCTCCAGCGCGAGCTTGGCTCCCGTCCACATGCGTGCGCCTTTGATGTCTACACCGATGAAGTTCACGTCGGGATAGAGCCTGGCCAGCCCCACCGTGTACTCGCCTTTGCCGCAGCCCAGCTCCAGCACGATGGGGTTGTCGTTGTGAAAGTATTCGTCGCGCCAGTGGCCTTTCATCGTGAAAGGCACGTTGTCGACCACCGAGAAGGGATATTCAAACACGTTGCTCATCTCCTTCATTTCCGCAAACTTGGCGAGTTTTCCTTTTCCCATGATTCTGTTTTGTGGTGCTAAGATTCTGTTTTTGAGCTGCAAAGTTACAAAAAATCCCTGTTTGCCAAGGCATGCGGGCGCAGTTATCTTTCTCGAATGCGCCGGCAAAGAGCCGGCCATGCTCCCGGTGTTGCCCGAAGTCATGCAGGTATTCCTTATTATAATAGGTGGGAAAGCCATGCGGCGACCGTCGTTTTTGTCCAGAAACGGAGGGGAATCATGGGCGTGGACGTGCATATAAGGGGAAACACGGACGCGCCCATCGGGTTTGGACAATGCGCAAACGGGGTGCGGAGTAAAAAGCATTTCTTTGCAATATGAATCCAAATCACCCTCTCCGAACGATGACGACCCTGAAGCAGGGACTCCTTTTCGTACTTTTGCTGCCGGCCTGCATCGGCATGTGCATGAGTGCCAGGGCTTACGGCCATGCAGCCGCGGCCGGCATTATCCACCCCGGCGGACTGTCCGCGCAAGCGGATTCCGGCCGTGTAAGCATGCTGACGGCAGCCGAAGCTCCGTCTGCGGTGGCGGCCGGCAACGGGCAAAGGGCCAGTCGCAACACCATGAAGGCCCCGACACAACCCGACTGGCGGCACTACCGCATGGCCGGCCCCTACGAGACCGTGGCGCGCGACGGCGCGTTTGCCCACACCAAGCAGGGCAGCGAGCGCGACATGTTTGCAGCCTTGGCATGCGCCCGACTTGCCGGGACGGCCAAGGACAATGCCGACCGCGAGGCCTGTGAGGCCAACGCTCTCGCCATTATCAACGCCTATGCACAGACGCTGCAGGGCTTCGACGGCCACGATGCGCCGCTCTGTGCCATACAGGGTTTCTGGCTGGTGAGGGCCATGACGCTGATGCGGGCGCATGCCGTCCCCGCATGGGCAGCCATGCTTCGCCGCGCCATGCTCCCCATGATGCAGCGATTCGAGGCCGCCAGCCCCTACGCCAATGGCAACTGGGGAGCCATCGTCAACCGGCTGCGCATGGCGTGCGGCATCTTCCTGGAGGACAGTGCGCTGTATCAGGCTTCCGTCGACTACTTTCTTAATGCCAACGACAACGGGTCGTTGCCCCGCTATGTTGGCCCGACGGGACAGTGCCAGGAGAGCGGACGCGACCAGGCGCACGCCCAACTGGGCCTCGGCGCACAGTGCGACATTTGCGAGATAGCCTGGAGCCGGGGCGACGACCTCTGGGGCGCGTTCGACAACCGACTGATGAAAGGCATGGAATATACGGCCCGTTACAACCTTGGCCACCCCGTGCCTTTCGAGACGTGGACGGACTGCACGGGACTGTACTGCGACTGGACGGAGCCGGGCTCCATGGGGCGCGGCCGCATTCGCGACATTTACCGAAAGCCCTACGACCATTACACGCGGGTGAAGCATCAGGCAATGCCCTACACCCGGAGGCTGCTTGCCTTGCAGGCGAGGGCGGAGAAGCGGGGCGAAATGAGGCCCGGCATGGAGGCCGACGAGTTCACGGCGAGGGGCGTTAAGGAGGGCGTCAGGCTTCATCGGGTCTTTACTTATGCTGCCCCGACGGGGGCTCCGCTGAAGCACGACTATGTGGTCTCGGTGCGTCCGCGCGGCAGCGAGGAGTGGACGCAGGTGGATACGTATATGGCAAAGGTCAATGCAGCCGTGGGTTGCAACAAGCACAGCGTGTCGGAAATCAGCTATGCCCTCTTCGACTTTACCGGCGACGTGTTCGTGCGCGTGGTGTGCAAGAAGCGCAAGTTTAAGTCGGCCCGCATACGTCCCGCCTATCGCGGCGTCATAGCCAACGTTCAGAACGACTCCACCGTGCAGTTTCTCCTGTTCCAACCCGAGAATGTAAGCGTGGAGTTCGACGGCGACATCACCGACAACCTGTTGCTCTTCACCTCGAAGCCACCCGTCGGCAAGGAGACGGCCAGGCTGCAGGCCGCCGGCGAGAAGCGGCAGTTCGTCTACTATGCACCGGGCTTTTACGGGCAGGACACCGTCAGAATTTCCTCCAACAGCACCGTCTATCTTGCTGGCGGAGCCTACTTTACCGGCACCTTTGCCATAGAGGACGCCACGAATGTGACCATCCTTGGCCGGGGCATTGCCCGCCCGGAGAACGGTTACGAGGGCTGCCACGTCCACCGTTCAAGCAACGTATTGATCGACGGCCTCGTGGTCAACACCTGCCCCGTGGGCGAAAGCGACGGCGTGACGCTCCGCGACGTGCGCAGCATTTCGCATCCCGGCTGGGGCGACGGCCTGAATGTCTTTGCCAGCAGCAACGTTGTCTACGACCGCGTGTTCTGCCGCAACAGCGACGACTGCACCACGGCCTACGCCACGCGCAAGGGCTTTCGGGGGAGCACCCGCAACGTCACCATGCGCAATTCCACGCTCTGGGCCGACGTGGCACACTCCATCTTCATTGGTCTGCACGGCAATGCCGAGCGCGGCGACACCATCGAGAACCTGCGCTACGAGAACATCGACATTCTGGGGCAGGCCGAACCGCAGGTGGATTACCAGGGATGCCTGGCCATTAACTGCGGCGACAACAACCTCGTACGCAACGTTACGTTCGACAACATCCGCATCGAGCAGATTCTGCAAGGTAGCCTTTTCCATGTGAGGGTGGGCTACAACCGAAAGTACTGCACGGCCCCGGGCCGGGGTGTGGAGGGTGTTGTCTTCCGCAACATACGCTACAACGGCGAGCTGCCCCGCAGCCTCTCCGTCGTCAGCGGCTACGACGGCGGGCGGAACGTGCGGGGCGTCAGCTTCGAGGGGCTGCGGGTCAACGGCCGTCTGCTGCACGACCGCATGGAGGGCAAGCCCGCCTGGTATGCCACGGCCGACTATGTGCCCATGTATGTAGGCCCCCATGCGGGCGACATTGTGTTCTGTGCCGATGCCCGCCACGGCTTGGCCAGCCGGTCGCTGGCCTACTGCTCCCGCCAGACCGACCGTGCCTTGGAGTCGCTACGGCCCTACGACTTCACGATGATGCCGAGAAACGTCCTGCGTGGCGACACGGCATGGAATCTCCGCAAGGCCTCGCCCGAGGAGTGGTGTTCGGGTTTCTGGCCCGGCATTCTCTGGATGGACTTCGCCTACAACCGAAGCGAGGCCGTGCGCAAGGCCGCCGAGGGCTACACCGCGGCCCTGATGCCCGTCCTGGAAAAGCCCGTCTTCGACCACGACCTGGGCTTCATTGCCATCGGCTCCATGCTGAAAGGATACGAGGCGACGCAGAACGAGGCCTACCGCCGGGCCGCCCTTCGCGCCGCCGACTCGCTGGCCACGCTCTTCAATCCCGCCGTGGGCACCCTCCTTTCGTGGCCCCGCCATGTGAAAGACTATGGCGGACACAACACCATCATGGACAACATAATGAACCTCGAACTGCTGTTCTGGGCTTCTGAGCACGGCGGCCCCCGGCGTTTGAGGGACATGGCCGTGCGCCATGCCGAGACCACGATGCAGCATCAGTTCCGTGCCGACGGGTCGTGCTACCATGTTGCCGTCTACAATCCCGTCTCGGGTCGTTTCGTCAAGGGCGTCACCCATCAGGGCTATGCCGACAATTCCATGTGGAGCCGCGGCCAGGCCTGGGCCGTCTACGGCTACACCATGGTCTATCGCTACACCCGCGACCCTCGTTTTCTCGCCTTTGCGCGCAAAGTGACCGACACCTACCTGAAACGTCTGCGCGAGACCAGCGACGACTGCATTCCCCGTTGGGACATGGATGCTCCCGACGATGTGAAGGATGTGTCGGCCGCCTGCATCGTGGCCTCGGCCCTGCTGGAGCTGGCCGACTACCTGCCCGCCGGCCAGTCGGCCCGCTATCGCGACTTCGCCGTTGAAACACTCGGCCAGCTGGCCACCCCGCGCTACCGGGAACAGGGCGGCCGTCCGGCCGCGGCAGGCCAAGCGTCGCTTGCCTTTCTGCTGCATTCCACCGGCCATCATCCCGCCGGAACCGAGGTGGATGCCGGCATAGTCTATGCCGACTACTACTATATAGAGGCACTGTCGAGGCTGTATGGAAGTGGAAAGTAAGGAAGATGCCCTTGCGAGGGCACCGTGGAGGCTGCGCGATTGCGCCGTAACGGCCTTGCGTTTAGGCCGTTATGGCCTCGCGTTTACGGCGTGACGGCGGGGCGAAAAAGGCGTGGACGCAACGCGTGCAAGCCATGGCGGCTGCGCCGTGACCGAATGGAGAGGGATGATGGAGCGGGAGAGGGGTGCCGGTGTAGTCGGTAAGGGAATCGAACCCTTATGCCAAGATTGAGAATCTTGTATCCTAACCGTTAGATGAACCGACCGGCTTGGGCATAAAAAACCTCTGTAATCTGTGACGGTTGCAGAGGTGGAACGACTGCCGCGAGGCAGTGTTGTAGTCGGTAAGGGAATCGAACCCTTATGCCAAGATTGAGAATCTTGTATCCTAACCGTTAGATGAACCGACCGTTAGCCGAAGTTATCGTCCTTGCGGAAGCTGGGGGATTCGAACCCCCGGTACGCAAACGCGCACGGCAGTTTAGCAAACTGCTGGTTTCAGCCACTCACCCAAACTTCCTTTTCGACGGGTTTTCAACCTCACAGCATCCTTTTGAAATGCGGTTGCAAAGGTAGCGTTTTCTTTTCGTTCTGCCAAACGTTTACGGCGTTTTTTCATCAAAAAACCGCCCTTGGGCCCTTTTTCGCATGGAAAGACGGGCCCAGGAGCGGCTGGAGAGGGGGCTGGCGCCGGCGTGCCGGCCTACTTGACGGTGGCGTCGAGCACGGTGTAGAAGCTGTCGTCCTCGCCCACGAAAGTCTTCACCACCTTGCCCTCGGGGTCTACGAGCAGCTTGGTGGGGAAGGCGGTTATGCCGAGCTTCTTGGCGAGGTCGCCGTCGCCGCGGGGGTTGTAGACGTTGACCCAGGGCATGCCGTGCTTCTGCACGGCGGCTTTCCAGCGGGCCTCGCTGTCGTTGCAGTCCACGCTCACGATTTCGAGCTGGCCCCGATGCTTCTGGTAATACTCCTTCATCTTGGGGAATCCCTTGATGCAGTTGATGCACCAGCTGCCCCAGAAGTCCACCACGACGTACTTGCCCTTGAGGCTGGAGAGGGTGAAGGTCTTGCCCGCGAGGTCGGTCAGGGTGAAGTCGATGGCTTCGCCGTCGTTGGGAGCGGGCTGGCTGGCGACGGCCGGAACGGCTGCTGTGGCAACCATGGCCGGGTGCATGGGCTCGGCCGAGGCCCCCATGTGGAGCCCGGCGAGCAGTGTGAAACAGAGGATGGTCTTCTTCATGATGGTGCAAAAATACCTGTTTTCTGCCTTTTCGGCAAATCCGGAGTCTTAAAAGAGCTGAAAACTATTCGGACTGCATGGTCACCTCGATGCGCCGGTGGCTCTGGAGCAGGCGGCCGGCCATCTGTTGCACGTCGGCCGGCGTCACGCCGTCGACCAGCTTCAGGTAGTCGCGGTCGTAGTCGATGCCGTAGCGCAGCTGGTTGTAGAGCACGTAGTTCCAGTAGTCGTTGGTGATGGCGGCCTGGCCATACTGCTTGGACAGATACTCCTTTACCTTTTGCATGCTCGTGGGCTCGGGGCCTTTCCGGGCGATGTTGTCCAGTTGCCTGTAGACGATGGGTATCACCATGGCATACTTGGCAGGGTCGGTGGTGAACTGTATCTTGAGCAGCGACGTGGGCTTGGACGTCTTGTCGATGCTGGCCTCCAGCCCCACGCCGTAGACTCCGCCTTTCTCCTCGCGCACGCTGTCGGTGTAGGCAATGCTGAGCACACGCCTCAGCACGTCGAGCGTGAGGTCGGCTTTGGGCGTGAACGGCTCGTCCCAGGAGTAGAAAATGGTGACCTTGGCGAGCGGAGTGCTCATGGGCCGCTTCCAGAGGCGCGTCTCGTCGGCCTGGCGAATGTGGGGGTAGGTGTCGGCAAAGGTCTCGTGACGGCCCGTGGAGGGCAGCGAGGCCACATACTGTTCGAGCAGCGGACGCACGCGCTCGATGGGCAGGTTGCCCAGCAATATCATCTTGAAGTTGGAGGCGTTGCTGAACCGCTCGCGGTAGATTTGCAGGATGCGGTCGTAGGACACGCGGTCGAGCGTGGCGGCCTTGACGGGCTGCACGCGCGGGCTGTTGCCGTAGACGATGGCGGCCAGCGAGTCGTTGTAGCTCACGTTGGGGCTTGCCTCGCGGTTGGTCAGGAAAGAACGCATGCGGTCCAGCTCGCTCTTGAAGGCCACGTCGTCGCGCCGCGGCTGGGTGAAGTAGAGGTAGACGAGCTGGAAGAGGGTCTCCGCATCTTTCACCGAAGACGTTCCGTTGATGGCCTGGGTCTCGTTGCCGATGCTGGGCTGCACCCTGACGGTCTTGCCCGAGAGCATCTTGCCCAGCGTGGTTTCGTCGAAATTGGCCACGCCGGCCTTGGTGATGGCGGTGGAGATAAGGCTGAAATTGGGCACGTCGGCATCGGGGTAGAGCGAGGTGCCGCCCTCTCCGAAGAAGCGCATCGACAGCTGATCCTTCTGGTAATCGGTGTGGCGGTAGTACACTTTCACGCCGTTGCTGAGCGTGATTTCGGTGGTGCCGTGCATCGATGGCTTCTCGGACACGATGCGTCCCTTGCGCGGCAGCTTGTCCATCAGCCGTTCGGCCACGGGCCGCTCCTGGTAGGGGGCGTAGGTCTGGGCCTGGGCCTCAAGCACGTACTGGCGCAGCTGGCCCTTGGTGGGCACGGCAAAATCAGGTCGGTCGGGGGCATAGACCACGAGTACCTGGTTGCGGTCGCTGATGGCTTCGCGGGTGGCGCGGTTCACTTCGTCGAGTGTCACCTCGCCGGCCAGCTGCTCGCAGAGCTGCCTGTCGTAGGCCTCGGTGGTCATGGGCTCGCCTTGAAGGAAGTGGGCCTGGGCCTTGCGCACGTAGTAACCGTTCTTGCGGTCGTTGCGTTCGTTGTACATTCGGTCGACGGCTTTCTGGCGGAAGGCCTTGGCCCGGTCGAGTTCAGCCTGGGTGAATCCGTGCTGGCGGATGCGCTCCACCGTGCCCACGGCGGCGGCAAACGAGCCGCGAACGTTCTCCTGGCGCGCGCCGAACGAGAGCGAGAAAGCGTCCTTGGTGCGACTGATAAGGAAGCTGCCCAGCCGGGCCGAGGCGCTCAGGCAGGGCTTGGGGTCGGCCTTCTGTATCTCGTCGAGGCGTTCTCCCGTCATGTAGGCTATGAGGTCGTCCACGTAATCCTCGCGCTGATGCTGCACGGTGGGCTTCAGACTGTCGGGCGTGGCCTCGCGCTTCATGTGGAGCGTGGCGAGCATGATGGGCTGTTCCTTGTCCTTGAGCAGGGCCACAATCATGTCTTCGTTGTCGGGCACGGGGTAGTAGATGCGTTCGGCGGCGGCCGGCGGCATGGGAATGGAGCCGAAGACGCTCACGATTTTCTGCTCCATGCGGTCCACGTCCACGTCGCCCACCACGATGATGGCCTGCAGGTCGGGGCGGTACCACTTGTGATAGTAGTCGCGCAGGTCCTGATAAGGAAAGTGGTCCACGATGTCCATGCTGCCGATGGGCATGCAGTCGGCGTATTTGGAACCGCGGTAAACGATGGGCATGGCGTCTTCCGTCATGCGCTGCGAGGCCATGCCGGCCCGCCGCGTGCGCCACTCCTCGTGTATCACGCCGCGCTCCTTGTCAATCTCCTGGTCGGTCAGGTTCAGGTAATGGCTCCAGTCGTGCAGGATGAGCAGGCAGGAGTCGACGTTCTGTTCGCGTGTCACGGGCACGGATGAGACGTGGTACACCGTCTCGTCGATAGAGGTGTAGGCATTGAGGTTGGCCCCGAACTTGATGCCGTGGGCCTCGCACCAGTGCACGATGCTCGGCGAGGCGGCCGTGCCCTGGAAGTTTTGCGACCCGTTAAAGGCCATGTGTTCCAGGAAGTGGGCCAGTCCGCGCTGGCGCGGCTCCTCGAGAATGGAGCCCACGCGCTGGGCAATGTAGAAGTCGGCCATGCCGGCTTCCTTGGCGTTGTGACGTATGTAATAGGTGAGTCCGTTCTTCAGTCGGCCGGTGCGGAAAGCCGTGTCCTGCGGTACGGGCTGGGCCATCAGCGCGGCGGGTAGCAGGGCCACGAGCGCGAGGGCCAGTAGGATTTTCTTCATGAGAGTCTGTTTTGAACGTGAATATTTGTGCGATCGTGGGGTGCGGGGTGTGGTTTCGGGGGTGTTTAGAAAGCGCAGCCAAGGGTGAGCGCGCCCTCCCAATGGCTGCGGCTGGCCTGGGTGGGCAGGTGGGTGTTGGCATGTCGGGTGGAGACTGCGGCCTGTACGTAGGTCTTCAGCCGCGTGGCGGGAAACCGGAAAGCGTAGCGCGCACGGCCTCCAAACTGATATTGCGGGGCCATCAGGCGGGCATACTCGCGCCAGAGCAGGGCGGTGGCCTCGGGTGGAGCCGTCTGTTTGTCCGAGGGGGCGATGAAAGTGCCGTCCTCGTAGGGCTCGCCGCTGCCCTTGCCATAGTCGAATGTCAGTTCCAGCGTGAGGATGCCGCGGCGCAGGAACAGGCTGCGGGCCAGGCCGAGACTCGCTGTAGTGGCGTCCCAATGCTGCCGGCGGTAGTAGGGATAATCGTAGGCTGTGTGCTTGCGGTGCCGGCGGAGAATGGCCGCCGAGACCGTCCACAAAGGCTCTTCGCCCCGCAGGGCAAGGTAGCCGGTATAGGTAAGGTCGGTGCTTGACCACAGTTTGTTGCCGGTCTTCACCGGCTCATAGTAGTCGTAATAACTGCTGCCCGTCTCGCCGGTTTGCTCGCGATAGTGCTGTGCCAGGTTGTCCACGCGGTCGGCTTCGAGGCCGAGAGCGAGCCGGTGCAGGGACTTGCCCCGGCGCAAGGTGAGCGTGGAGGCGTAGCGGTAGTCGTGTCCACGATGGCGCATGTAGACGATGGTATAGGGCGACTGCCGCCCGTAATAGCCGCGGCGCACGTCCATCGACCAGCTGTTGTGCCAGGAGAGCCCGGGCCGAATGTCCCAGCCCAGCTGCACGCCGTAGCCTTGCCGCTCGTCGAAGAAAGGCTGCTCGCGGTTGCTGCCCGTGAGTCCGTCGGTGGCATGCTGCTCCAATTGGCCGATGAATCCGCCGTAGCTGATGAGCGACAAATAGGGGCGGTCGGTCTTTCCATAGGTGCTGTAGCGCACGCTTTCGGTGTGGCGCAGGTAGCGATAGTGGGCCCCGAGGGCCAAGTGTGACCCCAGAGGGAGGTGGAATCCGGCCGTCAAGTCGAGCTGCATGAGCTTGTTTTGATGGCGCATGTCCCTGTACTTGGCATAGTTGGCCGCCGTGTAGTCGAGGCGTGCACCGAGCGAAAGTTGCCGCCACACCCGAGTGCCCAAGGCTCCTGTGAGGCGGTAGGTGTCGAGATGCTTCTTGCCAGCCTGAGCGATCGAGTCTTCCACGATGTCGAAAGGATAGCGCGAGGGATCGATAAATACCGAGCCCGTCATGTCGCGTCCCGAGAAATTGTCGTAGCTCATACGGCCGTAGACCACGGTGTGGGCCGAGAGTCGCTGGTACGACTCCACGCTGGCCCCCGTCTGCCAACTGTGGGGCGACTGGCTGTAGTCCACCAGTCCGCCTTGCCCCGTCCGCCCGTACACCTCGGCCCGGGAGCGTCCGGACAGAGGATAACGGGTGAGGGCGGCGGCATTGTCCTGCCCGAGCCACGCGTCGCGGGCCACGGGCAGGTCAAGGTTGAGCAGCAGCAACGAGTCGGTTGGGGGCGACAAGGCTGCCAAGCCGAGTGTCAGCAACAGGTTCAGCATGCGTTATTCGCCGCGCACCGAGAACTTCTGGCGCTCGTGGAAATCCTGTGTCGAGTTGTTGTTGTCCTGATAAACGATGTGCGCTCCGTTCTTGATGGAGGCCTCGGCATCGATGCCACTGGGGTCGGTGGAGCCGTCCACGCCGAGTGCATAGCCGTAGACCAGCTTGCCTTCGTTCTCGGGCAGGGCCAGCGTGGCGGCCTTGTCCACATTGCGGTAGAGGCTGTGTCCCTTGCGGTTGGTCAGGTTCACGTGGCCGGCATCCACGTCGTCGGTGAGACGCTTCACGCTTGCACTCACCTTGGAAGTCTGCCAAACCTCAATGCCGTCAAGGATCCAACTGTTGGGAATCTTGACACAACGGTGAACCTGATCCTGTTTCTGGCCGGGCATGTAGGTGTAGTTGTCGGCATTGTTGGCGAACTCTGCGGGGCTGACGCCCTTGGTCTGGAAGATGACAAAAGCCGGGCACATCACGCTGAGCGGCCAGGCATTGCCTTGCCCGTACTCCACAGCCTTGAGATAATGAGACGTTGGAATCACGTCGGCTGGCGTGGGATAGTAGGCGGTATTGTTGTAGCCCGACTCGGGATCGTACATGGCATAGTAGGCCGGATTGGCGTAGTTCACGCTCTGGCTGTAGGTTTTTGTGTTGTCGATGGAGCCCATGCAGCTCACCACAATCTGGGAGTAAGGCTCTATCACGAGGGGCTCCTGGAAGTACCAGATGCCGTAGATGGCCGGAATCCAGCCCTGGTCAGCATAGGTGAGCTTGTCGTTTTCGTACCACCCATTGTTGGCATGGGCGTTGGCGGGATCCACTTGACCCACGGCCAGATTGTTCACTACGGCCTGCTGCGGGCAGTTGTTGTAGAGCACAAAGCCCTTGTCCATCTGGAAATAGCCGGTGCCCTCGTCCTTGGGGCATCCACCGACGTAGAGCTCTTTGATGATTACCTGGTCTGCGTTGCGGTCTTCGAGGGTGGTCGAGGCGAACGTCACATTCTTCACATTGCTGGCTGCGATGGTGTCGCGCGTGCCGTCGTTGTGGGTGATGACCATCTTCCAGACGCTCTGTGCGCTGGCACTTGTTGCCACGGCAAACAGGGCCGTGAGGGCGAGTAAAATCTTCTTCATGTTTTTGGGGCAGGCTCTTGTGCCTGCGGGGAATGGTTGTTGACTTATCGGTTTACAATTTTAAAGCTCTTGCCGGGTGTGCGCAGGATGTAGATTCCCTTGGGCAACTGGCTGAGAGAGAGGGCTGCCTTGCCGTCGGTGCCGGCCACAACGGCCGCCACTTGCTTGCCGTCGGTGGTGTAGATGGCGACGCGTGCGCCGGCCTTGAGGCCTTGCACTTCGGCGTTGGCAAACGAGACGGCACTGCCGTCAGTGCCTGCGGCGGATGCGGCGGGCACCTCGCGGATGCCCGTGCTCACCTTTTGGCTCTCGATGCGATAGTTCTTGACTCCCGACAATGCCGTGGAGAGCGTGTCGGATTGACTGGCTACGATGAGGTTGCCATTGTCGAAAGAAATCACCGGTTCACTGGTCAGGGCAAACCGCACGGTGGTTGTTTCCTGTTCCACCACGAGGTAAGCCACGTCGGTGAGCTTCTCCTCCGTCTGGGCTTGTGCGCCCAGAGGGAGTGCCAGCAGGGCG
The DNA here is from genome assembly GCF_000518545.1 of Hallella seregens ATCC 51272. Classification (GTDB taxonomy): domain Bacteria; phylum Bacteroidota; class Bacteroidia; order Bacteroidales; family Bacteroidaceae; genus Prevotella; species Prevotella seregens. Next base: position 19,872 of record NZ_JADU01000027.1, read on the forward strand.
GCGAGTCCCAGTTTTTTTATCAGATTTTTCTTCATGTTATGGATAAATATTAAGTGGATATTTTGTTGACGATGAGGGTGTTGTCGGGTTGCCGGTCAGTGGACAATGCGCTTGCGCGACATGGTGAGCGGCAGATGGATGCGGTTGGCCGAGTCGCTGGCCACCACGATGCGGCTCTTGGTGCCGTTGAAGAGGTAGCGATAGTCGGTCGTGAGCTTCTGCGAGGAGCTGCTGGCAGCATAGATTCCGGGCGGCACCACGAAGTGGGCCGTGCCCTGCGCATCGGTGGAATCGACGAAAGTGCTGGCTGTTGCATCCGTGAGTTCCACGCGGATGCCGTCGCGCGAGCCGTCGTAGACCGACGGAAAGCCGAGCTGCACCTGCACCTGCAACACGTCGAGGGTCTCGTCGTAGCCGCATGCACAGAGCAGTGTGCCTACACCTATTATTATATAGAGCAGTCGATGGGTCATGTTTTAGAGCTTGAGTTTGAGTGAAAGACCGTAGTAAAAACCGGGGATATAGCTGCTGCCGAAGAGCGATGTCTTCTGTCCCGTCTGCGAAGAACGCACGCGGCCCATGTTGTTGAAGAAGTTGTTGGCATAGAACGACACCGACACGTGGTCGCCAATTTCCTTGGTCACACTGAGGTTGGCCGAGTAGTAGTGCGAGAGTCTGTTGGGGTTCATGGTGTAAGGATAGTTCGAGCGCACCACGAGTTTCGACAGGTCGTTGTAGAGTGCCGGGTCGTTGGCGCGTGCCCAGGCGTACTTTTCGGCAAAGGGGATGGCGTGGTCGGGATCGTCCCAGGTGGTGTAGTATTCGGGATAGACCACGACGGTCTGGTCCTTTGCGGTGCCGTCGTAGGGCTTTCCGAAGTTTTCGGCACCTTCCACGGCATAGCCGCGCGTGCCGTTGCGGTATTGGCTGAGGGCTCGGCTGTAGTGATAGAGCGAGCATTCCACACGCAGGGCCGCCACCATGCGGATGCGCGGGATGTGCGTGGTGACGGTGGCATTGACGTCGATCTGGCGAGTCAGTGTCCCGTTGCTCACCGAGGCGTTGGCCGTAGAGCCGGTCGAGGTGGTGTTGGTGCCGCGGTAATAACCGATGTACTGGTAGGGATCGCCGTTGGTCATGCGGGTGTTCACCCCCAGAGGAACATCGGCATAGACCGTCTCGTCCAGTCCGTTGTAGTGATAGTAGCGGCCGTCCACCCGCACTTGGGTGCGCAACGGACGTATCTGTACGAAGTCTACAATCCACTCCAACCCGTAGCGGCTCGTGGGTGAAGCGTTGATATATTTCACGTTGGAGACGTAGGTGTTGCGTGCCTGCCAGTCCAGCGTCACGGGTTGATGGGCTCCTGTGACGTCGGTCACGGTGACGAGACCCGTCGTTCCGTCGATGGAGAAGCGGCGGTTGCCCACTGCAATGCCGCTCTGTTGCAGGGCGGTGGGGGTGGTGTACTTGTAGGTGAAGGGACTGTAAACGCTTGTTGCCATGTAGGGATTGAACGTCTTGTGGTAGAAAGCCGAGAGCGACACAGAGGCCACACGCGTTTTCATCTCCACACCCACGTCGGTCTGGTGGGTGTATTGCCATTTCAAGCCCGGGTTGTAAAGGGCTGTTGAGGGGTGGGTGTAGTAGGCGTAATAGGAGCGGTTCTGGGCATCGCTCGTCGACGAAAAGGCCAGCCGGTCGCTGTACGACGGTGAGGGATAGAGCACTTGAAAGGAGGGCAGCTTCACCGATTTGCCCCAGCCGCCGTAGAGGCTTAGGCTGCCCACCCATGCCTGGCGGTTGTGCCAGAACACGTAGCGGGCATTGACACGCGGCGACAGGCTGCCCGCCGTGCCGTATGCCGACCCGGCAATGCGTGTCAGGTCTTCGCGCAGTCCGGCCGTGAGGGCCAGCGAGGCCGTGCGGCCGGTGGACAGCGTAAGTCGGTTTTCTATGTAAAGGGCCATGTTGGTCATGGCCGGCAGCTCGTCGTATCGGTATTCACGCCACGTGGGGGCATAGCGCAGGTCGGCGTAGTACGTGCCTCGGCCATAGTTTTTGCTGCCTGTCAGTTCGGTGCCCGCCATCAGATGGTTGCGCATGCGGCCGGCCGTGCGGTTCCATTCAGCTTTCAGCTTCACGGCCCAGTCCAGCGGCTTGCTGTCGTTGTAACGCCTCACGTACCAATATCCCGTGGGCCCCAGCACGATGCCGGCCGAGGGATTGGCGTCGTAGTCCTCGGCGATGTGATAGCCTTCCTCGCGGGTATGCAGGTAAGGCTGGGTGGAGGCACTGCTCGTGTTGGTGTAGGTCTCGGCCTGTCGGTCGGTATAGTTCAGGGTGGCGGCCAGCCGCAGGCTCGTGAGCCACGGCCGGTTGGGCAGCCAGTCGGCCGAGGCATGCGCGCTCACATGGTTGTCGCGGGCCTTGCTGTAGTCGTCGAGTTCTTCGTCGGGGTCGGCTTTCGAGTTGTATCCGCCCACGTTGCCGCTCACCCCTGCGTTCAGGTTCAGCGGCATGTCAGGGCCCAGCCGGAGGGTCTTGGCATAGTTCAGTGTCAAGCTGTTGCGCTGGTAGGCGGTGTGTGGGGAGGCTGCATCCAGGAACGAGCGGGCGTGTTCCAGCGAGAAATTGAGCATGCCGCCCTTGCGGTTCAGGTCGAATCCCTTGCTCACGGCCACCTGCCGGGTGTGCTGGTTGAGCTTGCCCTCGACGATGAAAGGCGACTTTCCCTTGCGTGTGTTCACCTTGACGATGCCGTTGCTCAGGTCGCCGTACTCCACAGAAGGGATTCCTGTCACAATCTCCACACTCTCGATGTTGGCCGAGCCCAGCCTTCGGGTGCTGGCTCCGGCCGTTTCTCCCATGGCCGCATTGTTGCCCACGCGCACACCGTCCACGTCGATGGCCGTGCCGAACGAGGCGTTTCCTTTCTCCCTGCCCTCGCTGCGCAAAGCCAATCTACTGTCATCCATCAGTGTGCTGTTCACGGTTTTACCACCGGGCAACAGCGACATCACGTCCGAAAGATTCAGCACTTGCTGGTTGTCCAAGGCCTGGCGGCCGATGGTGTAGGCCGTGGTCTGCTCGTCTTCCTTGCGTCGGGCCACCACCTGCACCTCGTTCAAGCTCAGGTTGTTTTCCCTCAGCCGGATGGCCATGTCGCGGCGGTCGGCTGTCATTTCCAGCACCTGGGTGTGGGTGGCGTAGCCCAGGCAGCGCACCGTCATCGTCACCTGGCCGCGGGGCACATGGGTGATGCGGAAGCAGCCGGTGCTGTCGGTCACGGCCCAAAGCCCGTTCTCGTTCAGCAACACCGTGACAAACTCCAGCGCACTGCCGTCGCCCGCAGCCGTGATGCGGCCGCCAAGCGTGAACCCCTGGGCCTGCACCCGGGTGCCCATCCCCGTCAAGGGGAAGAGGAGGAATGCGAGAAATATCTTGTGCGCCATGTGCTTTGCTGCCATAATAATGTACAAAGTTACAACGGTTTTTCCAATGTCGCAATACCTATATGTTGCTATTTTAAAAGGATTAACCCGTAATGGCGTTGCGGCTACGGGCTAATCGTTGCGCGATTTTCCGAAAAAACATGGGCGATTTAGGCCTAAAACTGCCGCGTTTTCCGTAAATTTGCAGCACCGGTGTGGCGTTCCGAAAGCGATTGGACCGCTGCACGGTGCATCAACAAAATACTAAAAACTTAAAGGCAAACCCATGAACAGATTTCTTTCTTCGCTGCTTCTCATGGCGTTGCTCCCGTCGGCGGGCCTTGCCCAGCGCATGATGCAGAAGATGGGACGTGGCGTTGTGGCCGTGAACCGCACCCAGGGCGACATCCGCTACAATCGCGGCAGCTGGCTTGTCAGCTGGCGACGCTTCGCCGAGGAACCTGAATCCACCCGCTACCGCGTCTACATCAATGGCAGCCGGGTGGCCGAAACCGCTAACACCAACCATGTGCCCGCCAGCCTTCACGATGGCGACCGGATTACGGTAAACCCGGTCTACGACGGGGTGGAGGATGCCACGCAGGGCGGCAGCTATGCTTATCGGGAGCGGTTGGCCAATGTTTTTATGGACATTGACTTCGAGACTACGGTCTGTCCGCCCGACAGTTTCCGCACGGCTTTCGTCTTTCCGGGCGACCTCGACGGTGACGGCGAGACCGATTGGGTAGTGGTTCGCAACACCGCGTCCGGCTCCTACAACTCCATGGCACAGGCTTACAGGAGCGACGGCACCTGTCTCTGGACGCTCGACTTCGGCCCCAACCTCGACCCCGTGGCCGTTCAGAACGATATCATCAACGTCTACGACATCAACTGCGACGGCCGGGCCGAGGTGATAACCCGCACCTCGGACGGCACCCGCTTTTGGGACAAGGCGGCCAACGACTGGGGGCTCTATGTCAAGGGAAGCGTCACGGGCGACACCGACGGCGACGGCATCACGGACTATACGCGGCAGAAGAAGCGCAACCCACCTTATTATATGTCGGTCATCAACGGCGAGACCGGGGCCGAGATGGACGTCTGCGAACTGAACTATGCCGATGTGCACGACGGCCAAGACCAGTACGGCCGCGACAACCGCGCCGACTACATGGACGACAGCGGCGGCAAAGAGTATGCCTTCATGACGGGACACAACATCGTGACCTATGACGACGGCGTGCATCCGATGGTTATGGCTGAGTGTCTTGACCGCACGCGGAGCGACGGCCGGCACCACAACTACGTCTTCGGATTCACTTATGACTGGGCCGACGGCGTGCCCTCCAACTGGCATCACAGCTATACCTGGAGCCGCAACGACAAGACTCCGTGGCCCGCCGAGGGCCACCAGCTGCGCGGTGCCGACGTTGATGGCGACGGTCACGACGAGTTGTTGCAGATAGGCTACGGCGTGAACACCGGCAAAGGCATGGTGTTTTCGGCCGGCATCGGCCATGGCGACCGCTACCGCACGGGCGACCTCGACCCCACGCGGCCCGGCATGGAGACCTATGCCATCCAGCAGTCCGACCTGCTAGGACAGGTGGTTTACGATGCGGCCACGGGCCGGCACCTCAAGGAATGGTACCTCCCCTCGGTCTATGATGTGGCTCGTGGCGAGTGCATGGACATCGATTCCACCCGCCTTGGCTATGAAATCTACTCCATGATGCCCAACTGCTACGACATCAAGGGCCGCCTGTTGCACAGCGGAACCAACCCTTATCCCTACGAGGGCGTGTGGTGGGACGGCGACCTGGGCCGTGAGAAGCTGGGGTCGCCCGGCGGCAGCGGCTTCAGCAGTAACGCGCACATCGAGAAAGACTACGGCGGCCGGCTGGCCGAATTTTCGCGCGAATCGAAGTATGCCATCCATGCCGGCTGGGCCAATCGCGCCGGTTTCTGGGGCGACATCATCGGCGACTGGCGCGAGGAAGTGGTGCTCATGAAGCAGACCAACGAGCGCGGAGCCACCGGCATCGTGGGCTACAGCACCGACGAGTACACGCCCCACAGCTTCTATACACTGATGCAAGACCCCCACTATCTGGAGGATTGCACCACGCGCGGCTACTATCAGGCTCCTAATACATCGTTCTATCTGGGCTACCAGATGAAGTACCCGCCCCTGCCCGGCACGGTGCGGGCCGACCTGCGCTGGCGCAAGGGCGGCAGCTGGGACAGCTCGTCGCCCAACTTCGTCTCCTACGACGGCCGCCAGGCCACGGCTTTCCGCGACGGTCAGAGCGTGCTCTTCGACGTCTCGGGCGACTCCACACAGACCATTTCTCTCCCCTCCACGGTACGCCCCTCGAAGACATACTTTATGGTTCCACTGGGCCATGCCTACACCATCGGCGGCTCGGGAGCCATCGGCGGCACGGGCGAGGTGTGGAAGAGTGAGCGTGGCCGGCTGACGCTCAACGCCGACCTCTCGACCACGGGCCGCACGGTGGTGTCCAATGGAACCCTCTGTGTCAACGGCACCATTGGGGGACCCGTCAGCGTGCGGGCCCTGGGCACGCTGGCCGGCAAGGCTGTACTCAACGGCAATGTGGCTTTCGAGGGCTCGCTGAACTATGCCGGCAGCCGGCTCATGCCCAGTGGTGTGATGACTTTCGGCAAGAGTTTGACCATCGACCGGCAGGTGTACGACGAGGTGACACTGGGCGGCGGCACCGTGGACAAGCTACTGGTGAAGGGTGACCTCACGGTGAAAGCCCCGCTCACGTTCACTATCAATGCCACCTCCACCGACAACAGGCAGCTGGCCGGCGACTATACGTTGGTCGAAGTTACGGGTGCCATCGTCCTGGCCAGCGACACGCTGCTCTCCGTGCGTGCGCTGGAGGGCCAGCCCTATACGCTCCGCACAGAGGGCAACAGGATAGTGCTCTCCATCCCCGAGACGCGAACCGCCGGGGTTGTACACTGGCGGGGGACGGTCGGCAACGTGTGGGACTATGCCGCCGCCAACTTCGACGGCGACGGTGGGGCGACTCCTTTCGTGCAGAACGACCGGGTGACCTTCGGCGACGAGGCCGGCCGGTTTGATGTTCGGCTCCATCAAAGAATGGTACAGCACGGCGTGATCTTCGGCGGTAGCCGTGACTACACGCTGAGCGGACCGGGCGGATTGAGCGGCGAGGGCGACTTGTTGAAGGAGGGCAGCGGCGAACTCACCATCACTACACGTGACAACGACTTCACGGGCCAGACCATAATTCGTGGCGGCACGCTCACCATCGACGAGCTGAACGACGTTGGTCTCAACAGTTCGCTGGGCTCGGGCCCCCGGAATGTCAGGATAGCGGGCGGCACGCTGCGGGTCGTTGCCGACAATGTGGCCACCAATCGCGGCCTCGACATTGCCGATACGGCCACCGTTTGCGTGGCCAATGCCGACGGCAGTGTGTCGCTCAAGGCACCGGTGACAGGGCCGGAAGCCGTCTTCGTCAAGGCTGGCCCCGGCCAGCTCAACTTTGCTTATCCCGGCTGTTACACGTTCCGGGCCTTGGTGATGAGGGAGGGCACGCTGTCCCAGGGCTCGCCATCGGCCACTTTCGGGCGGGTTCCCGTCTATGCCCGCAACGGCCGGAGCCGCATCAACATAATAGCCAACGGCTCGTTCCCGGGCATTGTCTACGACCATCCCACCGATATTTCGTCCGAAGCCGCGCTCACACTGGGCGGCGGCGAACACGGCAATCAGCGCGGCGGCGTGCTGGGCAGCTACACGGGCCGGGGCACGCTCTCGATCCTTTCGGGCGGCGTGCGTTTCTACACGGGCGGCGACTTCAGTCGGTTTGAGGGCACGCTTCACTTCCAGGGAGCGGCCAATCTGCGCGAGAGCGTGACCGACATGAGGAAGCTCACCCTTACGTTGGGCGACGGTAGCACGCTGCGCCACATCAACGGCAGCTTCGGATCGGCCGCCGCTGCCCTGCAGGTGGGTGCACTGGCCGACGCTCCGGGCACGGCCTACAACACGTTGCCGCAGTTTGGCGGCCCCACGGAGTCATGGGAGGTGGGCCACAACCACCAGGACGCTACCTACAGCGGACTGCTCACGGCCCGGCTTGTGACCAAGGTGGGCACGGGTGCATGGACGCTGCGCAGCACGTCAAGCACGTCGAGCATCACCGTGAGCGGGGGCTCGCTGCTGTTCAGCAACTACTCGGGCACCCTCACCACGGGCACCCTCACCGTGAAGGACAGCGGCTATGTGTCGGGCATCGGCACCACCAACAGCGTCATCGTCGGCAAGGGTGGCACGCTCTCGGCTGGACTGCAACGCGATGCAGTGGGCATGTTTGCATTCAAAACGGGCTCCAACCTCATTGTCTATGGCGGTGGCACGCTGCTGGTAAAGGCCGACGGCCAGCGGAACGACCGGTTTCAAGTGGGCGGTACGGTGTGTCGGTTCATGGCCGGATCGCGCATTCGCATCGAGGCCGTGGGCGGGGCATCCTTTGCTGTGGGCGACGAGCTCACGGTGTTCACTCCGTCCAGCCGCAAGCCCGTCGTGCCCGAAAACCTTAGTGTAGAGAGCAACGATGGCTCGGTGTGGAGCGCGGCGAAGCTGGCCGCCGAGGGCAAATTGGTGTGCACAGCCGCCACGGGCATCCACCGCACGCCGGCCGACGGCTCCCTGCCCGTGAGGGTTTATACGCTCGACGGCAAACTGATTGCCACGGGCATCGATGCCGACCATGCCCTCCGCGGACTGCCCCGAGGCGTCTATATCGTCGGTGCCCGCAAGCTCACGATCCCTTAGCCCCCTGGGACAGGGGGTTGGGGGTCCGAACATCCCAACTTCTTCTTGGATATAAACTCCACCGTCAACTCTAAAAACCACCGCTGCACACCATAGTAAAAGACAACAGGAATAACGTAGAACAACCCTGCGCACCATAGACAACGCTCATGGTGACAACACAAAACAACCCTGCCCGGCTTGCTGGAGTGTCAGCAATTGCCCGGGCAGGGTTGTTTTCGTACTTGTTGTTGCTGCGGGATGAGCTGTTCGTGGGGCGGCACCCACCCGAAGCAACGGCGGCGCTTATCTGAAGCAGGGGCGGTGCTTACCCGAAGAAGAGGTTGCCGCCGCGGCCGTCAGTGGTTGCAAATCTTGCTGGCATCGGCGGTGAAGCCGTCGCCCCCGGCCGGCATGAACTTGCCGCGCGCTTCGAGAAAATCGACCAGTTCGGCGGCGGTCATGCCCTCAGCCGAGCAGGTGTAGAACAGTTCTTCGGGGCCAAACCGGCGGATGATGGCCTCGATGAGGCTCTCGCGGGTGGGGTAGCTGTGGCCCTCCATCATGTGGAGGACTTCGTGTCCGTGTGTCATTTCTTGTTAATCTTTGATGTGTATGAGTGCGTTGGAGACGATGGCGGCCAGTCCACCGGTGGTGATGCCGCTGGAGAAGATGCTCTTGATGATGGCCGGCATCTGGTCGAGAATGTTTGGAACGAGCTCCACACTCAGGCCCAGGGAGAAGCTGATGGCCATCACGAGCACGCCCTTGCGGTCTATCTTCGTGGCGGCAATGATGCGGATGCCGGCCGCTGCCACGGTGCCGAACATGAGCAGGGTGGCTCCTCCGAGCACGCTGTCGGGGATGAGCGAGAACAACTGACCCACCACGGGGAACAGTCCCAGCACGAAGAGAGCCGCGGCAATGAAGTAGCCCACGTAGCGGCTGGCCACTCCCGTGAGCTGAATCATGCCGTTGTTCTGGGCAAAGATGGAGTTGGGGAACGAATTGAACACGGCAGCCAGCATCGAATTGAAGCCGTCGGCCAGAATACCGCCCTGTGCCCGCTTCATGAATACCGGCCCCTCCACGGGCTCTCCGGAGATAAGCGAGTTGGCAGTGATGTCGCCGAAGGCCTCCACGGCGGTGACCAAATAGATGAGTCCAAGGGCTATGATGGAGCCCGGATCGAAGTTGAGGCCGTACTTGAATGGCATGGGCACGTTGACAGCCCTGGCTCCCTGAAGCCGCGAAAGGTCGATCATGCCCAGCGCATAGGCGGCCACGCAGCCGATGACGAGCCCCAGCACGATGGAGCCCATGCGCAGGTAGCGGTTGGACGAGCGGTTGAAGAAGATGATGCTCACCAGCACGAGCAGGGCCATGCCTAGGTGGGACATGGAGCCGAAGTTGCCCGCATCGACAGCCGTCTGGCCTCCACCGCAGGAGTTGATGCCGGCCTTGATGAGGCACATGCCGATGAGACTCACCACGATGCCCGACACCAGCGGGGTGATGACCTTGCGCGTGTAGGGCAGCAGCCGGCTCACGGCCATCTCGACGACCGATGCCACGAGGCAGGCACCGAAGATATAGCTCAGCGCCGTCTCCACATTCATCCTGCCGCCAGCCATGCCCAGCATGCCGGCGCCGATGATGGGGCTGATGAAAGAGAACGACGTGCCCTGGATGCAAAGCAGTCCTGTGCCCAAGGGGCCCAGTCGGCGGCACTGGATGAACGTGGCCAGACCCGACACGAAGAGCGACATGGAGACGAGAAAGCCCGTGGTCTCGAGGTCGAAGCGCAGGGCTGAGCTGATGATGAGCGGCGGCGTAATGATGGCCACGAAGATGGCCAGCAGGTGCTGCAGGGCGGCAAAGAGGGTTTCGCGAAGGGGTGGACGGTCGTTGAGTCCGTAGATAAGTTCTCGAGTTTGTTGTTCCATGATGCGATGTAGAAAGTGCTATTCCTGTTTCAGTTTGATTTGGCAATTGTCGAGCGAGTCCACCACGGCCAGGCTTTCCACGCGGTAGCCCAGCTCCTCGAGCACCCGGCGGCCGTGCTGGAACGACTTCTCGATGATGAAGCCCATGCCTTCGAGCTTGGCCCCGGCCTGTTGGCAGAGGTCGACGATGCCCTTGGCGGCATTGCCGTTGGCCAGAAAGTCGTCAATGAAGATCACGCGGTCGTCGGCCGTGAGATACTCTTTGGACACCACAACGTTGTAGTTTTTCTGCTTGGTAAACGAGAAAACCGTCGTCGACAGCATGTTGCCCATCGTCGACGGTTTCTTTTTCTTGGCAAACACCACGGGGACGTCCATCAGCAGTCCCACCATCACGGCGGGTGCAATGCCGCTGGCTTCGATGGTGACAATCTTGGTAATGTTGCACGAGGCAAAGCGGCGGATGAACTCCACGGCTACCTGCCGCATCAGGTACGGGTCCATCTGGTGGTTGATGAAACTGTCCACTTTGAGGATTCCTCCGGGCAGACTCCTGCCGTCTTTGAGGATGCGCTCTTTTAATGCTTTCATGTTGGAATAGAGTTAATGGTGCAAAAGTACGAAAAAACGGCGAAACGGGTGCCTGTGGCCGCCTTTTTTCATGTCCGGGGCACACTTTTCGCGTCCAAGCCTTGCCGCCTTGTCAATTAATGTTTACCTTTGCGGCGTAGCCTATTGGACACACCATCGATGCGTCAATACATTCAAATCTTAAAACGATAAACCATGATGTTACCCTTGATTATTGCTGCAGCCGTGGTGCTGCTTGTGTTCTTCGTGTTGGTTTCCTACGTGAAGGCACCCCCCTCGTATGCGTTCATCATCTCCGGTCTGAGCCGTGAGCCCCGCGTGCTCATCGGTTCGGGCGGATTGCGCGTGCCGTTTCTCGAACGGCTCGACCGCGTCTATCTGGGTCAGATCACGGTGGACATCAAGACCGAAGAGAGCGTTCCCACCAACGATTTTATCAACGTAGACGTGGATGCCGTGGCCAAAATCCGCGTCACGCCCAATGCCGAAGGCACGCGGCTGGCCGCCAAGAACTTCTTAAACATGACGCCCGAAGACATTGCAAACCAGCTGAAAGACTCGCTGCAGGGCAACATGCGAGAGATCATTGGCACGCTCGACCTGCGCTCGCTCAACACCGACCGTGACGGTTTCTCCGACCAGGTGTTGCAGAAAGCCACGCCCGACATGAACAAGCTGGGCATTGAAATCATTTCGTGTAACATTCAGAACGTGACCGACAAGGAGGGACTCATCCACGATTTGGGTGCCGACAACACGGCCAAAATCAAGAAAGACGCCGCCATCAACCGGGCCAACGCCGAGCGTGATGTGAAGATTCAGGTGGCCCACGCCGATAAGGACGCCAACGATGCCCGCGTGGATGCCGACACGGCCATTGCCATCAAGAACAACGAGCTGGCCCTGAAGCGGGCCGCGCTGAAGCAGCAAGCCGACACGGCACAGGCCGATGCCGACGCCGCCTACTCCATACAGCAGCAGGAACAGCAGAAGACCATCAACGCCAAGACCGTGGAGGCGCAGATCGAGAAGACGCGCCGCGAGCAGATTCTCTCGCAGGAACAGATCGTCATCAAGCAGAACCAGCTGGCCGCCGAGGTGGAGAAACAGGCCGATGCCGACAAGTATCAGATACAGAAAAACGCCGAGGCCGACCTCGAACAACGCAAGCGCGTGGCCGAGGCGCAGAAGTACGAGGCCGAGCAGAAGGCCTTGGCACAGAACGCTGCATCCGACGCAACACGCTATCAGCTGGAGCAGGAGGCCATCGGCATCAAGGCCAAGGGCGAGGCCGAAGCCTATGCCATCCAGAAGAAAGGCGAGGCAGAGGCGGAGGCCATGAACAAGAAGGCCGAGGCTTACAAGAAGTATAACAACGCCGCCATTGCCCAGATGATGATCGAGGTGCTGCCGCAGATTGTGGAAAATGTGGCCAAACCCATCAGCGCCATCAAGGATGTGAACATCTACAGCGGCGACGGACAGGGCATTTCGGCCATGAGCGGCAACGTGCCGGTGGCCATCAGGCAGGCCTTCGACGTGCTCAAGTCGGCCACGGGAGTGGATATGGCCGACATCATGATGGGCCAGTCGATCGAGGCCAAGACCACGCACAACATCAATCTGAACGGCGAGGCGCAGGACCTGGCCGAGGGATTGAAGAAATAGCACGCCGCAACGGCCGCGCGATTGCGCCGCAACGGCGCGGCGAAAAACCCGTAGCGGCGCAGCGAAAAACCCGCCAACACGATGCGATGACGGCGTTATGGTTTTGCCATAACGCCGTCATTGTTTACGGTGCACGGAGCTGCCGTTTGCAGTCCGCAGTTTTGTCGGTTACAGTGCGCGGAGCTCGGGCGGCATCTGCAGGTCGTCGCAGTGGATGCGTTCGAGCTTTTCGAGTCCGCGTGGGCCGATGTGGAACAGCTGGCAGCGGCTGTCTTCCTGGCAGGTCTGGCGCAGGATGAGCCCGTGCCGCTCCAGCGAGGCTATCACCTTGGAGGCGTTGGAGCGCGTGAGTCCCAGCTCGTCGGCAATTCGGCCGGCAAGCCGGGTCTCTCCGTCGGACAGCAGACAGAGCAGCATGGCCTCGTTGATGTTGAGTCCCGTGGCCCGTTGCAACTGCAGCTCAAAATGGGTGATGGCCCTGTAGATGTCCCTTATTTTGCAGATACATCCGTTGTCCATCGCGGCCTATTTGAGCAGTGTTTGCTTGATGGCATCCTCGAATTGGCTCTTCATCATGGCCCCGACGGCCTTCTGGGGTTGCCCGTTCTTGGGGATGAAGAGAATGGTGGGGATGGACTGAACACCGAACAGACCGGCCAGTTCCTGCTGCTGGTCTACGTCGACTTTATAGACGTCGATCTTGCCTGCATACTCTTGCGCAATCTCCTCGACCACGGGGGCTATCTGCTTGCAGGGGCCGCACCAGGTGGCATAGAAGTCGATGATGGCGGGCTTGTCGCCCTCGAACTTCCACTCCTTGGGGTTCACCTCGTAGTTCATCACGCGTTTCTTAAACTCTTCTTTGGTCAATTCTGTTACCTTCATGTTCTTTTTCTCCTTTGCTTGTTTGGCTTGTGAGGTTTGTTTTTCGGATGCGTTGGCACCGGCTTCACGGCTTTGTCCCGTGCAGGAGGCGGCTCCCAGGAGGGTCAGTGCGGCCAGCATCGCGATTCCTTTTCTTGTTATTCTTACCATGATTTCTATAATTTCCTGTGGAAAACAGTGCAAAGATAGGCAATCGTTTCGTGCCAAACAAATTTCCTTGGGAAAACAATCACTTTTCTAACGCTTGTTAACCAAACGGCGATTGAATTAACGTTTTCCAACGGAAAACGGAACGCCACCGCCCCGGCTGCAGCTTGCAACGCAACCGGGGCGGTGTGGAGTGGGGCGGCCTGGCGGGCGGAGGCTACTCGGCGGGCAGGATTTGGGCGGCGTGTTCCTTGACCTTGATTTGCCGGGGCGTGAAGATTTGGGTGACGGTGCCGTGCTCGTCGGTGACGAAAGTGGTGCGGAAAGTGCCCATGGTGGTCTTGCCATACATCTTCTTTTCGCCGTACACGCCCAGCGCGGTGACCAGCGTCTTCTCCGTGTCGGCTATCAGCGGGAAGGGCAGCTGGTATTTCTCGATGAACTTGCGGTGCGACTTCTCGTCCTGAACGCTCACACCCACCACGGCGTAGCCCAGTGCGAGGAAGCGTGTGTAGTTGTCGCGCAGACTGCAAGCCTCGCTGGTACATCCCGGCGTGGAGTCGCGCGGATAGACGTAGAGCACGAGTTTCCGGCCCTCGAAATCACTCAGTTTCACTTCGTTGCCGTCCTGGTCTCTGCCCAGAAGCTCCGGCAACCGTTGTCCTATTTCCATATTTTACATGATTAAAGGGTTGGTGTGGGCCCGCCGCGCGGGTGTCGGCGGGCGTTGTGCAAATGTACGCCAAATCCCGGAAATCCCCAAGCAAAGCCCCCGGAAAAGCGTCGCGGCGGCCGCAAATCGGCTGTTTTTCGGCCGTTTGGGCAAATAAAGCTCTGTTGAGGACGGCTAATCGGCCAAAAAGCCTTACCTTTGCACAAGTCAATTTATATCTAATTCATCAGCTATGGATTATAAGCACAGCATTCTGATTACCGGCGGAGCCGGATTCATCGGCAGCCACGTGGTACGCCTTTTCGTGAACAAGTACCCCGACTGCCGCGTTATCAACCTCGACAAACTCACGTATGCCGGCAATCTGGCCAACCTGAAAGACATTGAGGATCGGCCCAATTACGTCTTCGTCAAGGCCGACATCTGCGACTTCGACCGCATGCTCCAGCTGCTGCAACAGTATCAAGTGGACGGCATCATCCATCTGGCCGCCGAGAGCCACGTGGACCGCAGCATCAAAGATCCCTTTACTTTTGCCCGGACCAACGTCATGGGCACGCTGTCGCTGCTGCAGGCCGCCAAGCTCTATTGGGAGGGTCTGCCCGAGAAGTACGAGGGCAAGCGCTTCTATCACATCTCGACCGACGAGGTGTATGGGGCTCTGGAGCTCTCCCATCCCGAGGGCGTCGACTCGCCTTTCACCACCAAGGCCTCTTCGGAACACCATCACGCCTACGGCACCGACTTCTTCACCGAGGACAAAAAGTACCAGCCCCACAGTCCGTATTCGGCCTCGAAAGCCGGCAGCGACCACTTTGTGCGCGCGTTTCACGATACTTACGGCATGCCCACCATCGTGACCAACTGCTCCAACAACTACGGCCCCTACCAGTTTCCAGAGAAACTTATCCCCCTGTTCATCAACAATATCCGCCACCGCAAGCCCCTGCCCGTGTATGGAAAGGGCGAGAATGTGCGCGACTGGCTCTATGTGGAGGACCACGCCAGGGCCATTGATCTCATCTATCATCAGGGCAAAACGGCCGAGACTTACAACATTGGTGGGTTCAACGAGTGGAAGAACATCGACATCATCAAGGTGGTCATCAAGACCGTGGACCGGCTGTTGGGCCGACCGGAAGGTGCCGACGACGACCTCATCACCTATGTGACCGACCGGCCGGGACACGACTCCCGCTATGCCATCGACAGCCGCAAGCTGCAGCGCGAACTGGGCTGGGAGCCCAGTCTGCAGTTTGAAGAGGGCATCGAGAAGACCGTGAAGTGGTATCTCGACCACCAGGAATGGATGGATCAGGTGACCAGCGGCGACTATATGAAGTATTACGACGACATGTATCAGGGTCGGTAAGCGTTTTTACAACAGCCAGATGAATACAATGCAAAACCATGTGGTCATCATGGCCGGCGGCATAGGCAGCCGCTTCTGGCCGATGAGCACCCCGCAATATCCCAAACAGTTCATCGACGTGATGGGCATGGGCAAGTCGCTTATCCAGCTCACGGCCGAGCGGCTGGCCCCGCTGGCCCCCATGAGCAACTTCTGGGTGGTGACGAGCCGCCGCTATGTCGACATCGTTCGACAGCAGTTGCCCGGCATCCCCGAGCAGAACATCCTGGCCGAGCCCGAGCCGCGCAACACGGCTCCGTGCATTGCCTATGCCTGCTGGAAGATTCGCAGGCACCATCCCGAGGCCAACATCGTGGTGACGCCGTCGGATGCACTGGTGGTGGACACCACGGAATACCAGCGCGTCATCGGCCAGGCCCTGGCCTTTACGGCCGAGGGAAGCAACATCGTGACCATCGGCATCAAGCCCTCGCGGCCCGAGACCGGCTACGGCTATATTGCCGCATCCGGACGGCTCGACGGCAGTGAGATTCAGCGGGTGGAGGCTTTCAAGGAGAAGCCCGACGCGGCAACGGCCGAGCAATATCTGGCCGCCGGCAACTATTTCTGGAATGCCGGCATCTTCGTGTGGAACGTTTCGACCATCACCGAGGCCATCCGCCGCTACACTCCGGCACTGGCCGAGAAGATGGATGCCATGGCGCCCGACTTCTATACCGAGCGCGAGGCCGACACGCTGGCCCGCATTTTCCCCACCTGTGAGAAGATCAGCATCGACTATGCCGTCATGGAGAAGGCCGACAGCATCTTTACACTCCCGGCCGAATTCGGCTGGAGCGACTTGGGCAGCTGGGGGTCGCTGCACGCACTGCTGCCCCAAGACGCGCAGGGCAACGCCCAGGTGGGCGAGGGCATCAGTCTCTACGACAGCCGAAACTGCGTGGTGCACGCCCAGGATGCCCGTCAGGTGGTGGTGCAAGGACTCGACGGCTACATCGTGGCACTGCGCGACGGTCGGCTGTTGGTGTGCTCGCTCGACCACGAACAGCTCATCAAGGAATACTCACAAGGGTAGACAGCCGACGCAAGACATGCAAGACAACGCCTGAAACAGCATAAGGTGACACTCCATGCAGCATGGTGTGCCACCTTATTTAATAAGGTATAGATAACCGTTTAAAAAGTCAGTTTTATGGAAAACCGTTTTTATCCTTTGCTCTTTGAGCCCAACCTGCACCCCGTGGTATGGGGTGGCGACCAGATAGAAAGGTGGAAAGGACTTCCCGACAGCGGCCGACCCATCGGCGAGTCGTGGGAGGTGAGTGCCGTGCCGTCGAGTCTGAGCATCGTGGCCAACGGCGCATACAGGGGCAAGGACTTGGCCGCCGTGATAGCCGCGCACCCCGTTGAGGTGTTGGGCAGGCACGTGGCCGCCGAGTACGACAACCAATTGCCGCTGCTTGTGAAGTTTATCGACGCCCGTCGCGACCTCTCCATTCAAGTGCATCCCGACGACGAGATGGCCGCACGGGAGCATGGCAAGCGGGGCAAGACCGAGATGTGGTATGTCATCGATGCCCAGCCGGGAGCCTTTCTCTACGACGGTTTCACGCTGGCCATGCCGCAGGGCAGTCGGGAGGAGGCCGCCGCCGAATACAAGCGGCGCATTGCTGACGGCACCATCACCGAGGTGCTGGCCCGCCATGAGGTGCATGCCGGCGACGTGTTCTATCTGCCGGCCGGCCGCGTCCACGCCATTTGCAGTGGCATTCTGCTGGCCGAAGTGCAGCAGAGCAGCGACGTGACCTACCGCATATTCGACTACAACCGGCCGGGCATGGACGGCAAGCCGCGTGAGCTCCATACCGAGCTGGCTGCCCGGGCACTGAACTATCAGGTGGAAAAGGAATACCGTACGGCCTACGACTACCGTGAGGGCTGTGCCAACGTGGTGGTGGACTGTCCGTTCTTCAACGTGCGTGTGGCCGACGTGCAGGGCGAGCTCCATCGTGATTTGCTGGCGGCCGACAGCTTTGTCATAGCCATGTGCATGCGCGGCAACTGCCGCATCCGCGTGCGCCGGACGGGTGAGGAGGTGCAGCTGCGCGAGGGATTCAGCACCCTCATACCGGCTGCCACAGCCGATTACGACCTGATTGCCGACAACAAGGACGGGAGAAGCCAGGTGCTTGAAGCCTATATCGACGGCTCCAAGCACGCCTGACGCCATTATTTGAACCTGCCGCCTATCTGGCGTTGCACCGTGGCTTCGGTGCCGTCGGGCAGGTTGCAGAAGAAGTCGATGCCGGTGCGCCGCTCCAATTCGTCGATGGTGAGGTATTCTGTAGTGCTGTCACCGGCATGGGGCGACCAGATGCCGATGGCCTGATAGCCGTCGGCGGCTTTGTCATAATAGAGCAAAGCCATGTAGAACACCTTGGGCACGATGAGCCCCGCCTTGGTGTAACCCATGATGTTGGCCTCGTCGATGGTGGCCGCTTTTACCACGTAGAGGGTGTCGCCACTGCCGCTTGCCGGGGCCCACACGTTGCGCACCTTGCTCTCCAACATGGCCCACACGCCGCTGTTGTGCGCTGAAAGCTGTGGTTGCATGTTGCTCATGTAGAACGTTTGCTTGTTTTGAGCGGCCGAGCAGAGGCGGTCGCCGGAGGGGCACAAGTGCCCGCGCGTGTAGCCGCTGCCCGTGTAGTCGCTGCTCTTGGTACGGTAGGGAGCCGGGAGTGACGGGTCTTCCACGAATCCGTCCTGCCGTTTGGTGTTCTTCTGCATGTTGCCCTCGTAGAGCTCATAACAGGTCCATCGGTTGGCTTTTTTCGTGCCGTCCCACTCCAAGGAGTAGGTGATGCCATAGTCATCTGTGCGGTGCGTCACCTCGAAAGTGGTGTCCGTGCCATGGTAAAAGCGCGGAAACTCCAGCCGCCAGCCCTCGCCGTTGCGGACCAAGTCGGCTGCATCGTTGCGGTTGGTGTTGGTCGAGTCGCTGACTTCTGCCGTTGGCCAGAACTCCACCCGGCTGATTTGGGTGTACAGATAATCCTCCGAAACACCTGCGCCTACGTAGACTTTGATGCCCAACGAGTCGCCCTCCGGAGTGAGAATGACGCGTGCACTGTCTTGTGCATCGCGGTCGTAGGCAATGGTGGTGCCGGTTCGGAGTACCACGTTTTTCACTTTTTGCTCATGCTGGGCGGCCGCCTTGGGGCCGAGGGCAAGGGCCATCAGTACGATGGTAAGGTTTTTGAGCTTAGTAGACATACTTCTTTCCTTTGACAATGTAGATACCCTTGTTCATGCGGGCTGTGCCGACGCGCCGGCCGGCGAGGTCGTAGACGGTCTCGGGCAACGGCTGCACGGTGGCTGCGGGACGGATGCCCGTGCCCGTGGTCATGGCCGGATAGAAGGTGAATTGCGTCCAGTCGGGATTGCCGCGACGCGCCATGGCCTCGTTGGCGATGGGGCAGAGCAGGTGGGTACCGGCGGCCGTACCCACCACGATGCCCGAGACTTGCCACGACGATCCGGCGGCAGGGGTTTCGTAACCGGCCGTGTTCAGCGCATTGACGACGTGCACGCGGCCCGTCGCATCCTGGCCCGTCTCGCTGTCCTGAAAGACAAGACTGCGCACCGTCACCCAGTTGGAGAGGTGCCCTGACAGTTTCCCGGCTGTGACGGTCACCGGCTCTACGTTGGGCTCCGTCACGGGCTCGGCCATGGCCAGACGCGTGAGGTTGGTATGCTCGGTGCCCTTGAATACGGGCATGCTGCCGGTGCTGGTCTTCCGGCCGGTGAGGAATCCGGCCCAGTGTTGGTTGTAGGCCATGGCCGAAGTCTGCGGCAAGCCCTCCAGGCAAAGGCTTCCCGACGCATCGCGCAGGTAGACTTGGCCCCCGGCCACACAGGTGACACGGGCCCGGGCGTCGGGGGCCAGATAGAGCGTGGCCTCGGTGCCGTCGGGCAGTGCACAGAACGCAGCGATGCCGTTCACGCTGGTGACGCTTTCCGATGGCATGCTGCCGGCAGCTGCAAATACGCTGCCGGCAAAGGTGTTGGTGTGTTCAGCGACCGCAAGGCACTGGCTGGAGAGCGCCAGCAAGGCGGCCAATCCTGTTCTGAAAATGGAGTTCATTTCTCTTGTTGGGGTGAATCGTGTGGCGGGGGCACCGTGCCCCCGTTTTCCCTGCAAACTTACGAAAATAATCCGTAATCCAAGTATGCGGCCCCCACAGATGTTCTTTCACCGTTCGATTTTGGCCACTTCTTACCTCCTCTTTCCTGTCTTTGATCCACATACAGCCATGCAAATGGACGATTTCCCGCTTTTTGTTAGTACCTTTGTACCCGTCTGATTACGAATCATAAACTTAAAAAACAAGTCCGGGACATGGCGAAAGACTGGTTGCGGGCAAGAAAAGGAAACGACATTGAAATAAAATCTCAGTAAAATGAACCACAAAAACAATATCCAAAAATACAGACAGGCGCGTCTGTCCAACCGATTCGTGACTCCTTTCCGACTCTCACTTGTGTTGTCGGTGCTTGCGTTTTCGTCCCTTCTGCGGCTCCATGCCAAGCAGGTTTCGGCTCGACAAGCACTCGACATCGCACGGAAATATGTTACACTTGACCGCCGTCTGACCGCCGTTCCGAGGACTCGAGGCAACGGGCGGCCGGCAACAGAACCCTTTTATGTATTCAACGATGCACGCGGCAAGGGTTACGTGGTGGTTTCTGGCGATGACGCCATGGGCGAAATTCTCGCTTACAGTGATGCGGGAAAGCTGGACACGCTCAACGCCAATCCCGGCGCAAGGCTGTTGCTGCAGGCTTATCGTGAGCGTTTTGCGCAGCTGCAACAACAGCCAGAAGCAGCTCAATCCGTTACAACGCAACCCTCTACGCGTGCACTGCCCGGCTACAAGGCTGTGGCTCCGCTGCTGACATGCAAGTGGGATCAAGTTTTTCCATACAACAAAAATACGGGCTATCCCTACACCGGATGCGTGGCAACGGCGATGGCGCAGGTGATGTTCTACCACAAGTGGCCCGTTCAGGGACGCGGCGAAAACAGCTATACCGTAGTGTATGACAACCAAGTGAAGCATGCCGATTTCAGCCAGTCTTACTACGACTGGGGGCACATGAAGAATGTCTATAACTATTATCATCCTTCGACCGATGTGGAGAAAGACGCCGTTGCACTGCTGATGAGCGACATTGGCATCGCGACAGGGATGCAATATACAAACCGTGCGAGCGGTGCTTACAACGAACAGGCGGAAAGCGCGTGGCAGAAGCACTTCGATTACACCACCGCTTTCGTGAGGAGAGCCGATGAAGGCACGGCCGGCTTCACCGAAATCGTGCGACAGGAACTGCTCGACGGATTCCCCGTTTACCTTTCGGGCTATTATGCCATTGAGGCAGACGGACACGCTTGGGTAACCGACGGAATGGACAGCAACGGACTTTTCCATATGAATTTTGGCTGGGGCGGACAGAGCGACGGTTACTTTTCGCTCACGGCTGCCGATGTGGCGCAGAGCGGCGGTGAGTTCGGGGGACGCCCATTGTCGTTCAAGGTGGGGCTCATTGCCATTCTGACCCATCCCAACAAGCCAGGCAAGAAGATAGATCCCTCGCTGCTTGCAGACAGTCCGAAGCTAAGGTTTACCTTGGAGGGCAGTCTCACTCTGCCCGACGGACATGCCAAAACATTCGCCGTAGGGGAGATGCCAGCTGTAGAGATGGCCTACTTTATCAATAAAGGCTCCAATTTTAAAGGTGACATTGGCGTTGGCATCTTCGACATGAACGGCAAGATGCTCACCCCCTGCGCCTCAGACGACCACGCTGCAGGCGGATTCACCGATCGGGTGTTTGGGAAATACGACGATGGATACATGAAGAAAGACAACGTGATAGTCACTCCCCAGAAGATAAAAGTCAGCCTGACGGACCCTGCAAGACTGGGCGACGGCTATTATCAGCTCCTGCCCATCTGCGTGCCCAAGAGGGAAGACGGCAGCTGGGGTGAGTGGGGGCGCATGAAGTTGGCCCCGCGCATGGTGATCGAAATCAGCAACGGCAGCGTGCGCGTGGTGGAAGAAGACTTCCTCACGGCCGGATTCCAATTCGCCGAACAGCCCTCGGTAAGGCATGTCAAACCGGGAAGCGAAGAGAAAATATACTTCTCTATAAGAAACAAAAGCGGACTGGAACGCACTTGCCAAGCCAAACTCCAACTGCTCAATGCCGACGGAACCGTGGCGCTCGAAGTGCGGCGCGAGCAAAAGACCGCCTTTAGCGGATTTGATACCACCCTGTTGCCTTTCGCCGTCGACATCCCCGCCTCGTTTGCCGAGGGCCAATATCGTATCGCGATCGAATTGATCAAAGAGAACCCCATCGGCATCGACAATCCCGCAGCAGAGCGTTATGCTGTGGAAAAGCTGTATGGCAAAGACGACACTTTCCTCGACATCTCGCTGCTGCCCACCGGCATTGACAACACGACGGCCCCCGATTTTCATCTGACCCATGACGGCAACACGCTCACCCTGCAAGGTTGTCGTCTGCAATGGGTGAAGCTCTTCGACACCAATGGCCGGCTGCTCAAACATTTTCCTGCCGCCGCGCAAAACCAAGCCAGCCTCTCGATTGCCGACCTTGCGCCGGGCATATATCTTGTGCAGACAGCGGCTGACGGACATATCCGCGCTCACCGTTTTGTCAAACAATAGCATTTCTCCTGTCCCCGGCGTTGTATCGTGATAGGGAAACCCTAGAAATTATGAGTTTCAGCCGGGCTCTTGCCGCCTGTAACATTTGGATAATGAATAAAAGATACGGACACATGAAATCTTGTTTAATTGCTTTTCTGCTCGCTTCCACAGCCTTTGGCGTGTCGGCGCAGCATACAGACACCCCCGCTGCATCGGCCGCATCGGCACAGGGCATGGCCTTGACGGCAGCCTTTGAGGCCCCGACACAAGGCACTGCGGCTGATTACAACCGGGCCTATGCCCTTCGGCAGTGGTTCAGCAGGGACTCCGTGTTCCACTGGGCCCGTGACGTGGCGTGGAAAGACTCGGCGCATGTCTTCCATTACCAAGTCTCCACGCGCGATGGCCAACGCTACGTAGTCTATGATGTGGACAAGGCAAGCTCGCAGACTTACACCACTCTTGAGGATATGGAAAAGGCTCTCGGCATGCCGCCGCGCCAGCCGCGCCAGCCCGTTTACGGGCGGCGGCATCAGCGGCATTGGATGGAGGTGGACGAGGAAAAAGAAGTGATTCCCGTGCCCTCTCCAGACAGCACACGCGTTGCCTATGTCGAGGGCTACAACGTAGTGGTCTCTTCGCTCAATGCGAGGGACAACAGCGCGGCTCCCGTCCGGCAACTTACCCAGGATGGCACCATTGCCAGCTACTACAGCAACCGCATACAGTGGAGCCCCGACGGCAAATACATTTTTGTCTGCAAGCGGCGTCCTGTTGAGAAACGCTACGCTTATTATGTGGAATCGTCGCCCACAGACCAGCTGCAACCCATATTGCACAAGCAGGAATACGCCAAGCCCGGCGATGAACTGCCGCAACTTCTCCCGGTAATCATCGAAGTGGAGACGGCCAGAAAGGTGGAGGCTGATGCACACGCTTTGGAAAACCAGTATAGTCTGGACTGGATGCAGTGGACGCCCGACAGCCGGGAGGTGACGATGGAGTATAATAAGCGTGGGCACAAAACCTACCAAGTGCTTGCCATGGATGCAAGGACGGGGACGTTGCGCACGATTGTTGACGAGCGGGCCAACACCTTTGTCAACTACTCCCGCTTGTGGCGGCAGTTCATCCATGGCGGCAAGCAGCTGCTATGGACAAGCGAACGCGACAACTGGAACCACATCTACCTGTATGATATGGTCAAAGGCCGGCTTGCGGCACAGGTAACCAAGGGGGCGTGGTGCGTGCGCAGTGTGCAGCACGTAGACGAGAAAAGCGGGACGATTTACTTTTCGGCCAGCGGCGTGAACCCTAAGGAAGACCCTTATCTGATACATTATTATAAAATAGGGATGGATGGAAAGAACATGGTGTGCCTGACCCCCGAAGACGGCAACCACCATGCAGTATTCAGCTCAGACTACAAATACTTGGTCGATACCTATTCCAAAGTGGACCAAGCACCCGTGACGGTGCTGAGGGATGCGGCCAACGGAAAGCTCGTCAAGACGTTGGAGACTGCCGACATCAGCAAGCTGAAACAGCGCGGCTGGGCCGCCCCGGAAGTGTTTGCGGCCAAAGGCCGTGACGGCAAGACCGAGATGTGGGGCATCATACAGCGCCCCACGAATTTCGATCCAGCCAGGAAATATCCGGTTATCGAGTATATCTATGCTGGGCCGGGCGATGCGTACACGCCCAAGAGCTTCCAATCCCACAACTGGAACATGACTCCGCTTGCCGAGCTTGGCTTCATTGTCGTGCAGCTTGATGCCATGGGAACATCATGGAGAGGCAAGCAGTTTGAGGAGCTGTGCTATAAAAATCTGAAAGATGCCGGCTTCCCCGATCGCGAATTGTGGATTAAGGCTGCATGCAAGAAATACTTCTACATGGACTCTACCCGTGTCGGCATTTTCGGTGCGTCGGCAGGAGGGCAGGAGAGTACCACAGCAGTGCTGCTTCATGGCGATTTCTACAAGGCAGCTTACAGCAGTTGCGGATGCCATGACAACCGTATGGACAAGATTTGGTGGAACGAGCAGTGGATGGGTTATCCCGTGGATTCTGCCTACGTGGCGTGCAGCAACGTCTACAATGCCCACCGGCTTTCCCGGCCGCTGATGCTTGTAGTGGGCGAGTTGGACGACAACGTAGACCCCTCGAGCACGTATCAGGTGGTCGATGCACTCGTCAAAGCAAACAAGGATTTCGAGCTCGTGGTTCTCCCCGGTGTGCATCACACCATGGGCGAACAGTTTGGCGAGCACAAGCGTTTCGACTTTTTTGTCAGGCATCTCCTTGGCGTGGAACCGCCACGATGGGACGAAGTCAAAACAAAATAATCGTGTAATTGAGTGGTATTCTCGTAACAATATCGTCTTCACCCGTGTAAAGCAGCTTTTTTCTACTGGGGGACAAAATAGTCCCAGGCAGTCTTCCCACGATTGTGTTCATCTCCCAGTCGCTCAAGGCCTGTCTGTTGGGGTGGGTGGGCCTGTTGTCAATGGAAACCTTAAGTCATTCGCCGGAGCTCTTGTGGGCTTCATGCCCCAGCTGCAATACAGACGAAGGCGTTATTCCAAACTCTCGCTTGAAGTTCTCGCGGAAACTGCCGAGGGTTCTGAAGCCGGTAAGCATGGCCACCTCGGTGACATTGTAACGTCCCTCTTTCAACAGCTCCATGCTTCGATGCAGTTTGCGTTTGCGTACATAGGCGTTAGCGCTCATCCCCGTGAGAGCTTTCAGTTTGCGGTAGAGCGTGGATATACTCATCGCTACCTTGTCGGTGAGGAATGCAATGTCTATTTCCTCGGTGCTGAGGTTGTCGTCGATCAGTTTGTTAAGCTTGTCCAGAAAATCGCGGTCAAGCTTGCCGAGCTGTGGTTGTAGGCATTCTTCTGTCAGCTTTTCAGCCTGTGAAGCATGAGTTATGGGGTGGAGTAGGATGGTCTGTCCGCTATTGATATATTCGGCGAGCCGCCTACGTCCGGTCATGATGTTGCGTATGCGGCTTCTGAGTAGTTTTGCACTGAAAGGTTTTGTGAGGTACGAGTCTGCACCACTGTCGTAACCCTCCTCTTGAGAATCAATGCTGGTCTTTGCCGTAAGCAGTATTATGGGTATATGGCTTGTGCGTATGTCAGCTTTTAGCGTGCGCGTCAGTTCAATGCCGTTTGCCTCAGGCATCATAATATCGCTCACTATAATATCGGGAATTTGCGAGAGTGCAGTATCAATACCCTCGCGCCCGTTTATGGCCTGTATGATCTGGAAGTCGTCAGCCAGCGAGTCGTCGATATATTGGCGTATGTCGGAATTGTCTTCCACAACCAATATCATTGGCTTGTCGCGCTCTAAGTTTTCAGTCTGGACTTCTTCTTGCTTCTCTGTTTTCTTTTCTTCCGTGTCCTCTTTGTGCAACGCATCTGGGTAGTTGTCGGTTGTTGAGAGCGTGAAGGTGAAAGTGCTACCCTTGCCCTTTTGGCTTTCCACCGAGATGCGTGCATGGTGCAACTCGGCGAGCGACTTCACCAAGGCAAGGCCTATGCCTGTTCCCGACGCTTGGTGGACGCCTCCCGCCTGGTAGTAACGGTCGAAGATGTGAGGCAGCGCCTCGGCATCTATTCCGTAGCCAGTGTCTTCTACAGTGATGTTCACATTGTTATCTCTGCCTTTTCTCATAGAGAGCGTTACGCGACCACGTGGAGTGTACTTCATGGCGTTTGTCATGAGGTTGGTAACAACAGTGGTGACGACCTCAGAGTCGAAGTAGATGAGGACGATGTCGTTTAGAATGTTTATCTCAAGCGTGGTGCCCTGCTTGTCGGCCATCTCTTTGAAGCTCATGCCCACCTCTCGTATCAGTACACCCAAGTCGGCTTTTGCTACCGTGAGGTGTCGGTTCTGTGTCTCTGTCTTTCTGAATTCGAGTAGCTCATTCACCAGCCCGAGCAGCCGCTCCGCACTTGCCAGTACGCCTTTCAACCGTTTACGCAACCTGTCGGACAAACTGTTGTCGTCGGCTAAGTCCTCTATTGGCCCGAGTATGAGCGTGATCGGTGTGCGTAGCTCATGGATGATGTTTGTGAAGAAGCGCATCCGCTCCTCGTCCAGCTCCTGCCTGTGCAGGCTCTCCCATCGGCTCTGCGTTAATGAGTTTCGTATCAGCAGCTGTCTTTGATACTGCTTTAGGAAGAAAACCACGATGTGGAAAAGCCACGCGATTTTGATACTTTTGGCCAAATAATTTTGCTCCTATTGGCTAAAATATGATTGCCCCCCCCTTGGCCAAAATAATATAAATCACTTGATGCAAGTGTTGTTAGAGATTTTTTGTAGATTAGTGTACCCGAGTCCTGGTGTAGCGGGTAACTATAAAATCTATACAAATGAACAAGAGAATCAAAAGCATCTTAAGGAGTCGTCCGGAATGGGAATCAAGGAAACGTCAGATGCGTTTCACGCTTCCCGTAACACGGTTCGCAAGTATGTCCGCCTGTTCCTTTCAAGCGGAAAGAGCATTGACCAGCTTCTGTCCCTCTCCGACGAGCAGTTGCATGAGCTGTTTGGCTGTGGGGAATCCCGTCGTCGGGAACCGTCACCAAGAAAGGTTGAGGGAAAAAGCTTTCTGGCATATGCCCTCGGCCACGAGGCGTGCATAAGGGGATTCCGCACTTTCTATGCCAATGCCCCAAAACTGCTCGGGGCACTGAAAGTGGCCAAAATCAAAGGTACACTCGAGGCAGA
>NZ_JADU01000028.1 GCF_000518545.1 Hallella seregens ATCC 51272
CCTCGCGCGCGTACGCGTGTATGTTTTAGAGAGAGGTTACGCCAGTGGCTTGAGAGAGAGAGAGAGAGAGAGTAGCAAATTATTTGGAACTACCAAACAATTCGACGAAAAAATTGCAGGAAAATTCATCTTTCCCTGCCGCTCTTCGCGCTCGCTCGAATATGGATGTTGTGGGTACATATATTTAAAATCCGCTACAAAGGTAGTGAATGTTTGGGAAATGGGCAAGAGAATAATAGAAAAATTATCCATTGGTTGTATGAATACCTGAAAATGACAGAGTGGTTTTTGGAGGGACACACACGCTCTGTGTGCCCGCAACATCGTCGGAGGAGTGAACTCCTCGGGAATGAACCACACGCGACGAAAAACGAAAAAATCATGGCAAGCGGTGGAAAACAACCGTCCCACGCCATTGAAACGGAGCGTGGGACGGAAATGCTATGGGAATCTATCAGAAAGACCCTTATTTACAAACCATGCAGCAATTTAAAATCCGACAGTTTTATCATTTGGGTCTGTCCATGACTTTCCAAAACCAGCAGGTCTTTGTCACCGGATACAAGATAGTCTGCACCAACCGTCTCTGCCAGTGACAAGAGATACAAGTCTTTGGAATCTCTTACCGGGCTCGTAGCTGTCTGCTGAACATTCGTACAGAGGCAAAAGCTGTGAATCAGATTCAACAAGTCTGCAACTTCGGAGGCATCTGTGTATCTACGGATTTTCTCTCTGCCAGCCACGTCTCTAATCTCTGCCAAGAGTTCGCGGCAGACAAAGATGTCGACCGCCGGGTCGGTCAAAATCTTTCGCATGAGAGCCGTCTGATGGCCCAGCAAGAACGAAATCCAGATATTGCAGTCAATGATGATTTTCATGATTTGCCATACCTAATGGCGCTCACCTCATTCATGATGTCGTCTTCGGACAGTTCCACGGTCTGCGGCCGGCTTTCGATGAAAGCCTCCAGTCGCTGTTCGCTTGTCTGTGCCTGCCATCCGAACTTCCGTGCAAGGTCTTTCAGCAACTGCCAGTCGCTCTGCGGAATATTAAGATACACGGATTGCGTATTGCCTGTCGTGGTGTTCATGCCAATTCCTCCTATGATATTGTGATGATTGCTGCAAAGATAGGAATAATCTCACAAACAGCCATGTTTCCTGCCGTGATTTTCGTTTCCGTCGTGTGTGTCAGTATGTCAAAGAGCAAGGGGGCTTAACACCGAGTGCTATCGGCGGACGATCTTCCTTGCCGTTCCGTCGCCCATACGGACGATGTTCAGCCCGCGACGCATCCCCTTTTGCCGACGGCCGTCCATGGAGTAGATGGCCTTGGTGGGGGTCGCCTGCAACAGGGTTGCGGCGCCGTTTGGGAGGGCCGCACAATGGCTTGCCGCATGGTATTTCGCAGAAGTCTCCACTGTGTTCAGATTTAAGCGTAGTATTGACGTTTGTTGCAAATATAACTCTTTTTCTGTAATTTGCAAGAAATGGAGCGAGAAAAGCTACCGCGTGAGGCTGAACTTGATGCTCAAGCCGAAGTCCTGCGTGGTAGTGGGATAGCTGCTGCTGCTCAGCAGCGGCGTGTTGGTTTGGCGATCCAGATAGAAACTCATGGTGAGGAGGCGCGAAAGTGTGTAGTCGGCCATGAACGAGAACTTGAAAGCAGTGTTGCCGCTGCTGGCCGACGAGGTGATGCTGGCAATGTCGCGGGTGATGCTGGCCTGGCGACGGTAGGACAAATCGAAGCGCATGTTCAGGTCGTGGTTGGCCCCGCTGCGGTTGCCGGAGCGGCTGGTCGTGGCGGCGGTCTGCTGTGTCTTGGCCTTGTCGCCGCCGCGGGCCTTGCCTTTCACCAGCCTCGGGTTGCGGCCGCCAAAGAGGTTGAAGTTGTTGATTTTATAGCCGAGGCCCACCACCCAGTCCTTGCTCACGGCCTCGTTGAGCTGCACGCTGGTCATCGAGAGCGAGAGCACACGTGTCTGCCGGTACTCGGCCTTGACCGTGAGATTGTTCTGCAGCGTCAGATCCACGCCGAGCAGGGGCGAGAAACTCTCGTTGATGCTCACCATGGAGACATTGTACATCGAGTTGGGAACGGGGCCGCCCGTGGTGGCGTCGGTGATGAAACCCATGCGAGGCCCCATCAGGGCCACAAACGTGGAATAGCTCTGGTAAGTGCCCACGGCGAAGACACTCTTGTAGCTGTGGTTGATGTTGACACTCTTGAAGCGGTCGCGCAGCCACGACAGCTTACCCAGACCACTGTAACGCAGCGTCCAGTTGGGCAGCAAATGCCTGAGCGCAGGGAAAATGTCGAGGCTGCTCCCGCCCATGCCGGTATAGCTGGCCAGGAAGGCGGGCACCATCACGTCTGCGCTGTAGGCCCCCACCCCGCCGTTGGCCGCGTCGAACGTGCGGCCGGCCAGCGCGGTGCCCTGCGGATAAACAGACCCGGCATAGCGGGCTTCGACACGCTGGCGGAAACCGTCGAGCGAACGACAGAACTTCTCGAACGTGGCACTGCGGAACCCGTTGTTGGCATTGCCCATGCCCTCGAACGCCGAGCCGAGCGAGATGGTGGTCATGGCGAAAGTACCGGTCTGCGTGGTGGGAGACCCGGCATACATGTACTGGATGCTCTTGGCTGTGGTCTGCGTGCGGCTGGCATTGAGGTCTATCTTGAAGTTGCGGATGGGTTCGAGCGTGAGGCGCAGCTGCAAGTCTTCGGTAAAACTGGTGGTGGCCGGCGTCGCCACGCTGTCGTTCTGCAGCAGCCAGCCGTTGTTGCGGGCCTTTCCGATATAGTCGTCGTCCACCAAGCCAAAGGCAAAGTCGAGGCCCGGCGAGAGTGCGCCGGCCCCGGTGCGGCTGGTCTGGCCAAAAGCGTCGCCGATATTGGGCATGAAGCCGGGCAGGGCCAGCGTGTATTGACTGCGATAGGCCACGCTGACACTGCGCACCATCATGGCCACGCGGGCAATGGATTGTGCCGCGCGATACCAGCGTTGCTCGTCAAGAGGGGTCTTGGCCGTGACCGTGACCTTGACTTTGAGGGCCGAGTCCACGCGGTTGCGGATGCGGATGCGGTTGTCGTCGAGCTTCCTGTACTTAAGTTTCAGCGCGTGGCCGTCCTCGGTCTTGGCCGTGATGACGAGCCGCCGCGACTTCTTGTTGTGGGCAATGTCGATGGTGGTGTCGGGCAGCAGCGTCACCTCTTTCTCGAAAGACTGCTTGTTTTTGGGCAATTGCTGTTGCTTGGCGGCAGCCTGCTTCTGTTGCAGCTGCCACTGCTTCACGGCCTCGTCGGCGTCTTTACCGTCGGTCAGAGCCTGCTGGCGCACCTTGGCTTCCTCCTCCTGCTGCTTCTTGCGGTCGGCCTTGGCCTGTTGCCGGGTCTGCTGCTTGCGTTTCTGTTCGGAGGCGTTCGGCTCCTTGGCAAAGCGGTCGTTGGCTTTCTTGAGGAATGGAACGTGGTTGTATAGCTTCACCATGTCGAAAGCTCCATTGACGTTAAGCTGCCGGTTGTTCTGTATGGTGTTGCCCAGCGAGGTGCCGTCTTCGAGGTCAGTGCCGCGTATCCAGTTGTACGTGGCGTTGTAGGAGGCGTCGCTGGTGAGCCAGTCGAAGACGGGAAGCAGGTTAAGCGGCAGCTGGTACGAGAGGTTGAACGTCTGCTGATAGTCGAGCGGCGTGCCCAGATGTTTGAGACTTGTCCACACGGAATCCTTCCAAGCCTCGTAGCGTGTGGGGTAAAGGTCCTTGTTGACAGGCGTGTAAGGCTCCTCCACCTCGGCGTGTGTGGCACTCTGGAAACTCATGTGGATGTTGCGGGTAAGGTCCCACCGCAGCCTGAACTCCCTGTTCCAGAGGAATTGTGAAGAGAAAGTGACGGGCAGCTGCGCCCCCTCCAGCGCATCCATGTCGCGCTCCTGCAGCTCGTAATAGCTGCGGGTGATCTCGGTGTCGAAGTTCACACTCTGCGGCAACCAATTCAGACCGAAGCGGCGTGGCAGGTCAAACCACTTGCTCTTGCTCTTGATTTTCTTGAACGGCTCCCAGGCCTTGTACACGGGCACCCAGCTGTAGTTCATGCCGCCGCGCCAGTTGTCCTCGTTCTCGTAGATGGTAGTCTCGCCCTGTGTATGGGCGTGACTGTGACTGTAGGAGAAAGAGAAGTTGGCCGGGTCGTAGGGCATGGGGTGGCGTTTGGTCTGGATGCCCACTTTGACATTGGAGAGCGAGAAGTTGGTGTTGATGGTTCTGGTCACGGCAATGCTCTCGATAGAGTCGCGCTCGCGGCGGCTGCCGGTGCTCTCCAGAGCGTCGGAGAGCTCCATGTCGGTGTCCAGCGGGTTGTATTTGGGGCGGGTCACCTGCTTGGTGACACTGTAGTAGAGGGGAGCCGAAACCTTAGCCTTGTCAGGGAAGAACTTGCCCAGCTCCAGACTTGTGGTGAAGGCGAGGTTGCTCCGATCGTCGCGCGAACGGGCGGCCACGCCGTCTTCCAGCCCGCCGAAGCCCTGCGTGACATACTTGCCCTGCAGGTTCATCGTGCCCAAATCAGAGAGTTGCACGTTCAGGTTGCCGTTGGCGGCCCAGCCGCCGGAGTTGTTGTACTCTTTCAGGCGCAGCTCATTGACCCACACCTCGCCGCTCTTCTGCTCGGCCGCAAGGTTGCGCACGCCGATGATGAGGGTCTTCACCTCGCCCAGCGTAGGGTTGCCCATGATGGTAACCTTGTTTTGCGGCCGGTCGTTGTCGTAGGCGGTGTAGGCCCGGTTGTAGGAGGCCAGTCCCTGAGCTTTCTGCCGGTTGCGTTCTTTCTTCACGGCGGTGAAGATCGAAAGCGGAATGTCGAGCATGTTTTCCTCGGGCCACACGGCCTTGCAGTCGGCCAGGTCGAAGCGGTTGTACGAGCGGGGGGCGGTGAGCTTGAGGGGTATCTCGTATTCGTAGTAATTGCTTTTGTAGTCTGAACCCAGCCGCACGAAGACGGCCAGCTGGTCGTCTTGCAGATTGGTGACGTTCTGCTCGTTGGCATTGGCGTGCACATACATCTGCAGACGCTTGTACTGCCGCAGGTCAAGCATGGTGTTCTTGTAGACGCATTTCGACTCGCCGCTGGAGAGGTTCGAGACGTTGATGTCGAGCGACTGCTCGTTGGCCTCAACCAGTTGGGGCTGTGTCGGGTCCTGCTCGCGCCTGATGCCGGGGGGCAACACGTAGTTGACGGGGGTCTTGTCGTTGTTCTCCTCGATGTTGACCGAGGCCGTAGTCATGGTGCCGGTCTGGGCTGCGGTGGCGTCAAGCTGCTGTTCGTAGACGCGCCAGGTACCGCGCACGAGGTCGAGACTGCCGAAGCGCATGACCACAGGATGCCGGAATCCCGTGAGGAACATACGCATGAAGCGGATGCTGGAGAAGTCGGAGATGGAGCCCACACGGCTCTGATACTCCCGCAGGGGGATGCGGAAGAGGTACCAATCAATTTTCTCGGTCTTGGTATTGCGCAGTGTAGGCGAGGTCTCGCGCTTGTCCACGATGTAGTTCTTGCCCACGACGAGATCTTCGGGACGCACCGATATGCGGTACTGATAGTATTTTTCGTACTCGTTGAGCGTGTAGTCCTGGTTGATGTCTTCCACGTCGGGCGTTGTTTTGTAGGAGGTGTCGTAGCCCTCGGTACGGCTGTCGTTGTCGGGAGAGTTGCCCTGCGGGTTGTTGATGTACTTGTAGCGGCGCAGGATGGAGGCCTGCATGCGGTCGTAATCCGAGCCCCGGAAGTAGTGGTAGTCGTCGTTGGCGGGGTCGGCCCAGATGGAATCCCACACGGCAGCATTGACCTTTCCCTGTATCTGGGTCAGGAAATCCTGATACGACTGGAACTGCTGCTCCTCGGTATCGTTGAGTCCATTGTAGCCCAAGTCCTGCCGGGCGCGGCTGCCGCCCGACGTGGCAAAGGCGTAAGTAACGGTCGCCTGTGTGGGAATCTTGCCCCACTGGGTGTAGGTGAAACTACTGGAACCATCCACGGGCAAGCCGCTCTCGTAGAACTTCTTGCCATCGCGGAGCACGTCTTCAGACACTTCTCCAAGGTTGATGTAGAAGTCGCCGCCATACTCCGAGGCGTTGGGCCGGCGGTTGGAATGGATGAACGGGTCCATCATCCAGAACTCGATGTACTCGATGTTGGCCGTCTCGAAGTCGCTGGTTTCGAGTTTCCGCGTCATGCCGCCCCAGTGTTGGGTAGGATTGTTCAGCGTGCCGTCGGCGGCAAGATCGGGATTGAAGTTGTAGGGGCCGCGCTCGTTGGGGTAGTAGGCCAGGTTGAGGATGGGGAGTGTGGACGTTGCCCCGCTGTAGCTGCTCTGGTCGCGGTTGGGATAGAGCTCCCTGACATAGACCTCGCGCACGTAGGGATCGCTGAGCTGGTCGAGGTCACTCTTGATGTGGCCGGGCGTGAGCGAAGAGCTGCGACGGGTGAAGAGCGGGTCGATGGTGTACCAGGCCATCAGTGAACGGTTGTATCCGCTGCGCAGTGTAGTCTTGTCCGACTGCTCGGCAAACATGGAGGGCACGCTGGAGAGCGTCCAGTTGGTGGGAATGGAAACGTCTATCTTGTCGGTGGTGTTCTCGAAGTCGTCGATGTAGGAGGCATTGTCCTGCGTGCCGTGGCTCTGTCCGGCAATGAGCTGGGCAAACTCGCCGGTGAACGAAATCTGCGAGGGCTGGGTGAGATGGAGGAAAGGAAGCCGGTCGAGCACGTTGGTGAGCCACTGGCTCTCGTGCTTCCAGTTCAGGTTGATGCCCCAGAGCGTGTTGTTGAGCGGCTCCGAACCCATCGACACCTTGGTGGTGAGCGCCTGCTCGGAAAGGTGCTGCAACGTGCCCGAGAGCTGGAAATTCTTGGAGAAATCGTACTCCCAGTTCATGCCGAACATGGTTTTCCGCTCCTGCGAATAGTCGCTCTGGCTCTCCAGCGAGACGTTGACCGAGGTGCCGGCATCGATGATGCTCTGGTTCAGGATGGTCACTTCGCCCGCACTGTAGTCCACGGAGTAATCGCTGCCCTCGGTGAGCGTCACGCCGCCGGCCGTGACCACCACAGAGCCCTGCGGCACATTGTAGGCCCCAAGGGATATGACATTGGCCGACGTGCCGCGGTACTGGCCCTGCAAGATGAACTTGTCTTTCTCGGCAATCTGCTTGGCCGTGGTCTTGGTGGAGTCGTAGAGCTCGGTGAAGGCGTAGTTGCGCGCCTTGCCGGCATCCACGCCTTTGGACACCAAATAGTTGTACAGGTAACTGCCGAAAGGCTCGGCCGCCGGGAAAAACACGCGGCCGTTGCTCACGGTGTAGCCGTCCACGTAGTCGAAATAGCCGTTGGGATGGGCCTTGTTGTTGTTGTCCAGCCGGTCGGCGCCCAGCACCTTGATGAGCGTCTGGCTCTTCACCTGGCTCTCGGGAATATAAGAAAGGTAGACGCCGGCCGTGTCGCTTTGGAACTTTACGTCCAGCCTGAACTTGTCTTTCTCCACTGTCGAGGCCAGGTAATACACGTTCTTCATCATCAAGTCCCAGTTGCCCTGCATGGGATTGTTGCTTGTATTCTTCAGCGACTTGACGAAAAGGGCCTGCCTCACGTCGGAAATGTCGCTGGCAAACTCGCCCACCTGGTAGGTCTGCCCGCCGTAGGTGTACTCGTAAGCAACGGCCAACACCTGGTCGGTCTGCAGCGAACTGCGCAGCGAAACATAGCCCAAGGCACTGTTGAGCGTGTACTCCGACGAGTTGAGCAGCCGGGCGCTCTGCAGCTTTTCATAGTCCACCCCGCCCACGAGGCCTGCCCCGTCGAGCGTACTCGAGGTCTGGTCGATGTTGCGGGCGTCGGCCAGCTGCCCCACGAGCGTGGCGTACTCGCTGTTGGCGGCATTGGCCGGCACGGGCGTTCCGCCGGCTGTCCACCGGCTGTTGCTGATGTTGCTGGTCTCGCCCAGGTCGGTCAGAGCCACGATGTCGCGCGTGTTGGACGTGGTTCCCGACTTGTTGGTCACCCAGATTTCCACGCGGTTGATGGTCACGCCCGTGGTGATGTTGGGCAGCGTCTTCATGCCCGCATCGTAGTGATTGCGGAAATATTGGGCCAGGAAGAAGTGGCGGTTCTCCTCATAATCGGCGGCGTCGATCTCGAAAGGGGTGAGCTGCTTGCCGCCCTTGCTGGACACGCTCTTCGACGAACTCTTCTTCTGCGAGGCCACAAGCTGCAGCTTGAGCTTGCCAAACTGCATGTCGGTGCGCAGGCCGAAGAGGCTGCTGGCCCCCTGCACCAGCGAGGAATTGGAGGGGAACGACACGTTGCCGGCCTCGACGAGCTTGATGATTTCGTCTTCCTTGCCGTCGTACTTCAGCTTCATGTTCTGCGAATCGAAGTCGAAAGTAGCGTCCGTGTTGTAGTTCAGGTTCATGTTCACTTTGTCGCCCACCCGGCCATTCACGCTGAGATTTATCTTCTCGTCGAAGTCCATCGTGGTGGTCTTGCGGTTGCGGATGGGCAGCGAGGGATTGTCGATGCTCTTGAATGTGGCCCCGAACTTCAGTTCGGCCGTGCCCTGCGTCTTGATGCGCACGCCGCCAGGACCGAAGATTTTCTCGGCCGGGCCCAGGCTGAAGTGCATGTCGGAGAAGTCGAACTTCTCCTTGCCCTGGGCTTTATACACCTCGTCGTTCTTGGAACGGAAGTACGCATTGCGGGCATGCTTCTCGCTCCAACGCAGGTATTCGGCCGGCGTCATCATGATGGGGGCAGCCAGATAGGTGGAGCCCATGCGGGTTCCGATGATGTATCGGTCGAGGGTGTCGTTGTAGACCACCTCGTATTTCAGCCCCTCGGGCCGCTGCAAGTCCAGTGCCCGCTGTTCCAGGTCGTCGTAGGTGATGGGGGTGGTGCGCTGAATCTTCCAGCGCGGATGGAGCAAGGAGTCGGGGATGGAGTCGTCGTCGCTGAGAATGGGCTGCCCGGCGACGGGGCGGGCAGCCGGCGAGGCACCTGCATTTGCGGCGGCACCCCCCGCCGGACGGGCGGAGGCCGGGCGCGTGTTGCGGTTTTGCTGCCGGGGGTCGCGCTGGAAAACGGGCACCGCAACGGCATAGCTAGCCATCGCAACAGCCAGCACCACCCACGTGACGATATAGTTTTTCCGAATCTTCAAAACCGCATCTGTTTGACCGTGTGCCGCCCCTCGCCCGCGCCTCTGCCCCGACAGGAGGCAACGGCCGGCGGCGCACCCGCCTATTTTATTCGCTTCAGGGCCTCCTTGACCAGCATTTCCACGGCTATGCCGGGCTGTTCTTCGAGGATGGCCGTCACCACCTTGGAGGCCGCCATGGGGGCAAAGCCCAGCATGGTCATGGCCGAAACGGCCTCGTCCCTGACACCCGTGTCGACGGTGGACGGGGCAGAGGCCGTAGCCGAGACGTGCAGCTCGTCGGCGATGCCCGAGCTCACAATCTTGTCTTTCAGGTCCACGATGATGCGCTGGGCCGTCTTCAGCCCGATGCCCTTCACACCCTTGATGACCCGCTCGTCGCCGTTGGCAATGGCATTGCACAGCTCCTTGGGCGACAGCGACGAGAGCATCATGCGCGCCGTGTTGGCCCCCACGCCCGAAACACTGATGAGAAGCCGGTAGAGTTCGCGCTCCTGTTTGTCGGCAAAGCCGTAGAGGGTGTAGTTGTCGTCGCGTCCGCCTGTCTGGATGGACTCGTGCACGTAGAGCCTCACCTCCTTTTTGCCTTGCACACGACTATAGGTATTGAGCGAGATATTGAGCGCATAGCCCACGCCACCGGCCTCGACCACGGCCAGGGCCGGCGTCAGTTCGGCCAGCTCGCCCCGGATATATTCAATCATGTTATGCCTGTTGATTACCTTATGATAACGCGCAGGGGGCGCGGCTTATTGTGTGCGGCGGGAGATTTGGCCCCAACGCACAAGAGGATCCCACCCGCAACGGGATGAGATCCTCTTGAAAACATTGTGCCGGCCGGCGGCGAACGGCCTACACCAGCGTGGCCACGATTTCCTCGCGCGTGCCGGGAAGCATGTCGATGACGGGAATTTCGGGCATGGTATAGCAGCCGGGCTGCAGCCGGAATGTGGCCCGGGCCACGTTGA
The DNA here is from genome assembly GCF_000518545.1 of Hallella seregens ATCC 51272. Lineage (GTDB taxonomy): Bacteria > Bacteroidota > Bacteroidia > Bacteroidales > Bacteroidaceae > Prevotella > Prevotella seregens. Next base: position 10,177 of record NZ_JADU01000028.1, read on the forward strand.
CCAGCACCTGGGCCGTGAGCGCAGGATTGTTGATACTCATGTTGAACTCCATGCGCTGGTTGGGCGTCTGGCCGCTCACACCCTTGCGCACAAGGTTCACGCCGTGCCCCATGTCGCGCACGTCGTCCACGCTGGCCACGGCAAACACATGGGTCTCGTCGTGTGCAAAGTAGGGATCGGCCTTGATTTCGGCTGTCACATCCTCCAGCCTGGCGCCGTCTTCGAGCTCCACATAGACCATGCGGCGGTGGATGCCCTCGCCCAACGGGATGGTTACCGAGAGGGCATTCCTCACTCCTTGCTTGCCGCGCACGCACACACTGTGGCCCATCGACATGCCCGGACCGAAGTTGGTATAGGTGAGACCCTTGGGGGCAAGGCTCTCCATGAGCACGCGCACGATGGAGTCGGAACCCGGATCCCAGCCTGCCGAGATGACGCTCACGCGGCCGGCCTTCTTGCAATGCTCCATCTGCCGGGTGCGATAATCGAGTATTGAGGTGTGGATGTCGAAGCTGTCGACGGTGTTGATGCCCAGCGAAACGATGCGGGCGGCCGTCTCGGGGCACGAGCGTGTCGGCGTGGCGAGGATGGCTACATCCACATTTTTCAGCTTCGTGATGTCGTCCACCACCTCGTAAGGCGTGAGTTCCAAGGGCTTGTCATGGGCTCCCTGACGGCGCACCACGCCTGCAATCTCGAAATCGGGGGCGGCCTCCAGGGCCTGTACACTATAATGACCAATGTTGCCGTAACCTACAACGGCTGCTCTAATCTTCTTCATATCGTTCTGTTTGTTTAAACTTGGTTGTCTGTTCTGCGCTGCAAATTTACGGGTTTCTGTCGAAAAAGCGGAAGAAATGGCGTCGTTTTTATTCTAAAAAAGTATAAAGCATAGCAAAAAGTAAGCCTACGGCGGATTTAGGCGACACTGTGTCCGGTCGGCCATCGACCCCTACTTCTCACACCTCAACGTGATGACATTCACCTCGGGCCACGCTCCAAAGCGGAAGGGCACGGTGCCGCCGATGCCCAGCGACACGTAGAGCATGGAGCCTCCTTCCTCGTATTTGCCGCCCCATTCATTGTAGGCCCAGCGCGCCGGCGAGAAGCGACCGATGCGTATCTGCCCGGCATGGGTGTGGCCCGAGAGGGTCAGGGCGATGTCAGTCTGGTGGAGCACGCCGCGCCGCCAGTGGCTGGGGTCGTGGCTGAGCAGGATTTTGAACATGCCGACGGGCAGTCCCTGCATGGCCTTCCGCAGGTCGCCGTAGTCGGGGAAAGGCGGGCGGCTGATGTTTTCCACGCCGATGACGGCTATCTCCGCGCCGTCGCCGCGGGCGATGGTGACGTGCTCGTTCATGAGCAGCCGCCATCCTATCTTCTCCTCCAGATAGCGCAACACGTGCTGGTTGCGCGCAATGTTGCGGTCGCTGCGGTCTGCTCCGTACTCGCAATAGTCGTGATTGCCCATGATGGAGTACACGCCGTCGGGGGCATGGAGCTGTCCCAGCGCATGCTGAAAGGGAATCACCTCGTCGGCGCTCACGTTCACCAAGTCGCCGGTGAACACGATAACGTCGGGGTGCAGGGCGTTCACCGTGCGCACCATCTTGTCGATGAAGGCGCGGTTGCGCAGGAAAGTGCCGATGTGGATGTCGGACAGCTGCACCACCCGGTAGCCATCGAACGACCGGGGAAGCAGGGGCGACACGCACTTGGCCGACCGAACCACGATGTGCCGCCAGCCAAAGAAGAAGCCATAAGTGACCAGAGCCACCAGCAACCCGGCCGGCACCAACGCCCAGCACCAGCCCACAAGGGGCCAGAGCAGCAGAAAGAGCAGGCCGGGAAACCCGATGTAGAGAATGCCGCCAAAGAGGAGGCGCATCAGCGTGTTGTGTCGGAGCTTGAGTGTCATGGGCGTATATTTGGCAACAAAGGTAGCACTTTAAACGTTAAAAGATAACTGCCAAGCGTTAAAAAAACCGACGGTGGCACCCAAGCCACCAAACTTTTGGCTAACTTTGTCCGCACATACGAGCAGCGTATATATAATAAGGTAAAAAAGAACAAAGCAAATGAACCGCAAGAGAACACTGACCATTTCGGCCGTGGCCGCCATGGCCGTGGCCGTGCTGATGAGCGCCATGCCCGCCGACAGCGTCATCACGAAAGACACCGGCACCGACATCGTGAACACAACCAGCCTCACCAAGAGCGTGCGCGGCTACAAAAGCGCCACGCCCGTGAAGATTTACATCAAGAAGAACCGCGTGGTCAAGGTGGAGGCTCTCGGCAACCAGGAGACGCCGAAATACTTCGACAAGGCCAAGGCCGTGCTCGACAAGTACGAAGGAAAGACTGTAACCAAGGCGCAGAAGATGGAAGTGGACGCCGTGAGCGGCGCCACCCTCTCCAGTAAAGCCCTTGTCAAGAACGTGCAGGAGGGACTGAAGTACTACAAGGAGCACAAATAATCACCACTCCCACACGGCCACCAGCGGCAGATGGTCGCTGAAACCATCCAGGTATCGGGGGCCAAGATAATTGCGGCGGGGCATGACCCCGCCGTATTTTTTGTCCTCGGCGAGCAGGAACGGGGCGTCGAAGACCCGGCACGAACGGAGCCTCGAGGCCGAAAGACTGTCGCAGAGAATGTGGTCCAGACTGCCCCAGCGGCCTTGGTAACGATAGGTACCGAGGGCGCCGTGCGTGCCGCGGGCCGTGGCCGACACATCGCACAGGCCGCCGACGGCCAGCCGCTGCAGGGCGGCGTCGGCCGCATAGTCGTTGAAGTCGCCAGCCACCACGATGCGTGCACCGGGCGACGCCAGCCGCACGGAGTCTACGGCGACGGCCAACACCTGGGCCACGTGCAGCCGGTAGGGGCGCGAGAACCGCTCGCCACCGGCCCGACTCGGGGCATGCACCACGAAGACGTGCAGCGTGTCGCCACCGGCGAGCTCGCCGGCGGCATAGAGCATGTCGCGCGTGGGGCGGAAGCCGGGCAGCGGGCCGACGCGGATGGACCGGTGGCGAAGCAGCCGAAAGGTGAAGGGCGAGTAGAGCAGGGCCACGTCGATGCCGCGCGGGTCGGGCCCGTCGGTCATGACATACGCGTAGCCGGCCCGTCGCAACAGCGACCGCCGCGTGAGGTCGGTGAGCACGGTGTCGTTTTCAACCTCGACGAGGGCCACCAGGTCGGGCAGCACCTCGGCCGAGTCGAGCTGCCCGCAGGCCAGTATCTCCTGCCCCACGCGGTTCAGCTTGCGCCAGTAGCGGTAGGGCGTCCAGCGGTGGGCAGACGTGGGCAGGAACTCCTCGTCCTGTTTCAGGCTGTCGTGGCGCGTGTCGAAGAGGTTCTCGCAATTGAGTTCCACCAGTGTGAACAGCGAGGAAAGAAGCAGCAGAATGGCCGGCATCATGATGTGAGGAGGAAAGGATGAAAGGATGGAAAAACGAAAAAACGGAGTGCGTGCGGCCGGCATCGCCGAATCATGACGGCGCAAACGCCGGCCGACAACGTCGTAAACGCCGCGCCGTTACGCCGCAATCGCAAGACGATGGCACCGCAATCGCAGGGCCGTTACGGCGCAAACAGAAAGCCCCCGACGAGCAGGCGCAAAGGTCTGCCGCCGGGGGCGGCTGTTTATGGACGGGTGGAGTCGTCGGCCTGAAAGAGCGGATCTTCGGGCATCACCATCGTGGGCTTTTGGTCGAAAAGCCTCAGCGTCTCGTCGGAAGCATAGCGGCGGTTCACCACCAGCCGGAACATGTACTCCCTGAACCAAGGGTTGGTCATGATGAGACAGCCGTCCTGGCCGTAGCCAGGGCCCCAGCTGTTCTCCACTTTCCACTTCAACGGGTTGCCCTCGGCATCCAAATCCACGGCGGTGAGCGTCATGGCGTGGGTGGAGCCGCTGTCGAAAGTCTCGATGCGGCCGGCCTTATCCATGCCGAACGACGTGCCGAAGAGCGAGGCGTAGTCGTAGTTGTCGATGTCCAGATAGCCGCGCTTACGGTCGAGCTGCTTGCCCACGTCGTAGCTCGAGTAGAGCTTGTGCCCGTCCTTGAGCGAGGCAACGGCCAGCCGGGCTATCTCGTCCATGGGCAGATTGAGGTAGCGCCAGTTGTGTCCGTCGTAGGTGTGGCGGTCGTAGGCCACCTCGAAGGTCTTGTGATAGGGCCGTCGCGGGTCGTTCATCACCATGATGAACGACCCGTTGAGCGGCGCGCCCACGGTGGCCTCGTAGAAGCTGCGCGGCGTGTACCGGCGGGCCTCACCCAAGACCTTGCCGTTCTTGTCGCGGAAGACATAGCTGAATTCCTTGACCGGCGCGCCGAGCGCGAGGGTGAGCATGTGGTAGACGGTGCCCAGCATTTCGGTCTTGCGGCGGCGCAAGTCGGCGGCTTTCCTGCCGTCGGCAACCATCTTTCGCAGCTCCAGTCCGAACTCGCGCAGCTTCGACGAAATCATTTTCTGCATCTGTGAAGTGTTGTCGCTGGAGAACGTTTCGGGCATCACGCTCATCGGCACAAGGCCGTATTTGTCGGCCAGGTCGGCCACGCCGCAGAACGTGCCGCCGTCGCTGATGGGGTGACGGAAGAAGAATTGCACCCTCGTGTCGTCCATAGGCTTGCGCGCGCAGTCGATGACACCTTGCAGCATGAGGTTGGCTTTCTCCAGCTGGTCATAGAAAAAGAGGTAGGCTTGAGAGTATTCCACCTTGACGGAATCGCCGTGAGCGCGGGCAAAATCGCCCCTCAACACGTTGAGTCCGGAGAAGAGCCAGCAGCGTCCGGAGCTCTGCTGGTCGTGAATGCTCTGCCTGGGCGTCTCCACACTGAAGTAAGTATCCACCTGCCCCAGGTTCTTGTAGTTGCGCGCCAGGTCGTCAATCTTGTTGGAAGCAATGGCATTGGCCAGGGCCTTGTAGGCCGGGTTGCGGCTCTGTGCCTGCTCTATCTGGCTGAGCATCTGGCTGGAAATGCCGCCGTCGGGGGTGGTCTGGGCCGCGGCTGAGGCCGTGAAGGCCATGCAAGCAGCGAGTAAAAGGGTTTTGCTGTTCATGATGTCGGGTTGATGTTTGACTTGTTTTGGGCCCGGGCCCACGGCGTTGCGGGGCCCGGACAAGGGTGTTGCAAAGTTAGGAAAATTCCGCCGCTTTCCACGCCTTTCTCGATTATTAATTGTATCTTTGCAAGGTTATTCCAACAGAATATCAATGAATCACGACAAATTCGACCTGTTGGGCCGCATTGAATATCCGGCCGACTTGCGAAAACTGAGCGTAGAGCAGCTGCCCGAACTTTGTCGGGAACTTCGTCAGGACATCATCGACGAGGTCTCCGCCAACCCCGGCCACTTTGCCTCCAGCCTTGGCGTGGTGGAACTTACGGTGGCGCTGCACTATGTTTTCGATACTCCCGAAGACCGCATTGTGTGGGATGTGGGCCATCAGGCCTATGGGCACAAGATACTTACAGGCCGCAGACGGCAGTTCTGCACCAACCGCAAGATGGGCGGCGTGCGCCCCTTCCCCACCCCGCTGGAAAGCGAATACGACACGTTTACCTGCGGGCACGCCTCCAACAGCATATCCGCCGCATTGGGCATGGCCGTGGCTGCACGCCGGACGGGGCATGCCGGCCGACACGTGGTGGCCGTCATCGGCGACGGGGCGATGAGCGGAGGGCTGGCTTTCGAGGGGCTCAACAACGCGAGCTCCACGCCCAACGACCTGCTCATCGTGCTCAACGACAACGATATGTCCATCGATCGCGCCGTGGGCGGCATGGAACAGTACCTGCTCCACCTCGATACCAACGAAACTTACAACCGTCTGCGCTTCAAGGCTTCGCAGTGGTTGCATGCCAAAGGCTACCTCACCGAGAACCGGCGCAAGGGCATCATCCGCCTAAACAACGCCATCAAGAGCGCCCTTAGCCACCAGCAGAACATCTTTGAGGGCATGAACATCCGCTATTTCGGGCCTTTCGACGGGCACGACGTGCGCGAGGTGGTGCGCGTGCTGCGCCAGCTGAAAGACATGAAAGGCCCCAAGCTGCTCCACCTGCACACGGTGAAGGGCAAGGGATACGAGCCGGCCGAGAAAGCGGCCACCGTGTGGCACGCCCCCGGCAAGTTCGATCCCGAGACGGGCGAACGGCTGCTTCCCGACACCACGGGCCAGCCGCCCAAGTTCCAGGACGTGTTCGGACATACCCTGTTGGAGCTGGCGCGGCAGAACCCCCGCATCGTGGGCGTGACGCCGGCCATGCCTACGGGCTGCTCCATGAACATCATGTCCAAAGAGTTGCCCGACCGCGTCTTCGACGTTGGCATAGCCGAAGGCCATGCCGTGACCTTTTCAGGGGGCATGGCTAAAGACGGTCTTCAGCCCTTCTGCAACATCTACAGCTCGTTCGCCCAACGGGCCTACGACAACATTATTCACGACCTGGCCATCCTGAGCCTCCCCGTGGTGCTGTGCCTTGACCGGGCCGGACTGGTGGGCGAAGACGGGACCACGCACCACGGCGCGTTCGACATGGCGGCCCTGCGGCCCGTTGCCGGGCTCACCATTGCCTCGCCCATGGACGAGCACGAACTGCGCCGACTCATGTACACGGCCCAGTTGCCCGGCATGGGTACCTTTGTCATTCGCTACCCCCGAGGCAGCGGAACACTCACCGACTGGCGTTGCCCGCTGGAGGCCGTCGCCGTGGGCACGGGCCGACGGCTGCGCGAAGGTCACGAGGTGGCCGTGCTCACCATCGGGCCGATAGGCGCTGAAGCCGCCCGCGCCATCGAGTTGTCGGGGGTGGACGCCGCCCTCTACGACATGCGTTTCCTGAAGCCAATCGACGGCCAATTGCTCGACGAGGTGGGCCGTCGGTTCGGCCGAATCGTCACCGTGGAGGACGGCGTGCGCAACGGCGGACTGGGAACGGCCGTGCTCGAATGGATGGACGACCACGGCTACCACCCGCAGGTGGTGCGCCTCGGACTGCCCGACGACCAGTTTGTAGAGCATGGCTCGCCGGCCCAGCTACACCATATCTGCGGCATCGACGCCGAAGCCATTGCCCAAACTATCAGGAAAATCACTCGCTCATGAAGATTATCATTACCGGGGCAGGGGCCATCGGCACCTATCTGGCCCGTCTGCTCGCGCGCAATCAGGAGGAGCTCACCGTCATCGACACCGACGAAGAGCTGCTGGCCCAGATAGGGTCGGACTACGACCTGCTCACGTTGCATGGGTCGCCGGCGAGCGTAAAGACGCTCAAAGAGGCCGGTGCGGCCGACGCCGACCTGTTCATCGCCGTGACTCCCGACGAAAACGAGAACATCAACAGCTGTATCTTGGCCCATGCTCTGCACGCTCGAAAGACCGTGGCCCAGGTGAACAACGCCGAATATATGGAGCGCGACGTGCAGCAATTCTACAAGGATCTCGGGGTCGACGAACTCATCTACCCCGAGCTTCTGGCTGCGCGCGACATCAACAACGGGCTCAAAATGTCGTGGGTGCGCCAGCGGTGGGACGTACACGACGGCGCGCTCGTCATGCTTGGAATCAAGCTACGCGAGAGCTGCGAGATACTGAACCAGCCGCTCAAAGACCTCTGCGGCCCGCAAGATCCCTACCATGTGGTGGCCATCAAGCGCGGCGACGAGACCATTATCCCCGGCGGCAACGACGAATTGAAGTGTTTCGACCTGGCCTATTTCATGACCACGCGCCGCTACATCCCCTACATCCGCAAGATTGTGGGCAAGGAACACTATGCCGATGTCAAGGACGTGATGTTCATGGGAGGCGGTGCAACGGCCGCCCGCGCCGTGCTCACGATGCCCGAATACATGAATGCCAAGATGTTTGAAATAGACGCCCGCCGTTGCGAAGAGCTGAATCAGATACTCGACGACAACACGCTCGTCATCAATGGAGACGCGCGCGACATCGCCTTGCTCAACGAAGAGGGCATCAAGAACACGCAGGCCTTCGTGGCACTCACCGGCAATGCCGAGGCCAACATCCTGGCATGCCTCACGGCCAAACGGCTCGGCGTGCGCAAAACGGTGGCCATGGTCGAGAACATCGACTACGTGAGCATGGCCGAGAGCCTCGACATCGGCACCATCATCAACAAGAAAGCCATTGCCGCCAGCCGCATCTACCAGCTCATGCTCGACGCTGATGTGATGAACGTGACGTTCTTGATGTCGGCCAATGCCGACGTGGCCGAGTTCATTCCAAAGGAAAAAGCCGTGGTGACGCGCAAGGCAGTGAAGGACCTGGGACTGCCGCAGGGCATCACCATCGGCGGCCTCGTGCGACGCGGCGAGGGGCAGCTCGTGTCCGGAAACACGCAGATTCAGGCCGGCGACACGGTGGTGGTGTTCTGCCACAATGCAAACATGAAGAAACTTGAAAAGCTGTTTAATTAGTGATCAACTTTAAAATCATCTATAAAATACTGGGATCGCTGCTTTTCATCGAGGCTTCGTTCATGCTCTGGTGCCTGGTCATGGCACTGGTCTATGAGGAAGACGACATCCCCACTTTCAGCATCTCGATACTCGCCACGGCGTTTGCCGGGTTCATGCTGCGCTACATGGGGCGCAACGCCGAGAACCGATTGTCGCGCCGCGACTCCTTTCTGGTGGTCACGCTGGTGTGGGTAGTGTTCTCCGCTTTCGGCACGCTGCCTTTCCTGCTGGGCGGCTACCTGCACAATTTTACCGATGCTTACTTCGAGAACATGTCGGGATTCACCACCACCGGGGCCACCATCATCGACGATGTAGAGTCCATGCCCCACGGCATTCTCTTCTGGCGGTCGCTCACGCAGTGGATTGGCGGCCTGGGAATCGTCTTCTTTACCGTGGCCTTGCTGCCCTCGCTGGTGGGCGGCAGCACCAAGGTGTTTGCCGCAGAGTCCACCGGACCCATCAAGACCAAGCTACACCCGCGCCTCTCCATGAGCGCACGGTGGATATGGATAGTCTATCTTTTCATCACCTTCGCCTGTATGGGCTGCTACATGCTCTTCGGCATGGACTGGTTTCAAGGCGTAAATTACGCCATGGCCTCGGCCGCCACGGGGGGCTTTGCCATCAACAACAACAGCACCGAATTCTTTAATTCGCCCGCCTTGGAGTACACCACCATCTTCTTTTGCTTCCTTTCCGGCGTCAACTTCACCCTGTTGTACTTCTCGGCCGCCAAGCTCAAGTTCAGGGAGTTGTGCCGTGATTCTGAGTTTCGGTTCTATGCAACCATCGTGCTTGGCTTCACTGCTTTCGTCATGGCAGAGCTTATTTTGCGCAATCACTACGACCTGGAGCATGCGTTTCGTTCGGCTCTGTTCCAAGTGGTTTCGTTCATCACGACCACCGGACTCTACAACGACGACGCCGCCCGATGGCCTCATGTCACCTGGGTGGTGCTGTCCTTGTGCATGTTTATCGGGGCCTGCTCGGGCAGTACGAGCGGCGGACTGAAGTGCATGCGCGGCGTGATGCTGTTCAAGGTGGTGAAAAACGAGCTGCGCCAACGGCTCCACCCCAACGCCGTGCTGCCACTGAAAGTGAACGGCAACAACATTCCCGACCCGCAACGCGTGTCTCTGCTGGCCTTCCTCACGGCCTACCTGCTACTCATGCTGCTCATGGCCTTTGTCATGATAGCCGCCGGCATCGACAACACCAACGCCATCACCATCTGCCTGAGCTGCCTGGGCAACGTGGGGCCAACGCTGGGCATCGAGATCGGCCCCACGATGTCGTGGTCCATTCTCCCCGACTTTGCCAAATGGATGTGCTCCATCATGATGCTCATCGGGCGTTTGGAGATCTTTACCGTCCTCGTTATCCTTACGCCTTCGTTCTGGACCAAGAACTGAGCCACGCTGCAACAGAACCACGATAAACCGTTCATGGCAGTGCGATAAACCGTTAGCGGCGATGCGATAAACCGTTAAAGGCGTCACGATTAACCGTTAACCGCAACGCGATTAACCGTTAACCGCGTCGCAACAAACCGGCCATGGAACGGCAACAAACTGTCAATGAAGCCCCGATTTTCATTTAAAAATCGGGGCTTTTGCTCGTGTTTTCCGCGGAATATCCGTACATTTGCAATCAATCTGACAGCCTGCGGCAATCCCTCCACCCCGTAGAGCTGCCGCTCCTAACTTCCTACCACAACATGAAAACAGACAGTGAAATCGCCCACGAGGCCCGCCTCGAACCCATTGCAAACATTGCACGGAGCATCCACATCCCGGCAAACACCCTCGAACCCTATGGAAAGTACGTGGCCAAAGTGCCTTATACGCTCGTCGACGACCGGCGGGCGGCCCAAAGCAACCTGATTCTCATAACGTCGATCACACCCACCAAGGCCGGCAACGGCAAGACAACGGTGAGCGTGGGCCTGGCCCTCGGCATGAACCGCATCGGCAAAAACGCCGTGCTGGCCCTGCGCGAGCCCAGCATGGGCCCCTGCTTCGGCATGAAAGGCGGGGCGGCCGGCGGCGGCTACGCCCAGGTGTTGCCCATGGAGAAAATCAATCTCCACCTCACAGGAGACTTTCATGCCATCACCTCGGCCAACAATATGATTGCCGCCCTGCTCGACAACTACATCTATCAACACGAGGATGAGGGCTTCGCCATGCGTGAAATCTTGTGGCGACGCGTGCTCGACGTGAACGACCGGAGCCTGCGCAACATCGTGACGGGGCTGGGCGGGCACGCCAACGGACTGGTGCAGGGCGGCGGATTCGACATTACCCCGGCCTCCGAAATCATGGCCATCCTGTGCCTGGCCCAGGACGAGGCCGACCTGCGACGCCGCATCGAGAACATCCTGCTGGGCATCACCATCAGCGGCGAACCGTTCACGGTGAAAGACTTGGGCGTTGCCGGAGCCATCACGGCCATTTTGAGCGAGGCCATCCACCCCAATTTGGTACAGACCATTGAGCAAACGCCGGTCTTCGTCCACGGCGGCCCCTTTGCCAATATAGCCCATGGATGCAACAGCATTCTGGCCACAAAGATGGCCATGACATTCGGTGATTATGCCATCACTGAGGCCGGATTCGGGGCCGATCTCGGGGCCGAGAAGTTCTTTGACATCAAGTGCCGCCGGGCCGGAATCGCCCCGAGGCTCACCGTTATAGTGGCCACCACGCAGGCGCTGAAGATGCACGGCGGTGTGGACATCAAGGAAATCAAGGAGCCCAACGCCGAAGGACTTCGGGCTGGATTCGCCAATCTGGACAAGCACATCCGCAATATCCAGAGCTTCGGCCAGACGGTGGTGGTGTGTCTCAACCGATTCGACACCGACACCGACGAGGAACTGGAGCTGGTGCGCCGCCATTGCGAGGACGTGTTGCACGTGGGCTTCGCCGTGAACCGCGCCTTCACCGACGGCGGCGAGGGTGCCGTGGAACTGGCCCGGCTCGTAGTAGACACCATCGCCAACCGGCCCTCGCAGCCCCTCCGGCTGCCCTATGCCGAGAGCGACAGCATCGAACAGAAGATCATCCACGTGGGCCGCAACATCTATGGGGCCGACCGCGTGATCTTCAAAACGGCTGCCAAGAAGAAGTTGCGACGCATCAAGGAGCTGGGCTTCGGGCACTTTCCGGTGTGCATAGCCAAGACACAATACTCGTTCTCGGACAATGCGAAAGCCTACGGCGTGCCCACCGACTTCGACATTACCATTCAAGACCTCGTCATCAACGCCGGGGCTGAGATGATTGTGGCCGAAGCCGGCGACATCATGCGCATGCCCGGCTTGCCCAAGAGCCCGCAAGCCGAGCGCATTGACATCGTGAACGGCGAAATTCACGGCCTTTCCTAAATCAAGGAAACGCCGGCGGCGACTGAAAAGAAGGCTGCCAACAACTAAAGAATACCGTTTTCAAACCCAAGAAAACACCGCCATGGAACATCACAAAAGGCGCAGCCGCATTCAGCGGCTGCGCCTTTTGTGTCAGGATTCGGCCTTGTCGCGAATGGCTTGCATTATCAATCCCTCCAGCTCCTCGCAGAGTTCGGGGTTGTCGCGCAGCAGGTTCATCGTGGCGTCGCGGCCCTGGGCCAGCTTCGATCCGTTGTAACTGTACCAGCTTCCACTCTTCTGCACAATGTCGTATTCCACGCCAAGGTCTACAATTTCTCCCATCTTGTTGATGCCGACACCGAACAGAATGTCGAACTCGGCCTTGCGGAAGGGCGGCGCCACCTTGTTTTTCGCCACCTTAACTTTCACGTGATTGCCCACCACATTGTCGCCATCCTTCACGCTTGTCGAGCGGCGGATGTCCACGCGAACGCTTGCATAGAACTTCAGGGCGTTGCCGCCGGTGGTCGTCTCGGGGTTGCCAAAGGTCAGACCAATCTTCTCACGCAGCTGGTTGATGAAGATGCAGCAGGTGTTGGTCTTGGCAATCGTGCCGGTGAGCTTGCGCAGAGCCTGGCTCATCAGGCGGGCCTGGAGACCCACCATGGAGTCGCCCATCTCGCCTTCAATCTCTTTTTTAGGCGTGAGCGCAGCCACAGAGTCCACCACCAAGATGTCCACCGCCGAGCTGCTAATGAGTTGATCGGCTATCTGGAGGGCCTGTTCGCCGTTGTCGGGCTGGGAAATCCAGAGGTTATTCACGTCCACGCCCAGCTTCTCGGCATAGAAACGGTCGAATGCGTGCTCGGCGTCGATGAATGCAGCAATGCCTCCCCGCTTCTGCGCCTCGGCAATGGCGTGGATGGCCAGCGTGGTCTTGCCCGACGATTCCGGGCCGTAAATCTCGATGATTCGGCCGCGGGGGTAGCCGCCCACGCCCAGAGCCACGTCGAGAGCAATGGAACCTGTGGGTATCACCTCCACGTTTTCCACGCTCTCGTCGCCCATGCGCATGATGGAACCCTTGCCAAAATCTTTCTCTATCTTGGACATGGCAGCCTGGAGCGCCTTGAGTTTCGCGTCCTTTTCTGCCTTTTGTTGTGCAGCTTTTCCTGCTGCCTGTTCTTCTTCTGTCTTAGCCATTGTGATATGTTGGGTTACAATTCAATATCCTTGTCGAACTCTTCGTGCCAGGGAAGTCCCTGTTCATTAAGCACCTGCAGGAAAGGATCGGGGTCGAACTCCTCGACGTTCCACACGCCGGGCTTGCGCCACAGGCCCTTCACAAACATCATGGCACCCGCCATGGCCGGCACGCCGGTGGTGTAGCTCACGCCTTGCATGCCCGTCTCGAGGTAGGCATCCTGGTGCCTGCAGTTGTTATATATATAATAGGTGTGCTCCTTTCCGTCCTTGACGCCCCGTATGCGGCAGCCAATGGAGGTCTCGCCGTCGTAGTCTTCGCCCAGATCCTGCGGGTTGGGCAGCACGGCCTTGAGAAACTGCAACGGCACAATCTTCACCCGGGCTGTCTTTCCCGAGCCGTCGGCCAGCGGGGCCTCGTAGTCCACTTCGTCGATGCGGCTCATGCCAAGATTCTGAATACAGTCGAGATAAGTGAGGTACTGCTGCCCAAAAGTCATCCAGAAACGGGCGCGACGGATGGTGGGATAGTTCTTCACCAGGCTCTCCAGCTCCTCGTGGTGCATGAGATAGCTGTCGCGCGGACCGATGTTCGGGTAGGTGATGTCTCGGTGCACGGCCAGCGGCTCTGTCTCCACCCACTTGCCGTCTTCGTAGTAAAGGCCTTTCTGGGTTATCTCGCGGATGTTGATTTCGGGGTTGAAGTTGGTGGCAAAAGCCTTGTGGTGGTTGCCCGCATTGCAGTCCACAATGTCCAATGTGTGCATCTCGTCGAAGTGATGCTTGGCTGCATAGGCCGTGTAGGCCTGAGACACGCCCGGGTCGAAGCCGCAGCCCAAGATGGCCGTAAGCCCTGCACGCTCGAACCGCTCCCTGTAGGCCCACTGCCAGCTGTACTCAAAGTGGGCCTCATCCTTGGGCTCGTAGTTGGCCGTGTCCAGATAGTTGCAGCCACAGGCAAGGCACGCATCCATGATGGTCAGGTCCTGATAAGGCAACGCCAGGTTGACAACCAGCTCCGGTTGCCAGCTCCCCATGAGGGCCTTGAGCTGCTCCACGTCGTCGGCGTCCACCTCGGCGGTCTCAATGTCCATCGTGTATCCCTTGTCGTGAATGGCTTTCACGAGCCGGTCGCACTTATCTTTGTGGCGGCTGGCAATCATCAGACCGCCAAAGATGTCCTGGTTTTGGGCTATCTTGAAAGCGCACACCGTGGCCACGCCGCCGGCTCCAATCATCAGGATCCGGCCCTGCCTCCTCCCGGGGAGGGGATGTCCTGCGGCCGCTTCCTGCGGCTTCACAGAACCTTTCTGCAAATCGTTCATTGTCTCTTTATGCTTTTTATCACTTGTTCTATTGGGTTGAACACCTCGCTGCTTGTGAATCTGATTGCACGAAAGCCTTGTGTCTCCAATGCTTCCGTCCGTAGGCAGCCGTGCTCCGTCGGCCCTGTCCGTTGAAGAATTTGGGAGGGGCTTGGTGAGGCCTTACACTTCTTCCGCCTTGATTCCCAGTGCGTTCATCAGGGAGTAGCCGAGGATTTCCTGGCGATAGTTGCCTCCCTCCATGGGCTGCATGGCGAAAAGCGTGACGCGACAGCCGTCGCCCGCACTGCGCAGGGCCGTGCGGATGCGTGCGTAGAGGTCGCCCTCCTCGGCATTGGGAACCACCATCAGGCGTTTCACCTCGGGGTGCCCGCACACCGTGCGTATGGCATCGAGCATGTAATCGTCCTTACCCACCACGTCGCCCACGGCGTAGGCATTGACCAGAAACTCGCCCAACTGCGCGTCGCGAAAGGCCTGGGCGTTGAGCTCCGTGTCGTAGACCGAGGGCAAGAAGTTGTCCATCTGCCGACGATTGCGGTCGTGCACCAGCACCACCTGCGTCTCATGCTCCGTGCCGTCGGCCCTCAATCCTCCGTCGAGGACAATGTTTACGGCCCACTGACTCAGGTCGGCGCGGGGGATGCGGCGGCCAATCATGCGCTCAAACTGCACTATCAGCTCAAAAGCCACCCGGTCGATGTAGTCGGCATCGGCAAGGATAACATTCTCGCTCATGCGGACATTGCCGGTCTGTTGTTCATTCATATTGCAAAGATAAGCCTATTTCCCAAGAAAAAGCCACGATGATTTGTTTTTTTTCGCCGCCGCCGAGGATTCCCGCCAAGGCGCAAGCCACGGCCGTGCACCCCGTGCACGCGGCGGACAAAAGTCAAGGCTCAAAAATCAATTCTTGCTGCATGCCGTCAACAGATAATGCTTACCTTTGCACGGACATCGGGCGCAACGCATCCCGCATTGCGCCGAAGACAATCAAAAACATCAACAAACCATGACGAAAAGTATATTGGAGGGCCGCCCGGCCTTGAAAAAAGAAGTCTACGCCATTGCCGAAGTGGCCGGCTATCTGTGGCAGAACGGATGGGCCGAACGCAACGGCGGCAACATCACCGTCAACATTACCGACCACGTGGACGACGAGATACGCCGGCTTCCAGCCCTCTCCGAGACAATGCCCATCGGCGAAACGCTGCCCCATCTGCGGGGCCAGTACTTCTACTGCAAGGGCACAGGCAAGCGCATGCGCGACCTGGCCCGCGAGCCAATGGCCAACGGTTCCGTCATCCGCATCCTCGACGACTGCGCCAGCTACGCCATCATAGCCGACCAACCCGTGCTTCCCACCTCGGAGTTGCCCTCGCACCTGGCCGTGCACAACCGCCAGATCGAGCTCGGTTCGGGCTACAAGGCCACCGTCCACACCCACCCCATCGAGCTCGTGGCCATGAGCCACAACCCGGCTTTCCTGGCCAAGGACGTGCTCTCGCGCATGCTCTGGAGCATGATTCCCGAGACCAAGGCCTTCTGTCCGCTGGGTCTGGGCATCGTGCCCTACATGCTGCCGGGCAGCAAGGAACTGGCCCAGGGCACACTCAAGGAGCTGGAAGAGTACGACGTGGTGATGTGGGAGAAGCACGGAGTCTTTGCCAAAGGCAAGGACGTGATGGACGCTTTCGACCAGATCGACGTGCTCTCCAAGAGCGCAAAAATCTATATCGACGCCCGCGCCATGGGCTTCACGCCCACCGGCATGACCGAGGAACAGATGGCGGGAATGACCCGAGCCTTCAACCTGCCGCGGTAAAGGCCAGACAATAACGGCGTAATCGCAAAGCTTCCACACCGCAATCGCAGCGCGTTTACGCCGCAGCCGCCCCGCGATTGCGCCGTCATGATTTCGCGGCTGCGGCACCATGATTCTACGACGGTGCAGCCATGGTTCTACGGCCGCGCAGTTGCGGTTCGTCTCCCAGCCGCTACCACCCCTCATTCCATGACTTGCAAGACGCTCCTCCTGCTCCTCCCCACCCTGCTCGGCCCCGTCGGTCTCCATGCCGGACGGCCCCAAGTCTGCGTGGCCCGCTATGACAGCGGCCGCGTAGCAGCCTTGTCGCTCACCTTCGACGACGGGCTGCTGGAGCACTACACCGTGGTCTTCCCCCTGCTCCGGCGACTGGGACTGCGCGCCACCTTTGGCCTCATCGGCAGCCGCGTGGGCGGCGTGACGAGCGGTAAATACAAGAATGTGCCCTGCCTGTCGTGGGAGCAGGCCCGCGAGATGGCACTGGGCGGACAGGAAATCACCAGCCACGGCTACGCCCATCTCAACGTGACGCAGCTCTCGCCCGCCGAGCTTCGCCGCGAGGTGTAGCACAACGACACGCTCATCTGGCAGCACACGGGCCAGTTGCCACGCACCTATCTCTATCCCGGCAACCGCAAGAGCGACACCGCCACAGCCTTTTGCAGCCGTGGACGCACATGCACGCGCACGTCCCAGGTGAGCCTGGGCGGAAAGCGCACGCCGGAATGGTTCGGCGGCTACCTGTGCCAGCTCATGGCCAGCCACGGCTGGGGCATCACCATGACCCATGGCATTGCCATGGGCTACGACCATTTCGACCAGCCCCAATACTTTACCCGGATGCTGGAACTGGCGGCGGCACGGCAGGACAGCCTGTGGATTGCCCCGCTGCGCGACGTGGGAGCCTACGTGCAGGAGCGCGACCACGCCCGGCTGCGCGTGCGGCAGCGGCGGGGCCGGCTCGTCATCCGCGTGCGCACAGGACTCGACCCAGCTGTCTTCCACCACCCGCTCACCCTGCTTGTAGACGGACGGCCCTACCGGGTGGAGATGGGGAAGCGCGGGGGACGGCTGGAAATCGAACTCGGAAAATAAAGCCGCCACGGCAAACGAAACGGGGTGCAGACTTGACATGTCAAGTCTGCACCCCGCCATTTTTATGTCCGCCGGGCCCCGTCAGAGCATCCGAACGGGCCGGACAACCAGCTGTCGATGATGTCTACTGATTGTAACCGTAGTTCTGATAGGCTTTCTTGGCATCCTCAGTGAGCAGCGTATTGCTGTCGTCGGTGAGCATATCGATGAACGTCTGCGGGAAAGGCTTCAGCGTCATATAGTTTTGGAATGCCCCCTTGGGCTTGCCGTCCTGTCCAGTGGTGGCGGTAGTATTGTCCGAAGTGTCCCACTGACCCACGGCGTAACTGCCGTTGCCGGCGTTGGCTCCCATCTGGTCGTGCCACTGAATGCGCTCTGCCTGAAGGCCCGAATGGTGCAGAATCTCGTAGTACATCTCCTCGGAGTTGAACTCACGACAGTATTCGTTGAGGATGAACTCGCGGAAACGCAACTGGTCGGTCGTGGCTGCGGCAGGATAATTCTCCTGCTGCGACTTGACAGACACGCCGTCCCAATAGCTGGCATCCACCCGTATGCGGGCATAGCTGTCGCCTGCAGCAGCATAGGGATACTGCCGTTCGGCGGCCGAGAGCTCGGCATGACCGGGATAGAGACGGGCCAAAACCTCGGCGCGATGCTCGCCGGCCTTGTAGGCTGCACGCTCCCGCAGCACGTTGATGTCGGCTATGGCGGCCGTGTAGTTGCCCTTGCGGCCCTCGGCTTCGGCACGCAACAGATAGGTCTCGGCCAGCCGGAAGACGGGCACATCCTTGGTGCCATAGATGGAGTTGGCACCCGAACGGTTGCAGTCGTCATACTTCAGGGTGGAGAGATAGCCGGTGCGCATGGCATTTTCGAGGCCGTAGTGGTTGGCACTGGCACCCTCGCCCAGCTGGCTCACAAAGCTGTACTGGCCACCGTTTTCCACCAGCTGCGGACGGTAGTAGTACTTGCCGTCTTTCTTCATCCAGCGGGCGAAGCACACAAAGGGCTGTGCATCGGCCTCGTCCACGTCGATGGCTGTGGCCTTGGTGTTCTCGATGATGGCAAAGGCAAGGTCTCCACGGCCCATCTTGTGCTCGCCGGCCACGGCCTTACGTCC
This sequence comes from Hallella seregens ATCC 51272, assembly GCF_000518545.1. Lineage (GTDB taxonomy): Bacteria > Bacteroidota > Bacteroidia > Bacteroidales > Bacteroidaceae > Prevotella > Prevotella seregens. The sequence continues at coordinate 28,624 of NZ_JADU01000028.1, forward strand.
GCCCCAACTGGTGCGGGTATAGCCGGGCAGGATGTGGGTGTTGAAGTAGTCGGCCTGCCGCTCCGTCCAAGTATAGGAGTCGTTCTTGTCATCTGTGTAGGCGTAATAGTCGGCATCGGCCGCCTTGGTGGAGCGCGTGCCGCCGTTGAGAGCCGTTGTGAACTCGAGGTGGAACGACTTCTCGAAGCGCGAGTCGTGCTGCTTGTCGGTGAAAACGTCGAATCCCCAGTCGTTGTTCACGTAGCTGGTGTTGGGCGCCGAGGGGTTCTCCCAGGTATAATCGGGTATGCCCCACTTGTTGTTCACATAAGTTTGGGCGAACAAGCAACAGGCGCGGTTGCCGTAACGATAGTTGTCTGTACCGTTGCCGAAGACGCCGGCCAGAATGATTTCGCGGGAGCTTTCGTTGTCCCATGAGTCGATACCGTTTCTCCACAAGGCCAGATAGTTGCTCTCCATAGCGTACTTTCCGCTGTTGATCACCATGCCGGCGTAGTGGATGCACGAGTCGAGGTCGGTATCAACCTTGCCTTTATAGAGCATGCCCAGATAGGATTTGGGGTTGCTGTTGTCGATGGTTCCGTCGGCGTTGCGGCCATATTCGGCCGTGCCATAGTCGGCACCCTGGGCCCGTGTGAGGTAGAGTTTGGCCAGGAAGTGGGCGGCAGCATACTTGGTGATGCGGCCGAAAGCCTCGGCCTCCTCGGGCAGATGCTCCACAGCGTAACGCATGTCGGCAATCATGATGCGCCATTGCTGCTCGGAGGGCATACGGCTATAGTTGAAGTTGCTGGGCAGCGACGTGATGCTGGTCTGCGGAAAATAGACATCGCCCAGCAGCGTGTTGAGCGTGTACATCAGGTAGTCGCGGTTGAAGAGAGCCTCCGAGAGGCGTGCGGCCGCATACTTCCCATCAGTTGCATACTTGCCCACGGCCTTGCCGCTGCGAATGGAGACAATGGCCTTGTTGCAGCAGTCGATGACGGGGTAGCAGTTGATGATGAAGCCTGACTGCTGCCGGCTCTGCGTGCCCATAAAGGAATTCATGAAGCCCGGGATGCTGTTCCATGTGCCGGTGGCCGTCCAAGTGGATGTGGAGAACTGGTTCTCGGCGTTGCGTCCGCTCACCAGTCCGCAGTCGTGTCCCACCTCGAAGCAGTATCCGCCCTCGGTATAGGGATGACGCAGACGCTCTGCATTGTAAGTGCTCACCACCAGCTGGTCGAGCCCCTGCTCTGTTTCAAAATAGTCTTGGGTAATGGTACTCACCATCTTCTCCTCCAGAAAATCGCCCGAACAAGAAGCTGTTCCCAAGGCCAGTAAGCCAATTGAAAAATATTTGATGTTCATATTGATGATGCTTTAAGCTGTAATTTTTAGAATCCGAGACGAACGCCGAGTACAAAGCTGCGGGTGATACAGGTGTTGTTGGTCTGTCCGCCATTATGGTTGGACGCGTCCCAGCCTGTGATGTCGTCAGGGTTTATACCGGCCTTGACCAGTTCGCCGCCGAAGAGGAACGGGTTAAGCACCTGCACATAGGCCGAGGCAGTGTTGGCGCCAAAGCGCGACGTGACCTTCTTGGGCAGGTTGTAACTGAGCGAGATGTTGCGAATGATGACCATGTTGCCCTTGGTATAGTTGCGCACATAGTCGTAGGTGGTGGTGCGTGTGGCCGTGGTGGGTTGGGCAAATTTGGCTCCAGTGTTCGTGGGACTCCAGGTGTCGTGCTCCACCCGGCGGCCTATGGTCTGTGCCAGACCGTAGTAGGTGTTGCCAAAGCGGCCGTAAGCAAAGATGCTCAGCGAGAGATCGCGGTAGGTAAAGGTGTTGGTCCAACCGAAACTCCATTTGGGACTCTTCTGATAGACCACCTTGTCGTCGTTGTCGAACTTGCCAAAACCGTTGTCGGCAAAGTAGTAGTCCTTGCCCTCATAGGTAAATTTCGTGGCGCCCGGCGTGCCTGCATCGACCAGAACCATGGGTTGATCCGCTATCTTGTACTGGCCGGGGAGGAACGTCAGCTTCTTCGAGTTGTAGGCTGCCATCATCATTCGGTCTTCGTCGGTGTCCTGCCACAGACGGTCAAGCCGGTAATCATAGTACACGTTGAGGGGGCTGTTGATGAACCAAGTGTTGCCCGGCTCGTCCACTTTGCCGTTCGAGAGTTCCACGATCTTCTCCTTGTTGGTGGTGAACGATACGGAAGTCTCCCAACTAAATTGCTTCGATTTCACCGGGACGGCGTTGAGCGTGGCTTCAAAACCGCGGTTCTGTGTCTTGCCAATGTTGGAGCGAATCTGGGCGTAGCCCGTGATGACGGGTATCGTGCGGTTCATAATCACGTCGGATGTATTGGCTACATAGTATTCCAGACTTCCGTAGATGCGGCTGTTCAGGAAGCTGAAGTCAATGCCGACATTGGTCGAAGCCGTCTTCTCCCAGCCCAGCACATAGTTGGGCATCACGTCGGGCTTGGCACCATTAGTGTTGCTCACCGACCCGCCATAGCCGAAAGGAATCTTGGCGTAAGTGGAGGTCACGCTTCCGGCAGTCGAATAAGGCGACACGGAAGAGTTGCCCGTCACACCGTAACCCAGGCGTATTTTCAGCTGGTCTATCCATTTCACATCTTTCAGGAAACTCTCCTCATTGATCTTCCAAGCCAGTGCAGCCGACGGAAAGAAGTCCCACTTGTGGCCCTCGGCCAGCACGCTGGCACCGTCGTAACGGCCTGTCAGTGTGAGCAGGTAGCGGTCCATGAGGCTATAGTTAACACGGGCCATCCACGAAGCACGCGTCCAATTGCTGTAGTTGGTGCCGTAGCTCACCTTGTCTTTGTTGGAGTTGCCCAGATCGTACCACATGGATGTGGGGTAGACAATCTCGTAGGCGCGGATGTTGATGCCCTCCGTGCGATACTTTTCAGCACTCTGCATCAGCGTCACACCCAAGTGGTGTATCTTGGAAAAGTCCTTGTCGTAGTAAAGAAGATTCTCTAAGGTCCAGCTCATGTTGGTGCTCTGGTTGTTATATCCCACCTTTGGCTCGGTAGAATCGAAGCCGTAGACATTGGACCATTCCTCGTCATAGTAGCTGCCATAACGCGACTGGCGGAACTGCGAACCGAAGTTCGTGCGCCAGCGAAGACCGTCCAACGGGGCCCAGATTTTGCCGAAACCCACCTCGAAATAAGAGCTCAGGTTAAGGCCATAGTAACGGTACTCGTTGGTTGAATGAGCCACATCGCTGGCTATGTTGTGGCCTGCCTGGCCGTTGGTGGTGCCCACAAGGTAGCTGCCGTCCTCGTTGAACGCCGGCACCCAAGGCATGATTCCCATGGCCAGACCGTAGGAATCCTTGGCCACAGAATTGTCGAAGTTGCTCACAATGCCATAGTTCTTGATGGAGTGCGACCCGTTCAAACCGATGCCTACGGTCAGGAAATCGAGCGGTTTAATCTCGCCATTCAGGTTCACCGTGTAGCGTTTGTAGTCTTGATCCTTGAGTGGAACATCCTGATTTAGATAGCCCATACTCATGTAGAGCTTGCTCTTGTCCGTTCCTGCAGACAGACTCACTTGGTGGTTGTGGGTAAATCCGGTACGTGTCACAAGCTTGCCCCAATCCTGACTGAACATGTGCGACGAATCGTAGACCGGCACTTGGGCGGCATATCCCGCCGCCATCTCCTCGGCCGTAGCCGCCCGCATCTGCAGCGTTCCGTCTGCATTGTAGGCATAGGCCGTGGCCATGACGCGCCGAGTCCAGTCTTCCGAGCCCATGCCTGTGATGGCACGGTCGCGGTCGGGGTCGGGCGCCGTGCCGTAAGCACCATTGTAAGTGCCCCCGGTGATGGCGGCCTGACGGGTATAATCAAGCAGTTGTCCGGCCTTCATATAGTCGGTAGTGGAGTGCAAGGAGTTCCAAATGTAGCTGCCATCATAGTTAATACTCACTCGTCCGCTCTGGCCTTTCTTGGACGTTATTAGGATAACACCATTGGCACCACGGCTGCCATAGATTGCCGTCGACGAAGCGTCCTTGAGCACTTCTATGCTTTCTATGTCGCTGGGATTGAGGTCAGCCATCGACCCTGCCGTCAGAGGGATGCCGTCAACAACGTAGAGCGGCGTGTTGTCGGCCAGCAGCGAGCGGTTGCCTCGCACGCGGATGTCGCCGAGTTCACCCGGTCGATTGTTGGTAGTAATGTCCACGCCAGCAGTCTTGCCCTGCATGGCTTGGAGTGCATTCTGCACCGGACGCTCCTCGATGGTCTTGGCATTAATACGGCTCATGGCCCCCGTGAGATCCGATTTGCGCATTTGGCCATAGCCCACGACAACAAGTTCGTCCAGCGTCTCGGAATCATCCATCAGTTTAACATTGACTTCTCTGCGGCCGTCGACACCGACGCTCTGCGTCTTCATGCCTACATACGAGACCACAATCGTGGCTTTGGCGGGCACGGTAGGTATGGAAAAGTGGCCGTCGAGGTCGGTCACCGTGCCTTGTGAAGTACCTTGAATGATGACGCTGGCCCCGATGACGGGTTCGCCATTGGAGTCGACCACGGTTCCTGTCACCCGATTTTGGGCGACAGCCATGGAGGCGCAGAGCAGGAAAGATGTCGTGAACAGCAGCCGCGACAAGTGGTTTTTAGACCTGTTTCCTTGAGATTGTTTCATTGTAGAGGTTTTTAATGATGAGTATTTAAGCTTTAAATTCCGTGAAACACACGTCGTCCACGTCGCCGGCGACCTTATCCGCCACCCCGGAAATGTAGGGACACATCCCGTGTGTGTCCACCCATTTGGATCTGTTTTCGGACATACAGGACGCATGTCCCTACGTCTTGGCAGCCATTTGCCGGTGTTTTGGCACGCCCGTCCCGCATGGGACGTCTGCGAAAGCCGCAATGAGCCTTCGCAGACAAGGGGTCAATACCCGGCGTTCTGCTTGTACAAGCCGGGAGTAATGTTCATCTGATTGGCCGGAATGGGATAGAGATAGCGGCCGTCGGCCACGTTGGAGGTACTCGCCCCCTCGGGGTTTCCGTAGCGGGCGAACATGTCGATGATGTCTTGTTTCCACGTGCCGTAGCGCACTTGGTCGAACCATCGCACACCCTCGCCGAAGAGTTCCAGCCGCCGCTCGCGCCGCACATATTTCCGGGCCGTGGCTGCATCCACGTCGGTGGCCACGGGGTCGATGCCGGCCCGACTGCGAATCTCGTTGACAATGGCCAGTGCTTCGGCCGTCTTGCCCTCATCGACGAGTATTTCAGCCTGGAGCAACATCATGTCTTCTATGCGGATGACGGCATAGTTCACGGGCCAGTCGTTGTAGTCTTTCAGCGTGCTGTAGTTCATCGAGAGCCCCAGGGCGTCCAGCTTGGGCTTGGAGGGGATGGGCTTGTAGATGATGCTCTCCACGTAAACAGAGTCCGACTCGCCGTCCACGGTCAGCAGTTCCTTGGCGTTGGAATAGGCCACGGTGTTGCCCTCGGCAGGATAACCGTCGAGCAGCGACCAGCCCTCGCCCCGCAAATCTTTGTTGCCCGTGGAATACACACGGTTGAACTCGAAGCGCAGCGTCTTCTCCACGAAGTTGTCGTAGCCAAAAAGGCGCACGCCCACACCGTTGGTATAGGAGGGCGGCAGCGACTTCACCATGCTGAAGATGCCGGGATTACCCGTGCCCCCGACACGGTACTGGATGGCAAAGACCGAGTAGAGATTGTTGCCGTCGGGGGTGAACTGCTTGCGCCATTCGGCAATGGTGGGTGCCCAGTAACGTGCCTTATTGGCCAGTACCTGCTGCAAATAGGTCTTGGCCGAGGCCGTAGCCGTGGCATCATTGTAGGGATTTCCGGCCAGCGTCATGTAGACACGGGCCAGCATGGCGGCGGCGGCCGTCTTGTCGGCACGCCCCTGCGCGGGCACCTTGGTCCCTGCACCGTCGGTCACGTTGCCTTTGTCCGGCAGGTCGAGACCGTACTTGAGTTCGGGTATCACCACCTTGTCGAGGATGGTTCTGCCGTCGGTCTGGGCTATGGCATTCACCGCAGAGGGCGACGATGGCTCGAGCACCACAGGCACATTGCCGAACAAACGCACCAGCTCGAAATAGGCCCAGCCCCGCAAGAAGTGGGCCTCGTTCAGCAGCTGGGCCTGTACCGTGGCATTGTTGAACTTGGCTTTGCTGAGCTTGGCTATGGCCGTATTGGCATCAAATATCACCTTGTACCAGGCGTCCCAGGCACTTTCAAAGGTGCCCAACTCGGAGCCGGCCCGGAAATTGCTGATGTCTGAGCAGTCGCGCTGGCCGTTGGGCGTGGGGTTGGACCATACATTGTCCGACCGGTATTCCGACATTTCATGATATTCATGCTCCACCAAGTAGCGCAAGTCGGCATAAATGCCCAGCACTCCCTGGTTGGCCTGGGCGGCCGTCTGGTAGAAACCGTCGGCCGACAGGAGGTTTTTGGGAGGCTGCTCCAAGAAGTCACTGCACGAGGAAAAGGCAAGGAGCAAGGCTCCGGAATATAGAATATTTCTTAGTTTCATGATGTAAAGCTATTTGGTTAGAACGTGATATTAACTCCCAGCGTGTAGACCCGGGCCGTGGGGTAGCCGCCATAGTCGATGCCCAGAGCCGATGCACCACCGGGCACGCCCGACTTGCCGTTGGCTATTTCGGGAGAAAAGCCGGAATAATAGTCATCGAAGCGCAACAGGTTCTCGCACGACGCGTAGATGCGGGCACGCTGCAGAATCTTGCTCTTCACAGGAAGAGTATAGCCAATGGTGAGGTTCTTCAGGCTCAAATAGTTGGAGCTCCAGAGCCAACGAGAGTCAACTTGTCCGCCCGTAGTACTGCTGAAGATGTAGGGCGTGGTGCCGTCGCCCGTCTCGTTCTCGCTCCACCAAGCCGTGTTCCAGCAGTCCATCACGTTGCCTTGGGCGCCCATCGACGGACGGTCGATGGCTCTACCCAGCGTGCCAAGTATCTTTCCGCCCAGCTGGGCCGTAATGAGCATGGAAGCATCGAAGCCTTTCCATTGGAAGGTGTTGGTCATGCCGAAAGTCCATTTGGGAGTGGGCTGGCCCAGATATACCCTGTCATCGTCGAGCGTAATGTTGCCGTCGTGGTTCACATCGCGGTAGCGGATGTCGCCGGGCTTGTTGGCTTTGCCTTGGAAAGTCACTCTCTTCACGCCGCATTCCTGGGCATAGGCATCGAGTTCGGCCTGTGATTTCCACACGCCCACAGCCTCATACATGTAGAATGCGTTGACAGGATGGCCCACGGCAAGGATATTTGAGGCGTTGGCTCCGTCACCCGTGCCGTTGAATCCCGAGTAGATGGGAGTGTTGTCGGTACCGAGAGACACCACCTCGTTGGTGTTGTATGATACGTTGAAAGAGGTGTCCCACTTGAACTTGCCCGTGATATTGTGCGAGGTGAGCTCTACGTCAAGACCCCGATTCTTGATTTCGCCCAGGTTGCCCCAGATGGAAGTGAAGCCGGAAGCCCCGGCCACGGGCACCTGATAGAGCAAATCCTTGGTGCGTTTGGTGTACCAGTCGAGCGACACTTGCAGCCGGTTGTCGAGGAAACCAAAGTCGAAAGCCACATCGGTAGAGTGGGTCTTCTCCCATCCCAGGTCGGCATTGCCCAGCGAATTGGCGTTAAACCCCGCCGCCCCGGCATAGGCAACGGCTGTCAGCGTGGCATAGGCGGCCGTATTGGAGATGTTGTTGTTGCCTGTCACACCATAGGAAGCGCGCAGCTTGAACGTGTTCCACCAACTGGGTTTCCAGTTTTTCCAGAACTTTTCTTCGCTCACAAGCCAGCCGGCACTCAGTGCAGGGAACACTCCCCACTTGTTGTCACCGCCGAAAACCGACCCGCCGTCGTAGCGCAACGAGGCCGACAACAGATAACGTTCGGCGTAGTTATAGGAGGCGCGGCCGAAGACCGACACCAGGTTGTTGGGGGTAGACTCGGTCACGGTATTGGCGTTTGGCGTGACAATACTTCCGTTGAACGAGCCCGTAATGGCATCATTGGCAAAAGGAGCCTTGTAGGTTTGGTTGGTGCTGAAGCCCACATTGCTGTTCTCGCGCGAGGCTCCGGCCATCAAACTAAGGTTGTGTTTGCCGAAGTCATGGTCGTAATTAGCCAATGCCTGTACCAGAGTGGACCACACGCGAGAGGTGGAATGTCCGCCGCTCGACTGCGATCCCTCGCCCGATGTCCAGTTAGCGCTGGCACTGGTGAAATTGTACGACCGACCGTCCACGTCGTAATAGTTGGCCGCTCCCGAGAATTCGATCTTGAGATCTTCGATAGGAGTAATGCGCATGAAAGCATTGGCCACCAGACGTGCACGGTTGCTACGGTTGATGTTCTGCTCCAGCGTGGCTAGCGGCGAGGGCGTTCCGGCCCAGTCATACTTCAAATAAGGCTGCCGGTTGGTATAATAGCCGGCATCGGGTTCAGCCACGGGCGTGGCCGAAACAATGTGATGAACCATGGCGTCCTTGCCATTGGCCCATCCCGATCCGTTGACAATGATGTAGGTAGGAGCCAGATTCAGGCCGATGGTAAGGTATTTGTTGATTTTGCTTTCCACGTTGGCTCGCAGGTTGACACGCTGATAGTCTGTGCCCACCACAAGGCCATCCTGCCGCATATAGCCGCCGGAGACCATGTAAGACAGCGCGTCAGTGCCGCCGGAGACGGAGACATCGTAGTTCTGAATCATGGCATTGCGGAAACAGCGATCCTGCCAATCCAGCAGTGCCAAGCTGCCTTCGTTGCCTGTCACCGTGTAGCCGTGGGCTGCGGCAACCGAGGGATCAAGATACTGGAACCAGCGGTTGTCGAGTACAACCATGTAGTTGGGTTTCGACATAGAGCCGCCAATGTTGGCCATACGCGTAGCATTGTCATCGGTAATACTGGCATTGGTCACCCCGCGACTGGCCGCAGTGTTCAGGTAGTACTGGTCGTTCCATCGCATTTTGAACTGCATCCACTCCTGGGCCGACATGATGTCGAGCTTCTTTTCCGGGGACTGAAAGCCCACACTGGCATTGAATGTCACTGTAGGCTTGCCGTTTTTGCCACGCTTGGTGGTCACAATGACCACGCCATTGCTGCCTCGACTTCCATAGATGGCTGCCGAAGCGGCATCCTTGAGCACCTCTATACTCTGGATGTCATTGGGGTTAAGGTTGCTGATTGTGTTCTGCGGCACACCGTCAACAACGTAAAGCGGGTCGCTGCTGGCATTGACAGATGCGGCCCCGCGCACGCGAATCTGCTGGTCGGCACCCGGCTCACCACTCACCGTCCGCACGGTCACGCCGGCCAGCTGCCCCTGCAAGGCCTGCTCGGCACGAGCCAGCGGCCTGTCCTGAATGCCCTTATTGTCCATCTTTGCAACCGCTGATGTCAGGTTGCGTTTCTTTACTGAGCCGTAGCCTATGACCACTACTTCGTCCAGATTCAGCTTGTCTTCGGTCAGCGTTATGGCCAAAGGGGCTGTGCCGCGAGCCATTACCGACCGGCTCTCGAAGCCCACATACGACACGGTTATTGTCTGTCCATCTTTCACTCCGGCGATGGAAAAGTGGCCGTCGAGGTCGGTCACCGTGCCTTGAGAAGTGCCTTGAATGATGACGCTGGCCCCGATGACGGGTTCGCCATTGGAATCGACCACGGTTCCTGTCACCCGATTTTGGGCGACAGCCATGGAGGTGCAGAGCAGGAAAGATGTCGTGAACAGCAGCCGCGACAAGTGGTTTTTAGACCTGTTTCCTTGAGATTGTTTCATTGTAGAGGTTTTTAATGATGAGTATTTAAGCTTTAAATTCCGAAAAACATACGTATTTCGCATGTATCGGAAACATCCGGGCAGCGCCAATCGGCACAACATGCCCGGATGATGACGACCGCAGCCGGATGGCTATCCGAGGAACTGCGGCAGGAACGAGGAGAGGATGAGCACCGCAATGCCCACGACGAGCACGGCGATGGTACTGCGCGAGCAGCCCTTCCACTCCTTGAGGATGATGCCCCACACGTTGGAAAACACCACGTTGAGGGCCATGAGGATGCAGAACGAGAGCGTCATGAGCGTGGGCGAACCCGTGAGAAAGCCCTTGCCCAACGAGAGACCGAAGAACTGACTGTACCACAACGCACCGGCCAACAGGCAGAACAGCAGGTTGTTGCCCCACACGTCGCGCCGGGTGTAGTCGGCCCAGGTGTGGTTTTTCTGGTTCTGCCAGAAGCAGTAGACGGCGTTGGTGACAAAGCCGCCCAGCGTCACGAGGGCGGTGGCAGGCAGTGTTTTGTACATGGCGGGCGTGAGTTCGCCGAAGTTGATGTCCTTGCCAAACTCGAGTCCCACGTTGAAACAGCCGCTCATGAAGCCGGCCAGCAACGCAATGGCCAAGCCCTTGGGAAAGTTGAAGTCCTTGACAGCCGCCCGTTTCTCCTCCTCGCTGAGCGAGCTGGCCTTCATGGAGCCGGCCACTCCAATGATGGCAATGCCGACGAGCGTAACCACCACGCCGAGAATCACGGCCGTGGTGAGGGCACTGAGCGCGTCGAGTTCGGGGAAGAACACATTGAGCAACACGGGCCCCATGACGGTGCCCAGACCGGCGCAAGTGCCCAGCGCAATGGACTGTCCGAGGGCCACACCCAGATAGCGCATGGAGAGACCGAACGTAAGGCCGCCCACGCCCCAGAGCACTCCGAAGAGCACGGTCATCCAGAGACTGAACGCGGGCGCGCCGGCCCAGAGTTCCAGCAGGCTGTGGCCCGCCGGAACGGCCAGCTGCGCGCCGAGGCACGGCAGCACCAGCCACGCAAAAACGCCTTGTACCACCCAGTAGCTCTCCCAACTCCAACCCTTGATCTTGTTGATGGGGACGTAGCAACTCGACTGGCAGAAGGCGCCGACAGCAATGATGAGTAATCCGATGATGATGTCCATAACAGCAAAAGCCCCCGCCCGCGGCAGTCTGCCGGGACAAGGGGCCTACCTTATTATTTTCTCTTGAACGTCACCTCCTGCTCGTACTTCTCGATGTCGGCGATGAAGTCTTCGGCAACAGGCACATTGTGCGTATAGTTGTAGTAGTCGTAGACGGCGCCCATGGGCAGGGTCTTTGCCTCTTCGAGCAGGGCCAGACGCTGGAAGAGCTTGTCCTCGTCCTCGTACTTTCGCAGCAGCTCGAGCGGCTCCAGGAAAGCCTGAAGCAGGCTCTTCTGCGTGGCGCGCGTACCTATAATATAGGCCCCTATACGGTCGATGGAGGCATCAAAATAGTCCAGACCGATGTGGGCGCGGTGCAATTGGCCGGCACGTACAAGCTCTGCAAAGAGGTTGCGCGTGTTGTCGTCGAAGAGCGTCACGTGGTCGGAATCCCAGTGCATGGGCCGCGACACGTGGAGCATGAGCTCGGGAACGAAGAGCAGCAGCGACGAAACGGCGTCGCTCACATTCTCCGTCGGCTCGTAGTGGCCGGTGTCGAGCGTGTAGATCACGTTGTTCTTGGCGCAGTATCCGGCGTAGAAATCGTGCGAGCCCACGGTGTAGGCCTCCAGCCCGATGCCGAAGAGCTTGGCTTCCAGACAGGATTTCATGTCGGGCAGCTGCTCGGCAAGAATCTCGTCCAAGCTCTCTTTCAGAATCTGACGATAGCGGAATTTCTCCACGGTATAGTCCTTGGAGCCGTCGTGCACCCAGATATTCATGATGCAAGGATCGGCCTGATACTTGCCCATGGCATCGGCAATGCGGCGGCAACGCTTGGTATGATCGATCCAGAATTCGCGGATTTGCTTGTCCGGATTCGAGAGCGTGAGGCTGCCGCTCTTGGGATGCGAGAACGAGGTGGAGTTGAAGTCAAGCTTCAAATTGTGCTCCTTGGCCCACTGCATCCAGCTCTCAAAGTGCTTGGGCTCCACCTGGTCGCGGTCGACGAACCGGCCGCCGAAGTCGCCGTAAGTCTCGTGCAGGTTCAGTCGGAACGAGCCGGCGAGCATCGAGGTCACCTTGTCGATGTCCTGACGCAGCTCGTCAATGTTGCGGGCCTTGCCGGGATAGTTGCCCGTGGTCTGGATGCCGCCCGAGGCAGCTTCGTTGCGTTCAAAGCCCACCACGTCGTCGGCCTGCCAGCAGTGCAGGGAGACGGGAGTCTTTTCGAGGGTTTCCAGTGCCTTGTCGGTGTCTACACCGAGGGTAGCATAGCGCTCTTTGGCCAGCGCATAGTTCTTTTCAATGAGTTCTGATTTCATGTTGCGGTTGTATTTTTTAATGATGAATATTGCGGAAAACGGGGGTGCCGGCAGTGCGGCGGCCTACTTGGTGAGGTCTGTCCAGCGGGCGTAGGCCTCGTCCCACACGGCCTTGTCCTGGGGCTCGAAGCGTTTCAGCTCCACCGACCGGGCGATGATGCGGCGCATGTCCCACACGTCGGCCACGTCGCCGGCGGCCTTGGCCTGGAGCATGACGTTGCCAATGGCCGTGCCTTCCTGGGGTCCGGCCAGCACGACAACACCGCACGAGTTGGCCGTGAACTGGTCGAGATAGGCATTGAGCGAGCCGCCGCCGATGATGTGGAGCACGCGGATGTCGAAGTCGGCAAACTCCCGCAGCCACGTGAACACCTGGCGGTAGCGCAGGGCCAGCGACTCGAAGATGCAGCGACAGTACTCGGCCGGCGTGCGCGGCACGGGCTGACCGGTGCGCCGGCAATAGTCGTCGATGGCGGCAACCATCGACGGCGGATTGGCAAAACAGGCGTCGTCGGGATTGATGAGGCTGCGGAAAGGCTCGCAATCCATCGACTCACGCTGCAGCGCGGCATGGCCGCGGGCCTTCTCTTCGGGCCACTCCTGCCGGCAACGCTCGTAGATCCACATGCCGCAGATGTTCTTCAGGAAGCGCGTGGTGCCCTCAATGCCACCCTCATTGGTGAAGTTGCGCTCGAAGCTCTGCCCGTTGATGACGGCCCGGCGCGTCTCGATGCCCATGAGACTCCACGTGCCCGAGCTGAGGTAGGCAAACTGCTCGTCGGCCGCCGGCACGGCCGCCACGGCACTGGCCGTATCGTGACCGGCCACGGCCACCACAGGCACGGGCCCGAGTCCCGTGGTGCGCTGCACCTCGGGCGTGAGCCCGCCAATCACCGTGGCGGGGGTCGTCATGGGCCCGAACTGGTCGCGCCGCATCCCCAGGCTGGCCACCAGCTCCTCGTCGAGGTCGGCCGTCAGGGGGTTGAGCAGCTGCGAAGTGGAGGCCACCGTGTACTCGCACACGGCCCGTCCCGTGAGCATATAGCTCAGGGCATCGGGGATAAAGAGCACTTTCAAGGCGTGGCGCAGGGCGGTGTTGCCGTCGCGCTGCATCTGATAGAGCTGGAACAGCGAGTTGAAATTCATGAACTGGATGCCCGTCTTGGCGTAGACCGTGGCCTTGTCCACGGCCTCGCTGAAATAGGTTTCCATCGCCGCCGCCGTGTGGGGGTCGCGGTAAGCCAGCGGGTTGCGCAGTATCTGGCCGTCGTCGCCCACGCATACGAAGTCGCAGCCCCAGGTGTCGATGCCGATGCTGCTCAGGGGAATGCGGCGTTCGGCAGCCAGCCGCAGCCCCTTGACAACCTCGTGATAGAGGGCGAAAATGTCCCAGTAGACATGGCCTCCGGCCTCGATGAGCACGTTGTCGAAGCGCGTAAGCTCCTGCAGTTCGAGCCGTCCGCCGGCCAGTGTGCCGATGATGGTGCGGCCGCTTGTGGCCCCGAGGTCTACGGCAAAATAGTATTTTCGATTTTCCATAGAGAGTTGCTGTTAGGATGAGGGGTTAGGGATTTGTCTTATCGTCGCGGCAAAATTAGACGATTTTCCAAGGGGCTGCCATAATAATTTGATTTTTGAGCCCAAGGTTTTGAGATTTTACGTAACTTTGCAGCCACGGTGCCGGGGCGGCCTCATGCCGGCCGCGGGCCCGCCATTCCCCATTTTTTAACGTATCAAAAGCATGTCAACCTTAACCATTGCCATCATCGTCGCTTTCTGCGTGGGCTATCTTTTCATCGCCCTTGAGAGCATGACCAAAGTGAACAAGGCCGCCGTGGCCTTGCTGATGTTTGCCGCATGCTGGACGCTCTTCATGGTGTCGCCCGGCAGTTATATCCCTGGAGCCACCGGCCCCGCGCTGCTCAGCGAGGTGAGCGACGCCATCGAGCACCATCTGGGAAGCACTTCCACCACCCTCTTCTTCCTCATGGGGGCCATGACCATCGTGGAAATCGTCGATCAAAACGGCGGTTTCAACTGGGTGCGCACCGCCATGAGCACGCGCAGCAAACGCACGCTGTTGTGGCGAATAGCCTTTATGACGTTCATCCTCTCGGCCATTCTCGACAACCTCACCACGAGCATTGTGATGATTATGATACTGCGCAAGCTGGTCCACGACCACAAGGACCGCATCGTTTATGCCTCGCTGGTCATCATCGCGGCCAACTCGGGCGGGGCCTTTTCGCCCATTGGCGACGTCACCACCATCATGCTTTGGAACAAGGGCGTTATCACGGCGGCCGGCGTCATCACGGAGATTCTCGTTCCCTCGCTGGTGTCGATGGTGGTGCCCGCCCTCATCCTGCAATACTCGCTGCGGGGCGAACTGGAGACCGCCGGCGACATGCCGATGAAGAGCGACTACGAGGTGCTCGACTTTTCGAGCCGCCAGCGCAAGGCGGTGTTCCTCGTCGGCGTGGGCGGGCTGGTGCTCGTGCCGGTGTTCAAGGCCGTTACAGGGCTACCTCCTTTCGTGGGCATCCTGCTCGTGCTGGGCATTCTGTGGACCACGACAGAGCTGTTCTACCGCAACCTGCACCGCGGGGCCGACCGTGAGGGCACGGGCAAGCGCGTCTCCAACCTGCTGCACAACATCGACATGAGCACCATTCTCTTCTTCCTCGGCATCCTCATGGCCGTGGCCTGTCTCGAAGAAGTGGGCGTGCTCACGGCCCTGGGCCAGGGCCTCAACACCGCTTTCGACGGCAACCACTATGCCGTGACGGGCATCATCGGCGTGCTGTCGAGCATCGTCGACAACGTGCCGCTGGTGGCTGGCTGCATGGGCATGTATCCCGTGACCGCCACAGGCGACATGGCCGTGGACGGCATCTTCTGGCAACTGCTGGCCTACTGTGCCGGCGTGGGCGGCTCGATGCTCATCATCGGCTCGGCCGCCGGCGTGGTGGTAATGGGTCTGGAGAAGATCACTTTCGGCTGGTACATGCGTCACATCAGCTGGATTGCTTTCGTGGGCTACGCTCTCGGCATCCTGAGCTACTGGGGGTTGCGCACGTTTGTCCTCACCACTCCGATTTGATGCCGCCGCAACGGCCCTGCGATTGCACCGTAAAGGCCCTGCGATTGCACCGTCATCGCACGGCGGTTGCGGCGTAATCGCCGCGCCTTTACGCCGTCAGGAAAAAACCGCGACGCCGTCACAGATCCGATGCTACGGATTTGTGGCGGCGTCGCTTCGTTTTTCCCGCAGGGACTCCCCTACCGGGTCTGCTCCCGAAAGTCGCTGGGCTTCATGCCGGTCTTTATCTTGAACTTGGACGAGAAATAGTCGGGCGACTCGAAACGCAACTGATAGGCAATCTGCTTGATGCTGAGATCGGTGGTGGTCAGCAGCTCCTTAGCCCGCTGCAGACGCAGGTCTTGCTGGTAGAGGGCCGGGGAGACGCCGGTAAATTCCTTGAAGAGCTTGCGGAAATTGCTGTAGCTCACGTTCATCTCCTTGGCTATCTGCTGGATGGTGAGGTCGGCCTCCAGCGACTCACGGATGCGTCGGCGGGCATGGTTCACCATGTCCACGTGCTTGTGGTTGCTGTTCAATTCGTTGTTGCGTTCCAGCGAATACATCAGTCCGATGAGCAGGTTCACCACGCCTGCCAGCGTCTGTTGCACGTAAGCGCTCTCGTCGAGGGCCGTCTGGTAGGCAAAGCGGTAGAGCTCGTCAAGGCGGCTTGAGAAGCCCACATGGTAGACAGGCTTGTCGGGCGCGAGGAATCCGGCCCGCACACGGCTGTCCACATTCTGCCCCTTGAACCCAATCCAGTAGCTCTTCCACCCCGTGGCCGGCTCGGGATGATAGCTGTGCCACTCCTGCGGGAAGAGCAGGAACAGGTCGCCGGCCTTGAGCCGGGCTTCGGCCACGCGGGCCGAATGGAACACGCCCTCGCCCTCAATGATGTAGAGCAACTGGTATTCGTTCAGGATGCGTCCCTTGTCAAGGTTGAAGTAGTAGCCGTCGGCATGGCCGTGGGTGGGGTATTCTTCGCCGGGCAAAATCTCCTCGTAGCCCACGGTAGAGACCGTAAGCCCCCACAGACTGTCGTGAGAATTGGCCACCAAGTATTTGCTGATCTGCATGCGGTTTGGGATTGATAAAGACGGTCAAGCCGGTAGGACTCAAGCCGAGCCTCGATTTGATGGGGACAAAAATACTGAAAAGGTATCAGAAAACAATGGTCAATAGCCAAAAATCTCCCCAAAAATTTGCAGCGAAACGAAAGTTTCGGTATGTCTACCACCGCATCAACAACAAGATAAGGGCGTGTCAAAATGCTGAACTATTGCCAAATTGTAGGGATATACGCCCTGTATGTCCGAATGTAAAACGGCATGCAGGGACACACACGAGGTGTATCCCTGCATATAAATCGTGGTTATTGTTCTGAAACGCTCCCGTCTGCGGCACTGTTCCTACGCCTTAAAGCGGATACTCGTCAAAGGCGTAGAGCACGGTGGAGAGGTAGCGTTCGCCTGTGTCGGGCAGCAACACCACGATGTGCTTGCCCGCATTCTCAGGGCGGCGGGCCAGCTCGGTGGCGGCAAAGGCGGCCGCTCCCGACGAGATGCCCACGAGCAGACCCTCCTGTTGGGCCAGTTGGCGACCGGCCAGAATGGCGTCGTCGTTGTCCACGCGCACCACCTCGTCCACCACGGAAGCATCGTAAGTAGCAGGAACAAAGCCTGCACCGATGCCCTGAATCTTGTGCGGGCCGGCGGTGCCGCCGCTCAACACGGGCGATGCGCTGGGCTCCACAGCCACAATCTTCACCCCGGGGTTCTTCTCCTTGAGTCTCCGGCCAATGCCCGACACCGTTCCGCCCGTGCCCACGCCGGCCACGAAGATGTCTACCTGCCCGTCGGTGTCTTCCCAGATTTCCAGCCCCGTGGTGTCGTAGTGCCGCTGCGGGTTGGCTTGATTCACGAACTGCCCCAGGATTATCGAGCCCGGAATGGAGTCGCGCAGCTCCTCGGCGGCCTTGATGGCACCGCCCATGCCGGCCGCTCCGCTGGTGAGTTTCACCTGGGCTCCATAGGCTTTCACCAGGTTGCGCCGCTCCATGCTCATAGTCTCGGGCATGGTCAGGATGAGCTTGTAGCCCTTGACGGCCGAGACCAGGGCCAGCCCCACGCCGGTGTTGCCGCTCGTGGGCTCAATGATGGTGGCTCCGGGCTTGAGCAGCCCCTGGGCTTCGGCGGCCTCGATCATGGCCAGGGCGATGCGGTCTTTCACGCTGCCGCCGGGATTGAACGACTCCACCTTGGCCACAACAGGGGTGCCGGCACCCCGCAAAGCCGAATACTTGGCCAGCTCCACGAGCGGTGTGCGGCCCACTAAATCTGTAATACGCTTGAAAATCTTTGCCATAAAATCTTATCCTCCGTCTAATTTTGAATTATGAATTATGAATTTTGAATTGCAAAAGCTGTTTGCATCGTTCTGATTCTCTGCTGCAAAGTTACGGCAAAAACCCATGCGCCGCAATCGCACAAACAGAGCATATCGGCTACCATGTTTGTGGTATTTAAGCCCGCCGTTTGGAACACACGACGCGATGCGCGGCCGCCCGCATGCCCAAAACAGAATCGCGGGCCGTGTCTCACGACACAGCCCGCACAAAAAGAGATATTATAAAAACACAATATAGAGGTGTATTGTAGTTACCTTGTCTGTGTAAAGGGATGGATGCCCCCCCGTGTGTGTCCGTTCATACAACTGTCAATCGGTGGGTTAAAGACAACTGGGAACAACGGATAACAACATTTATACCGTGGCGTAGCGTTGTTTATGGTTGTTGGTCGTTGTCTTTTGAACGCGATGCGGTGTGCAATGTTCTTGCCCCCGTGCGTGTCCGTTCATGTTGGCAAAGACA
>NZ_JADU01000029.1 GCF_000518545.1 Hallella seregens ATCC 51272
GACCAACTGTGGATCAACAACACCGCCTCCGCTTCGCCCCTGAAAGCAAGCAACCACTCCACCATCCCCACCCCGAACGGCAAGGAGGCCACCGCCAAGTTCTGGTTTGAAGACCGCTACACCGCCTCGGACTATCCCGTGCGCTATACGGGAAACAGCAACACTGCGGGTGACAAGGTGATCATCAAGTCGGCACAGGCGCAGCAAGCGCCCAACGACGGCGCGCATATCGGCACCGACGGCGACTGCGGCACGGCAACGGCACACCGCCAGGGCGACGGCTCATACCTCTTCACGCTCGACCACAAGGCATCCTACCTCACGTTCATGCCCTGCTACAGCAGCAATCTCGACCCAGACTATCCGGGATTCGCATCAAGCGTAAAACTCACCCAAATCAAGGTCAGCGCCGACCAGCCTCTCGCCGGCACCTACAGTTTCGACGACACGGGCCTCAAGCTGTCCACCGCCACTGCTACCTCTAAAAGTATCACCATCACGCTCGCGGGCGGCGGCACCAACGGCTTTGAGATTCCCGTTGCCACAGAATACGGCAAGAACGCTGCCATCATGGTTGTCGCTCCCGGCTCGTACACCAACTTCACCGTGGAATACACCCTACACGACCAGGTGACGAACATAACCGGTACGGTGAAGAAGAACTATGGCAGCGTTGACTGTCACGTGGGAAGGAACAAGAAGATTGCCCCCGACCTTGATGTGCCCAATTACAGCGACACGAAGTGGGCGATGTGGGATGCGCACCACACCTACTGGCAGGGACACGAGAGCACACAGCCCAGAGTCAACGGTGAAACTGGCACCGGCTTTGCGACAGAGTGGGGCGACCCTCGCTGGTACAGCAACTCATCGGCCCAAGCAGTCAACCTCTGCGCCCAGTGCCCCAATATCAACGAAATGATGTGGTATATATCCAATGGAGACGCTCACTGGGATGCCACGAAGATATGGTGCGTATGGGGACACCTTTATCAGAATGGCATGTGGCTCCTCAAGAGAGCCAACATCCCCATTTTCAACTCGGAAAAATGGTGGGATGAAAAAGACTGGCGTGTCATAAATCATCCGAACTTTTATCTCGACATGTCAGATCGTATCAAAACGACGGCCATCGCCGATGCCGATCGGGACAAGTACTTCTACCTCCCCGCCTTCGACAATATGGATGAAGGTAACTGGTGGCCCGTGGGAAAATATGGAACCTACTGGGCATCCACACCCACAAACGGAACTGACAAATATGCTTACGCCTTGCTTTTTGCCAAGGATACGCTGGTCGTGCGTCCAAGAAGGCGATGGGAAGGCGATGTGTTCATAGCATTTGAATAACATACCCCCTACTTTTGGACGTGCTTTGTCATGATAGCGGCAGGTGTCGTTTGATGTCTGCCGCTGTAGGCAAATCCAATTGGTGGTGCAAAATCAAAATGGAGAAAACAGACTTTCGCTCTTGGGCGAAACGCTAAACTGGCGGAAAAACGGCCGTCGTCCCGGGGCGAAACGCTAAATCGACGAAAAAACGGCCGTCGTCCCGGGACGAAACGCTAAACCGACGAAAAAATGGCCGTCGTCCCGGGGCGAAACGCTAAACCGACGAAAAAACGGCCATCGTCCCAAGGCGAAACGCTAAACCGACGAAAAAACGGCCGTCGTCCCAGGGCGAAACATCCATGGCAATGAAAACAACACATATTCGTGGCAACCTCCCCTACGCCAATACCTGAATGTATCCAATCTTTATTAACCCTCTAAAACGAAAAACATGGAATTGAAAGAAATGAAACGTTCGCGCCTCCACAACATGGAGCACTACCAGTTTGCCGACCGCGTGCTCACGCTCTGCAAGGAGGCGAAGACGGAGAAGCTCACCGCCGTGCTCGGGCCCCTCGAGACTGCCGTGGCCGAGGAGGACAAGGCCCTGAACCAGCCGCGAACGGAGCCCAACACGCAGAAGATGCGCGAGGCCGACGAGCGGCGCGACAGGTCGTACCAAGCACTGCGCCTCGCCGTGGCCCTGCACCTGCACAGCACGGACGCGGCCGTGCTGGCCGCCGCCGAGGCCGTGAACCGCGTGATGGAGGCCTACCCCAACGTCACGGCATCGAACTACGACAAGGAGACGGGGCTCATCCGCAACCTCGTGGCCGACCTGGGAACGGACGACGTGGCACAGCACGTGACGAAGATCGACGCCGACCTGTACGTGAACCGGCTGGAGATGGACAACACGGTGTTCGACAAGCTCTTCCACGCACAGCTCAAGACGGGCGTGACGGCCGGCGCGTTCGACGTGAAGCAGCTGCGGGCCGCGACAGACCGTGCGCTGTCGGCCGTGCTGCGCCGCGTCGAGGCGCTGGACGAGCTGGAGCCCTCGGCACCCATCGCCGCGCTCATCACGCAGTACAACAACCTGGTGGACAACCGCCGCACGCTCTTGGCCCACCGCGCCGGCACGTCGCAGACGGCACGCGACCGCCGGCGTGCCGAGCACGAGGCGCATCTGCGGCCGGGTTTCGCCGCGCTGGAGCAGCAACTGGGGCTTGCGGCCGGCAGCCTGTCGTTCACGGGCAAGACGGAGGGGACGGGCGCGAAGCGGCACTACGAGCTCGCCGTGGCGGGTCAGACCACGCCCGACGGCCAGCCCAAGACCATCTGGGTGGGGCAGAACAAGAACGGCTCCCTCTTTGTGTACGAGAAAGTGGAGGCATGAACCGCACTGGATTCAAAAGACAACGACAAACAACCATAAACAACGCTGCGCCACGGTATTGCCGTTGTTATCTGTTGTTCCCCGTTGTCTTCGCCAACCCCATTAATGACGGTTGTATGAACGGGCACATACGCGTATGGGCATCGTCCATCCCCTTGTAACTATAATACGCTTAATATTGTGTTTTTTATATATCTCTTTTTGCGCGGGCTGTGTCGTGAGACACGGCCCGCGATTCTTTTAGACAGAACAACAAATAAGGATATATGGCTGCGCGTTGGAGTTTTAGACAGAACAACATATTTGAACATATGGCTGCGCGTTGGGGTTTTAGACAGAACAACATATTTGAACATATGGCTGCGCGTTGGAGTTTTAGACAGAACAACGTATTTGAACATATAGCTGCGCGAAGGAAAGGGGCTCATCGATTCCATGCGCGGCGTTCTTCTCACAGATTCCATGCGTGGTATTTTCTCACAGATTGCACAGATTTCACAGATGCTGTGCGATGATTGCGCGCATGTGAGGTTTTTGATGTAGGGGCCGGCCTCCGTGACACCCCGCACGCCAAAACCACACTAAACTCCTGTGCCATTCCACCGCGCAGCATCTGTGAAATCTGTGCAATCTGTGAGAAAATACCACGCATGGAATCGGTGTGTCCTTTTTCATCGCGCAGCTATATGTTCAAATATGTTGTTCTGTCTAAAACCTCACTGCGCAGCCATATATCCTTATGTTGTTTCTGTTTAAAAAATAATTGAAAGATTGAGGCCGTGCGGCATTTTTCTTATGAAATGTTTGCCGGTCTCGAGGAAAAGTGATACTTTTGCACCCAGAACTCGAAAAGGTTAAGAAAATGAAGTCTTACGCATCTTATCTCTACTTCTACTTTTACTTTGCAAGCAATTGTGAAGCGGGAAGTTGCGTGTAATTTCAACTTAAGACCAAGAGATTAAACCAAGAGGTTTACGCTGAGTCCCGCTTCATGTCCATGAGGCGGGACTCGGTGTTTACGGCCCTTGACCCAAGAAACAGGACACAAAAGATGAAAAGAGTAGCCATACAAGGCATTCCCGGGTCGTTTCACGACATCGCGGTCCGACAGTATTTCGAGGGCGAGCAGATACAGTTGATCTGCTGCTCCACGTTCGAGGACGTGTTTGAAAACATCAAGCGCGACCCTACGGTCATTGGCATGCTGGCCATCGAGAACACCATCGCCGGCTCGCTGCTCCATAACTACGACCTGCTGCGGGCCAGCAACACCACCATCGTTGGAGAGCACAAACTGCACATCTGCCATAGCATTTGCTGTCTGCCCGACGATGATTGGAGTACCCTCACCGAGGTGCACTCGCACCCCGTTGCCCTGATGCAGTGCCGTGGATTTCTGGCCAACCATCCCGACCTGAAGGCCGTGGAGGGGGAAGACACTGCCGGCAGTGCAGCCTACATTCAGCGGCATCGGTGTCGCGGCTGGGCCGCCATCTGTCATGCGGATGCCGCCGAAATGTACGGGTTGAAAGTGCTGGAGAACCACATCGAGGACAACAAACACAATTTTACGCGGTTCCTCGTGGTGAGCGATCCGCGCAAGGCCGACTTCCTGCGCCCGCTCAATGCCTCGCGCAAGGCCAGCCTGGTGTTCTCGTTGCCCCATTCGGAGGGCTCGCTCTCCAAGGTGCTCACCATTCTGAGCTTCTACGACATCAACCTCACCAAGATACAGTCGCTGCCCGTCATCGGGCACGAGTGGGAGTATTTGTTCTATGTGGACGTGACGTTCGACGACCTGACCCGCTACCGGCAGTCCATCGACGCCATCACCCCCCTGACCAAGGACATCAGAATCATAGGCGAATACATCGAGGCCCAAGTATAAATCCCAAGCAGAACACGCACCATGATACAACCAGCAGAAAGAGTAAACGCAATACAGGAATACTACTTCAGTCGCAAACTCAAGGAGGTGGCCCGGCTCAATGCCGAGGGCCTGGACATCATTTCGCTGGCCATTGGGTCGCCCGACATGCCGCCCTCGCCGCAGACGGTGGACAAGTTGTGCGCCGTGGCCCACGACCCGAAGGCCCACGGCTACCAGCCCACCGCGGGGCTGCCCGAGCTGCGCCGGGCCATGGCCGGATTCTATCGGCGTGTGTACGGAGTGGAGGTGGACTGGGCCACGGAGCTGCAGCCCATCATCGGCTCGAAAGAGGGCATCATGTATGCCACGCTGGCTTTCTGCAATCCCGGAGACGAGGTGCTCATTCCAGACCCCGGCTATCCCACTTACACGGCCATCAACAAGATATTCGGTACCCGAATCGTGAACTATGACCTGCGTGAGGACAACGGCTGGCAGCCCGACTTCGACCGGCTGGAACAGATGGACCTGAGCCGCGTCAAGGTGATGTGGACCAACTACCCCAACATGCCCACCGGGGGCAATGCCCGCCGCGAGACGCTGGAGCGGCTGGTGCAGTTTGCCCGCGACCACGACATCGTGGTGGTGAACGACAATCCCTATTCGCTCATCCTGAACCGTCGCCCGCAGAGCATCATGCAGGTGCCCGGGGCCAAGGACTGCTGCATCGAGTTCAACTCGATGTCGAAGAGCCACAACATGCCCGGCTGGCGCGTGGCCATGATGGTAAGCAATGCGGAGTATATCTCGTGGATGTTCAAGATACAGAGCAACATCGAGAACGGAATGTTCCGGGGCATTCAGCTGGCGGCCGCCGAGGCTCTCAATGCCAACGATGAGGCGTGGCATCTGGCCAACAACATTGAGAACTATGCCCGCCGGCGTGCCATCGCCGAGCAAATCATGACGGCCCTGGACTGCACTTTCGACCCCACGCAGGTGGGCATGTTCCTCTGGGGGCGCATCCCCGACGCTTGCCGTGATGTGGAAGAACTCACCGAGCGCGTGCTTCACGAGGCCCGCGTCTTCATCACGCCGGGATTCATTTTCGGGCGGAACGGAGCGCGCTACATCCGCATCTCGCTCTGTGCCAAAGACGAGAAGATGCAGGAGGCCTTGGCCCGCATTCAGCGTCTCGCACCATGGCCCAAGCGACCCGACACCCCCAATAACAGTATATAAAGTATAAAAACGACAGTCCCGGCCCCTCTGCGGGAGAGACTTTATCAAATCAAGATGATATGGAACTCGAACTGGAACCATTGAATTTGCCAAGTGACAACGAACGCCCCATCGTCATTGCAGGTCCCTGCAGTGCCGAGACCGAGGAGCAAGTGATGACCACCGCCCGCCAGCTGAAGGAAAAAGGCTGCCACATGTTCCGTGCCGGCGTGTGGAAGCCCCGCACCAAGCCGGGAGGATTCGAGGGCAACGGCGAGGCCGCCTTGCCTTGGATGAAGCAGGTGAAGGAAGAAACCGGCATGCTCACGGCCACCGAAGTGGCCAAGCCCGAGCACGTGGAGCTCTGCCTGAAGTATGGCATCGACATCCTTTGGGTGGGCGCACGTACGTCGGCCAACCCCTTTGCCATGCAGGACCTGGCCGACTCGCTCAAGGGAGTGGACATTCCCGTCTTTGTGAAAAACCCTGTGAACCCTGACCTGGAGTTGTGGATAGGAGCCTTGGAGCGCATCAATCAGGCGGGTGTCAAGCGGCTGGGAGCCATCCATCGCGGCTTCTCCAGCTTCGACAAGAAGATATACCGCAACCTGCCCATGTGGCAGATTCCCATGGAATTGCACCGCCGCATCCCCGCGTTGCCCCTCATCTGCGACCCCAGCCACATTGGCGGCCGTCGCGAGCTCATAGCCCCGCTCTGCCAGCAGGCCATGGAC
The DNA here is from genome assembly GCF_000518545.1 of Hallella seregens ATCC 51272. GTDB lineage: Bacteria > Bacteroidota > Bacteroidia > Bacteroidales > Bacteroidaceae > Prevotella > Prevotella seregens. Next base: position 6,557 of record NZ_JADU01000029.1, read on the forward strand.
ATGGGCTTCGACGGACTGATTGTCGAGAGCCACTGCACGCCCGATGCCGCCTGGAGCGACGCCCGCCAGCAGGTGACTCCCGACGTGCTCGACTACGTGCTCAGCCTGCTTGTAGTGCGCGACGAGGTGTCGACCACCGAGGGCATACGTCTGCTGCGCGGACAGATTGACGAGTTCGACAACCAGCTGCTCGACCTGCTGGCCAAGCGCATGCGGGTTTGCCGCGAAATCGGTCAGTACAAGAAAGAGCACAACATGACCGTGTTCCAAGCCAACCGCTACAGTGAAATTCTTGAGAAACGCGGGGCACAGGCCAGCCTGCTCGGCATCGAGCCGGAGTGTGCGGCCCATATCTTCGAGCTGATTCACGAGGAAAGCGTGCGCCAGCAAATCGAAATCGTCAACCGGTAACCCCTGCACGCCACATGAAAATACTGATTATGGGAGCCGGAAAAATGGGCTCTTTCTTCATCGACATGCTGAGTTTCGAGCACGAGGTGGCCGTCTATGAGAAAGATGCCCGGCGGCTCCGCTTCACCTATAACTGCCAACGCTTCACCGAGCTCGGCGAAATCGAGCCCTTTCAGCCCCAGCTGGTCATCAATGCCGTGACGGTGAAGTACACGCTTGCTGCCTTCAAGGAGGTGCTGCCTGTGCTGCCCGCCGACTGCATCCTCTCGGACATCGCATCGGTGAAAACCAATCTTCGGGAGTTTTACGAGCAGTCGGGGCATCCCTATGTGTCCACGCACCCGATGTTCGGACCCACTTTTGCCAATCTGAACCAGCTCTCCGAGGAGAACGCCATCATCATCAAGGAGGGCGACTATATGGGGCGCATCTTTTTCAAAGACCTGTATCAGAAGCTGGGGCTCAACATCTACGAATACACGTTCGAGGAGCACGACAGGATCGTGGCCTACTCGTTGAGCATTCCGTTTGTGTCTACCTTTGTCTTCGCCGCCGTCATGAAGCATCAGGATGCGCCGGGCACCACGTTCAAACGGCACATGCGCATTGCCAAGGGTGTGCTGTCCGAGGACGACTATCTGCTGCAGGAGGTGCTCTTCAATCCCTATACCCATGACCAGGTGTCGCAGATTCGCGACGAGCTGAAGCAGCTGCTCGAGGTCATCGACACCAAGGACGGCGAGGGGATGAAAGCCTATCTTGAGAAGATTCGCCGCAATGTGTCCAGATAAAAAGCCGATATTAATTTTTCCAAAAACTCATCATAGTGTTCTTTTTTCACCTGATTATTCTGTAACTTTGCAGCAAATTAGGTGCGGGCAAACGGCGTGCGTATAGCTTTTGACACGGTTTGCCGATACCAAAGAACGATGAAAACAGCATGTTTGAGAACTTAACAGACCGTCTGGAACGCTCTTTCAAGATTCTGAAAGGAGAGGGAAAGATCACAGAAATCAATGTTGCCGAAACCCTGAAAGACGTGCGCCGGGCCTTGCTTGATGCGGACGTCAACTTCAAAGTGGCCAAGACTTTCACCGACACGGTGAAGCAGAAGGCACTGGGCATGAACGTGCTCACGGCCGTGAAGCCGGGTCAGCTCATGGTGAAGATTGTGCACGACGAGCTGGTGAAGCTGATGGGCGGCGAGGCGGCAGAGCTGAATCTTACGGGCCGGCCGGCCGTTGTCCTGATGTCGGGACTGCAAGGATCGGGTAAGACCACGTTCAGCGGCAAGCTCGCCAACATGCTGAAGAGCAAGCAAAACAAGAAGCCCCTGCTCGTGGCTTGCGACGTTTACCGTCCCGCAGCCATCGAGCAGCTCAAGGTTGTTGCCGCCCAGCTCGACGTGCCGGTCTATTCAGAGGACGGCAACAAACAGGTAAACGAGATTGCGCTTCATGCCATTCAGGAAGCCAAGGCCAAGGGCAACGACGTGGTCATCATCGATACGGCCGGCCGACTGGCCGTGGACGAGGAGATGATGAACGAGATAGCCTCGCTCAAGGAGACCGTGCATCCCGACGAAACCCTGTTCGTGGTCGACTCGATGACCGGCCAGGATGCCGTGAACACGGCCAAGGAGTTCAACGACCGCCTCGATTTCGACGGTGTCATCCTGACCAAACTCGACGGCGATACCCGTGGCGGTGCGGCCCTTTCCATCCGCACGGTGGTGACGAAACCCATCAAGTTCATCGGCACCGGCGAGAAGATGGATGCCATCGACGTGTTCCACCCCGACCGTATGGCTGACCGTATTCTCGGCATGGGCGACGTGGTGTCGCTCGTGGAGCGTGCGCAGGAGCAGTTCGACGAGGAAGAAGCTAAGCGCTTGCAGAAGAAAATCCAGAAGAACAAGTTCGATTTCAACGACTTCCTGGGCCAGATAGAGCAAATCAAGAAGATGGGCAATCTGAAAGATTTGGCCTCGATGATTCCCGGTGTGGGCAAGGCTATCAAGGATGTCGACATAGACGACAACGCGTTCAAAGGCATCGAAGCCATCATCCGCAGCATGACGCCGAAAGAGCGAGTCAACCCCGAGATACTGAATCAGAGCCGCCGTCTGCGCATTGCCAAGGGATCGGGCACGAGTATTCAGGAGGTGAACCGGCTCATCAAGCAGTTCGACCAGACCCGCAAGATGATGAAGATGGTCACCGGCAACCAGATGAAGTCGATGATGGCACGCATGAAAGATATGAAAGGCATGCCCGGAATGCCCGGGAGCATGCCCGGCATGTAACCGCGGACAACGCCCGCCAACCCACACAAACCATGTACACACTGATAGACGGAAAGGCTACGGCAACAGCTATCAAGCAGCAGATTGCCGACGAAGTGAAGCAGCTGACGGCCCGTGGCGGCAAGCAGCCCCATCTGGCTGCCGTGCTGGTGGGCCACGACGGCGGCTCGGAAACCTATGTGAAGAACAAGGTCATTGCCTGCGAGCAGTGCGGCTTCAAGTCTACGCTGATACGTTTCGAGGCCGACGTCACCGAGGAGGAGCTCCTCGCCTGTGTGGATCGGCTCAACCGTGATGCCGATGTGGACGGATTCATTGTGCAGTTGCCACTGCCCGCGCACATCGACGAGCAGAAGATTATCATGGCCGTCGACTACCGCAAGGACGTGGACGGGTTCCACCCCATCAACGTGGGCCGCATGGCCATTGGCCTTCCTTGTTTCATTTCGGCCACGCCGTTGGGCATCCTCACCCTGTTGCAGCACTACCGAATACCCACTTCGGGCAAGAAGTGCGTGGTGCTGGGGCGCAGCAATATTGTGGGCAAACCCATGGCCCAGCTCATGATGCAGAAGCAGTATGGCGATGCCACGGTCACCGTGTGCCACTCTCATTCGGCCCACCTCAAGGAGGAATGCCGCGAGGCCGACATCATCATTGCTGCCATCGGACGCCCTGATTTCGTCACCGCCGACATGGTGAAAGAGGGTGCCGTGGTCATCGACGTGGGCACCACACGCGTGCCGGACGCCACCCGCAAGAGCGGATTCCGCCTCAATGGCGACGTGAAGTTTGGCGAGGTGGCCCCCAAGTGCGCTTTCATCACGCCCGTGCCGGGCGGCGTGGGCCCCATGACCATCTGCTCGCTGATGAAGAACACGCTCGCCGCGGGCAAGCACGAATACTACAAGTAAGCACCACAACCCACCTCCCGGCGACCTGAATGCCGCGCGGGGCAGGGCAAAAGATATTTCGTAATAACTTGATTTTTTATAACTCTCTAATTTTGGGAGGCAGGTCGCAGTGATTGCAACCTGCCTTTTTTTATCCCCGTTGTGGACTTTTGCCGTAGGAATGTTCTGCCTTTACGCTGTTTTTGCGTATATTTGCAAGCACAAACCGACTTGAACCAACATCATGAAGAAATCTTTATTGCTGCTGGCCGCCGCGGCTTTGGCGGCGCAGACGCGCGCCCAGCAGCCCGTTCCGGCTTATCAAATCATAGGCAGGGACACCACTTGTCAAATCTTTGTCTACTCGCCCGGAGAGAAAGACGGCCTGCATCTGGCCTATCTCGCCGACAACGACCACTGGCAGGACGTGGGCCAGCTCTGCGCTTCTGACTATGCGGAGTGGGGTTCCGAGAAGCGCATGCACCATCCCTACGTGGTGCATGCCAGCGATGGCACATGGCGGTTGCTCTTTGGGGTGAACGACTATTCGCCCTGCTTCGCAGCCGCCTACAGCGAGGACTTGGTGACATGGCGGCCGCAGGACTATCCGCGCGTGGCCGAGAAAGGGGTGGCGGAGCCCGTGATGTTCCAGATGGACGACGGCACCTTCGACATCTATTTCAAGGCCAAGGACGGCACCCGCCACTACGTACAGGCCAGCGAAGACTTCCGCAAGTTCACGGAACAGCCCGGCCCGAGCACCATTGAGGACATGGCTTGGATGCGCGACACGGCCACCGTGGGCGGCCGTGTGCAGCAAGGCAACCAGTTCGACGTGCCCAAACTGCACCTTGACTACATACGCCAGTATTTTGCGGCGGTCGACCGTGACAACGCGCTGAGCCGCGAAACCATGCGCGACGACGCCCGCCGCTTTGCCCGCATTGGCAACAACGTGGAGGCCACGCTCACCGTGAAGCCTGCCCAGACCAAGCGCATCAGCGACAAGCTGCTGGGTGTTTTCTTCGAGGACATCAGCTATGCGGCCGACGGCGGACTCTATGCCGAACTGGTGCAGAACCGCGATTTCGAGTATTCCCCGGCCGACCGCCGCGGCTGGACGGCCGCCACGGCGTGGCAGTCGAACCGCGAGATACGGATTGCCACCGACGTGCCGCTGAGCCCTGCCAATCCCCACTATGCCGTGCTGGCCGCCCGCGACACCTTATATAATATAGGGTGGGACAGCATCACCGCCGCACCGCAGTCGGCGTTCGACTTCTCGGTCTACGTGCGCAACGAGTCGGGCCTCCGCAACCAGCTGCTCGTGGCCCTCGTTGCAGCCGACGGCACCGCCGTGGCCAAGGGCAAGCTCAAGATAGAGGGGCAGGGATGGAACCGATACACGCTACCCCTTGTGGTCGACAGGAAAGCCGTGAAAGGCCGCGTGCGCCTGGCCCTCACCCCGCTGAAAGAGGGGCAGCTGGCTGTCGACATGGTGAGCCTGTTCCCCCACGAAACCTTCCGCGGCCACGGTCTGCGCAAGGATCTGGCCGAGGCCATTGCCGCCCTGCACCCCAAGTTTGTGCGTTTCCCCGGCGGTTGTATGAGCCATGGCCAAGGCATTGACAACATTTACTATTGGAACCAGACCGTGGGCCCGTGGCAAGACCGCACGCCGGCCCCCAACATTTGGAACTATCACCAGACGCGCGGCCTGGGCTTCTACGAGTATTTCCAGTTCTGCGAAGACATCGGGGCCGAGCCGCTGCCCGTGCTGGCCGCCGGCGTGCCCTGCCAGAACTCGCGCTGCAATGCCGACGGCTACGGCGGCCAGCAGGGCGGTATCCCCATGGACCAGATGCCAGCCTACTGCCAGGAGCTGCTCAACCTCATCGAGTGGGCCAACGGCGACCCCGCCACCTCCAGCTGGGCGCGGTTGCGTGCCGAGGCCGGCCATCCCGCCCCGTTCAACCTGAAGTATATCGGTATAGGCAACGAAGACATCATTTCCACGGCCTTCGAGGAGCGCTGCGAGATGATATGCAGGGCCATCAAGGAGCGTTACCCCCACATCAAGGTGTGCGGCACGGTGGGCCCGTTCCACGATCCCTCGCCCGACTATGTGGAGGGATGGAAGTTTGCCAAGGCCCATCCCCAGCTGTTCGACATGGTAGACGAGCATTATTATGAGTCGACGGGCTGGTTCATGCACCACCAGGACTACTACGACCACTACGACCGAACGGGTCCCCAGGTGTATCTGGGCGAGTGGGCGTCGAGGAGTACCACTCACGAGAGCGCCCTCGTGGAGGCCATGCACCTGTGCGCCCTCGAGCGCAACGGCGACGTTGTGGCCATGTCGAGCTATGCGCCACTGCTGTGCAAGGAAGGCCACGCCAACTGGAACCCCGACATGATCTACTTCAACAACGACACCATCACCGCCCTCACGCCCAGCTACGAGACGCAGCGGCTCTGGGGCACCTACTGCGGCGACGAGTATGTGGCCTCCGAACTGGCCATCGCCCCCGAGCTGCGTTACCGCGTAGCAGCCAGCGTAGTGCGCAACACTGCCACGGGTAAGACCTATCTGAAGCTCGTCAACGCCCTGCCGTCGCAGCTCACGCTCACCGTCGACGGCCTGTCGATACCTGCCGGAGTCCCTGTCGAAGGCTTCCACGGACAGGTGACCGACCGCCGTGTGCGCGTGGAACGGACTGCCGCCGAGGGACCCCGCCTCGTGCTTCCCCCGTATGCCGTGCGCGTGATCGAGCTCTGATGCTGTACGCATTCCGAGGCCGCAATCCGGCGATTAAGCCGGATTGCGGCCTTTTTCAGCCCTAAATGGGCGTTTTGGTTAAAAAGATTGAAAATGCGTCATGACTTATATCAATAAATGTGTAAATTGTCGCATTAATGCGAAAAACATTTGGAGGTATCAAGTTTTTTTTATTATTTTGCATCCCGAAAAGTTGACAAGATAACAAATCAACAGTTAAATATTAAAACAAGAGAGTATGAAAAAGTTATTTACTTTGCTGGCAGCTGCATCGATGGCTGCTTCCTTGTCTGCTCAGACGGTAACAGAGAGCAAGACATTCGACAATGTTTACGTAGGCATCAACGGTGGTGTAGCTACCAAGACCACGGGCCACGCTTGGCTGAAGGACCTCAATCCCAACGCCGGCATCCGTGTGGGCCGCTACTTCACGCCGGTTTTCGGCTTGGCTGTTGAGAGCAACGCTTATTTCTCCAACAAGCCTTGGACTTCTGTCGGCACCACCGTGCGTGCCATCAACACCAGCCTGCTGGGCACCGTGAACCTGAGCAATTGGTTCGGCGGCTACAAGGGCGAGCCCCGTGCATTCGAGGTGAGCGCCGTGTATGGCTTGGGTTGGGGTCACGTGTTCGGTAACAGCAACAAGTATATCGGCAGCGACTTCAAGCAGAACGACCAGCTGAAGAACGCCCTCGCCGGCAAGCAGAACATCGTGAAGACCAACAGCCTGACCTCCAAGGCCGGTCTGGACTTCGCTTTCAACCTCGGCGAGAAGAAGGCTTGGCAGGTATATGTGGAGCCCGCTGTGATTTGGGGCCTCAACGGTCTCGGCTACGAGGGCGCACAGTACAACATCAACAAGTCGTTCGTTCAGCTGAACGCCGGTGTTGTCTACAAGTTCAAGAACTCCAACGGAACGCACAACTTCACCATCGCCCAGCTCCGCGACCAGAGCGAGATCGATGCGCTGAACTCCACCATCAACGACCTGCGCAACGAGTTGGCCAAGAAGCCGAAAGAGGTCGTGAAGACCGTGGTGAAGGAAGCACCGGCTCCTCAGCAGGTGAAGGTTGAGAATCTCGTGTTCGTTACTTTTGCTCAAGGCAAGTCTGTACTCACCAAAGAGGCCAAGAAAGCCCTCGATGCTGTTGCCGCCGGCAAGCACGTTCAGATCGTAGGTACCGCTTCTCCCGAGGGTTCCAAGGAGGTTAACGACCGTCTGTCTCAGGCTCGTGCCGACGTGGTGGCCAACTACCTCAAGACCAAGGGCGTGAATGTGGACGAGGCTACAGGTAAGGGTGTGCAGGGCACTACCTCCAACCGTCTGGCCGTAGTTTACGTGAAGTAACCCTCACAACGACATTATTTCGAGTCCCGCTGCCCGTCAGGTGCAGCGGGATTTTTTGTAGCCGCCCGCCGCGCGCTTCTTCCCGGAGCCGCGACTGGTGGCTTTCGGCGGTGCGATGACAGTGCAAACGCGTCGTGATTACGGCGTAACGGCGGTGCGATTACGGCGTAACGGCGATGCGTTGACGGCGCAATGGCGGCGCGATTTTGGGGCCGTCGCGCTTTAAATTTCAATTTGTCGCCATTTCGCGGCTTTGTCTTACAGGTTTGTTCAATATCTCATTTTTCGGCCGATAATCCGTTGCGGTTATAAATAAAATCCGTACCTTTGCATGAAAATTGTAATTTGTGGTATATGAAGCATCCGTTGAGAAGTTCCGTCTGCACCGAGGGGAGGCGCATGGCAGGCGCCCGCGCCCTGTGGGTGGCCACGGGCATGAAGCACGAACATTTTGGAAAGCCCATCATTGCCGTGGTCAATTCGTTCACCCAGTTTGTGCCGGGACACACGCATTTGCACGAGATAGGGCAGATTGTGAAGCAGGAAATCGAGAAGATGGGCTGCTATGCGGCCGAATTCAACACGATAGCCATCGACGACGGCATAGCCATGGGGCACGACGGCATGCTTTATTCGCTGCCCTCGCGCGACATCATCGCCGACTCCGTAGAGTACATGGTCAATGCCCACAAGGCCGACGCCATGGTCTGTATTTCCAATTGTGACAAGGTGACGCCGGGTATGCTCATGGCTGCCATGCGGCTCAACATCCCGACAGTGTTCTGTTCGGGCGGCCCCATGGAGGCCGGCCGCTGGCGCGGCGAGAATGCCGACCTCATCACGGCCATGGTTAAAGGTGCCGACCCCGAGGTGAGCGACGAGGAGCTGCAGCAGATCGAGGCCTGTGCCTGTCCCGGTTGCGGCAGCTGCTCGGGCATGTTCACGGCCAACTCGATGAACTCGCTCACCGAGGCCATCGGCCTCTCGCTGCCCGGCAACGGCACCATTCTGGCCACGCATGCCAACCGCATCGAGCTGTTCCGTCAGGCGGCGCGGCAGGTCGTGAAAAACGCATTGGCCTATTATGAAGACGGCGACGACAGCGTGCTGCCCCGCAACATTGCCACGCGTCAGGCCTTTCTCAACGCCATGACACTCGATATTGCCATGGGTGGCAGCACCAATACCGTGCTCCATCTGCTGGCCGTGGCCCAGGAGGGTGGGGTGGACTTCCGGATGAGCGACATCGACCGGCTGAGCCGCAAGGTGCCCTGCCTGTGCAAGTTGTCGCCCAACACGCAGCAGTATTCTGTGCAGGAGTGCAACCGTGCAGGCGGCATTCTGGGCATCCTAAACGAGCTGAACAAGGGCGGACTCATCGACGACAGCGTGCGTCGGGTGGACGGCATGACCGTGGGCGAGGCCATGGAGAGGTACGACATTACGCGTCCCGACGTCTCGCCCGAGGCCTCCCGCATCTACCACAGCGCGCCGGGCCGCCGCTTCTCCACCCGGATGGGGAGCCAGAACGAGCAGTGGCCCACGCTCGACACCGACCGCGAGCACGGCTGCATCCGCAGTTTGGAGCATGCTTACACCAAGGACGGCGGTCTGGCTGTGCTCTTCGGCAACATCGCCCAGGACGGCTGCGTGGTCAAGACAGCCGGTGTGGACGAGGCCTTGTGGCACTTCTCGGGGCCCGCCGTGGTGTTCGACTCGCAGGACGATGCCTGTGAGGGCATCCTCGGCGGCTGTGTCAAGAGCGGCGACTGCGTGGTCATCACCCACGAAGGGCCCAAGGGAGGCCCCGGCATGCAGGAGATGCTCTATCCCACTTCCTATATCAAGAGTCGCCACTTGGGCAAGGCATGCGCCCTGATTACCGACGGCCGCTTCTCGGGCGGCACCAGCGGACTGAGCATCGGACACGTCTCGCCCGAGGCCGCCTCGGGGGGCAACATCGGCAAAATCAAGGATGGCGACATCATCGAAATAGACATTCCGGGCCGCAGCATCAATGTGAAGCTCTCCGACGAGGAGCTTGCCGCGCGGCCCCAGCAGCCGCTGAAGCGCCGGCGTGTGGTGAGCAAGGCCCTGCGCGCCTATGCCCAGAGCGTGAGTTCGGCCGACAAAGGCGGCGTGAGAATCATAGAATAAGGATAACAGAACAGAACTTTCAGCATTATGAACCCTACAAACAAGCAGCACAATACCACCCCATTCACTCCTGTCAGACAGCGCGGCCCCGAGGCCCCTTGGGCGGGAATCCGCATCGGCGAAGAATGCACGGGGGCAGAGATACTCATGCGCGCACTCTATCAGGAGAGTGTACGCACCATCTTTGGCTATCCCGGCGGCGCCATCATACCAGTGTTCGACGCCTTGTACACCTATACCCACAAGCAGGATCCCTGGTTCCACCATGTGCTCGTGCGCCACGAACAGGCGGCAGCACACGCCGCCGAGGGCTATGCCCGCGTGAGCGGCGAGGTGGGTGTGGCCCTGGTCACCTCGGGTCCGGGCGCCACCAACACCATCACGGGCGTGGCCGATGCCATGATGGACTCCATTCCCATCGTCGTGATTGCCGGCCAGGTGGGCATCAGTTCGCTGGGCACCGATGCCTTTCAAGAGGTGGATCTCGTGGGCATGGCCCAGCCCATCACGAAGTGGAGCTACCAGATACGTCGGCCCGAAGACGTGGCATGGGCCGTGAACCGGGCGTTCTACATTGCCCGAAGCGGCCGTCCCGGCCCTGTGGTGCTCGACTTTCCGCGCAACGCGCAGACGGGCAAGGCCAAGTGGATGCCCGGCAAGGCCGACGCGGTGCGCTCGTACTGCCCCTGCCCCAAGATAGACGCGGGGGCTGTCGAAGCCGCCGCCGCACTCATCAACCAGGCCAAGAAACCGATGGCTCTGGTGGGTCATGGCGTGGAGATTGCCGATGCTCAGCAGGAGCTCACGGCCCTGCTGGAGAAAGCCGACATCCCTGCAGGCTGCACGTTGCTGGGCCTCTCGGTGCTGCCCTCGGGCCATCCGCTCAACGTGGGCATGCTTGGCATGCACGGCAACTACGCGCCCAACGTGAAGCAGCAGGAGGCCGACGTGATTATTGCCGTGGGTATGCGCTTCTCCGATCGCGTCATTGGCCGGCTCGACCGCTATGCCAAACAGGCCAAGATTATCCATCTCGACGTGGATGCCGCCGAGATAGACAAGAACGTGAAGACCGACGTGGCCGTGGTGGGCGACTGCAAAGAGAGCCTCGCGGCTATCTCCGCGCTTGTGGACAAGGCCGACCACAGCGCATGGCGGGCCTCGTTCGGCCCCCTCTATGAGAAGGAGAAGCGTGAGGTTATCGACCCCTCCATCCATCCGTCTGAGGGGCCGTTGCTCATGGGCGAGGTGGTGAACGCCGTGGCCGAAGCCACCCATGGCCAGGCCATTCTGGCCAACGACGTGGGCCTGAACCAGATGTTCTCCAGCCGGTATTTCAAGTTTGGCGTGAAGCGTAGCATCGTCACCAGCGGCGGTCTGGGCACCATGGGCTTCGGTCTGCCAGCTGCCGTGGGTGCCGTCTTCGGCGCACCCGACCGCACGGTGTGCCTCTTCACGGGCGACGGCGGCTTCCAAATGTCCATCCAGGAGCTGGGAACCATCATGGAGGAGCAAGTTCCGGTGAAGATGATCGTGCTCAACAACAACTATTTGGGCAACGTGCGGCAGTGGCAAGACCTGATGTACGACAAGCGTCGTTCGTTCACTCACATGCTCAATCCCTGCTACGAGGACATAGCTCGAGGCTATGGCATCGCCTACGATTTGGTGACCGACCGCAAGGATCTGGAAGCCAAGGTGGCCCGTATGCTGGCCACCGACGGGCCCTACCTGCTGGAGTGCGCCGTCAAGGAGGAGGAGAACGTCACCCCGATGGTGACTCCCGGCAGTGCCGTGGACGAAATGATGTTGCATTTGGACATATAAGAATTATGGAAAAGAAGTTTTATACCTTGCTCGTTTACAGTGAGAACGTGGCCGGTATCCTCAATCAGGTGACGGCCGTTTTCACCCGTCGGCAGGTCAATATAGAGAGTCTCAACGTGTCGGCATCGAGCATTGACGGCATCCACAAGTACACAATCACCTGCTGGAGCTGCGAAAGCGAGATAGAAAAAATCACGAAACAGCTCGAGAAGAAGATAGACGTCATCAAGGCCGACTACTATACCGACGATGAATTGTTCATTCACGAGGTGGCGCTCTTCAAGATTTCAACGCCCGTACTGCTCGACAATGCCGAGATTTCGCGCACCATCCGCAAGCACGACGCACGCATGATGGAGGTGAACCCCACCTATTCCACGGTGTTGCTGGCCGGTCTCACCGAGGACATCTTCGACCTCTATACGCGGCTCAACAGTTTCAACTGTCTGCTGCAATACACGCGTTCGGGGCGCATCGCCGTGACGCGGAGCTTCGAAGAGCCCGTGACCGACTTCCTCAACGGGCAGGACAATCTGTAAATCAGCCACATGCGGTCTTCCGGACGGCATGTGCAGAAAGCACAAGGATATGGAGAAGATGCTGCCCAAGACGGGCAAATACGAGTTTATGGCCGAGCCGTTCCACTGCGATTTCAGCAACCGGCTGTTCATGGGACACCTTGGCAACGCCATGCTCAACGCGGCCGACTTCCACAGTAACGACCGCGGCTACGGCATGAGCTACCTGAATGGCTTGCACAAGACCTGGGTGCTCTCGCGTCTGGCCATAGAGATGGAGGAGATGCCTGCGGCCTACGACCGCTTTTCGGTGGAGACTTGGGTGGAGAGTGCCATGAAGTTCTTTACGAGCCGAAACTTTGCCGTGACCGGCCCCGACGGCCGCACACTGGGCTACGGCCGCAGCATCTGGGCCATGATCGACACGGAAACGCGGCAGCCGGTGGACTTGCTGGCCGTGCGCGACGGGCTTATCAATGCCTATGTGGAGCGCGACAAGGCGTGCCCCATCAGCAAGCCCTCGCGCGTGAGGATGGACAAGGAGGCCCCGCTGGTGCACAGCCTCGACACCTATTACAACGACATTGACGTCAACGGCCATGTCAACTCGGTGAAATACATCGAGCATGTGCTCGACTTGTTCGACCTCTCATGGTACCGTTCGCACCGCCTCCGGCGCTTTGAGATAGCCTATGTGGCCGAGAGTCACCAGGGCGACCGACTCCATTTCTACCGGGAGCAGACCGGCGAAGACGAGTATGGGGTGAGAATCACCAAGGGAACGGACGATGAGGTAGAGGTTGTAAGAAGTTTGATAAGGTTTGCAAAAGATTGAAAGAAACCTTTGCGGTTTGCTTTTAAATCGTTACCTTTGTGCGCGAAAACAAGCGTCGGCGTGCACGCGAGGAAAGAAACATGGAAGTTTAACGTTATAAATACATATCATTATGGCAGAGATGAACTTTGGTGGCGTAGTTGAAAATGTAGTCACCAACAAGGAATTTACTTTGGAAAAGGCACGCGAAGTGCTCAAGAATGAGACGATCGCAGTCATCGGCTATGGTATTCAGGGTCCCGGCCAGGCCGGAAACCTCCGCGACAACGGCTTCAACGTCATTGTGGGCCAGCGCGAGGGCAAGACCTACGACAAGGCGGTGGCCGACGGATGGGTGCCCGGAAAGACGCTGGTTTCCATCGAGGAGGCCGTGCAGCGTGGCACCATCATCTGCATGCTGCTCTCCGATGCCGGCCAGATTGCTGTGTGGCCCAAGATCAAACCCTATCTCGTGCCGGGCAAAACGCTCTATTACTCGCATGGCTTTGCCATCAACTGGCAGGATCGCACGGGCGTGGTGCCCCCCGAAAACATCGATGTCATCATGGTGGCTCCCAAGGGATCGGGCACCTCGCTCCGCACCATGTTCCTCGAAGGCCGCGGTCTGAACTGCTCGTATGCCGTTTATCAGGACGCTTCGGGCAAGGCAGAGGAGAAGACCATAGCCTTTGGCATCGGCATCGGCGCCGGCTACATGTTCAAGACTACGTTCCACAAGGAGGCCACATCCGACCTTACCGGCGAGCGCGGATCGCTGATGGGGGCCATCGAAGGACTGCTGGAGGCACAGTATGAAGTGCTCCGCTCGCACGGCCACTCCCCCTCGGAGGCGTTCAATGAGACCGTTGAGGAGCTCACCCAGAGCCTTGGCCCGCTGTTCGGCGAAAAGGGAATGGACTGGATGTATGCCAACTGCTCGACCACGGCCCAGCGCGGTGCACTCGACTGGCGGCCCCGTTTCAAGGCGGCCATCAAGCCTGTCATGGAGTGGCTCTACCTGAGCGTGGAGAACGGAACAGAGGCTCAAATCTCCATCGATAAGAACTCTCAGCCCGACTATCGCGAGAAATTGAATGCCGAACTCAAGGAAATGCACGACATGGAAATGTGGCGTGCAGCCGAGACGGTGCGTCAGCTCCGCCCCGAGAACAACTAAGCGGCCATTCAAAACAGAAGACAAGCGGGAGCCCCGAACCTCTTCCAAGGTTCGGGGCTCTTTGTGTTCGTGTCACTGGAAGCCCTTGGAGGCCAGACAATAAAGCCGTATTCACCCCACGATAAAGCCGTGGAGGCACAGCGAAAAACCCGTAAACGCATGATGAAAAACCCGTAAACGCGTGACGAAAAACCCGTGGACGCGTGGCGAATAACCCGTGGACGCACGACGGCAAAATGGCCGCCGGTCGCCGGTGAGGCGGGGCATTATATGAAAATGCAGGCTCCCTCTACGTGGATTTGCTCTTCGGCGGCCAGCTGGTGCAGGGCCTCGTCGAGCCGGGCCTTGGGCAGTGGCAGCCGGGAGAGCTCGGTGAGAGCGTGGCGCCGGCCGTCGGACAGCAGGCCGAGGATGAGCCGCACGGCCTCGCCGGTGCCGGGTTGGGGATTGGAGGACGCGACGACAGCCCGGCAAACATCGCATGCGCCGCAGTCGTGGCTGCCGGTCTCGCCGAAGTAGCGCAGCAGCTGGCGGCTGCGGCAGACGCTGCCGTTGGTGGCGTATTCCATCATGGCGTCGATGCGTTTGGTGAACTGCGTCTTGCGGTCTTCGTACACACTGGGCGGGATGACCACGTCGTCGCGGTCTACGCGGTCGCGCAAGTAGGTGATGAAAGGCGTCTTTCGCTGGGGAATGAAGCTGAGGATGTGCTTGTGGTCAAGGCCCCGCAGCACCTGGTAGGTGCGTTCGCGGCCCAGCCCTGCCTGCTGGGCGATGAGGGCTTCGTCGATGTAACCGTAGTCGGTGAACAGGCTGCCGTAGTTGCGCAGCACGGCCGTGATGACGGCATCTTCGTCGGGCGAGGTCTCCTCCAGCCGGTAGAGCTCGTTGCGCCGCAGCAGGAACATCAGGCGGGCCGCGGCATCCGGGTCGGTCTCGTAGGCGATGAGGCCTGCGCTTTGCAGCAGACGCAGGGCGGCGTCCACCGTGAGCGGGAAGTACTTGTAGGTGTGGCAGAACTTGTCTATCTCGAAAGAGAACGTGTGGCCGCCGCCGCTACCCGTGCCGATGACGTAGTAATAGGCCAGGTGCTCGTACACGTCGCGGATGTAATCCTTGGGCGGAAAGTTGTCGTCGATGCGCTTGCAGAGCTTGCGCCGGTCGCTGTTGTTCCACAGCAGCACGGCATAAGCCGTCTGCCCGTCGCGGCCGGCCCGCCCCGCTTCCTGGAAGTAGGCTTCGATGGAATCGGGACAATCCACGTGGACGACGAGGCGCACGTCGGGCTTGTCGATGCCCATGCCGAAAGCGTTGGTGGCCACGATGACGCGTTTGGCCCCCTGCTGCCACAGCCGTTGCCGCTCGTCCTTGGTGGCGGGCTCCAGTCCGGCGTGATAAAAAGTGGAGGAAAGGCCCTGCTGCTCCAGCAGGGCCGAGATGTCCTTGCAGCGTCGGCGGCTTCGCACATAGACGATGGCCGAGCCCTGTACGGCGGTGAGAATGCGGGCGAGCTCTGCCTCCTTGTCGGTGGCTTCGCGCACCACGTAGGCCAGATTTCTGCGCTCGAAGCTCATGCGAAACACGTTGGGACGGCGGAACGACAGCCGCTGCTGGATGTCGTCGGCGACCTGCGGTGTGGCCGTGGCCGTGAGCGCGAGCACGGGAGCCTCGGGCTTGAGCCGGCGGATGTCGGCAATTTGGAGGTAGGAGGGGCGGAAGTCGTAGCCCCACTGGCTGATGCAGTGGGCTTCGTCCACGGTGATGAAGCTCACGCGGATGCGCTTCAGCTTCTCCAGAAAGATGGTAGAGGAGAGGCGTTCGGGCGAGACATAGAGAAACTTGACGTCGCCGAGGATGCAGTTTTCCAGCGTCTTCACAATCTCGGCACGCGACATGCTCGAGTAGATGGCCGAGGCAACGATGCCCTTGGCCCGCAGATGCTGCACCTGATCTTTCATCAGAGCAATGAGCGGCGTGACGACAAGGCACACGCCCTCCTGGGCCAACGCGGGCACTTGAAAGGTAATGGACTTGCCGCCGCCCGTGGGCATGAGCCCCAAGGTGTCGTTGCCCGCCCCGATGCTGCGGATTATATCGTGCTGGATGCCACGAAAATTGTCGTAGCCCCAGTACTCCCTGAGGATGCGCTGATACTGGTCGGCCATGGGTTGCAGCCCTTTACAGCTCGTCCTCGGCCGGCCGGATGTCCTCGATTTGCAGCTGCACCTGGTTGCGCTTGAACACGTTTTCCTCGATGGTGTAGGCAATGTCGAACGAGCGTTTCGACTTGATGTAGCGGGCCGAAGCGCTTTGTCCGAAGGCGATGCCGTTGACCACGGCCCCCGATTTGGAGTCGACGAGCTCCAGTTTGATGTGTTCCTGCGCGCGTCCCACCACCTTGCTCGTGCCGTAATCGTAGACTCCCTTGGTGCAGAAAACCGGTTTGGGGTTGCCCGGCCCAAAGGGGGAGAAGCGCTTCAAGTCGTTGTACAGCCGCTTGGAAATGTCTCTAAAGTCGAGCTCCGCATCCAGATCGAGGTAGGCTTCAGTCTGTTCGGGCATGATGTGCTCCTCCACAAAGTGCTGGAATCGACGGCGGAACTCGGGCACATCAGCCCATCGCAGCGTGAGCCCGGCGGCGTAGGTGTGGCCCCCGAAGTTGAGCAACAGGTCGCGGCAACTCTTGATGGCCGCATAAATATCGAAGCCCATGACCGACCGGGCCGAGCCCGTGGCCAGCTCGTTGTCGCGTGTAATCACCACGGTGGGCCGGAAATAGATCTCCGTGAGCCGCGAGGCCACGATGCCGATGACTCCTTTTTTCCAATGTTCGTCGTAGAGCACGATGCTGGAATGGTGCTTCTGGCTTTCGAGTTTGGCCACAATCTGGTTGGCCTCTTCGGTCATTTGCTTGTCAATATCCTTGCGTTGCTCGTTGTATTCATTGATGTGACGTGCCTCCTTGAGGGCGGTGGCGAAGTCCTTTTCAACGAGCAGAACCACGCTCTCCTTGCCGTTTTCTATGCGTCCCGAGGCGTTGATGCGTGGGCCAATCTTGAAGATAATGTCGCTCATGGATATTTCGCGGCCGTTGAGTCCGCAGATGTCGATGATGGCTTTCAGGCCTACACTGGGATTCTGGTTGAGCTGTTTGAGGCCGTGGAAAGCCAGAATGCGGTTTTCGTCGACCACGGGTACAATGTCGGCGGCGATGCTGACGGCGCAGAAATCGAGCAAAGGGATGAGCCGCGAAAAGGGAATGCCGTTGTTTTTGGCAAAGGCTTGCATGAACTTGAAACCCACGCCGCAGCCGCACAGCTGCTTGAAAGGGTAGGTGTCGTCGGGGCGTTTGGGGTTGAGGATGGCCACGGCGGGGGGCATCACATCGTCGGGCACGTGATGGTCGCAGATGATAAAGTCGATGCCCAGGCTCTTGGCATAGGCAATTTCCTCGATGGCCTTGATGCCGCAGTCGAGTATAATGATGAGCTTGACGCCCGTTTCGTGGGCAAAGTCCATGCTCTTGCGACTCACTCCGTAGCCCTCATCGTAGCGGTCGGGGATGTAATAGTCGATGTTTGAATAGAACTGTTGCAGAAACTTATACACCAGCGCGACGGCCGTGCACCCGTCCACGTCGTAGTCTCCGTAGACCAGAATGCGCTCCTTTCGCCCCATGGCATCATTCAATCGGTCGACGGCCACGTCCATGTCTTTCATCAGAAACGGGTTGATGAGGTCGGCCAGCTGAGGCCGGAAGAACCGCTTGGCGGCGCTTTCTGTGGTGATGCCCCGCTTGATGAGCAGTTGCGCCAGGATGGGATTCACGCTGAGCTTCTCGCCCAACTCCCTGGCTTGCTGGATGTGGTCTGGTGTAGGAGGGTCATATTTCCATTTGAAGTGCATTTGATTTTTCCTTTATTTCTGCCTCAAAGTTACGAATTTTCACCGAGAAAGCTAACAGATTCCACGTAAAAGTTGGCCTCGTCCGGCGTAAATGACAGAGGGGACGCGCCAAGCGAATGGCGCGTCCCCTCTGATGGCGGGCCCTTGTGGAGCCCGTATGGCGGCGGCGTCAGATGCCGATTTTCTTTCTAATGTCCTTGGGCACGGCGTTCTTGTTGACCATAAAGTCCATGGTATTGGCCACGATGAAGTTCTTGGTCATGTACCAAATGCCCTTGTAGTCGCCGGTCTCGCCCCACGAATTCTTCACCATGTAGTACTCCTTGCCGTTCTGATCCTTGGCAATTCCATAGATGAGCATGCCGTGGTCGTCGGTGAGTTCCCAGTTGTCGTAGCGTTCCTGCCGCTGCTTCTGCGTGGGCGTTATTTCGGGCACGTTCACGCCCAGAGAGTCTACAATGTTCTTCTTTTGGGCCGCAGAGAGCTTCAACCACTTGCTCATGTCGCTGCCTTCCATGCCTTCGAGCTTCTTGATGTCGCACATATAGGCCAGGCCTTGACGGGTGAAGCCGTCCTCGCTCACGTCTCCGCCCCAGGCCACGGTGTAGCCGTTCATGATGGCATTGTCAATGATTTTGGCCAGGTCGTCGATGGGCACGTTCCACGAGAGCGGGTTGCGCCAGTTGTCTTGCACCTCTACAGCAAACGATGTCCAGAAAGGATGGTGGGTGTAGGAGGTGAAGGTGGTGTAGTTGTTCCAGTCCAGACCCAGGCTGGCTGCGAAGCTCTGAGGCGTGTAACTCTTGCCCTGGTAGGTGAAGTTTTCGGGGCATCGGCCCAGATAGGCGTCGAGAATGCCCTGCAATCCCACTTTCCACTGGGTGGAAAGTTTCTTGGAATCACTCTTGGCCACGCTCTCCACGTAGGGGGTCATCACGGCGAAGAACTCATTGTAGTTGTTCAGTGAGTCGCCGTAGAGGCTGCCGGCGGCAGGCATGGCAGTCTCGGGGCAGATGCCGTAGTGCTGGATTACGTAGAGCGGATCGTAGCAACTGCCGCCCTGCGAGAACTGACAGTCGCCGTGAAGACGCACTACTTGGACGGCGCGGTCCATGTAAGTCTTGTTGGCTACAAAGCTCTCACACAGGTCGTAAGTCTTTCCTGTGGCCTTGAGTATCTCGGCCTCGAAGAAGCTGAGCGTGGAAAAATCCCAGCAAGTGCCCGATCGATTCTGGTTCTTGATGCTGGTGATGGGGTTCTCTTTGACGACGGTAAAGACAGGCTTGTTGGGGTTCACGCTGTCTTTCTTGGCCTCTGCGCTGGCACTCATTGCAGTCACGGCAAGGGCGGCCAGTACGATAATTTTCTTCATTCTTTTGTTTATTGTTTTGATGTGATTGGTATTGCAGGGGTGCATGGCGGCTCAGCCGGCCATGTAGGCCTCTACATCCTTGGGATGATAAGGTATGCGGTCTTGCCCGATGAAGCGGCAGCCGTCGGCGGTGATGAGCAGGTCGTCCTCGATGCGGATGCCTCCAAAGTCCTTGTAAGTCTCCAGACGGTCGAAGTTGAGGAATTCGGCGCAGTGGCCGCTGGCCCTCCACTCGTCGATGAGGGCTGGGATGAAGTAGATGCCCGGCTCGTCGGTCACGACGAATCCCTCCTCGAGCCGACGGCCCATGCGCAGGCAATTGGTGCCGAACTGTTCCAGATTGGGTCGCGTCTCCTCGTCGAAGCCCACGTTGATTTGGTCGAACGATTCCATGTCGTGCACGTCCATGCCCATCATGTGGCCCAGTCCGTGGGGCAGGAACATGGCGTGGGCGCCGGCCCGCACGGCCTCCTCGGTGTCGCCTTTGGCCAGTCCGAGCTCCTTGAGCCGGTCGAACATGAGCCGGCATACCGAGAAGTGCACGTCGGCATACTTCACGCCCGGGCGTGCCACCTCCAGTGCATGGTCGTGGCAATCCTCGACGATGGAGTAGATTTCAAGCTGCCGTTGCGTGAACTTGCCGCTTACGGGGCAGGTGCGGGTGTTGTCGGAGCAATAGTGTTCCATGGTCTCTGCGCCGGCGTCGCACAGGGCCAGGCGACCGCTTTCGAGCGGGGCCATAGAGGGGTTGCCGTGCATAATCTCGCCGTGCTGGGAGAAGATGGTGGGGAAACTGACCATCGAACCGTAGGAGTGGGCCACGCCGTCGACCTGCCCGCCCACGTATTTCTCGGTCACTCCCGGCCGTATGAGGCGCATGGCCGTGGTGTGCATCTTGTAGCCAATGACGGCTGCACGCTCCAGCTCGGCTATCTCCTCGGCCGTCTTTACCGACCGCATTTTCACCACGGCACGGATGAGTTGCATCGATGCGCTCTCCTTTTGCTGGTTGGGATGAATGCCCAGCAGGTCGAAAATCTGTATCTTGATGTCGGCCCGGTAGGGGGGCAGGAAGTGGATTTGACGCTTGTTTCGCATGGCGTCGTTGCAGATGGTCTTCAGCGTTTTCATGGGAGCCGAGTGGGTCACGCCCACTTGGGCGGCCATGTCGGCCACGCTGTCCACCGACCCGTACCACACGATGTCGTCGATGGAAATGTCGTCGCCCAGGAGCGTCTCCCGGTCCTGGTCTATGTCGATGACGCCCACCAGGCCGTCGCGCTTCTGTCCGAAGTAGTAGAGAAAGGAGGAATCCTGGCGGAAAGGATAGTACCCGTTGTTGGGAAAATTGGCCGGAGACTCGTTGTTGCCGAACATCACGATGATGCCGCTGCCCACGAGCCGCTTCAGTTCGGCCCGGCGGCCGACGTATGTTTCTTTGTTGAACATGGGGTGTTTTTTAACGCTTTGCATGGCAAAGTTACGAAATATCCCATGAAAATGAGTATCTTTGCAAGTAAAATTTAGGTATTTTATGCGAATTGACAGAAACACAGGCCTGGTGCTTGAAGGCGGCGGAATGCGCGGCGTCTTCACCAGCGGCGTGCTCGACGCCCTGATGAAGCACGACGTTTACTTCCGTTACGTGGTGGCCGTGTCGGCCGGCGCATGCAACGGCATGAGTTATATTTCGCGCCAACCGCGCCGCGCCCGTATCGCCAACATCGACCTGCTGGCCCGCTACGACTACATCGGGCTGCGGCATCTGGTGACTCAGGGCTGCATCTTCGACCAGCGGCTGCTCTACGACCGGTTCCCCAACGAGCTGGTACCTTTCGACTATGACACCTATTTCCGCCATGCGGGCGGCTTCGAGATGGTGGCCACGAGCTGCGTGACGGGCCGTCCGGTGTATCTGAGCGAGACCCACGACCGGCAGCGCACCTGTGACATCGCCCGGGCTTCGAGCAGTCTGCCCTATGTGAGCAAGATGGTGGACATCGACGGCGAGCCGATGCTCGACGGCGGAATCACCGACTCCATTCCCGTGGAGCACGCCATGGCCATGGGCCACGAGACCAACGTGGTGGTCTCCACGCGCAACTATGGCTACCGCAACACCGGGCGCGACCGCCGCATCCCGGCCTTTGTCTACAAGTGTTACCCGCGTCTGCGCGTGGCCTTGAGCCACCGCATCGAGGTCTACAACCGCCAGTTGCAGCTCATCGAAGACCTGGAACGCGACGGCCGCATCGTCTGCATCCGCCCGCAACGGCCCATGGAGGTGCACCGCATCGAGAAAGACACGCAGCGGCTGGAACGGCTCTACGAGGAGGGTTTCCGGCTGGGCGAGCAGTTCTGCGGGCGGTATTTGTAACGCAAGTATTGGGAAAGTGCGGGACGATAAGGCTGTCAACGCGTCGCGATGGCGGCGTTTTCGCCTCATGTTTACGGCGTTGTCGCGTGGCGATAACGCCGTCTTTGTTTTGCGTTTGCGGGTTGATGGTGCAGCGGCGATAGCGGCGGGTCGCGACGGCGGCTGTTTTGCCGCTGCACAATGACGGGACAGGGCGGGTTACCCGAAGAGAAAGAAAGTGGCCCGGCACAACTGCGTTGTGCCGGGCCACTTGGGTTATGACGGTGTGTCAGGGGTTATGCCTCTTCCAGACTCCAGTCTTCCTTGCTCTTGCGCACGTACGACTGGTAGCGCAGTTTGGCCATCTGCTCGGCGGCGGCAAAGAGCTCTTCGGCCTCGTTGGGATAGGCCTTGGCCACCGAAGAGTAGCGCACCTCGCCCATCAGGAAGTCGCGGAAGTCTGCCCAATTCGGGGCTTTCGAGTCGAGCTGGAACGGATTCTTGCCCTCGTCGGCCAGGCGCGGGTCGAAGCGCCACAGGTGCCAGTAGCCGCAAGCCACGGCCAGAGCCTCCTCGGTCTGCGAGGTGCCCATGCTGCGCTTCATCTTCTTGGTGCCCTTGATGCCATGGTTGATACACGGGGCGTAGGCGATGACGAGCGACGGTCCGGGGTAGGCCTCGGCCTCGCGGATGGCTTTCAGCGTCTGGGCATTGTCGGCGCCCATGGCCACCTGGGCCACGTAGACATAGCCGTAAGTGGCCTGCATGAGGCCGAGATCCTTCTTGCGGATGCGCTTGCCGGAGGCGGCGAACTGGGCGATGGCGCCGAGCGGGGTCGACTTGGACGACTGTCCGCCCGTGTTGGAGTACACCTCGGTGTCGAGTACGAGGATATTCACGTCCTCGCCGGTGGAGAGCACGTGGTCGAGACCGCCGTAGCCGATGTCGTAGGAGGCACCGTCGCCGCCGATGATCCACTGGCTGCGCTTTACGAGATAGTGGTCGAGCGTCTTCAGCTCGGCGCATACGGGGCAGCCCTTGTCGGCTCCCTCGGCGATGAACGGCTTCAGCACCTCGGCGGCTGCCTTGGAAGCGTCGGCGTCGTTCTTGCCCTCAATCCACTGCTGGGCGGCCTCCTTCATGGCTGCCGGCGTGGTGTCGTCGGCCATAAGCTCGTTGAGCAGCACGGTGATGCGCTCGCGCATCTTCTTGTTGCCCAAGGCCATGCCGAGGCCAAATTCGCAGAAGTCCTCGAACAGCGAGTTGTCGAAAGCCGGGCCTTGGCCCTTGGCATTGGTCGTGTAAGGCGTGGAGGGGATGGACGCCGAATAGATGGACGAGCAGCCCGTGGCGTTGGCAATCATCTCGCGGTCGCCGAAGAGCTGGGAGATGAGCTTCACATAAGGAGTCTCACCACAGCCCGCACATGCGCCCGAGAACTCGAACAGCGGCTGGGCGAACTGGGAGTTCTTGGGACTCTGCTTGATGTCTACGAGGTCCTGCTTGGACTTCACGTTCTTCACCATGTAGTCCCAGTTCTTCATTTCCTGCTGCATTTCGGGGGTGTCCACGTTGAAGGGCACCATCTTGAGAGCCTTCTCCACGTTGCCGGTCTCCCGGTTTTTCTTGCCCGGGCACACGTCGGCGCAGTTGCCGCAGCCCAGACAGTCGAGCACGGACACCTGGATGCGGAACTGCATGCCCTTGAGCTGCTTGGGCGCCAGCACGTCGATCGTGCGCACGTCGCAGCCCTGAGACTCGGTCTCGTCGAGCACGAACGGGCGGATGGTGGCGTGAGGACACACGTAGGCGCACTTGTTGCACTGGATGCAATTGTCCGAGTTCCACACGGGAACAAAGGCTTCCACGCCGCGCTTCTCCCAGGCGGCGGTGCCGTTCTGCCAAGTGCCGTCCACGGTGCCGTGCTTCACAAAGTCGGACACCTTGAGCAGGTCGCCGGCCTGTGCGTTGATGGGACGCACCAGTTCGTTGACGAATGCGGGTGCGCCGTCGTCGGTGGCAGCGTCGTCGGGCAGGTTGGCCCATGCGGCATCCACGGGCAGCTCCTTGTACTCGCCGCCGCGGTCTACGGCTGCGTAGTTCAGCTTCACCACGTCTTCACCTTTCTTGCCGTAAGACTTCACGATGAAAGCCTTCATCTGCTCTACGGCCAGCTCGATGGGAATCACCTTGGTGATGCGGAAGAATGCCGACTGCAGGATGGTGTTGGTGCGGTTGCCCAGACCAATCTCCTGGCCTATCTTGGTGGCGTTGATGTAGTACACCTTGATGTTGTGCTTGGCAAAGTGGCGCTTTACCTTGTTGGGAATGAAGTTCACGAGCTCCTCGCCGTCGAAGATGGTGTTGAGCAGGAACGTGCCATTGTCGCGCAGGCCGCGCGTCACGTCGTACATGTGCAGGTAGGCCTGAACGTGGCATGCCACGAAGTTGGGCGTGTTCACCTGGTAGGCCGAGTGGATGGGCTCGTCGCCGAAACGCAGGTGAGAGCAGGTGAAGCCGCCCGATTTCTTGGAGTCGTAGGAGAAGTAGGCCTGGCAGTATTTGTCGGTATTGTTGCCGATAATCTGCACGGAATTCTTGTTGGCACCCACTGTTCCGTCGGAGCCCAGGCCGTAGAACTTGGCCTCGAAGAGCGAGTCGCCGCCCATGGGAATCTCTTCCACCTCGGGCAGCGAGGTGAAAGTCACGTCGTCTACAATGCCCACGGTGAAGTGATCCTTGGGCATCGGCAGCTCCAGATTGTTGAACACGGAGATGATTTTCGCCGGTGTGGTGTCCGAAGAACCCAGACCATAGCGGCCGCCCACGATGAGGGGTTTACGGGGATCATCGTAGAGGGCCGACTTGACATCGAGGTACAGCGGCTCGCCCTCGGCTCCCGGCTCTTTCGTGCGGTCGAGCACGGCAATGCGTTTCACGGTGTCGGGGATGGCCTTCTTGATGGCCTCCACGGAGAACGGACGGTAGAGGTGTACGGCCACCATGCCGACTTTCTTGCCCTGTTTCACGAGGAAGTCGATGGCTTCGCGGGCTGCCTCCGTGGCCGAGCCCATGAGCACGATGATGTTTTCGGCATCTTTGGCACCATAGTAATTAAAGAGGTGATACTCCCGTCCGGTGATTTTGGAAATCTCGCCAAGGTATTTTTCCACAATCTCGGGCACAGCATCGTAGTAGGGATTGCAGGCCTCGCGGTGGGTGAAGAACGTTTCGGGGTTCTCGGCCGTGCCGCGGGTCACGGGGCGTTCGGGCGAGAGGGCACGGTCGCGGAAGCGCTTGATGTCCTCGGGATCGATGAGCTTGGCCACCTCGTCCTGGTCGATGGCCTCAATCTTGTGGTACTCGTGGGAGGTGCGGAAACCGTCGAAGAAGTTGATGAAAGGCACCGAACTCTTGAGCGAGGCCAGATGGGGCACGGCGCTGAGGTCCATCACCTCCTGCACGGAGCCCGAGCAAAACATGGCGAAGCCCGTCTGGCGGCAGGCCATCACGTCTTGATGGTCGCCAAAAATGCAGAGCGAGTGGCTGGCCAGTGTGCGGGCAGACACGTCGAACACGCAGGGAAGCAGTTCGCCGGCAATCTTGTACATGTTGGGGATCATCAGCAGAAGACCCTGCGATGCCGTGAACGTGGTGGTGAGGGCACCGGCCTGCAGCGAGCCGTGGACGGCACCTGCGGCACCACCTTCAGACTCCATTTCCTGCACGGATACCGTCTGGCCGAAGATGTTCTTACGACCCTTGGCAGCCCATTCATCGACATGTTCTGCCATGGGAGAAGACGGAGTGATGGGGTAAATGGCGGCCACCTCGGTAAACATATAGCTTACATGGGCAGCGGCGGTATTGCCGTCACAAGTCATAAATTTCTTTTCTTTTGCCATTTTAAATAGATAATAAAAGTTTATAATGTTCTTGTCATTGCTTGATTCAGTAGAGGAAGCCGAAGAGCCACAGCGGAACCTGGTTGTCGTGGCCCACCTCTGTGTTGTAGCGTGCATAGGTCACCTCGCTGTTGTAACGCTGCTTGCCCGGCGCGTGGGCGTCGCAGATGCGGAACTTGCGGCTGTCGTCAATCATGTAGTAGTGCGATTTGTTCCCCTCGCTCACGGTGTGGTCTTTCCACAGCGAGTTGACGAAGAACGTCTCCATAACGTCCTGCTCGTCTATCTGGATGGGATAAATGGCATATATGAGGTTGGAATTGTGCATCATCACCTTGGCCGGCTTCTTGGGAAAATGCTGTCCGGGGGTGTAGATGATGTTGATGAGGCGTGCATCGGCCAGGTACTTGATGTAGTTCATCACCGTGGCGCGGCTGGTGTCTATCTGCGTGGCCAGCTGGCTGATGTTGGGTGCATGGAGCCCGTCGACGGCGAGCAGGTAGAACAGCTTCTTGATCTTCGTGAGGTATTTCAGCTCAATCTGCTTGATGAGCAGGATGTCCACCTCGGTTGTCATGTTCATCGTCTTGAGCAGGTTTTCCGCATAATTGCGGTGTTCCAGAAAGAAAGGGTAGAAGCCGTGGTGCAGATAGTCGGCGAAATATTGCTGCGGACTCACGAGCGGAAGAATCATCTTGACAATGTGCTCGTGGTTGTTCACAATCTCGTCAAGCGTGTAGGGAGCGAAGTGGTTGCCCGTTTGCAGGTTGAGAAACTCGCGGAACGAGAAGCCGCGCAGGTTGTAGCTCTTGACAATGCCGTTGAGTTCGGGGTTCTCCTCCTTGAGTCGCATCACGCTGGAGCCGGTGAATACAATCTTCAGCTGCGGAATCTCGTTGTAGCAGCTGCGCAGCTCCTGGCTCCAGTTGGGCTGCTTGAACACTTGGTCGATGAGCAGCACGCGCCCCCCCTGCTTCACGAAGTCGCGGGCAAAATCGGCTATGCCGCGCCCTTGGAAGTAGAAGTTGTTCATGTTCACATAGAGGCACTTGCGGTCGTCTTTCCCAAAATGTTCCTTGGCGTATTGCAGCAGAAAAGTGGTCTTTCCCACACCGCGGGTTCCCTTGATGCCTATCATACGGTCGTTCCAGTCGATCTCGTCCATCAAGCTGCGACGAACCGGCACGTTGGTATGTTCTACGAGGTACGCGTGGGTGCGAAAGAAAGCTTCCATCTACTGTCTTTTTGCGTTACGTTTAGTCGTTGCAAAGATAGACACATTATTTGGATTTTGCAAACTCTGCATAGCAAAACTTTTGCGTTTTAGCTTTTTTTGCATAATGAATACGGCGGAAAAGTGGGTGCGGACAGCCTCTCCTGTCCCGACCAAAAACAAGGGGCGTAAGCTGTGTTTTTAGACAGAACAACAGAAACTGCGCGTTGGATTTTTAGACAGAACTACATAAAGGACATATAGCTGCGCGATGAAAAAGGACACACAGATTCCACGCGTGGTATTTTCTCACAGATTCCACAGATTTCACAGATGCTGCGCGGTGGAATGGCACAGGAGTTTAGTGTAGTTTTGGCGTGCGGGTCGGCACGGAGGCTGGCCCCTACATCAAAACCTCGCATGCGCGCAATCATCGCGCAGCATCTGTGAAATCCCTGCAATCTGTGAGAAAAGTTCTGTCTAAAAGAATCGCGGGCCGTGTCTCACGACACAGCCCGCGCAAAAAGAGATATTATAAAAACACAATATAGAGGTGTATTGTAGTTACCTTGTCTGTGTAAAGGGATGGCCGGCACCCCGTGCGTGTCCGTTCATACAACTGTCAATCGGTGGGTTAAAGACAACTGGAAACAACGGGTAACAACATTTATGCCGTGGCGCAGCGTTGTTTGTTGTTGTTCATCGTTGTCTTTTGAATCCATGCAATATGTCGCTTTGTCTTTTGAACCTATGCGATATGCCGTTGTCTTTTGAATCCAATGCACTTCACCCCTCTACTTTCTCGTACACAAATAGGGAGCCGTTCTTGTTCTGCCCCACCCAGATGGTCTTGGGCTGGCCGTCGGCACCCGTCTGGCCCGCCACGGCGAGCTCGTAGTGCCGCTTCACGCCCGTCCCCTCCGTCTTGCCCGTGAACGACAGGCTACCGGCCGCAAGCCCCAGCTGCTGCTCCAGCGCGGCGAAGCCCGGCCGCAGATGCGCCTCGTGCTCGGCACGGCGGCGGTCGCGCGTCGTCTGCGACGTGCCCGCGCGGTGGGCCAAGAGCGTGCGGCGGTTGTCCACCAGGTTGTTGTACTGCGTGATGAGCGAGGCGATGGGGGCCGAGGGCTCCAGCTCGT
>NZ_JADU01000030.1 GCF_000518545.1 Hallella seregens ATCC 51272
GCGGCAAGCCGTTTAGACGACAATCTCCACACTTCCATTTCATTGCAGGTAGTATTCTCGCCGTAAAACCTTGTTTGTCCTAAGCCCTACCTTTTTACGCCACTGAAACGAAAACGACCGACCCGACGAAAAGACGCATAAAAAAATGTCGGATATGCGAGAAGCAGGGAAGAAGAAAAAGTTGAAACTCAAACTCTCTCACCTCTGAAATCCGCATAAAATCAGACAAGATGATTTATTCCGAAGTAAGGACGGGACGAATAACCGTTCAAGAAGAACAGATGGAGTAAAGCGGTCGGTAGATTTGCCGACCGCTCCTTTCTTTCGTGAGCTTTGGGCGGACAAAGCCCCTCAATGAAAACCACCTCGTTACTTTTGACTGTGAGTTGATACGGCTCAAAAATAACAAAAAGCCATTACTAGATGCCTCACAATAGTTTCTTAAACTTAATCTCCGCCAATCTGTTGATTTCATCTTTGTAGGTCTCAAGGTGGTGGAGGATGATGTTCTCCACATAGATGCCGATGGTCATATCTCTGTTTCTCATAGACATAACTATCTCTGCCAGCGTGTCCTGCAACTCTTTGGCGATATAGATGGTCTTGCGATTTTTCAAGGTATTGCGACAGATGAAAAGCGACTCATAATCACCCTTGTCAGCCTTTCGCCTTTCTCTTCTTTGGTGCCTTGAAAAATCCTTTAACATTGGCTCGTCATTTGTACGTTCCGATTCGACACTCTGCTCTTCAGATTGAGAGTGTTTTATCTCACTCTCTTTTCTTTTCATGGGAATACCCTGTGAAATAAGTTCTCGGATGGCAACGGGATCTACCTTGCCGTTTTGATTTTCTTTCATACTTACTTAATTTTATTGTCATACAATTCACTGTCCATTTCGTTGTCGGTATATTTACCGATGAAGATGAATATGTCCGCTATCAATGATATGCCCAATAATCGGATTGTACCGGTAGAGGTACATCCTTTCGTTCATATCCTTTCTGTGGAGATATTGATTAGTGCCCATCAATACAATCGTTCGATTGTATCTGCTTTCGCACATTCCCACGTTCGAGTGAAAGAATCAAGGAAATGTTCTTTGACATACCCCCTCGCCTATATCGCTCATCGGAACGTGATGTCATCGAAGACGCATACCTCCACCGACATATTCAACGGTGCAAATATATGGCTCGGTAATGCTGTAATCAGCGTGATTTTCTTTAGTGCGTACTTGTGGCGTCGATTTGGATGGTTGTGGCTTCGTATGAAGTAAGGGATTTAGGCATAACGCTTAGTAACTTTGCAGTAAGCGATAAGTCGGTATCTCATGGCTTTGAAAACATACATTTCGAGAGAATAACATATCGTTCTTCGGAACGAATTTATTTGCGTCAGTGCAAATAGCAAGGTATGTTTTATGCAGCATGACTTCGTTTTTGCAGCATAAACCCCTTGCTCTCCAAGAGAGCTGAAAAAACTCCGAAGTCGTTTTTCTTGAAAGAGAAAATGTCATGTTTTGAATACTACTTATGTCGTGAAACACTAAAATCCAAAGTAAAAAATGAAAATGAAGAAAATTCGGAGCGCACGCTCCAAAGAGAAGACAGAAAAGCGTGTTACGGTCAATTTCACACCGACGGAATACGCTCATTTCCTCACGATGAAAGAGGAAAGCGGTGTACCAAGTCTGTCACTATTCATCAAGGCAAGAATCTTTAATGAGACTTTTCGGGTGATAAAAGTGGATCGTTCGTTGCTTGACTATTATCAAAAGCTGACGACTTTGTATGGACAATTCCGCAGTGTGGGAGTCAATTACAACCAGACAGTAGTCGCAATGAAGAGCAACTTTACAGAGAAGAAAGCCTTTGCCATGCTCGCAAAATTGGAGAAACTGACACTTGAATTAGCAATAATCGGAGGTGAAATCGTGCAACTGACTCGTGAATTTCAAGAGAAATGGCAACATCGACAGTAGCCATTTTACATCGTATTGTTCTTTATTGCAAAAAAAATCAGGCTTCCTTCTCGTTTGGAGAAGCCTGATTGATTATTTTAATGCAATTACCGTTTTTTGAATTTTCCGCCTTTCAGGTCGCTCTCCACCATTCGTTTGTTCAGTTTCTCTCGGAGTTCATCAAGGAAATAGGTGCGGCTGTCATCCTTGCGGCGTTTCATGTTCATATAGACATTGTAGCAGTTCTTGATTTCTATACTAAAGATTTCAGAAAAGGCGTCTGCCAGTTCTTCTATACCGATTTCACCACCGTTGATACAGTTACAGGTGTCGAGTGCGTAAAGCAATTCAACTAAATCTGTCGCTTTGCCTGTCCAACGGAGTTTCTTGGCTGGTTTGACGGGCAAAGCAGGAAGAAACCCCTGTATTCGCATATTCAACAGTTCCAGTTCTGTATCAATGACAGACAATAGCTCTGCCACATTTTTCCCCCGCCCTATCCGATGAGGGTTTCTCTTGCAGAGATTGCAAACGGAAACGGGTATAACGAAGAATACGGAGTATAAAAATGTTATCGTTCTCTTCCGTGTTCAATTTAATGATCTCTTTTATCAAGTTATCAGTTGCATTCCGCTGCTCGTCAGCGGACGATTCATTTGAAGAGAGTACTCTGAATAAAAATGTCTTAACTAATCTTTCCATATGCATTCGATTTTGAATTGTTGATTGGTATATAGCAAAGTCAACTATCATGTCATGAGCCTTTTGTAGAAATCTTCTTTGTAAGTATTGCCGATACCGATTTCATATTTTCCGATGAAGACGTCGTTGGTGTCGAACGATTCTATTTTCTCTAAGTTCACAACATAGGATTTGTTGATGCGGAAGAAAACAGACGGAGGCAGAAGTTCATGGATAGTGCGCAGGTACATCTTGGTAATGATGCGTCGATTTTCTGTTTGTATGATTACATAATCCTTTAAGCCTTCTATAAAGAGGATGTCGTCATATCTGATTTTGAAATATCTACGCTCTGATTTCACGAAGAAGAAATCCACATCTGCCTCCACACTTTCTTTCTCTACATTGATGAGTAGGGTGTGATAGGCAGAAACCTTTTCCACTGCTTTACGGAAACGTTCTTCCTCGATGGGTTTGACGAGGTAATCGGTAGCGTTTACCTCATAGCTATCCAATGCGTATTCGGAATAGGCTGTGGTAAAAACGACAAGTGTTTGTTGCGGGATTTTACGGGCAAAATCAAGCCCGTTTATTCTGGGCATCTCGATATCAAGGAATATTAAATCCACAGGATTGTCTTTTATGTATTCAGTCGCAGATTCTGCAGACTCAAAATTGCCGACAAGTTCCAGCATTGGACTCTTGCGTACCAACCTTTCCAATCCTTCTCGGGCGATAGGTTCATCATCGACGATAATACATTTTATAGGTTCACACATAAGCATACAGTATATTTATTTTCTTCTTCCGTAATGGATAAGGTATAAGACTTTCCGAATAGCAATTCTAGTCTCCGTTTGATGTTTTTCAACCCCAAACCTCCGTAATGATTCGATGTACGAGAAGCGGCCTTGGTGTTTTCGCACTGGAAGTGCAGTTGGTTTTCGGATGCAGCAAACGTGATGTGTATGTTTGTCTTTCCTTTGACTTCAACACTATGCTTGACTGCGTTTTCTACAAAGGGAATAAACAGTAATGGGTATATAGATATATCTTCCACCACGCTCTCTGTCTTGATTTCGTAATACAAGTTTCCACGACGTGTACTTTCCAGTTCCAAATAGTCATGCAAGAAGGAAATTTCATTCCGTATCAGAACTTTTTCTTGCGAGGATTCGGACAACTGATAGCTCAACAAATTTTCAAGCCGGGAAAGAATGGCATATGCCAGTTGTGGTTCTTGTTCTGCTTTAATGTTGGCATTATTGAGCGTGTTGAAAAGAAAGTGCGGATTTATCTGGCTTTTCAGTTGTTGCAATTCTGCTTCTGCCGTCGTCTTTTCCAATTCCGATACTCGACGGCTGTTTTCAGCCCAGCAACGAAACAGTGGTACTACTGAAGTAGAGGCTATCGTCAATCCCAACAATAACATATTTCCCGCGATATTGAAACAAAGAGAGGTCAGCCTGTAACTTTTGGGAACATCGTACAGGGTGTTTTGCACCAGTATGATAAAAAGCATCAACAGAAATACGCACAAACCGATGGAAGCGAAATATCCTGACAACTTATTGCGCAACAGAAAACGAGGAACCAGCAGGCGGGCGTTGGTATATACGGTGCAGGTGAAGACAATGAAATATGCCATCCATTCGCAAAACCTTGCATTCGTGAGCCGTCCGTGTACACTGCCAGTGTTATAGACCATTTCCATTGTCAAGACAACTATAATGCAAAGTACAAGCAGGTTTCCCATTCTATGGAATCCTCCTGTTTGGATTTGTGTTCCAATCTTTTTATTTATCTCTTTCAATAATGCCATTCGATTCTTTATGTTTATTAATTCCCAAAAACTTTATCGGAAAATTTCTTGGAAAGCTTAGGAACTTTTCAAACTCGTTTTGTGTGAAGCGTTTTCTGGTCTTCTTGAGATGGTAAAAATGCGCTTACCCGTTTTGGGAGGATTGCTATTGTTTGTACAGGTACAGACAAGCGTGTCGGCGCATATTTCAATCTCAATTTCCATTCGGTCTTTTCCCGGTGAATTGAATAGATGTTCTTCTACAAACGATAGTAACGTCAATGGAGGAATAAAACAAATACCAGTCCTCATTTGGCAAGAGAGTGTGAAATCGGCGAGAGTCCCGCACTTCTTTTCCAAATTCAGGTAGTCTTTAAGGATTTTGATTTCGGAATTGAGTGGTACAACCGGATTGCTGCAATCGTATAGGCGATAGCGTACAATCCGGCTCAGTGTCAATAATAGCGGAGATACTTCCGGAGGTTCGGTCAGGCATAGTGCAGTTGCTTTTTTCAATTTAGCCAAAAGAAATTCCGATCCGATATTGTTTCTCAAATTTTCCAACTCAACGGTTAGCCTGCGAGTTCCGATTTGTTCCTCCATCTCAGTCATTTGGATCCAATGTTTGTAAAAGACGATTACAGTAATACTCGTCACCGACAATGTCAGTACCGAGAAATCGGAGAAGAAATCGACTGCTTTATTGCGTCCGTCAGAAAAAAAAGAATATGGCCCGAAAGGTATTTGATACTTAAAATGAATGTAATACTCCAAGCCGATATTCGCTATCACGAATGTGAATATTGCAGCGAGCAAGACAGCTGCATATTGCACATACCTTTCTTGTTGTAGCAATTTAGGAATGAAGATGTACATATTCAGATATATCAGCAACAGATAAGCTACTATATGCGCAAATATAATACCACAAACATTTCCGCCTCGAATCTGTTCTCCATAGGTAATAAAAATATGGTTTGTGGAGATAATGCCGATGGAGATGATAAGCAGGAAATGGCGAGTCCATCTGTATTTCTTCTCCATAAGAAAATCATATAATACGCTTTGTTTCTTTCTCTCTTGCATATATATACTATTACTTTTTTGCCAAGTCTTCCATTATTTCAAAACACAATGCGTCTACATTTTTCGCATGAGGATGCAGAAAAGAAACATTGGAAAGAATAATGACTCCACTCTTTTCATTCATATCGAATACCATAGAGGAAGAAAAACCGCCCGTACCACCATTGTGCCAATATAAATCGTTTCCGTTATCTGCCTTTACGATATGCCATCCAAGTGCTACGCTAAGTTTGTCGTTTACTTTGAAAGTCGGTTTTCTTGTCATTGCAAGTTCTTTGTTGCCCATATCAAATTGAGCCTCTAAAAAACATGCCATATCGTTTGCAGAAGAAAGAATACCACCGGCTCCTAAAAACACATCCGAATCCCATATCCAATTGCCGATAGGAACACCTGTGAGGCTTATTCCTTTGACAAGACCGGTTTCTACTAATCTTGCATCTGTATATGAATTATTCATTTTGTACTTTTTGAAGATTTTATTGGAAACGAGTTCCGTGAAACTGCATTTTTCCATTTGACATAACGTATATCCCAACAAACCTGTTCCCAAATTTGAATACAGATATTCTTTCCTATCGGAAGAACAACATAATTGCAACTGATTTCTGAGGTAATACTCTAATTCAGAGTCGCTGTATTTCTGAAAAGGATTTTCCCGCTCTGCTTTTGTACTGTCTGCCAGAAACTCTGAAAGTTGCAAATTGGAGGGATTTTCTCCCAATCCGGATGTATGATTTGACAGGCTTTCAAAAGTTATCCGCACATCATCCTTGAACGTATAAGGGTAAAATTTGTTTATGTCGTCTGTCTGTTTAATCTTCCTTTCAAGTATTGCATCGGCGAGTAATGTCGCCGTAAAGACTTTTGAAATTGAGCCAATCTCAAAAACCTTATCTTTGTTCTCAATATTTTTAATCGTGTCATTTTGCTTTATCATTCCATAAAAATGGGATATCCCATTTTTTATGAGCACGATGGATAGTTGAGTTTCATTAGACAAATCCTTTGTCTTTTCAAATATTTTTCGCGTCAGGTTTTCTCTCAAACCAGTTAAATCATTTACGACATTCTGTGAAAAAGTTATTCCATGTCCAAACAGGGGTATCAAAAGGAATAGCGCGATTTTTATTGTCATATAATCTTATAATGTATTAAACGTTATACTTGAGCATTTATTATAATCCGTATCGGATACCTATTGAAAAATAGGGAGATACGCCGAAATGTGGGTAGTTGTCTTTGCTGCTGAAGAAAGCCTTCAATGTCCGTGAACGAAAATAAGCTTCTCTTGATGCGACAATTCCTCCAACAATAGGGATAGAAATATATTGCCCAATTCTGAACTCTGGTTGAATACCTATATAACCATACTGCATCACGAAATACTTCTTGCTGCCATTTTTTTCTACTGCAGCCATAAGTCCTTTGGATTCCGCATGTATTCCCAGATAGAAACTCTTACTAAATCGTGTGCTGATTTCTGCCTTGAATGTATTATACATGGATAATTTGAATTTGTATTTTCCCTCTATTTTCCAATCCAGATATAAGGACGGAAAAATCATTGGATACCCCAGCGCATTATTCAACGCAATACCAGTCCCCCAGTCCAAATTCTTGTTTGCGTGTCTGATAAATAATACACCTCCCTGACCGAGGAATGAACTGCCTGACAATTTATTCAGATCAGAGGTGTACACTCCTGCTCCTAAAATGGCAAGTATAGACCAATTCTCATTAAGCGGTCGCAGATGCATAATTCCCATTTGAGCATTCATAAGTTCTTTCTCTGTAAAATCCGACGGCATTTCTTTATTCTTCATGGAAGCGTATGTACCATCCAAAGCGACAATCCAAGCCGTCAGTCTCCTGTTTTCATTCTTCCTTATATATAAAGGAAGTTTCACAGAGCCTTCAAAGGTCTGTAAGTTTCCTTCACCACCGATTTTATTGCCATTCTCATCTTTATATACAGATGGAGCAATATATTCTGACTTTAATTGAATCTGGGCAAACATATTCGCTTTTCCCGATAATAGGAACAGCATAAAAACATATATCCTAATTATTCTTTGATCCATAATAGTATTATTTTTGACACAAAGATACCGTATAAAACAATCAGGTTTCAAGAAAATAGACAAATTATAGGTTTTCAACATACAAAATGGGGTGTTTGAATATACTAACATTCTTCTTCATACTTAGTTCCACCATCCGTGTTTGCTATGATGCACAATTAGTGGAGAAAAAAGTATTTTCTTCTCAATGAGTTTGCTAATTATCCATTTTCGGAAGAGCTTTGCTTGTGGAGAAGGAAAGCGAAACGACAGCATCGTTATCATTTCAAGGTTGTATAAATCCACTGCACCGCCCCTAAACGATAGCGTTTGCATCACCTCATCTTCTCTGAGCAAGCCCTCTTTGAGGATAGACTTGATGTGGCTGCTTACCTTACCGGAGAATACACCGAACAAGGTGGCTATTTCGCAAGCCGACATCCAAACGGAAGTTGTCGGGATATGTACTTTTCCGTTCTCTCCAATGGTTATGATTTCTCTTTTCATAGTAATTCAATATTCATTGTTTTTTCTTCTTTCGATTAACCTATCCATATCCTCTGCAATCTTCTTCTCGGAAATCTTCGCATAGATCTGCGTGCTGGTGATGGAGGCGTGTCCCATCATCTTGGCAATGCTCTCCGTACAAATCCCCTCGGAAATCAAGAACGATCCGAAGCTGTGCCGGGCTTGATGATAGGACAGATTCTCTTTGCGTCCGATAATAACGCCCAGTTCGTGTATCTCAAACCACATCATATCCCTGCTTGGCAGAGGAAAGACTGGCTGTGTGTCATCGGTCGTATTGTACAAATCAAGTATCTGCTCCGCTATCGGATGCAGAGGAATGAATGACTCTATCTTTGTTTTCTTTCTATTGATTCGGATATACCGTCTCCCTTCTGCAGTTCGCCCGATATGGTGCGGATACAACAGCTGGGTATCGACATAGGCGAGTCCCGTAAAACAGGAGAAAATAAAAGCCCTGCGAGCCAATTCCTTCAATGGATCATTGGCGGGCAGTTTCAGCTCCATCAGTTGTTTCAGTTCAGTCCTGCTGATATGCATCCGCTTGGAGGGCGGTTTCTTCTCATACTCCAACTCTTCCAGAGGATTGGTACGGATGATCTCATGGTCTACGGCAAGATACATCAGTCTGTTCAGCCAACAAAGACAATGGTTGGTCTGCGAAGCTCCGAAGTTCTTGTACCACTTCAGGTAGACCTTATATTCCCGTCCGAATTCCTCTGTGATGTCTGAAAAGGCAATGTCCGTCTTGCCTTTCGAGTCCAAGAACTCACGGATATAGCTCTGGTAATACCGAGAACTCCTGTAGGTCGAAGTGGAGTCGATTTCCTTGGAGTGGACGGCAAGGCGTTCCCGTTCCCTTTCTCCCATTTTGAGCAGATGGGTAGGAATGACCGCATGACCTGCAATTTTGTTTTTCAATAGTTCGGCACTGACCACACCCTGCTCTTTGAGCATTTCATCATAGAGCTGCTCCGCATGCTTGCGAAACTCTTTCAGGCGATTGTTCGTCCGCACCTCTACGGTCTCCGCCTTTTTGGCATTCCACTGTTTGGGATTGCAGGAGATGCCGGTGGTTATCGTCGTACTTTTCCCGTCAATGGAGATTCGGCAGAGTACGGCGGTCGTGCCGTCCGCGCGGACTTTGCTTCGGTTGATGTATAACAATAAAGAAAATGTGCTACGCATAATTCGTTTGTTATCTATGGGGTGTTTATAATATGAGTTTCAAATCCTTTGTCGCTTCGATGTATTTGTCCATATCCTCGAAAAGCTTCTTGGGCGTAATCTTCGCATACACCTGAGTAGTTTGCAGGTTGGAATGCCCCAGCATCTTGCAGATGGTCTCGATAGGAACGCCGGCTTCCAAGGTAATCAGCGATGCAAACGAGTGCCTGCCGGCATGGTAGGTCAGGTCTTCCTTGATGTCGGCAAGGACAGCCAGACATTTCATGAGGCGGCGCATATTGGGATAGTGCAACATCGGGAAAAGAGTCTGACGGTCGTCATCCCTGTATTTCTCTATCAAGGCAAGGGCTTCGGGCAGCAGCTTGACACAGGCACGAAGCTCGTTTTTCTTGCGGCGGTATTTAAGCCACAGCCCGCCATTGTCATCCGTGAACAGATTGTCACGTGTAACGGAAACGGCATCGGCGTAGGCTGTTCCCGTATAGCAGGCAAAGAGAAAGAGATCTCTTGCCAAGATATGGGAGGCGCGATGTTCGGGGATTACCAAGTCACGGATTTTCTCGAAGGATTCTCGGCTTAGGGCTTTCGGCGTTTTTTTCTTTGGTTGGGGAAGACTGAAGTGGGCGAAGAAGCATCTGTCGGCATGTCCCTCCTTATAGGCTTTTCGGCATACTTTCTTGACGATAGCCAGATAGTGCCGGCAGGTATCTATGGCAAGTCCTTTCTCGTCCAAGATGAAACTCTGGTAATCGTGGATAAACTGCTCCGTCATCTGACCGAAAGCAACGTCTTTGGTGCGAAACTCCTTTTCGATGAACTCTGCCAAGGTTCTCCGGGTATAGATATAGGCAGGGTAAGTTCCTTTTGCCCGGTCTATCCCGATACGCTTCCTCAGTTCCTCACAGACGATGTCCGTCATTCCCAACAGGGGCATCTGTGTTTCGAGGCTTCCCTGAAACAGGTTCTTGACAGCTTCCGCATCGAATTCCGCGTTTCTTCCCACAAGCGTGTCGAATGCCGTGTGGATGGAAAGCATCAGCTTGTCCAGCTTCGCATTAGTCTCCACGGCTTCATGGCTCTTGCCTTTCAGACGGCTTTCACGAGGATTCCATAAATCGGGCGTACAGGAGATTTTGCAACTGAACTGCACCATCGAACGATTGACGGTGATACGTCCCATGATGGGGGCTTTGCCCGACTTGTCCAATCGGCTCTTTTTGAGGTAGAGCAACACCTTGAATTTCTCTATTTTCATATGCTTTAATTCTATGGGCAAAATTACCCGTTGTTAAAGCGTTCTTTGACAAGCAAAACATTGAGGAATAGTGAGATAGAAACCTCTCTATAGAAATCTCTCCTTTTTTTCGTTACCTCACTTCATTGGGGAAACCGGTGGATAACGGTTTGGTAACCGAAAGGATTCAATATTCCGTGCCGGATTGCTTTTCTGCCACACTCGCAGAATATAGAAAAACACCTAATTCTCAATCTGTTACCGGTTTATTCTCTATATTCTCCCAAATCCTTAAATGAACGATATTTTCCACATGGCCAGACATACCTTTGCAACCATTATGAGGGAAAAAGGCTATGATGCTGATGTGGTTTGCATTATGCTGGGACACGCTGACGATACAATGGTTAAAGAGGTATATGCACATAATGATGACACCTTAAAGACTGCCAAGCTAAAGAGGGCAATGGCAAAGGTTGAAGGTGAAAAGTCTAGTAAAAGTGCCCTACAATTACTGTTTGCTTATGACAAGTT
Source organism: Hallella seregens ATCC 51272 (assembly GCF_000518545.1). Taxonomy (GTDB): domain Bacteria; phylum Bacteroidota; class Bacteroidia; order Bacteroidales; family Bacteroidaceae; genus Prevotella; species Prevotella seregens. Next base: position 11,077 of record NZ_JADU01000030.1, read on the forward strand.
AAAGGAGCTAGAAAGAAAGAAGGAAGGATGATAGTATAGACATACTTACCCTTCCATTGTGCAAAGAGTGTGTCTTCATTATAAAGAGCACTGCCAATCTAGGCAAGGCAAAACGGCAAATAGCTAATGTCGATGAGGAAAAGAGGGAGCAGTTTGCAAGTAAAACATCCTATACTATGGTATATCGGCAAGCACACTGTAGATACAGACCTATATAATTTATATGAATATAAGTGCAAGGAACTTGGCTTAACTGACAATATAACCGATGCAGACCAACTAATCCAAACGTGGCAGCAAGAATGGGACAATGAGGAGTTAGAATATAATTCAGAGGAAGTGAATTAGATTATAGTGGCTATCCAAACAACCCTAATAAGAATCTAATTAGTAATATTGAGAAATATAATGCGAAAAGATAGGAAAAAGTTTGGGAATCTTAAATATTTATTGTATATTTCCAATAAATAATATTTTAAAAGTTTAATTATGAATAATCAAGAAGGTGATTTTATCACTAATTTTGTTAGAAAGATTGGCGCAGATAAGGTATTTAAAATTATGATGCACCAATGGGGACTACTTAAAAATAAAAAGTAGTAATAAATAAATCCAGCTTATTAGGCTGGATTTATTAGATTATTTAATGATATAAAACATTATAACAAGAAAGCCAGCTCCAACTAAGGAACTGGCTTTACATTAAATTTAATATATCAATCCGTCTACAAACTCCAGATAATTCCACTGGCTGTATTTCAGACTTATATATTCGGCCTTTTCAGTGTCAAAGCTGACTGTCCGGCCATCATCCATTACATAGACACCGACAAGTTTATTAGTGCCCTTTACTACCCCGTAATAGGCAGTACAGTTAGGCTTGCCCTCTTGGAAATTGATAAGGCCATACTTTCTGTACTTAGATATACTGTCATTGCTTATATATGGATTGGCCTTTACTTTACTGGCCAGTTCATTGCTCTTTTTAAGCAGTAGATTGTCATAGTATCTAATGGAATCTATATCACAATAATCTCTTTTCTTTACTATGCTGAAAGCATCCAATTCAACTCCCATTTTGTCGGCATATTCATATAAAGGCTTATACTCCTTGTTGCAGCCAGTTAGTAATAATGTTATCAATGTTGCGATAATAAATAGTGTCTTTTTCATAATTTAAACGTTAGTGCGTGTTTTTTAGGTAATAAATAAGTATCTTTACAAACTTCTTTTGTCTTATGTACTGTAGAGTTGGGTAGCCATTTTCCTTCCACCTTGACTTTACCTTCATCAATTAGCCGCTTGATGTCTCTGTATCTGAATAAATACATATTGTTGCTGAAAAAATTACCATCCAGCAGCTGTAGGTTTCCCCCTTGCTCTACAGCTCCTCCATATAATCCAGCTTCTGCTTTTCCATTATATAGGTATCGTAGCCTTCATATCTTGGGGCTTCTGTCCTTTATCTCTACTCCCACCCTTTTACCTTCTTTGGTAAAAAAGCAGTCTATTCTGTCATAATCTCCCTCTGTAAACTGTATATCTGTAGCTCCAAAGCTGACTAGAAACTTCTTTAGTTTCTTTCTGCCAACTAACTCTGATTTTTGAAAATCATTCATACTTAAATTAAATTTTAAAGGTTAGTTTCTCTTTCAATATATAATATCCTCTGTATTGTACCCCATCTATGCTCTTTCTAGCATCTTTAACCTCAAACCACTGTTTAATGTCTGAAGCCTTGGCTTCCTTGGCAATTCCCAGTAGTCTGTAGGCATTGCCTATAACGGCTTTCATCCTTTCATTCTTTATAAACTCATTATAGTTAATACTCTCTCTGATAATCTTAATAATCTTGGTGCTGTCATTCAGTCTGCCATTCTTGCTCAACAGCAGCTCCCTAACTCCCTTTTTGGTGTATCTTACAGACTTAACTTCCTCTGGTGTCAGCTTATATACAGCATCCCTAACCAATTCCTCACTGCAATATCTGTCCAATGTAAAAGGGTCTAATTTCCTCTTGGCATCCAGAGCTTTCAAATAGGTATCCTTGAAGGACAGTTTCTTAGTTGCCTTTGCTATACTTTCCAAATTGCCAGTCTCCCTACTAAATTCAGCACTGCTGCTTAGTGCTCCAATCCCGTCATTGGCCATCTTGACTGACAGTCCGTTTTTATAGACAACTTGATTAACCGTATAATTGTACAGCTCCAGCTTGGGCAGAGTGTCATAAAAGACAAATCTGCCGTTCTTTGCAGCTATATACTTGTTATTGAAGCTCTTCATAAGAATATCCCTTTGTGTCTCATCCTCCAAGGAGTTGAACAGCTTAACCAGCCCTTTGGCGGCTTCCAGTTCTCTGTCTACCGTCTCTTTCATATCATTGTAGGTAACATCTAATTGCAAGTCCTTGTAAGTTTTGTTAAAGATGTGTATTATAACATTTCTGAAAGGATTGGTGGCCGTTCTTATTCTACCAGCTATCTGTGGTATGTCCGTATCTATGCTGGCTTGTGTATGGGGATTGAAAGCAGTGGAGACGACAAAGCACAAGGCCGTGTCTGATTCATAATCAACCCCTTCAAAGGATTTACAAGTAAGGAAGGTGAACATCTTGTTCGGGCAGTTGCTGTTCTCTATCTTGAATCTGCCCAGTTTCTTTTGGTTTTCCTCCGTATTGGCACATATAATCCTAACATCCTCCGGCTGCAAGTCTGTACACTCTATCAGCCTTACTATATCCGTTACGCTGTTAATAAAGAAAAAGGCCTCATAGCTTTTAATGCCGTTTAATTCCAGACAGCCTTCTGTCTTGTAATTTTTGATTATGTTGGCAGCCTTCACATAAGGTTTGTTAGTGTATTCCAACTTTACCATTAAACGGTCCGCATTGTCCCAGACAGCTTCCACTTCCTCCAAACCGTTTAGAGCATCCGGCCTAAAATCCGAATTGATGGGGGGGCACTCATAAAGCAGACAGACTTATATTCTCTGTAGTTTTCAAATATGCCGTTGATGGCAGTATGTCTATAGCTGTAAGCCTTTAGCAGTGAGTGGTACTCATCGACCAATAACTGATAGTCCTTGGTGTCTATAAACTCTTTCAGTTTGGGCAGCTTGTCATAAGTGCAAATAATCTTCTTTACACCCTCTTTCTTTACATATTCCTTTAAACCCTTCTTGGTCTGATAGTCAAAAGTGCCAAATATGCCAAACACTTTCATCATACAGCCATCCTTAAACCGGACAGTGCCAATTCCACTGTCCACCCTTTTAATCTTGTTGATTATCAGTTCTACAGTTGGGACTGCAATAACATAATCTATATTATTCTTCAATGCAATGGTTGTACCGCCACAACCAGTAATCTTCTTGTTAAAGATGCAATTTTGCGGTAAATCGGTTAAATGCAAAAACCCGTCATTGGATTTGATAGCTAATTGTTTCATAGTATTAGAAAAATAAAAAGTAAAATTTTGTCACCATCTAAAAATGAGTTAATCTAATGATAAAGCGGAAAATCACTGTTTTTCAAGTACCTTTATATGTATAATTTGTCAACTTTTGTCTAGGCGGTTTCCAAAGAAAAGGAGTATCTCTACTCCATTTTCTTATCCAACCTATGAAAAAATTAACTTAAAGTATGTCTGTAGTAGCAAACACCACTCGCGATTATCCCTTTACTTATATTGCAAATATACTAAAAGTTTTTGACGATTGCAAGAAAATGTGAAATTATTTTAAAACTTTGTGTTGGGAGTTATGTCAGCTCAAAATTTATGCCTTTCAAATAGCTTGTGGGGCAAAATTCAGCAGTGAGATTGATTTGTTAATAAAGTTTATAATTTCCGCTAATTTTATTTGGATATGTTCTATATTTTTATTATATTTGCTTTATTGAGAAACATAAAGAACATTCATTTACAAACAGACTTTATGCCTACATTAAGGAAGAATACTAATACATAGAAAAGCAGACAGATAAACAGAGAACAGAGGACGGACATTTACCGCAGTAAAAGATGGAGGGAGCTTCGGCTGGCCTATATAATGCAGCATCCTTTATGTGAGATTTGCCTAAAGCTGGGCATAACCAAGCCGGCGGAGGATGTACACCATAAGGATAGCTTCACTAATTATTCTGGCAATATGAAGTATTCAAAGGCTTATGACTGGAGCAACTTAATAGCCTTATGTAAAGAGCACCATTCTTATTTACACAGAAGGGGGACTACTTATGGCTTAGATTTGGACTAGGTGGTTAAAGAACTGTCCAAATGAAACTGGCGTATCGTATAATGGCAATTACTTTCGGCTCTAACCCGAAAAATCACCGTTCGATTCGGTGTGCGCTGACTAACTTATTAAATGGATTAGATTATGGAAATAGACAATTTTATAGACGAGACCAAGGCGGAGCAGCTTACCAAATTGATGGCTGAAACCTTGGTAAATGCAGAAGGGATAGATCTGTGCGGAAAGCTTTGAAGACAGGTCAAGATTTCAAACTCTATTACGTGGATAACGAATCTGCCAATGGGCCAGTTGGAAACCAAACAGGATGGGTGGTAGAACCTTAATTCGAAATTTATCTTTTGTTGGTTATTTTGCCTTTAGAAATATTGCAAACTAATAACCAGTTTCTGTAATACATACAGATAAATCGTGGAAATCTACCAAATTTCAATAGATTTCCACGACTTATCGATACATTATCTTTAGATTCTCGATTTTATCAAATCGCATTTTACATGCTTATACAACATATTCTCATTCTCAACCATAATATCATACGAAAGAGTATTGGGAGATTCAAATGTACCATAAGCATCTACAATAAAGACAATGCCTTCCTTCAACGTATCACCCCACTGGAATGTGACCCAATCACCAACCTTGAATAGTTCATGTGGGAACGTATTGCCATTCTTGATTGCCATATTCTTTGAATTTCAAATTACTTTCTTCAATTACCATTATTTTACCACCCCAGTTTCCATCTCATTCTCCAAATAAGAGAAAACATATACTGCGCCTTCGTAATACAAGCCACAGGCAGGATTACACAGGCGCTTGTAGGTTTCTGAAGAATACAACTCATCCAGAGCTTTCTTCATATCCCATCCATACTTTTGCATCAGCATCTCAACCAATTCTGTAGAGAGGCATTCTATCTGAAACTGAATATCTTCATTCATAATCAAATCTTCTTTAAGTAACTAACAGCTTTTTCTGTTCCAAAGAAATACTGAACAGCAGGCTTTTTGAAACGCAGTTCTTCAATCATTCTGTCAATACTGATATAGCCCTGGATAAAGCGACGCATTTGGAGACCCACCGTATCGTCTGCAATCGGACCAATAACTATATCGTAAGGATGAGCAGGCGTAGAAGTCATATTCCTTCTATTCATCAAAATGAATTCTGCCCATTCTTCAGAATAATCTTCAAAGACTTTTACGGATAAAACCGTAGAATCTTCCATAAGCAAGCTGTCATCAAACAAGTAAGCATTAACTACCGGTGTTCCCTCCTGCAGTCTTTGAGCAGTACGAACTGCCATTTCCATTGCTTGCAATTCATTTGGATTCAGATAAAATCCACATCCAAAATCCTTGCCTTTTCGTGAAAGACATAAATCTATTTTATCTATCACGACATTGCTACCATGATATAATTTTAGCATCCTAATCGTCCTCCATTCTTTTGACATAATATGGCAATATCCTCCACTGCATCCTCTATAGAAAGAGTATGCTCAGCCGCATAGCAAGCAACAAGGAAGTCTATTCCTTTAAATCTACGCAAATAGGCGTACGAATCTGCCAATGAAAGCTTAAAACGATTCGCAAAAGCACCAACGCAGCAGTTCACGTATTCAATTATATTATGAGTCAAATCCATATTCTCCGCTTTTAAAATTTTTAATTGTAAATATAATGAAATATTTCGAAATCACCAACTTTTTCCGGCATTTTCTTTTATAAAAAGAAAAAATGTCACATCAGAATACCGATAAGTGTTAGAATCGAGGCTATTTCACATAGAACTTAGTTAAACATTGACACATATTCTAGTCTTTCGATATATTTTTGTATCTTTGCATACAATAAGCTGCACTCGGCAAAATATAGCAGAAATGGCAAGTTACCGTGGGACTGATCACCTCCTATGGACTTGCGCCGGGCGGCTATTCTGATGACATTCAATGCCAGCTGACGATGGCAGATTTATTCAGATAAAAGCCAACCTCTCAAAAATGATAAAAAAACACGTTTTAGCACGAAAATGCAGATTTTGAGTGTTTGCAAAGGTTAAATATGTTAAATCTTCAACCCCTAAAATGGGTGTTTGTAAAGATATATGACATACAAAATGAATGAAATCAAGTGAAACCAAGTGAAAATACGAAAATCGTAAGTAGCTGATAATCAACATCCTTTTCATTCAGAAGAAAAGCGGCTCACAAATAGCACGTTAGTACTTAACCTATTGAGAATCAAAGACATTCATTATTGTATTGGAAAGTGAAAGGCGTAAAAAAGGGCTTAAAAAGATACTTGAAAAAAGTAGGAAAGTAGGACTAAAAAGCACTGAATATCAGATAATTAAACCGATAAAAAATCTTACAATTCAACCCGGCTTTCCTATGGCTCAAACCTATATTAAACAACTGATATTCAGTTGGTTACGTATGGTGCATCGGCAAGTAGAACCTTATAAATAAAAGAGGATGTGCCTCATTTGACACATCCTCATGATTTGTTTATTCCTCATCCCAGGGATTATATTTATATTTGTATTCGTAATATTTACTCTGGATAGAGGGATTCTTATTGTCATCATCCTCTGGGATGGTACTGCCAGCGAGAATTTCGCACATCGTGATTTCTCTTACTTCTATTTGAGGTGAGATGTATATTCGTTTCATCTTACTATTATTTTTTTATGATTAATGATACGTAGGCCTCTCTCGGAACCTGTAAGCCTCCGGCCATTGAGGTCGTAGGCTACACCAGAGAGGTCGGAATTAGATGCAAATACAGATGGATGGCTAATGGCAGTTGCCTTATCGCTATCTATTATGAAATAGGATGCGCCGCTATGTCCAGCCTTTGGAGAAGCATAGGCACGAAATGGCAGAGCGTCGCTGCTGTTGCGCACAAACGCCTCACCCGCCACTAAATTGCTGGCTGGGATAGGCTTGCTATTGAGCACATACACCTGGTCACTAGCTTTCACCTTGCTCATAGTAGGCACAAGATTATAGGTTGTGGTAGCCTCGGCAGACATCTCATCGGGGGTAGCCATCACATAGACGTTGGTAGCGGTAAACGCTACATCACCTGTAATATTGTAAGCCTCCTTGTAGTTGGTGCTGTTTGGCATGGAGATGATATAAGCCTTGTTTGGCAGTATCTCTTTGGCCTGAGTGAATGATGTGCCGTCGGGACAGCGAAGCCAGAATGGACGATAGCCATCAGGATTAGTATCCTCGTACATATCATGCTCAATCTCGGCACTGCCAAAAGGGGCCAGCTTGCCTTTGGTGGCGGTGAACTCTGATGGGCGGAAAGGCAGAGTGATGGTTTCCCATCCTGCCGATCGCTGTTCAATAGTAGGCAGAGAGAATGAACGGCTATAGTAGGCTTTCACCGCCTTAAATGTGTGAAGAGCATAGAATGGCGCGCCATCTGTGATAACCACTCGCTGAGCCTTGGTGCCTATCACCACATTGGATAGAGGATCTGCTGTAGTGGTCTCTGGCAGATAGAGCAGAACATTAGGGTTTACACCCTCGAGAAATTCGCTCACCGCCATGCCATCGGGCAACACATTGGCCTCTACAGATCCTACATTGGGGAACGCTGACAGCCAACCTCCAAAAGGAGCGTCGCCCACGAGACGAGCCTCGGCAAGATTTATGCTACGAATCTCATCGGTTGTACCGTCGGAGCCTGTAGAAGAGTCTTTCAGACGAGTGAAGTCGCTTGCAGTCCAGTCACCTACGAGAGGCAGATGCTGCTTATCTGCGAGTGAACCCTTAGCAGAATACATTCCACCATTATTCACATCTACAGCCTTAAGACCGAATAGATTCATCTGCCAAGGTATGTCCCACCCGACCATGTCATTTGATATATAAGTGTAGGTGTAGCGCAACTGGCGCTCAGTGCCATCCTCCAGCAGAACTCTGAAATCCATTACTTCATCATCCTCACCATGAATAGTGAGATAGATGATGTTGTCCCTAACATTGGGTGTCTGCACCCCGCGCAGTTTGTCGTGGCAGAAAGCCCCCAGCTTCACATTGCCCGTGAGAAGTTTTAAACCATCACGCAGTTCAATAATCAGATTGGCCGATGTGAAATACTGACGGATGAAAGGCTCATCATAAGTCCAATCGGATGCAACGGCATTGCTGCCGATGCACCCGATAAGGAGTGAAAATATAACAATTGATTTCTTAAAAGTCATATTTAGAGAGAACTATCTACTTTACTATTTTCTTAACCTGACGGCCTTTGTCAGTGTTGATGACGAAGATGTAAATGCCATGCTTCATCGCATTGAGAACAGACGTGCCATCGGATTGTTCGATATGACGATACAGAGTACCTGTTGTATCGTAAACATCAATACTGCGGAAACCGGCAGTGATGACATTTTCGATACTTGTAGTCATAAGATCGATCGTGAATGGCTGGGCGTAAGTGCCCATCATTCTGTCGCGATTATAAGTGAAAACATGAGGCAGAGTGTAAACTCGATCGGTAGCAGTCTCGCGGATCTTGACTGTCATTACCTCAGCCTCATCACCACCGCTAACAGTGAGATAAGCCATACCATCGGTATCTGTGAATTCGTCACTGCGACAGTTGCCTTCGTTGCTGAATACAGCTATCTCATGGTCTGCAGCTGGCATATCGCCATTCATCACCTTAGCAATCATAGTCATGTTGTATGGATATTCCGTATAAGAATTGTTGAGCCATACGCCTGCCTCATGCTGCTTTTTAGGAGCACGATGAGCTCTCTGGGCAGATGATGTCTTGGGATAATTGAAGCTGAAGCCCTGAGTGCCTGCATTGAAGTAAGCATAACCCTCGGTAGGAGTCATATACTTGAGTGAGCCCTGCCAGTCAGTGCCTGTGTAGACAGCAAACTTGTTCTGGCTCTTGATGATATCCATATCGTTGGCTGCTATGCCTGCAAGTGCTTCATTGACGCTCATTGTAGTCTGTGGGATGTAAGATATCCAGTTCCATCCGATATTCATTGGTATCTGTACTGCCGTGGGATCGAGAATACCACCTACCACATTCTGCTCACAAGCCTCACGAACACTGATTAGGTAAGTATGCTTGTAATCGATATTGGTGAGATTACCAGAAAACTCGCCATTCTCGTTGGCATGCGCGAAGTAGTTGTCGTACTTGATATTGGCTATCTGCTTGCCTACTGTATGGAATACATCGGCAAGGGCAGTAGACTGCATCTTTACATTGACTGACTTCCAGTTCCAACCCTTGTTGAGGGTGAGGGTACGTTCTATATAGTCGAGCGCGTTGAGAGCCACAGGAGAGGTGAACGAACCAGCCAGCGTGTTGGGCTTGTAGCTCACTGCAGGGTTCTCACTGATTACCGGATATACACGACCCGTGCTGGCATCGTAAGCCTTGAATGTTACCTCTTTAGCCTCAACATCGCCATAGATGGTCATGAGCAGGAAGTAAGAGTCGTACTTAGACAGATACTCTGGCTTAGCCACACCTACACATATTGTATCATTGACGAATGCAGCTACAATATCATTCTCGTCGTTGCTTGGAGTGCCCTGGATGCTGAGGTTGCTTATAAGGTTCATGGATTGCTCATAATCTACAGGATTTACCGCCCAGGATGGCTGTTCGCCGGTAACGTTGAGAGATATTGTGAGAGGAGTGTAGATATCATTGTTGCCCTTGAGGTATACAGTAGCTTCATACTTGCCGATAGCTATAGATTCCTGAGTAGAGAACTTAAGAGTCTTGCTGGACTGAGGCGTGAGCTGCCCGTATTCTGCATCTACCTTGAGCCAAGATGGGAGAGAAACGAGAGTCCAGTTTTCAGTATTGCTACCGCTGTTGGTAAATGCTACTGTGAAACCAGTGTTGTCGCCTTCTTTCTGTGTAAGAGCCACTACATCCTCTGTCCATACCAGCGTGTTCTGATGGATGAATGCACTCCATGTGATAGGTGAACTCAGGTTGCCATTGATATCATGTACGTTCTTCACTGTGATGTGAACAGTAGTTCCCTCGAGCTTGTCAGCATCCTCATCCAGAGATATTACTATCTTATTGTCAGAAGCCACGAAGCTGTAAGCCAGATTCTGCTCCTGGGTTACTGTCTTCAGAGCCGGTGTCTCATCAGTAAACTTGACTGAAGAGTTGCAGGTCATATCCTGAGCCTTCATCACACTCATATCCTTGAGCGAACCTTTTACCTCTTTCTGGCCATTGCCCAGGTTTACGGATACTTCCTCGAATGGATAGTAAGCCTTAAGACCTTCGGCATTCGCAGATACCATAGTGCGCATGCGCTCCTTGATAAGATTAGAAGAGAGAGTTGCATTCCAGAAGCGAACCTCATCAATACTGCCCTTGAAGAAATCGCGATATGCCCATTCGCCGGTAGTGTCGAGATAACGGGTACCAGCGATAATTGCTGCATCGGCTGCAAATGCAGCTACCTTCTTGGCAGGCATCGACTTGAGCAATGCGCCATCTACATATACTGAAGCATATCCGGCACGCTGTACGTTGAGAGCGAAGTGGTGCCAGTTGTTGTCTAGATAGCTGTTCTTGCCCAGTGCTGTGGTTTCGTCCTTGGAGGTGAGCTGCAGAGCACCTGCCTCTGTGAAGCTTACGCGCAGTGCATTTTCGTTAAGGCTGAAGAGAGTAGCATTGTCACTCTGCTTTTCGCCACGGAACCAGAGTTCTACTGCATAGTCGTCGGCATCCATTGCAGGACATTTAGAGATATTCATCTTGAGATAGCTGTTGCCATCCATCTGGGCTGACTTATTGATGTTGTTGAGATACCAAGCCTCGTTAGAGAGTGACATGTTGCGACTGCGAGCGCAATCGCTGGCCACGCGGCCCTGACCTTCGTCCATCTTCCAGTAACCCAAGATACCCGTAGTGGCAGGCTTCTTGGTAGCAAACTTATTAGCGAGACCCTCGTTGATAGTGCGCTCGCCATCCCAGAGCACAAGCTCCTTGATACTGCCATCAGTACCACCACCTACGCTCAGACGGCCGTTGCCTGAATAAGCAGCCACCTTCTCGGCAGTAAACAGATTGGCAGTGGTAGCGTCATAAGCTACAGTAGCATACAGCAGATTCTCATTGTCGCCTGCCTGATAGCTCAGAGTGAGATAAGCCCACTGATTCAGAGGCATCACCTTGGTTGATGTGTACTTGTTGGCACCGATGCTCACCACAAGATGCCCCTTGGCATCCATAGCTACACCAAACTTGTTGTCGGCATTGCCATGCTGCAGGATGCTACCACCCAGTTTGTTGAGCTTGAGCCACATATCGGCAGCGAAACTCTTGCCGGACAGATTAATATCAGTCTCGGTAGAGGCAGTCTTGCCATTGCCCTCCATCTTGAGAGCTGTGTCGAAGATAATGTCGCTACCATTCAGAGCTGCAGTTACATCAAAGTTGGCCTCCTTGGTGAGTTCTGAACTCAATACGTTCTCATTGAATGTAAGTGAGAGTTCGCTTCCGGGATTGAAGAGGCCGTCGCTTGGCATTGGGGTGCCCAGAGGCTTGGGCCTACTCATATCCTTTATCACGGTAAGCGTCTCGCTCTCATTGGTTACCAATTCACTGCCATAGCTGGCTGCAGTAATTGCACGGAAGAAGTACTTCTGGTCAGGATATACAGCAGCGTTGGCCATAGAGAATGTCACATTGACGACACCACCCTCCGGCAGCACCTCACTGTCGTTGTCCTTATCCTTGGCATCTATTACATAGCGCTTGGCTCTACGCCAGTTAGCGTCGCTTTCGCCCTTATACTGCAGTTCGATATACTTCAGATTCTTGAATGTGGCATCGAAATCACGAATCTTCAGAGCCAAATCTGTTCCGGTGGATGTGTTCATCAGATTCATATCGCTCTTAAGTGTGATAGCACTACTGCTCGGAACGAAGTGAGCAGAAATCCATACGGTATCTGCTATTACATCGTGCACGCCGGTAGGATCGCTCTGACACTGGCTGGCCAGTACCACTGCTATACTGTCGTAATCATAAACATCAGTATTAGTCTGAGTGAGATAGAGGTTCATCTTCACGTTCTCTCCGGCAGGAACAAGAATGGTACGGCCATTGCCGATGTTACCGGTAGGAAGTGCAAATCCGGCACTGTTCTTATTGGTCTTGTCCACAATGATTAGATTGAAGTAGAGATTCTCCTTTGTCTCCGACGTGTTGCTGAGCACGAGGGGGAACGTAGCCCTTGAGCCTGACGCTACATCCGTAGCCACAGGCTGACTGCAACTGATATGCGGCTGTTCTATCTGCATCGTGGCAGCACTGATCTCGGTACCGGGCTCATAGTACTTGGTAACGGTCTGGCCCTCGTAAGGACAGCTGGTCTGACCGCCACGCGTGCGGAAGATAGGACCGAATCCGTCGGGCGCGTTGAAGATGTCCACGGAGAGGGCATCGTCGTCGCCACTCTCGGCCAGCACATATCCCATCGTTATACTGTTCTGTTTCGTGTCGCCCGTGGTGCTTGCACTCTCCAGGGAAGTCTCCAGGGTCGTCTCGCTCTCCAAGCCAATGTCGCACACCTTGGCCTCGACGTGTATGGTAGCGGTGGCTGCCATGGTGAAGCTGTTGGTGTAGCTGCGGGTCTTGGTGATGGTGTTGGTAACGGAGGATTCCACGCCGGAGCCTGCCGAGAAGCTCTGGTTGAGCTTCAGATAATCAGCAGAGTTTTGGATGGCGTCCACCTTGGCTTTCTCATTGTTGGCCAGGATCTGTCTCCAGTTCTTGATCTGCTGGTTGTAGAAGTGCACCTTGTCCACATAGTACTCACCGGGCTTGGCACTGGCGGTCTTGGGATAAACCACCTTGTAGCTGGGGCCCTCGGTGTGGTTGAAGGGCACTGCTTGCGCTCCCCATACGTCCTTATCGTCATTGCCCGTGCCGAAACGCTCATCCTCCCGGCTCAGCAGGGTGATGTACTTCACCTCCTTGGTGTTGTTGGCAAAGTTAGGATAATCACTCTCGGTCACAGTGGTAAGCAGGGCGTTGCGCACATTCTCCAAGTTGGGAATCAGGGTGTTCTCGATGTAGTTCTGCTCGTAAGCGAAGTCGGTGGTGAACTGTTGGCCCGTGGTGATGCCATCTCCGTTGTTGATGGCAAATTGGCCATTCTTCTTCTCCACGAACACCTTGCGGCAGTTGCCAAAGAGGATGTTGGTGGAGGAACCGATGAACACGTCGCCCGCTGCGCCCACGAAATCCGGGGCGCCACTCGTGCTGATGCGCTTCGTGGCGGAGGTCGTTACCTCCGTGGTGTTGCTGTTTGTGCGATCGTAGCTTACGTTCATGCCAAAGCTTGTGGAGAAAGTGTTCTCCGTGGAGCTTACCACGGCGAAGCCAATGCCGGAGACGGTCTTGAGCACCAAGCCCGCGGAGGCGGTGATGGTCTCGTCGGCGCCAGTGTGGCCTTTTACTTCGGTCGTCTCGGTATGCGTGGTGCTTTGACCCGTTTCCCAATAAGAATAGGAGCCGGTACCGGCGGGGTCGCGCAGAATCATGGCCACTTTGTCCGGGCCTTCGGTCACGAAGTTGTTGCCAGAGGGCAGTGCGCCCAGGACGATGCCCGTCAGCTTGTTATTGTCTGGGCCTGCCCACTGGTAGGTGCGGCCATCCACGTCGTACGTGGCCGTGATGTCGCGCGTGTAGGGTGCGATGATGTTGGGCAAGCCTGCCGACCATCGGTATTCAGCCTGGCCCAAGGAGTCGAGCTTGACAACGTCCTGTGGCGTCTCGCCCAGGTCGCCTACCTTATAGTCCACGCCACCGGATGTGAAATCCTCGATGGCCACCTGCTGGCCCGTGCCCATTTGATTGGCGAACTTGACGGAAACGTCCTTCAGGGGCACTTCGTCATACACCCAATGCCCTTGGCCACCATCCTTGTTGACATATCGCTCGAAACCTTTTAATTTGAAGGTGTACTGCGAGAGTTGCTTGAAGATGGGCTTGCCAAAGAGATAGTTGACGCTTGCATTGTCTGCGGTGAAGAGGTTGATTTCCTCCACAACGCCATTGCCATCGTCGTACTTGTACTTGCTTTCGCCAAAGGCGCCATGGGTGTTGCGCTTGTCGCTTACCTCCAGTGTGGGCGCAATGCGGTAGGGCATGTTCAGCGCGGCCACATACTTGAACTCTTTCTTCTTGCCATCCACAACGGTGGAGTCGGTTTTCAGCTGGCGCACGGCCCTTGCGTCAATGTTGCCCAGGCCCTCGAATTTGACCTCGTCGGGATTGCTGGGTATCTTGATGCTCTCCACCTTATATAATATAGGAGGCACCAGGGCGGCGAACTCACCCGTGCTCGCGTCGGTGCGAATCACGATCTTCTTGGCCTTGTCCACGTCGCCCCCCTGGCGATAGGCCGTGCTGTTGACGTCCGTCGTGGGCGATTGGATGGCCAAGTTATCTGCATTGGGCTCCGTGGTAATCGTGCCTCCTGCACCCTGCTTGCGCACGGCGTTCAGCAGGTAGGTGTCCACGCCGAGCGTGATTTCCGCCGTGCCGATGTTGTTCTTGCCTAGACCCAGGCCCAAGGGCTTGTCATGCTCTGTCTTGCCACCGGCCACACGTCCTGTGATGGTTACCAAGGTGCTGTCCTGGAAGGTCAGGTTGGAGACGGGCTCTGTAAAGGTCTTGTAGGTGCCCACCTGGTTGGGGTCCGCGGGATAGCGGCCGTTGTCGCAGAACACGTGGCCGTCTTTCTTGACCTCAATGTGGTGGTTGCCAATGGGCACGGAGATCTCGTAGCTGCCGTCGGCCTTGCTCATGATGGCCTTGCCGTCCTTGCTGCAGATGGTGCCATCGACATAGAAATAACAGCTGTCCACAGGATAGGTGGTGTTTTGGTATGTCACCTTACCCGTAACCTTGAACGAAGAAATATCCTTGAAATCAACTGCACTGTGATTCAGGGCCTCGCTGTTCACAAAGCGTGTCAGGCTCTGGGGGTTGAACTGGTGCCCACCCTTGTCGGGGGTGATGGAATAGCTGGTACCGCCGCTGATGAAGGGCACGCCGGTGATAAGATAACCACCATTGGCATCCGTGATGCCATAGACGCTCAGCTGGTCCGTCGTGGGCACCACGGTGCTGATCTCGCGGCTGGTGCCGCTGCTACCCAGAATCTTTCCGTGGTTGCCATTGGGCACATCGCTGGTCTTGCTGTAGTCGTAGGCTGTGGGTTGGTTGGGGATGTTCTCGTCCAGGGGCCAGTAGAGCATCAGACCCTGCTCCGTGCCGGAGATGATGCGGTTGTAGGTGTTCAGGATTTCCTTGTCGCTGAGTTCCTTGTTCCAAACGCGTATCTCGTCGAGGTAGCCGCTGAAAGCCCAGCTGGCTTCGGGACTTCTGGGGCGTCCAAAGCGGATGCCCTCTATTTCAAAGTTCGAGTCAATAGCGTTGGCCGTAACGGTATAGCTTTGGATAGATTCTCCATTAGGCACACGCACGGTCCATTTCTGGTTACCATCCGTGGAAAGGGAAATGTGCGAGAATTCTTCGGGCTTGATCTTTATACCCGTATTAATCCAGCGATTATTACCAGAGTTGCCATCAGGAGCGCCTAATATGATTTCATATTTATTTTCATTCGGCTTCAACCCGAAATGGAAGATACAATGTGCATGAGCCAACGTGGCATTATGCGTCATTCCCTTGTCAGGATTCACCCACATCTGTATGGTAAAGGGCCGGTCCTTTCCGTCTTTCTTGAAGAAATCAATCGTCTGCTTGTTGTTCATGTCCCAATGCAGACCGGCTTCCCTGCTCTTTACCCGGAGGGAATAGAACTGGTTCTTGGCTTCGGAATTGGAGGTGAGGATGACCTTCGCGTCGGGCACGGCCATGCCCGTGCCGTAGGCGATGCGGCCGGAAATGGAGCCCGTGTTCACGCAGAAGCCCTCCTCGGCGTGCGTGCTCAGGGGCACCAACGTGCTGCTGACGCCCTCCTTGCAACTCTTGTAGGTGGTAAGCCGATACTGGTAGTATTGCCCGGGAGCGGCGGTGTTGTCGTCAAAGGTGTAAGAGGAGTTGGTGCCCTCCACGGAGTAGACGGACTTGTAGTCCTCTTCCGCCGTGGATCCCAGCAACCTGCGCTCCACCACGTACTGCGTGGCCTCCGAGCCCACCTGGTTCACGCGCCATGTCAGCTTCACCGTGTTGGCATATGTGCCCTTCGACACCATGAGGCTTTGCAGGCTTGTCTCGCCCTCGATATGCCCGGACATGATGTTGCTGGTGAACTTCTTGCCCAGTACCGTGGTCTCCACCTTGTATATATTGATCTGGCATGACGAGGTAATGTCCACGTCCTCCCAGCTGTCCTCGCCCGAAACGTCCGTCAGCGTCTTTTGCACCGTGTATTTCTTCGTCCAGTGCTGGCCGTTGTCCGTGGAGCGGTATAGGTCGAAAGCGGCATTACCCGTGCCCGCGGGGTAGGTGAATTTCACGCTAATCTTGTTTTGCTCGCCCTTGACGTTGAGCTGGATGTTGTACGTGCGCGTCAGGTTCGCGTTTACCTCTTTTGTGCAAATGTCGCCAACGGGACTGGAGGGGTCGCTCCAGTTCTCGTGGATGAAACACACGCAATAGACGTAATCCGTCTCCGTGCTGATGGTCTCCGTGTAATCATGGGTGTTGATGGGGACTTTCTTCAGCAGCGTCCAGGAACTGCCGCCCTTGAGCTTCCTGTAGACACCCCACTTTCCATCGGTGTCGCGGTCGTAGGTTACTGCGTTCCAACGCAGCGTGATGTTGCCTGACCCCGCCCATTGGTTGGTGGTGACGCTTAGGTCCGTCGGGTAGGCACATCCTTGCAGTCCGAACCATCCTTGAGGATCGATGAAGTTGGTCTTGCCGTCGTTATGCCAGTAGTGTGTCGTAAAAGTCACCCAGAAACTTCTGGCATCCTTGTTGCTCGCGTTGGTGATGATCACTTTGTCGACCGATGTGTCGTTACCAGAACCGGCATAATAATCCTCGTGACTCTCCGGCTTCTCGCAGTCATTGACGTAATTGCCATGGTCGTTATAGATATTATAGTAGTTATAGCGCGAGGTATAAACCGTCATGCCACTCGCCTTGAAGGCTATCTTGCCGGGCGCGGGGCGATAGAAAGAACCCTTCGCCTGGTTGGGAGCCTCGACGCCCAGGGATTGGGTGCTTTCTATATAATCCCAATTGCCTTTAATATGGTTATTGCCATACGTCCAGCGTCCCGTGATCTTGAGGCCCGTGAGGCCTTTCCAAATCAGCTTGGGAGAGGGGTAGAACCTGTATTCGTTAAAAATTAAGTCGTTCTCGCCAAGAGATTTTTCTTCTTCTGTTTGATTTACCCAACCATATTCGGATTCTATGGAGAGCTTTCCTTTATACCTGAGGGTGCCTATTTTTTCGGTACTGCCATTATCATAGACAGCATAAATCGTTCCGTCATGGAGCCAGTCCCACTGACCGCTTGTTTGGCCGCATACAATCTTCAGGAGAACATTGTCCGCGTCGGGTTTTATCGGACTCTCCAGAATCTTGAAACCCTCTGAGTTCCAATCCTTCCAGTCGGCAAAAGCCGGTGGGGCAATAAACATGGCCAGCAGCACCGTCAACGTCAGGTGCCACCTCCATCTTCGTAATTTCATACTCATGGTTGTCATTTTAAAATTTAAATTATTAGTTATTTGTTACTTGTCGTATGGGTTTGCCCACATGAATCGCTCTTCTCTGTGGGCGTGGTTGTCGTCTTTTCACATTGGTCGGTTCCCGTCCGTCAGTGGTTCACGGTTTCACCGAACCGACATGAAGATTCTGGGCTTTCGACGTTGAAAGGCGAAGCAAATTTATATAAAACAAAGAAACGTTGTTTAAATTTTGGTTATAAAAAACGCATTTTTCTGAATTTTTCTCCCCCTAAAAACCATAAAACACCCTTAAAATCCCATAAAAAACAACTTGTCTTTTGAAAATTAAGCCGTAACTTTGCAGCCGTAATACTACAAGCAAAAACAAGCATCATGGCCCTACAGAATCTTCAGGAAAAGGCTAAGTCTTTCATGCAGTCGAGAGCAAAAACCGCCATCGACCGCCATCAGATTATCGTATATCTGTTGCACTCCGCAATCGTCACCATCGTGGTTTCCATGCAGCTCATGGGCCTGGGCGGGTCGCAGGAAGCATTGCCGATGGCGATGAGCACCATCCATCTGGCAATCTGCCTCACGGCACTCTCGCTTTGGTTCTCCCATCGTCTGTCCATTCCTGTCGCATTCTCACTCGTCGCCCTCGTGGCCCAGGCTACCATCGTATGCCGTCTTATATATTTTGCGCATATACGCCCCGACCAGTACATCCAACTCATTCTTCTCAACCAGATCACATCGCTGCTGGCGGTGGTGTTCCTCGTGATGTGTTTCGTGAAATACACGCCGTTCATCGTCGCCACCATCAGTCTGATTGCGTTCGGAAGTGTCGCCGGCTATCTGGAAGAACCGGCCCTACGGAAACTCTTTGGATTTTTTCTTGGCGTGGAGTTCTTTCTCTGTGTGCTGGGTGAACTGCTGCGCCGCAACGTGCGCCACGTGCAGACGGAGAATACCGACCTGCACCATCGCGAATCGGTGCTGATGCACGCCGTCAGGCTCAACGAGCGGGAGATAGAGGCCTATCTGCGGATGAGCAGCAACGACCACCCTACCCAGGAGGACGCCGACCGCCTGTTTGCCATGCTCAAGCCGAAGTCGCAACGCAATATCATCCATGCCGTGCGCCTCTACCTGCAAAGCCACCTCATGGACGACTGTGACCTCGCACGGCTCTTGCCCATGCTTACAAAATCGGAGGCGGACGTATGCAACCTCGTCCTGCAAGGCAAGAAGCGGGGCGAGATCTGCCAGTTGCTCGACAAGACTGAGAAAAACATTGATGTGGTGCGCACCCATGTACGCAGGAAACTGAATGTGCCCGCCGACCAGGACCTTCGGAAACACCTCATGGAGCTGTTGGTGGACAAGATGCAGATGGGATTGGAAAGTCGGAAAATCGGGGATTGAAAGGCTGGCAACGATAGAATTGCGCAGCGCATTTGGCAAGTGCCTGTGTATGAACATCAAAAAGGGGATTCTCGAAAGAATCCCCCTTTTTGCCGTTTTGTGATCCGCATGGGCCTAAAGTGATCCGTTTGGGGGTCGGCCTTCTGCGTTTTTCAAAATCCCTATAAACCAATGATTTACATCATATAGAGAGTATTTGGTGTAAAATGCGTGTAGCGCACTTGTAGCGCAAAAAGACGGGGTCACAAAAGGGGTCAGAACCCATGACACTAATGTGGGGAAAATTGCATCCTTAACTGCTTTCAAAGAGCTCATGCCGTTCTACATTTTTTAAGAGACAAGGCAGAATGAAAAGAAGAGGATTTTGTGTGTTTCAAGAACATCTTGCCTCCTCTAAATAACATTGCAAAGATAATGGTTTTCTTTCAGATGAAGTTAAGTAATGCCGAAAGGTAAACACATAATAAACAATAAGCAAAAGCGTGCAGCTCAATGAGTTGCACGCTTTTTGCGTTTATGGGGTTCTTGTTTCTTATGCCTTTGTTATGCGCTTGTTTATCGCTTATTTGCAGCACATTTGCAACACAACAAAAAAGTAGATAATGTGGAACTTGTTCCTACCAAAACATACTAATGCATACTTAAAAGTAGAAAACATGCCAGCAATAGGATTTGAAATCAAACGCAAGTGTAAGGTCTGTGGTGAAGTGTTCCTTGCCAAGACTCTTGACAGCCAGTATTGTTCGCCTAAGTGCAGCAAGGTGGCTTGGAAACGAAAGAAGGACGCAAAGGAGAAGAACGAGAAACTGGATCGTTTGGAGCAACGCATTCCTGACATTAGGGAATATGTGTCGGTGAAGGAAGCGGTTGCTATGTTCGGAGTGGAACGTACTACACTCTATCGGCTGATAAAGAACGGTACAGTTCCTGCCATCAACGTCGGTAAGCGACTCACCCGAATCAAACGCTCAGCCTTGGAAACCATGTTCCTCACCAGAAAAGAAAGTCTTGCAGAAAGAGAGAAACCTGTGCCCAGAAGATACAGTATGGAACCTGAGGACTGTTATACCATTGGTGAGATATGCAACCTCTACCACATCAACGATAGCTCAGTATGGGCGCATATCCGCAAATATTCCATTCCGTCACGGCAGATAGGCAATTATGTGTATGTACCGAAAGAAGAAATAGACAATTTGTATAAATCAGAAGTAGAATAAACCGAATATGAAGAAAGCATTATCGAACACCAAGGTGACCGTGAAGTTGCGCAAGTCCGTTCACCATGACAACGAGTGGTATCTTTTCATCGAGTCGTATCCTGTGTATAAGAAAGGAGACAACAAGCCAAGCCGTTTGGTTGAGTCTGTAAACCGAACCATCTCCACACCACAATGGGATATGTCGTCCATTGCCCGTGTGCTGCCTGACGGCTCGTTCAACTACAAGCCGAAGCGTGACGTAAATGGCATTATCCAATGCAAGTCGCGCATAGACCAAGAGGCTTGCATATATGCGGACAACGTGCGCAAACTCCGGCAGCATGAATATGACAATGCCGCCCTGTATTCCGACCGTGAGGAAGAAATCATAGAACAGAATGAACGTAGTGCGCAAGACTTCATCAAATATTTCATTGACATCATAGACAAACGCCATCCCAATAGTTCCAATACCATCATCGTGAATTGGAATCGGGTGGGTGAATTGTTGAAGATATATTCAGAAGGTAAACCAATACCCTTCAAGAGCGTAACGGTGAAACTGTTGGAAGACATCAAGATGTTTCTGCTTCGCGCTCCTTTGGGAGGAAACAAGAAAGGGACGGTGTCACGCAATACTGCCTCTACCTATTTCGCTATCGTCAAGGCAGGAGTGAAGCAAGCTTTCATTGACGAATATCTTACGGTGGATGTGAGTGCCAAGGTGAAAGGCATTCCATCGGAAGACAAGTTGCGAGCATCGCTCACTCTTGACGAAGTGAAGCGATTGGCTGATACCCCTTGCGAGAGTGATGTACTTAGACGTGCATCATTCTTCTCTATTCTGACAGGCTTGCGCCATATAGACATCAAGAACTTGAAATGGAAGCAAATATCACAGACAAGCAACGGCAGTTGGCGCATCGATATTTCACAGATAAAGACAAAGGTGGGTGCATATCTTCCCATTTCCGAGCAGGCGTATGCCATGTGTGGTACTCGTCCCGAAGACGAAGAGCTTCTTGTATTTGCAGGGTTGCAGAACGCTGCTTGGATTTCGAAGCCATTGAAGAAATGGATAGAGGCTGCTGGCATCAAGAAGCATATAACCTTCCATTGCTTCCGACATTCATATGCAACGCTCCTGAAAAAGCCACTCTACTTTGACCCTTTTGGCCAAGTAGAATTTGCTCCTGTTGGCCACAACATGATTGACCCTTGTAAAGTTCTGGTGCAGGGGTCAATTTTATTTTACCCTTTTAGATACTCTGGCTTTTCTTAGCCCTTAACTTACGCATGCTTTCGCCATATAATTCTATGGTATGCGCCGTATGAATGATACGGTCAAGAATGGCATCTGCTATTGTCGGGTCCCCCACCATGTCATACCAGTTGGACGCAGGGTACTGTGAGGTTATGATGATGGATTTCCGTTCATGCCTGTCT
>NZ_JADU01000031.1 GCF_000518545.1 Hallella seregens ATCC 51272
CCGACGGCCAGCCCAAGACCATCTGGGTGGGGCAGAACAAGAACGGCTCCCTATTTGTGTACGAGAAAGTAGAGGGGTGAAGTGCATTGGATTCAAAAGACAACGGCAAACAACCATAAACAACGCTGCGCCACGGTCATGTTGTTGTTATCTGTTGTTCCCAGTTGTCTTTGCCAACCCCATCCAATAACGGTTGTATGAACGGACACGCACGGGGTGCCGGCCATCCCTTTACGCAGACAAGGTAACTACAATACACCCCTATATCATGTTTTTATAATATCTCTTTTTGCGCGGGCTGTGTCGTGAGACACGGCCCGCGATTCTTTTAGACAGAACAACAGAATGGACAATATGGCTGCACAGTGGAGTTTTAGGCAGAACAACATAAAGGACATATAGCTGCGCAGTGAAAGGGGCACGCGGATTCCACGCGTGCATGCTATTTTCTCGCAGATTCCATGCGTGGCTTTTTTTCTCACAGATTGCACGGATTTCACAGATGCTGCGCGGTGGGTGTGCGCTCGTCCGCCCCATGCACTAAACGCGATAGAGCAGACCATTCTTCAGGTCCTCCTCGGCGGCTTCCTTGATTTTCACGTGCAGCTTCTTGCCCGTGGCACTGAACAGTATCTGAGACACGAAACAGTAGAAGCGCGGACGCTTGAAGTTGGCCATGTCGGGGCTGGCCTTGCAATAGTCGTCAAGCTCCTCGGGCGTGAGCGAATCGTCGCTGCGTACCACGTAAGCCGTGACCATCTGACCGCGCATCTTGTCGGGCACGGAGGTGACGATGCAGTCCTTCACCTTGGCATGAGTGTTGAGCACGGCCTCGATCTCTGCAGGATAAATGTTCTCGCCCGACGAAATAATCATGTCGTCCTTGCGCCCCACGATGGTGATGAACTGGTGCTCGTCCCAGGTGGCCAGGTCGTTGGTATAAATAAAGTCCTTGTAATACTTCCGGTCCGTCTCCTCCTCGTTGTTCACGTAGGCGTAGGGCGACTTGGCCGGCGAGCAGATAATCACCTCGCCCACCTCCTGGCCGTCGGTGCTTGCCAGGTCGTCGGGCTCGGCCCTATGGTCTTCGTACACCTTGACCACACGCACATCGTCGTCCACACACGAGGCCCCGGCCGTGCCGGCATTGTCGGGAAGGTCGAAAGGTCGCAGAAAAGTGTTCCAGAAAGTCTCCGTGGTGCCGTAGCCGTTGAAGATGTTCAGCGTGAGCACTTGCTGGAAACGGATGCAGGCCGACCGCTCCAGCGGGCTGCCCATGGTCACGATTCCCTTGAGCGTGCTCAGGTCGTAGCCCAGGCGTTCCTGTGCGTCGGCCAGTTCTTCCAGCACGGTGGGCACCCCCACGACGAACGTAATCTTGTACTGTGCGATGTACTTCAGCGTCTTCACAGCATCAAACTTCCTCATGATAATCATCGTGCCGCCGGCGTAGAGCGTGGGGCACGGGCCGGCGCAATGCAGTCCGCCACGGTGAAACCACGGCGTGGTGTTCATCGTCACGTCCTTGTAGCTCATGGGAAAATGTATCATCACGTCGTGGGCCGACAGCACTTCGTTGATGCTCGTCATGGCCACGCCCTTGGGCTGGCCCGTTGTGCCCGAGGTGTAGAGGCGCGTGGTTTCGTCGTAGATGCTGTAGTTGCAGACAGGAGCGGGCTCGCCGTCGGAGGCCCCGGCCACGTAGTCGGCATACGACAGCACCTCGCCGTCGCTCTCTCCATCGGTCACAACGAGCCGCTTGGGCCGAAATCCGGAAAGGGTCAACGCCTCCAGAATATACGCCTTGTGGTCCATGTCGAAGATCAGCACCATGGGCTGCGAGTCGCCAATATGGTGGGCGAGCTCGCCGGGGCTCAGCCTATAGCTCACCGGGCAGCACACGCCGTGGGCCTTGTGGGCGGCCAGATAGGCAAAGACAAACTCGGGGCAGTTGAGCAACTGCACCATCAGCACGTCGCCTTTGCCGAATCCGTCGGCCGCCAGGCGGTTGGTCAGGCGGTTGCACGACTCGTTCAGCGCTCGGTAAGTCCACGCCGTTTCGGTCTCGGGACATATCATGGCGGGCTTGGAGGAGTAGCGTCTCACGTTGCGCATAAAGCCTTCCAGCCACGTGTAGCGGCTCTCGAAAATGGATTTAAAATCTGTCATCATTCTTGTTTTGCACCGTGTAGGGTTCATTTAAACAGCCACAAAAGTACGAATTTTTATCAGAAACGACCGCCGGGGCCGCAAAGAATTGCCCATGCAGCATCTTTTCCCTTTCATTCTCAAAAGACTAATAAACCACGTGTTCCTTGGGAATGGACTGCAGACGCTCTTCGGCGAGGCGTTCTTTCTTGCCGAGAATCAGCTTCATGTACCACGGTTCGGGCAGGTCGATATAGGCCGGCCCGTCAGCATCGACGGCCGGGCTGAGCGTCAGCTCCGCCTCATACGATTCAAACCTGCGGCCGGCAAACCTGCCCTTGGCGGATTCGGCAAGGAGGTAGGCCTTGTAACGGCACACCGACGGATAGCACGACACGCTGTCCACATGGTAGCGCGTCTCCGAGCTGACCAGCCACTCCGAGTACCTCCAGCCTGTCAGCATGCCCACGGCACCGCGGGTAAAGCGGTTCGTGTGGTTGTCCACGTTGTACCGAAGTCCCGTTTCCCGACTTACGGCCAGCACGGCACGCATCGCCGTGTCCACCGTGAGGTAGCCCCTGTCCTCCCGGCCGTATTTGGCGGATTTGAAATAAAGCTGTACGATGTTCCTGTTTCCCGACCGGAATGCGTCGTTCACCCGGAAGACGTGCTGCCTGATGAACCTCGCGTCCAACTCGTCCACAAAGTCGTGATAGACCATCCGTTTCAGATTGGAAAAGTCGCAGCCCGCTGTCACGTCCTTGAAATGGATGTAGCCCCGCCCGGGTTTAATCCGAAAGAGCTGCTTCTCCCGAAAAGACGGAACCCGCATTTTCCCCTTGTTCTCAAACCAATATCCACTGCGGTCGCTCGTGCTGCGGGTGGTATAGTCGTAGTCGTAACAGGCCGCGGCGGCCCTGTACCGCCGCCGCTTCTCGCCGACCAGCCTTTGCAGCCAAGGGCGAATCCACTGCGGTTCCTCGTCCCTGACCACCACCTCGGCCAGCTGGTTCTCCTTGGATGTCAGGAAGATGGTGTCGGGCAAGACGGTGAATGCACAAGACTGGTAACCTACATGGCTCACCCTGAGCCTGTGAAAGTCGAAGTCTATCACAGCCACGCCGTTGCCGTCGCTCGTGGTGCCCCTGAACGTTCCACCCTCTGCCTTGTACACATTGGCGTAGGCCACCGGCACGTTCTGCATCCGGTCGTAGACCAGCACCCGCCTCTGCGCTGCCGCCTGGGCCGCCGGCATCAGCAGCAAGCCCGCCAACAGGCCAGCCATTCCGTTGTGTTTCATCTGTCAAAATGCTGTAAATTCAAGCATGCGCACGGTATCGGGAAACCCACGGCATGCCTCGTTTCCCGGCAAATTTAGGCAAAAAATCTGAGAATGGCCGTATATTTTAACTAACTTTGCAGCCGATGCGGGGATATGTCACCCGCCAGACACGACCATGCCCATCATTCACATCGACTCATTAGACCATCCCGGCGTGCAGCCGTTCAGCAAACTCACCGACCATCAGCTGCGCAACCGGCTGCAACCCGACCGGGGTCTCATCATCGTGGAGAGCCCCAAGGTGATTCGTGTGGCCCTCGGCACCGGGCACGAGCCCGTGGCCCTGCTCTGCGAGGAACGCCACATTGCGGGCGACGCAGCCGACCTGCTGGCCCGCTGCCCCGGCCTGCCGGTCTATACGGGCAGCCGCGAACTGCTGGCCCGGCTCACGGGCTACACCCTCACGCGCGGCGTGCTCTGTGCCATGCGGCGGCCGCAGGAGCGCGAGGCGGCCGAGGTGTGCCGGGGCGGGAAGCGCGTGGTGGTGATCGACGGTGTGGTCGATACCACCAACATCGGGGCCATCTTCCGCTCGGCGGCCGCGCTGGGCATTGACGGCGTGCTGCTCACGCGCGACTCCTGCGACCCCTTCAACCGGCGCGCCGTCAGGGTGTCGATGGGGTCGGTGTTCCTCCTGCCCTGGGCCTGGCTGGACGGGCCGGTGAGTAGCCTCGGCCGGTTGGGCTTCAAGACGGTGGCCATGGCCCTCACGCCCCACTCCATCGCGCTCGACGACGCCCGCCTCAAGGCCGAGCCGCGGCTGGCCATTGTGATGGGCACCGAGGGCGACGGGCTGCCCCACGACACCATTTCGGCCACCGACTATGTGGTGCGCATCCCCATGGCCCACCAAGTGGACTCTCTCAATGTGGCGGCCGCAGCCGCCGTGGCTTTCTGGGAACTGTGCGGGGCGCACGCGGCCGCCCCGCAGCCATAAGGCCGTCGTCGCATTTTCATTACGCCGTAAAGGCGAGGCCGTTACCTCCTGTTTGTAATGCGATTACTCATTACGAGTAATCGCATTACTCGTTGTGGGTAGTCCTGCTGTCTGCCACAGGCAGTTTTTACTTGGGATATTCTGAGTTCTCCTTTCACCTGTATATCCATAGGCTCTCTGTATTTGGCGGCGGCAGTTGATGTCATGAAGTGCAATTCGTAAAAAAGTTTTGTAAAATCGTAAAAAAAGCAAGGGAAATCTTGGTAATGATAAAATAAAATGCTAAATTAGCAGCAGAATGGAAGGAGTGAGATGCTTTTCGTACTGAACATGGTGATATTTCTTGAAGTTATCAACCTGACATGATATTAACAAACCTAATATTTAGCTATTATGAAAAAAAGTCTACAAAGAACAATGCTACTGTTAATGGCAGGCATGGTCTCGTTGACGATGCAGGCCGCAGTATTTACCGGTGTAAGCGTAGACATAACGCTTACGGGCGATGGAGGGCATGAGACCACCAGCAGGGATCTCCCCGCATCAGGCTTTACCGAGGAGATGGGCGATCTCTCGTCAAGCAACGATACCGTGTTTACCGTTAACAGTTTTACGGCAGCGGTAATCGGAGAGGCCGTGGAGGTGGCGATGTTCACCACAATCTATGATGCTTCGGGAGAGCCTGTCTATGACTGGAAAGGCACCTGGGCGGCGAATTTGGGAAACGGGATATGGAAGAGCTCTGTGCCTCTCGATGTGCTCAGCGGGCTGCAGAAAGGAATAACCTATAAGATAGAGATATTCTTTCGTGGGAAGAGTGCCGACGGAAGCTATTTCTACTGGAGCAACGACAGCAAGAATTACATAATCAAGTTTCGCTATGACGATGTGGAGGAAGAGGGAGACGAACAGCCGTTCACATGGTTTGCCGACTCTACCGCTGCCTTTACCGTGTTGGCAAACGGCGTAGAGAAGACGCTTTCGTTCAACGGCGATGGCTCTATCCATTCCGGAACACAGAACTTGGGTATGGTGAACTCGCTTAGTATCCATAGTTGGATGCTCCGCCTTCGCCAGAAGCCCAATAGCAACATGCAGATAACCTCGGCATCTATCCAGAAGGTTGTCATCGTACCGGGCTCTCAGGAACTGGGCTGGGGAGTGTATGGAGACGGCATAGAATATACTTCTGCCTACAATGTTAGTGGTATGCTCGACAAGAAATTCAAGGGAGAGGAGATTGGTGAGGATGTTCTGGGCAGTCTCGAGGACGGAAAGACCTACGGCCTGTACTTTATGTATCAGCTGATAGACGCAGAAGACCATTATTATGGCTTCGGCGCAGGCAATGACCGTCTGGGCTTTATATTTACCAAGGGCGATCCGTCGTCCGGCACAAGCAACATCATCCTTGACGCCTCGCACTTCTCGACGGACTATACCTTTAGTGGAACAGAGACGGATGCCAATGTAAAATATGTGATGAGGCCGCGGAACGGAAATCCGGAGAATGGCTTCATGCTCGACATTTCGCCAGTCGTACAAGGGCAACCGGCAGCATTTGTAACAGCCATGCTGTCAGATATCAACTACTGGGAGCCCGCCTTCCGCCGGCTGGCATCTCCTCTTGCAGGAGAGGATCTTGAGGCAAATGAGAACACCAAGCAGCTCACAGTCAGCAATGTGGGCTTGTTGCCGAACCAGTTTTCAAGCTACGAAGACTTGAAGATTGCCACGCTGAGCTATGATTCTAACTATTCAGGAACCCCCGTTATACCTGAGGGTTGCTTCAGTGGGTGTAATAGTTTGGATGCACTTTATATAGCTTGTAGCAAGATAAGCCTTGGCAGCAACGCACTTAATCCCGAAGCAGACTATGTCGTATTCGTCCCCAGTAGCGAGATGGCCGAAGTCTTTCTGGCTTACAAGAATAATTACGGTTGTGCCTATACGGTGAAAGTAGAGGCTACTCTCGGTATGGGTAATCAGCCTTTCATGCCAAGTGCCGTGCCTGTCAGGCGTTATGACCTTGGCGGTTGCCAATTGCCCTTGCACTCCAAGGCGCATTCCGGCGTGAGCATTGTGAAGATGAGCGACGGCTCTGTCCGGAAGGTAATAGACCGGAAGGCTCGTTAGCAAGTATTTGATTTCCCGTAGATAGACGAACTGGCGGAACACGCGGATAATAATCCGGGCTCCGCCAGTTCGTCCATGGGGACTTGGTTGTCTGCGCGCACTGGGCGCGCAGACATCATTTAGTCTCTATTTCTTCCTTCATGTCTATGAATTCCCGCTTGGAATCGTAGAACTCATACTGAAGGAAAGCCAGTTTCTGAGACGGGACGATGCGTACTCCAAACCCGTATTTGATTTGCCACTTGTTCTTGAGGCTTACCACGCCTTGGTTGATGAAGGCGGCAACATACGGATGTACATGGAGATAGAATTTCTTGACGCCAATCTTATTGACCAGTCGGTCGATCTTTCCCTCTAACAAATCGGTGAACAGGATGCTGGACTTGATCTTGCCAGTACCGTCGCACGACGGGCATGTTTCTTCTACTCTGACAGACATGTTTTCTGAATAAATACGCTTCTGTGCTGTCCAATTGAAAGGACAGCGCGATGATGATTGGAAACGGATAGAGCGGTGCATAACCTCTTAGTTGTTCGTTTGCATAAATATTTTCCTCGCCTGCCTGCCTTTCATCAGGATACAGGTTGGGAGACTTCATCAACGTTTGCAGTCTGTAATTGACTTTCATCCAAGTTACACCGAAGAACTTCACGAGTTCACTCTCCGTCATGGCAATGTCTCCGTTTCCTTTGTGGATGACCTGCATATTGCAGTCCCAATCAAAATAACTGCGATGATTGGTTACGTCTGTTTTTCTTTGGCAGTTATTGCTTGCCTTCATGCCGTTTCCTCCTTTCTGCCATTTGAACTGACAACAAACGGAAGTGTTTTTGTGTTTGTTGCTGCTTCCACATCTGCATTTGTGATATTTTTGTCCTTCGCCCTGTACTTGGCGATAAGTCTGTCCATATCCGCCGAAATCTTCTTGTCCGTTACCTGTGCATATATCTGTGTGCTGGATATTGAGGCGTGTCCCATCATTTTGGCTATGCTCTCAATGGGTATTCCTGCGCTCAGACTCATCGTGCCAAATGTATGCCTTCCAACGTGGTAGGAAAGTCTTTGACGGATACCGCAAGCCTTTCCTACGATGCTCAGCTTGGTATCCATGACACTACGGCTGCAATCACGGTGAAAGACAAGGTGGTCGCCCTTTTCTTTCACCGTCAGATGTTCCTCGCTTCTTTCCTGCTCGTTCCTACAATAGCTGATGATGGCTTCCGCTATGGGATGTAACGGTACTATGAACTCAACCTTGGTCTTCTGACGCTCCTTTCTTATATACCGCTGTCCGTCCGCTGCCGTCTGGATATGCCTGTATTCAAAATTTTCCATATCCGAGATTGCTAATCCTGTGAAGCAGGAAAAGACGAACATCTGTCTTGCCAGCTCTGCTTCCCTGTCGTTCATCCTCATTGCCATAAGTTTCATTACATCGCTCTTTTGCAGAAAGCGTATTTTCTTTTCCGTTTTCTCATACTTGGCATTCTCAAACGGATTGCAGCGGATAATCCGCTTACTGACCGCACGGAACATCAGTCGGCTCAGCCAGCAGAGATTAGTATTGACAGTCGATGCTTTCAGTCCACGCTTTTTGAGGAAGAAGCGGTATTCCTCAAACAAGTCCTCTGTAATTGTTCCGATGGGTATGTCCTGCACTCCTTTGTTTTCGACAAATTCACGGAGATTTCTATCAGAATAGAACAGGTTCAGATAAGTACCCTCTGCCCTTGACTTGCCTACTGACTCTTTGACGGATTGCAGCTCCATCCTGCTCATGGCAAGGAGCGTGGTGGGATTGGTGACAATACCTTGTAAGCGATTCTTGATAAGTTCCACACTTACCACTCCATCCTTTACAAGAATGTCCCGATAGGTATTCTCTATGAATTCCTTGAACTCATGGATTCTTTGATTGGTCTTTCTGTCAGTCGTCAAACCTTGCTTGGTATTCCACTCGGAGGCTTTACACTCTTCTCCTGTGGTAATGGCGGTGTTCTTTCCGTCGATAGTGATACGGCAGAGAATGGCGATATTGCCGTCTGCCTTTGTTTTCTGTCTGTTAATATAGAATAATGTCTTGAATGTACTTCTCATAATTTTCTTGATTGATTTGTCCGTGTTTTAATTTTCTAAACATGCTGTTGAATGAAAGCAAATGGTCAGATAGCCAACTGCATATCTTTGGTAAAAGAAAGGAAACTATCAAACTCCTCAAAGAGTTTTTGGGGTGTAACCTTTGCATAACGCTCGGTCATGCTTACATTGCTATGTCCGAGCATCTTGCTCACCGTTTCAATAGGAACTCCTTGCTCAAGCGTAATGAGCGTGGCAAAGGTGTGTCTTGCCGTATGCGTGGTAAAGGGAAAGGCTATACCCTCTCTAAGGCGCAATACTTTAAGATACGACTGATAGGTGGCATACTTCATCTGTGGCAGCAGTCTTTCCCTTTCTTCGCCTCGATACTTCTCTATTATCCTAATCGCTTCGGGCAACAACTTAATACGGCAAAGTACACCTGTCTTCTTCCTATTGAACTTCATCCAAAGATTTTCCTCATCATCACGGACAAGATGTGTCTTACTTAATCCCATTAAATCACAATAGGCTGCACCTGTATGACAGGCAAAAACAAACAAATCCCTTGCTGTTTCCATTTCTTCCTCCAACTCTCCGAAGTGGGTATTCATTAGTTTGTCAAGTGAACGTCTGTCAAGTGCCTTTGGGAGTTTCTTATCACCTCTTGCTATCTTTACATTAGCAAATAATAAGGTGTCAGCCAATCCTTCACGGTATGCCAACCTGCATACGGTCTTTATTTGGGATGCAACTGCATAGAAACTACTTTCCTGAAACCCTAATTTGTTCAAGTAGTAGTCCCTGAAATCATAAATGAAATTTTCTGTAAGTTGCGAGAAAGACAAATCTTCCACCTTGTACTTGTCTTCGATAAATGTCCGAAGATTATTACGGGTAGTATAGTAATTGGAAATTGTTTCTCTCTTAATGTCAATTCCAATATGTTCTTTCTTCTCCCTGATGAGGATGTCCAATCGTTCGATAAGCATACATCGTGTCTGTACGCTGCCTTGAAACAGTTCCTTTACATCGGTTGCGTCAAATGGGCAACCTTTGGAAAGTAAGGCTTGATAAGTCGACTGAACAGACAACAGCAAACTCTCCAACCTGCCGTTTATCTCTACAGCCTCACGACTCTTGCCGTCCACTCTACTCTCACGGGGATTCCACAACTCTGGATTGCAGGAGAGTTTACAACTGAACTGGGCAACATTCCTTCCAAGTGTGATACGTCCCATAATCGGAGCCTTGCCCGACTTGTCAAGACCGCTCTTTTTGAGGTAGAGCAACACCTTCATTTTCTCTTGTTTCATACGCTTTAATTTTTATGGGCAAAGTTACCCGAATTAAAGCGTTCCTCACTTATGCAGAAAACTGCCGACCATAGCAAAAGCCACACGAGCGAAAATAATTCAGTTACCGAACATTACTCCATCGTTACCTATGACGAAATCGGGTAACGCTCTGGTAACCGAACTTCTGCCTAAATCTGCATATTCCTGCCCTTTTAGAAAAAGGTACTTCTATGCAAATCGTTCCGTTTCTCCCTCATTATCAGTTAGTTTACATCAACTTCGATTTCTCTTCATTTTCGTTGATTAGTTACGGTGCAATCGCATCATGATTACACCGTAACAGCCTCGCCTTTACACCGCCATCGCAGGGCCCTGGAAGTCTCGTCGCGCAGGCTCCTACGAGCCACGCACGGCATGGAGCCGCCGCCTGAAGAACAGGTAATAGAGCCCCCCGGCCACGCTGAGCCCGAAAGGAAAGGCAGACCACACACCCACCAGACCGCCGTGCATGGTGATGCCGAAGAGGTAGCTCAGCGGAATGGACACCACAAAATAGGCTACGAAAGCCACGAGCATCATCGGTTTCACATCCGACAACCCGCGCAGGGCATTGGCAAAAGTGCACTGCAGGCCGTCGCTCAGCTGGTAGACCACGAGCGGAACGATGGTCAGGGTCACGATGTGGGCCACCTCGGCCGAGTCGGTGAAGAGCCATCCCATCTGGTGGCGAAGCAGCCACACGGGCACCGACACCAGGACGGCCACCAATAAAATAAGGTGGAAGCCGGCCCAGGCCGTGGGCGCAATGTGGTCGAAATTGCGCTGGCCGTGGAACAGACTGATGCGGATGGCCACGGCTGCACCGATGGCATAGTAGACCTGATAGAAGAGTTGGCTCACCGAAAGCATCACCTGATGGGCGGCCAGCGACGATGCTCCTATCCACCCCACGATGATGCTGCAGAGCGTCCACGCCCCCGTCTCCATGCCCATCTGGAGCCCCAGCGGCCAGCCCATGCGCTGCAACCGCCCGAAGACCGGCCTACTGCAACGGCTCTGGGCAAAGGCACGGCGCAGCGGCCGGTAGCGGCGGCTGCCGAAAAACACGCCCGCGATGGCCGCCGTCATCATGATTCGGGCCAGCAGCGTGGACAGGCCGGCACCGAGCAGCCCCAGCTCCGGGCACCCCAGATGGCCGTAGATGAGCGCCCAGTTGCCCACGATGTTGAGCAGGTTGCCGCCCAGCAGAATCCACATGGGCGTGCGCGTGTCGGTGGTTCCGTCGGCCGTCTGCTTGAAAACATTGAACCAACACACAAACGGCAGCGACGCTAGGTTGACCAAGAAGTAAGGGCGCATGTGGGGAATGAGTGCCGGCGGCTGGCCCAGCCGGTCGAGAAAGAGGTAGAGCACGGCGTAGGCCGCCACGAGCAGCACGGCCAGCAGCGTGTTGGCCAGCAGCCCGTTCTTCACCACGGCCCCGATATGGGCCGTCTCGCCCCGGCCGTAATGGTTGCCCACGATGGGCGTCATGCCGTAAGAGAAGCCCAGCGCCACCAGGATGCCCAAGGCAAACATGTTGCCCACAAAGGCGGCGGCGGCCAGCTCGGGCGTGGAGTGATGGCCTATCATCATGGTGTCGGCGAAGCTCAAAACCACCGTGCCCACCTGGCCGATGACGATGGGAATGCCGAGCATGACGATGGGCCGGTACTGCGCGCGCAGCACGCGGTGCGCCTGCAGGCTGGCCTGGCCCGTCATCTTCTCACCACCTTTTGTGCGCCCGGTTCCACGGGTCCGGTCACATCGGTCAGGTCATCGCCCGTCACGTCGTCCAGAATCACCATGTGCCGATGGTCGGGGCGCAGCGTCGAGAAGTGCACGTTGCGCACGCTGAGCCCGTCCACGTGGCGCGCAAAGAGGCCGTAGGCCGGCGTGGGCCCGGCCCATCGGGGCTCGGGATAGTTGGTGCCCTGCTCGCGGTAGTCCCTGTCACGCAGACCGGCATTGCCTCCGCCTCGATACTGTATCCGAATGTTCTGCAGCGTGATGTTGCGCAGCGGCTCGCCGGGCATGCCCGTCACGATGATGCCGGCCAGCGAGTCGCAGTCTTGTGCCACGACATTGCTAATCATGATGTCGCCGCCATAGCTGCGCGCGGTCACCTCCTTGGGCCCCCGGTTGCGGCATCCGGTGGTGATGTAGATGGAGTAATGGTGCACGTGATTCATCGAAAGGCCCGTCACAACAACGTTTTCCATGCGCCCCTGGTCCACCTCTTCAAGAGCCAGTCCCGAGGAGTACATGAACGTGCAGTTGGCTATTGTGATGTTGCGGTAGCCGCCATTGCTCTCCGTGCCCAGCTTGATGCGCCCGCACACCCAGTTCACCTGCTCGGGCACGAAAGTGCCGTCGAGGAACGTGCCCACCTTGTAGCCCGTGACCAGACAGTTGTTCACGAGCACGTGCTCGGTGACGACGGGCCGCTTCAGGGCGTAGCTCGACTTGAGCACGATGCCGTCGTCGCTCGGTGTGTTCACCTTGCAGTTGGTCACGGTGAGGTATTTGCAGCAGTCGATGTCTATGCCGTCGCGGTTGGTGTCAATGGTCACATTGTCGATGTGGCCGCGCTCACAGCCCGTGACGATGATGGCAAAGTGGCCGCCGCGGCTGATGGTGACGTCGCGGATGAGAATGTTGCGGCAGAGCTTCAGGGCAATGGCCTTGTCGCCTGTGCCGATGCTTCCGCCCTGCACTTGCCCGGCACGCTCGGTGTCGTGCTTGGTGAGGCCCCGGCCATCTATCATTCCCGGCCCCGTGATGGACACGTTGTGCTGGCCCTCGGCCCATATCAAGCTGTTGTGAAAGTAGGTGTGTCCGCCATCCTGATACTCGGGGAAGTCGAATGGCTCGCTCGCGTCGTAGGCTGTCTTGTCGGACGTGGCCAGGAGCACGGCCCCGGGCTCGAGGTGCAGTTCGACATTGCTTTTGAGGCGGATGGAGCCGGAGAGGTAGGTACCTGCGGGCAGCACCA
The DNA here is from genome assembly GCF_000518545.1 of Hallella seregens ATCC 51272. GTDB lineage: Bacteria > Bacteroidota > Bacteroidia > Bacteroidales > Bacteroidaceae > Prevotella > Prevotella seregens. Next base: position 12,973 of record NZ_JADU01000031.1, read on the forward strand.
CGCGGCCACCGCCGTGGAACACGGCCGTGTCGATGGCGGCATTGATGGCCCGCGAGTCGAGAACGGCGCCGTTGCCCACGGCTCCAAACTGGCGCACATTGTAGTCGGCCGCCCACAGTCCCGGCGCAAAGCAGAGCATGAGGGCGAGAAGAAAGGACTTGTTCATCGGTAATGGGTTGTTAATTCACCGCAAAGGTAAGAAAAGGTTAAGAAAAAGAGGCGGCACGAATCAAGTTTTCAGCTATTTCCGCCACTTTTTAATGCTTCGGGTGGCGCGGCGGTGTAGCTCCGTCCCGACAGGGCCAACAAGGAGCCAGTCGGGACGAAGCCACACGCGTGCGCTAAACCAGCTTGGCCAGCTGGTGGCCCGCCAGCACGGCAACAAGACCAAGCGCGAGGCTGCCCAGCAGGTAGAAGGCCAGGTAGAAATACTGGCCGTCTTTCACAAGGGCCGTGTGCTCGCTCATGAAAGTGGAGAAAGTGGTGAAGCCGCCGCAGAAGCCCGTGGTGAGCAGCAAACGGGCGGCAGGCGACAAATGGCCGCTGCCCACGGGCAGTCCCGAGAAGAATCCGATGAGCAGACAGCCCAGCACATTGACGGTAAAAGTGCCCAAGGGGAAAGGTGTGGGCACCCATGCTGCAAGTAGCCGGGAGACCAGGAGGCGCATGCCGCCGCCCAAAAAGCTGCCCGTGCCGACCAGAAGAAAATCTTTAAACATAATTTGGTGTGATTAAATACGCACCCCAGGGCAGTCCCGGAGTATCGGGCCGGGGATCAGCCCAGCCGGGTCATGTGGTAGCCCATGCGGTGAAGCTGCATGTAGGCTCCCATGAGGTACATCTGGTGCAGGGCGGCCACAAAGGCATAGAAGGCTTCGGGCGATGCGGGCACGAGCTGGAGATGGTGCAGACGGCCGTAGGTGCGCGAGGCACACTCGGCCACGATATCCTGCAAACGCCCGGCGTCGGGCGTGGAGAGCCGCAGCACGCGTTCGCGGACATAGTCGTCGAGATGGTCGAAGTCCTGCTTGTTGCGAAGATAAACATAGAGATTCTCCACCTTAGCATAACGTTCCCAGTCCTCGTCCCAGTACTTGGCCACGGCCATGCCCACGTACATCACCCAGCCGAGAGCCACGGTTGGATAGGCCTGGAACTCGCGCATGGCATCGGGCAGATAGGCCTCGCCTATCCGGGCCCACTGGCCTTCGATGTCGGGCGCATCGGGCAGCATGTCGTCCACCTCGCCCAACCGAAGCAAATAAGCCTTCAAGTCCGTCTGGAACGAGGACTCGAAGGCTTGTTGTTGTTCTGTTCTGCTTGTCATGCCGGCACTATTTTTTCAGTCGGAGACCGCACTGCATGCCGTCCATGCTGCCTATCAAGGAGGATGCACTCTTGAGCGTGGCGTTGCCGCTGAGTGCTCCAATGGTCTTCATGTAGCCCAGCAGCTTGGTGGTGTTCATCACGATGAGCAGCGAACCGCCCTCCACCTGCGTGGTGCCGACCACCTGTTTCACTTGGCCGCCATAGGCCAGGTTCACCGTGTTGCCGGTCACCGTGTAGGTGCCGCCCAGCTGCTTGCCCAGTCCGCTCTGCGTGAAGGTGCCGTCGTTCTTGAAAGTCATGGTGAACATGCCCGGCTTGATGCCCATAGCGGAGAGCTTGCTCTGGAGTTGTTTTTCGATGACTGCGCCGGCCATCTTGCCGCCGGCATTCTTCAGTGCCGACGATGACGAGAACACGATGGCCGGTTCCTGATAGGTCCATGTGCCTACAAGATCTTTGGCCTTGGCCACTTTGCTGGCCGAGAAAATAGAGGTGAGGCCGGAGAGCATGCCACCGTTCGCACTGCCTGAAGACTTGCTACGGGCAGCCCCGGACACCTGCCCGGCCGCATTTTTGAGCACGCCGCCCAAATCGATTTGAGCTTGAGCCACGACGGGGCCCATGCCGAGGAATGCCGTGAAGAGCATCCTGAATACACTTTTCTTCATTCTTGAATCAATGTTTAAATGCTAAAACGGGTGCAAAGTTACAACTTTTCCTACAATTGAAAGCGGCGGAACCTTTATTTTAGGGTTCCGCCGCTCTTGCTTTTTCTTCGCACCCGCGGTGCAGGAAACGGCTTAGTAGTTCTCGGCAGCAATCTGGAAGAAGCTCTGCGGATGGTTGCAAACGGGGCAAACCTCGGGAGCCGCCTTGCCGACAACGATGTGTCCGCAGTTGCGGCACTGCCAGATGCAGTCTCCGTCGCGCGAGAACACCACCTTGTCCTCTATGTTCTTCAGCAGCTTGCGATACCGCTCTTCGTGACGCTTTTCAATGGCAGCCACCGCGCGGAACTTGGCCGCGATGCCGGCAAAGCCCTCTTCTTTGGCCACGCGGGCCATTTCGGCGTACATGTCGGTCCACTCATAGTTCTCGCCGGCAGCGGCATCTGCCAGGTTCTGCATGGTGCCGGGGACGTCGCCTTCATGGAGGAACTTGAACCAAAGTTTGGCGTGCTCCTTCTCGTTGATCGAGGTCTCGGTGAAGAGTTCGGCTATCTGCTCGTAGCCGTCTTTCTTGGCCTTGGAGGCATAATACTGGTACTTGGTGTGAGCTTGGCTCTCTCCGGCAAAGGCGGCCTGGAGGTTAGCCTCGGTCTTCGTGCCTTTCAGGGCAGCAGCATCAAACTCTTGGAACTTGTCTGCCTTGGCGTGGCAGACGGGGCACTCCTCGGGAGCCTCTGCGCCCTCATGGACGTAACCGCATACGGTGCATATAAATTTCTTCTTCATAATGTGTTTGTATATGTTTGAATCAACGGTGCAAAGATAGGCAATTCAGAAGTAGACTCCAAGCCTTTTTACAATTATTACATCTTGGAAGTTGTGATTTATACAACGAATAAATTAGAAACGGCTTCCCCGGCAACGCCTGAAGTCCCAAGAACCACATATTGGAAAAAAGCAGAGGGCCGGCTGGCCGTATTCGCTCGAAAATGTGTACTTTTGCAGTTGACAAGCCTCAGCAACCATCACAACATTTCATAAGCATCATGAACAAACTCATAGACTGCTTCGTGCCCGTGGGCAACGAAGAAGAAACCGAGCGTAATGTCCAGGCCCTCGACGCCCTCGACATCACCAACGACATCACCATCGTGGAGACTTCCATGACCAGCACCGAGACCTTGCAAGCCATTGCCAGCATGGTCAAGACTCCTTACACCTTATTATATTTAAAGCACCAGTTCATCCGCACAGGCTATCTGGCCTTGGAACGCATGGTGCAGATAGCCGAAGCCACAGGGGCCGGCATGCTCTACGCCGACCATTACAACGTGTCGGCCGACGGGTTGCGCACGGAAGCTCCGGTCATCGACTATCAGCTGGGCAGTCTGCGCAACGACTTCGACTTCGGATCGGTGCTGCTCTTCCGCACCGAAGCCTTCAAGGAGGCCGCCGGCCGCATGAAAGCCGACTACCAGGCCGCCGGCCTCTACGACTTGCGTCTGAAGCTGGCACAGAAGCACGGCATTGAACATATCAACGAATACCTTTACGCTGAAGTAGAACTCGACACCCGCAAGACGGGCGAGAAGCTCTTCGACTACGTGGACCCGCGCAACCGCAAGTCGCAGATAGAGATGGAGGCGGCCTGTACGGAATACCTGAAAGAGGTGGGGGCCTACCTGCCTCCGACGTTCCGAGACGTGGCCCTCACCGAGGGAACGTTTGAGGTGGAGGCCTCCATCATGATACCCGTGCGCAACAGACTGCGTACCATCCGCGATGCCATCGACAGCGCACTAAGCCAGCAAACCACTTTCAAATACAACATATTCGTGGTGGAGAACGGGCCGGAGTGCCACTCCACCGACGGTACCACCGAGGCCGTCGATGCCTACGACGACCCGCGTATCATCCATATCATCCCCAACCGAAACGACATTGGCGTGGGCGGCAGCTGGAACATGGCGGCCCATCACCCGCAGTGCGGCCGGTTTATTGTGCAGCTCGACTCCGACGATGTGTACTCGGGCCCCGACACCCTGCAGAAGATGATCGATGCTTTCTACGCCCAGCAGTGTGCCATGGTCATTGGCACGTACATGCTCACCGACATCAACCTCAACACACTGCCCCCCGGCAAGATTGACCACAAGGAGTGGACACTTGAGAACGGCCGCAACAACGCCCTGCGAATCAACGGGCTGGGCGCGCCGCGCGCTTTCTTCACGCCAGTGCTGCGCCAGGTGAACCTGCCCAATGTGAACTACGGAGAGGACTACGCCCTGGGGCTGGCCATCAGCCGTCACTACCGCATCGGCCGCATCTACGACGTGCTGTACAACTGCCGCCGATGGGACGACAACTCCGATGGCGACCTGAGCCGCGACAAGGAGAACCGTAACAACCTCTACAAAGACCGCATCCGCACCTGGGAACTCAAGGCCAGAATGGGGTTGAAACAGAGGAGCTGACCCCTCGAACCACCTTTTCCTCCAAAAACAAGACCAGGATGAATCACAAACTTTGGTGGTGGATACCAACGCTTTACTTTGCCGAAGGCATCCCCTATTTCATCGTCAACAACATATCGGTGACCATGTTCACCAAGATGGGAGTGCCCAATGGCGACATGGCGCTCTTCACAAGCCTGCTTTATCTGCCGTGGACCATCAAGCCGCTGTGGAGTCCCTTTGTCGACATCGTACGTACCAAGCGCTGGTGGATTCTGGCCATGCAGCTGCTTATCAGTGCTGCTTTCGTGCTGCTCACCCTGAGCATCCCCCACCCCGAGGCGGCCGTCATTGCCGCCAAAGGCACTCCTGTGAGCCTGTTCACCTTTACACTCGTGCTCTTTGTCATCACAGCCTTTGCCTCGGCCACCCACGACATTGCGGCCGACGGCTTCTACATGCTGGCTTCCAGCCAGGAGGAACAGAGCTTCTTCGTGGGGATACGCAGCACGTTCTACCGACTGAGCAGCATCTTCGGGCAAGGCGTGCTGGTCTATGTGGCCGGCATACTTGAGCGGTCGACGGGCAACATTCCGCAAGCCTGGCAAATCACCATGGCCATTACGGCCGTGCTCTTTGCCGCCATCACCGTCTATCACCTCTTCGCCTTGCCGCGGCCCCGGGCCGATACACTGCGTGCGGGCAACAGGACAACAGCCACGGCCCGCGAAATATTCTGTGAGTTTGCCCGCACCTTTTCCACCTATTTCAGCAAGCCGGGCGTGTGGCTGGCCATTGTCTTCATGCTGCTCTACCGGCTACCCGAGGCTTTTCTGCTCAAGATGGTCAATCCTTTCTTGCTCGACCCCACCGCCAAGGGTGGACTGGGACTGGCAACCGACGAGGTGGGCATTGTCTACGGAACCATCGGTGTGCTGGCCCTCACCGTGGGGGGCATCGTGGGAGGCATCGCCGCCTCGCGCTGGGGGCTGCGCAAAGCCCTGTGGCCCATGGCGGCTTGCATGACACTTCCCTGCGCCACCTTCATCTACCTCAGCCTGGCCCAACCCACCAGTCTTGTCGTGATCAGCGTCTGCGTGGCCATCGAACAGTTTGGCTACGGCTTCGGATTTACGGCTTACATGCTCTACATGATGTACTTTGCCGAGGGCGAATTTGTCACCGCCCACTATGCCATCTGCACCGCATTCATGGCCCTGAGCATGATGATTCCCGGCATGTTCGCCGGCTATCTGCAAGAGCTGGTGGGCTATGGCTGGTTCTTCTGGATAGTCATGCTCTGCTGTCTGGCTACCGTGGTGATGACCATTCTGGTGCGACGCGGCATCGACCCGACCTATGGGCGCAAACACGAAGCACAATCTTAAACATCATGAACATGGAATTGAATCATCCCAGAACTCATTATCAGCTCATTGCCGACAGCGGTTCGACCAAGACCGATTGGTGCGTGACGGCCGATGGCCGCCCCATTCAGCAGGTGCGCACCAAGGGACTGAACCCTTTCCAGCTCTCCGAAGAAGAGATGGCCGACGAGATGTGCCGCGCTCTGAGACCTGCCCTGCAGACGGCGGGGGCGGACAACGCGCCCATTGACGTGTACTTCTACGGAGCCGGATGCACTACGGAGAAGCAGCCCATCGTGGAGCGGGCTCTGCGCCGCAGCCTTTCGGGCATCGTTCGCTGCGAGGTAGCATCCGACATGCTGGCGGCCGCACGCAGCATTTGCGGCCACGAGGCGGGCATTGCCTGCATTCTTGGAACGGGAAGCAACTCGTGCGCCTTCGACGGAGAACGCATCACACACAACGTCTCCCCCCTGGGCTTCATCCTCGGCGACGAGGGCAGCGGGGCCGTGCTGGGCCGCACTCTCGTGGGCGACATCCTAAAACGACAGCTGCCCCAGCCCATCATCGACCGGTTTGAACAGCAGTACCGGCTCACCGCGGCCGACATCATCGACCGCGTGTACCGCCAGAAACTGCCCAACCGCTTCCTGGCCAGCTTTGCCCCTTTCCTGGCAGAAAACATCGGTGAGCCTACCATTCACGAGCTGGTGACCGAGGGTCTCCGCCGCTTCCTGCGCCGCAACGTGATGCAGTATGCGGGCTGGCAACAGCTGCCCATCGGTTTCAACGGTTCCATTGCCACCGTTTTCCGCCAGCAATTGCAGGAGGTGGTGGAGGCCGAGGGCATGCACCTGGGCCGCATAATTCAGGCTCCGATGGAGGGTTTAGTGGAGTATCACGCCGCCCGCCAGGCATAACCCGCAGCTCCGCAACATGCTACAGACCGAGCAAGAATCCCGTTACGACCACTTGGAACAGCAGAGCGTGCACGAGCTGCTCGCCCACATCAATGCCGAAGACCAGCTTGTAGCCATGGCCGTGAATCGGGCCCTGCCACAGATTGAGCGGCTGACCACGGCCATCGTGCCACGCATGCGGGCTGGCGGCCGACTGTTCTACGTCGGGGCGGGCACCAGCGGCCGTCTGGGTGTGCTCGATGCCTCGGAGCTGCCTCCCACTTTCGGCGTGCCTGAAACGCTGGTCGTAGGAATCATTGCCGGGGGCGACCGGGCCCTGCGCCACGCCGTGGAGCATGCCGAAGACGACGCCCGCCAAGGATGGCTCGACCTGTCGGCCCATCACCCCACACCGCAAGACACCGTGGTGGGCATCGCTGCCTCGGGCACCACGCCCTATGTGGTGGGTGCGCTCAGTGGCTGCCGCGAGCACGGCATTCCCACCGGATGCATCACCAGCAACCCCGACACGCCACTGGCCCGAGCGGCCGACGTGGCCGTGGAACTGGCCGTGGGCCCCGAGTTTGTCACGGGATCCTCGCGCATGAAATCGGGCACTGCTCAAAAGATGGTGCTCAACATGCTCTCCACCACCCTCATGATACAGCTGGGACGCGTACAAGGAAACCGCATGGTGAACATGCAGCTTGCCAACGACAAACTCATCGAACGCGGCACACGCATGCTGACCGACACGCTCGGCATGGGATACGACGCAGCCCGACGGCTCCTGCTCGCCTGCGGATCGGTGGAAAAGGCACTGGTCCAAGCCCGCAAATCAACCGACGGAAACTTTGGCCATCTGCTGCAAAATACGTAATTTTGCACCACAATCAACCCTTTATAGCAACAGATTAACCAACTATAACGATAAAATGGAGAAACTCATCATCAGCTCCTACGAGGAGTTTGCTTCCCATTTGGGACAGCAACTGGGCGTGTCCGACTGGCTGCCCGTAGACCAGGACCGTATCAACAGCTTTGCCGACGCCACCCTCGACCACCAGTGGATACACGTGGATCAGGAGCGTGCCCGACGCGAAAGCCCCTACAAGAGCACCATTGCCCACGGCTATCTGACGCTCTCTCTCCTGCCACATCTGTGGAATGAGATTATCGAGGTGAAGAATTTGAAGATGATGGTCAACTACGGCATGGACAAAATGCGCTTTGGTATACCCGTGCTCTCGGGCAGCAAGATCCGCCTGGTGGCCAAGCTCGAAAAGATTGAGAACCTGCGCGGCATCTGCAAGACCTACATCAACTTCCGTATTGAGATAGACGGCGAGCGCAAGCCGGCGCTGCAGGGCGAGGCGCAATTCCTCTACTATTTCGAGTAACCCCGCCCGGCGGTGCCTTACCGCCCGGCGGACACACACTGGGTACAGTCCTGCAAGGCCCTGCACCCGAAACATTATGGGGCATGACCCTACAACCTTTCAGGCACGAATACAGCGTGCGGTTGTAGGGACATGCCCCTTGCATGTCCGGGAATCTCTTATGCTTGTTCTGCCGTCTTGGGCTTGTTCTTCGAGCCCGGCTTGCGCCCGCGCTTCTTGGGCTCCTCCATCATCTTGGGATGGAACTCCAGTTGCTGCATCTTGTAGTCGCGCGGCGTGATGCCGTTAATCTTGTAAAACGAGGCGTAGAACGACTGCCGGTTGGAGAATCCCACCATATCCGAGATCTCCTCCATCGTCAAGGCACGGTAGCGCTTGTCCACCAAGAGCGTCATGGCCTCGCGAATACGATGGGAGTTGACAAAGGAAGTGTAGTTCATGTGGAACCGCACATTCACCACAGCCGAGATATATCGGGTGTTGGTGCCCAAGTCTTCGGCCAGCTTCTTGGCCGAATAATTCTTGTCCCTGTACTTTTTCTGGATGATGATAATGTTGTTGATTTTGGACTCAAGCTCATCCATCATCTGCGGGCTGACCAGAGAACGATAGGTGGCCTCCTTTTCCTTGATTTCCGTGATATTGTACTTTGCCATAACTACGCGTTTTGAACCAAAACTTATATTATTGCAAAGATAATAAAGTTAAGTATATTTTCCAATTATTTTAATATTTTTTTACGAAGATATTTATTTCCCGTTGTTTGACCACCATCGCATGTGCAGAGAGCAAGGAACGGATTGGCCAATTCAAATAAAATGCTTAATTTTGCACCTGCAAACCACGAAATATGGATATAGACGCTATCTTCAGAACTTTTTATCGCCCACTTTGCCTCTACGCCATGCACTATCTGGCCGGCAACGTGGAGCTGGCTGAAGACATCGTGCAGGATTGCTACGTCAAGTTGTGGCAGCGCAGGCCCGAGCAGACCCGCAGCTTTCTCTACACGGCCGTGCGCAATGCGTGCATCGACGAGCTGCGGCGACAGAAAGCCGCCCCGCCCAACGTGCGCCCGCAAGACCTCGACGGCTATATCTCTGACGAGGAGGCGCAGCAGCGGTCGGTGCGCGAGGCCGAACTCTGGACGGCCATCGACAGTCTGCCCGAACGCTGCCGGCAAATCTTCCTGATGAGCAAGCGCGACGGCATGAAGTATCGGGAGATTGCCGACGAGCTGGGCCTCTCGGAGAAAACCGTGGAACACCAGGTGAGCAAAGCCCTGAAACGACTCAAGGCACGCCGCGGGGAACTGTTGTTCCTCGCCACGTGCCTTGGGTGAAAGTCCTGCGGGAGCCGGCCGCACGGGCAAGCTCCCGTCAGGCCTTATGACAATGCAGCCTGAATGTCGGCCACGATCTGCTCCTCGGTCAGGTGGTTGTCCACCAACAGTTGGGCCACGTCATAACGGTCGTAGAGCTGTTTTTTCACTCCGAAGCAAAGCACTTTCATGGTTGAAGGGCCGTAGAAACGGGCTATGCGCTCGCCGAAACCGCCGTCGAGCACACCGTCTTCGATAGTGGCCACCACCTCATGGTCGGCCTTGAGTTCCTCAAGCAACGGCTCGTCCGCACCCGACAGGAAGCGCGGGTTGATGAGCGTGGCGTCTATGCCCTGCCCGGCCAACCGGGCCACCACAGCCTCTCCTTTCTGATAGAAGTCGCCGGCGGCAATCACGGCCACGCGCCCTCCACGATGGGTCACCTTGAAGGTGTCGATGGCATCGTAGCTCTCGTCCACGGGCCCTGTGGCGTGTGCAGCCCCGAAAGCTGGCACGCGGATGGCCACCGAATGCTTGTCCTGGGCAATGGCCCAACGCTCCATGGCAATGAGTTCCTCGCAGGTGGTAGGAGCCAGATACACCAGATTGGGGATGTGGCTAATCATGGGAATGTCGAAGAAACAGATGTGCGTGAAGTCGTTCATGCCGTAGATGGACGAGCCCAGCACGTTGAACACAGCCGGGGTTCCATTGACGGCAAGGTCCTGTGAGAGCTGGTCATAGGTACGTTGGAAGAACGTGGCGTAGGTGGAAAACACGGGGTGCGCCCCACGCTTGGCCATGCCCGAAGCCAGGGCCACGGCCTCTTCCTCGGCAATGCCCACGTCGATAAACTGCCGGCCGGCCGCAACGCGCCGCTCTTTGTTGAAACCGATGGCGGCCGGAACCCCCGCAGCGATGCACACCAGTTTGGGGTCGCGCTTCATCTCCTCGAAGAGCCAGTCGCCCAGCAACATGGGCATCGACTCGCCGTCCATGGCTTCGAGCAGCGTCCCGTCCTCAAGATGGAAAGGCATGTGCCAGTGCCAGGCCTCCTTGTTGTCCACGGCAGGCTGGTAGCCGTGCCCTTTCTCGGTGTGGATGTGCACCACCACGGGATGGTCGATGCCCTTTACCTGCCTGAACGCCTCTATCAGACGGGGCACGTTGTTGCCCTCTTCCACATAGACATAATCCAATCCGAAAGCCTTGAAGTAGTTGTTCTCGGCCTTGCCCTGCGTGTCGCGCAGCAGCTTCAGGTTGCGGTAGAGGCCGCCGTGGTTCTCGGCAATGCTCATCTCATTGTCGTTCACCACAATGATGGCATTGGTGCCTATCTCGCTCACGGTGTTGAGACCCTCGAAGGCTTCGCCGCCCGAGAGCGACCCGTCGCCAATGACGGCGATCACGTTTTCCTTGCCGCCCAAAATGTCGCGGCCTTTCATCAGGCCCGACATCAGCGAGACTGAGGTGGACGTGTGGCCTATCTCGAAATTGTCGTAGACGGGACTTTCCAGCGGCGAGGAGTAGCCTGAAATGTGGTCCATGCGGCTGGAATCAAGAAAACCATCCTTTCGACCGGTGAGCATCTTGTGGGGATAGCTCTGGTGGGAAACGTCGAAGACAATGCGGTCTTCGGGCGCGTCGAACACGTAGTGCAGGGCAACGGTGGCCTCGCAGAAGCCCAAGTTGGGGCCTACATGGCCGCCATGCCGACTCACACGGTTGAGCACGCCCTGGCGCACCTCCTCGGCCAGCACGCCAAGCTGGTCTACTGCCATGCCTTTCAAGTCGGCAGGACTGTTGATTTTTTCTATATACATATCTTTATACCTTAATAATATCACCCCTGTGGAATATCAAACTACAAAGTTACAACTTTTTGAGGATGATGCTTGACCTTGCAACCATAAAAATTTGCCTACGCCCATGCAGACCTTATACCAATCCGACACGCTGCGACAACGGCGCGAACGCACGCCGACAACAGCGTAAACGCACTGCGACGACAGCGTAAACGCACTGCGACAACAGCGTAAACGCACTGCGACAACAGCGTAAACGCAGCGCAGCAACGGGCCGGACGCATCCCGGTGATAACGGGCCGGCATGCCCCTGCCGCCCTTGCACGGTGACAGGAACCGCGCCAACCTGCGGCGGACGCGAAGAGCCGCACGTCTGCCGAGCCCCCAAACCTGTTAACAAAATCCAATGACGAATAAGAAAAGTTAGAGTTGACGCATGCGCACGGCCCCTCTAAACTATTTCGAGTAATTTTGCATCTATGAAGAAACTCGAACAGATGATGCTCCTTCTCACCTGCCTGACGGTGATGGCCGTGGCCGCCATCCAGCGCGACGGGCGGGTGTGGGGCCATGCGCTGGCAGACACCGCACAGACCACGGAGGGCCGGCAGTCTGCCGTGCAGACGTTGCGCACCATCGACGACGGCACCATCGTGGTGAACACCGCGGCCATCGGCAAGGACATTGCGGGCTACGGCGGACCGGTGCCGCTGGAAATCCGTCTGAAAGACGGCCGTGTGGCGGGCGTCAAGGCACTGGCCAACACGGAGACTCCCGACTTTTTCGACAAGGCCAAGTCGCTGCTCACGCGCTGGGACGGTAAGACCATCGAGGAGGCCGAGGCCCAGAAAGTGGACGCCGTGAGCGGGGCTACATTCTCTTCGCGGGCCATCATCGGCAACGTGCGGCGCGGTCTGCAGTTTGCCTCGAACCATGACGTGCAGCCGTCTTTGCTCGACAAACTCGACCTCAGTGCGAAGAGCATCGCCGGGCTTGTGGTGGTGCTCATGGCGGCTGTCATCCCCCTGTTTTTCAAGAACAAGGGCTACCGCACCGTGCAACTGTCGCTCAACGTGGTGGTGCTGGGCTTCTGGTGCGGCACTTTCCTGAGCTGGTCGCTCTTTGTCAACTACATGTCGAGCGGCATCAATCTGTGGACATCGCTCATCCCTGTGGTCATGCTCGTCACGGCATTTGTCTATCCTCTTTTCGGCAAGAAGAACTACTATTGCACCAACATCTGCCCTTTCGGCTCCCTTCAGGACCTTGCGGGCAAGGCCAATCACCGTAAATGGAAGATGGGACAGGCCACGGCCAAGCGGCTGGAGCAGCTGCGCCAGTTGCTTTTCGCCGTGCTCATGGTGCTGATGCTCACGGGCACGGCCGCGCAGTGGATGGACTACGAGGTGTTCACCGCCTTTATCTTCCGGTCGGCCGCCGCGGTGGTGGTGGCCATGGGAGTGGTGTTTGCCGTGCTGGCCGCCTTTGTGCCGCGCCCCTACTGCCGTTTCGTATGCCCCACCGGCACCCTCTTCAAAATGGCCGAAAACCGCAACTAACGCATAAAAGATATGAAAGCAAACACATGGTTGAGTCTGATTCTGGCCGTGGCACTGGCTATTGTCAGTGGAAAAATGGTGCTGGCCAACCACGCCAAGAGTGAGGAAGCGCAAAGGGCAGAGGCTGCACGGGCCGCCCAAAAGGCAGAAAATGCCGCCATCGACAACATCATGACGCGGGCAAGCGTGCGCTCTTACCTCGACAAACCAGTGGAGGACGAGAAAGTTACGACCCTGCTCAAGGCTGGCATGGCGGCTCCGACGGCCATGGACAAGCGGCCATGGCGGTTTGTGGTCGTAACCGACAAGGAACAGCTCAAGGCTTTGGCCGGGGCCAATCCCCATGCGGCGTTCGCCGCCAAGGCCCCGCTGGTCATCGTTGTGTGCGGCGACATGAACAAGGCCATCGAGGGGCCGGGCAGGGATTATTGGATTCAGGATGCCGCTGCTGCCACCGAGAACATCCTGCTGGCGGCTCATGCTTTGGGACTGGGAGCCGTGTGGACGGGCAATTATCCGGTCGCCGACCGCTGTCGGGCCATTGCCAAGGTGCTCGAACTCCCCGACCACGTGATTCCGCTTGCCACTGTTGTCATGGGCTATCCCGACAAGACCGTCAAGGCTAAGGACAAATGGGATGAAGACAATGTGTCTTACGATGCCTACGATGAGTAGTCCGCACGCTGCAGATTGCCCCGCCTCGCCGGCTCCCTGCCCGAATCCATTTTATAGGATCCGATGGGATTGGGCGGGGCTTTTCCTGTCCAAGCGCTTGCCCATTTGGAAAACAATCACTACTTTTGCACCCGATAAAACACTATTTTAAATTCAACCGTTCAAACTTTTATGACGAATAGAGTCTGCTTTTCCTGCATCACCCTCCTGTTGTGCACCCTGCCGATGGCTGCACAAACCCAAGAACAGTCGCCGATAAAACCCTTCCGCAATCTCGATGTGTCCGTATCTGCCGGCACCACAGGACTTGGACTGGAAGTGGGCTCCGACATATCGGAAATGGTTCGGCTGCGCGCCGGTTTCTCTTTCATGCCTCATTGGAGTGACGACATGAAGTTTGGCGTGCAGGTGGGCGACAAGCCCGAGTCGAAATACGACGCTCAGGGCAATCGCGTGGAGACCAAATTCGACCGGCTACAGGCCCGCATGAAAGAGCTTACGGGGTTCAACGTAGACGAGACCATCCACTTGCAAGGCAAGCCCAAGTTCTACAATTTCAGTCTTCTGGTAGATGTCATGCCTTTCGCCAACAAGCAGTGGCATCTCACTGCCGGCTTCTATTGGGGCAACAATAAGCTGGCCGACGCCGTGGTGTCACAGGAAGACATGACCACGATGCTGGCTGTAGGCATCTATAATAATATGTATAGCAAGGCCATCAACAACCAACCTTTCGTAACGATCAACGGCAACGATGTTTACAATGAATCGCTGGCCAACAAGCTCATCAGCTACGGACGCATGAAATATCGCATAGGCGACATGAAGTCCACCGGAGAGGCATGCTACGCTGAGCCGGACGCCAATGGACTGATTAAGGCCGAAGCCATCATCAACAACTTCAAACCTTACTTGGGCTTTGGCTACGAGTCCCAATTGGGACGTGCAGATAATCACTGGAAAATCGGCTTTGATGCCGGCATTCTTTTCTGGGGCGGCAGACCTCGCGTCTATACCGAGCGCACCATTGAGCATATTACCGAAGACGAAGAAACAGGCATCAAGACCTACAACTACACCAAGGAGAAAGTCGATATTGTCCGCGACGTCACCAATTATCGCAAAAATATCAAGGGGAAAATCAACTTCCTTAAAGCCCTCCCCCTCTTTCCCGTCCTCAATGTAAAGCTCACCAAATCTTTCTAAACCCTTTCTAAACAGAAGAAATTTATAGTAAACTTAGCACGCTGCCATAACAGCCTATCCCCCATAAGTTCCTATCCCGCCCTTACTTCCTGTAAAATCCTATCAACTCCTATCTATAATCGGAAAATTAGGACCCTTTCCAAATAGAAGTGCAAAATCTCGGTGGTGTTTGACACACTATGAAAAACACCACTGTGGCTTGCCTTGCGGCCGGGGGCGTGCCCCCCGAAGTTCCGCCTCAGGCACAGAATGGATAAATGACAATAATCAATCGACCATGAACAAATCAGCTATCGTCAGAATGGACAGTGAGCTTAGGACTTTTTGGAACAGGGCATTCTGCTTTAACTGGAAGTTCGGACTCTTCTTGGTTATTGCGGTTTGCACCCCACGGTTCATGTTGGTGCTCCATGCCAATGCTTCCGGGAGTTATGGCACTATGGGGCTAATCATGACGCTTTCTGCAATCGTGCCGTTCCTGTTCTTGAACAAACATGGACGACAAGAGATAGGAATAACAAAACCTCAAAAGTACAATTGGCTTTTAATTGCTTTTGTTTGCGGACTGATTGCGAGCCTTTTTCTTTATTTCTTAGGACAAGTCTTATACGGGGACTCTTATGAAAATTGGTACAAGTATATCGGAAAGTCTTATCAAATTCCGATGGAAATAAGCCAGAGTGACAAAAAAATATTATTTGTTATCATGGCAATTACTGGAATGACATTTAGTCCAATCGGCGAAGAATTGTTTTTCAGAGGAATTGTTCATTCAAGTTTTGCAAAATCAATCGGAGAGAAAAAAGCATCAATAGTTGATAGTTCTACGTTTGCAATAACTCACATTTCACATTTTGGCTTGGTATTTATCAATAATAACTGGAGCTTTTTCACTATTCCAACTATAATTTGGGTATTAAGTATGTTCTTGGTAAGTATATTGTTTTTCAATTTTAAAAAACATTCCAATTCACTTTTAGGGGCAATAATCTGTCATTCAGCATTTAATCTGGGAATGATTTACTGTATATTTTATCTAATGTAATGGGACAAGGAAAGTATTAAAAAGTTTGTGACCATAAATTTTTACCCTATTAATAGCCCAAAAACAGGCGAACTTCTCGATTCTCTAATAAATGTATGGGAGAAATCCGTGCGTGCAGCTCATATTTTCTTGACAGAGCAAGATATTCAAAACCTTATTCCTTTCTGCCGAAAAGGACTGAAATTGGTTGATTTATTCGTTGTGAATTACAATACGCTCCCTGTTGCGTTTATGAGCATTTCGGACAACAAGGTAGAAATGTTGTTTGTGTCGCCCGATTATTTCAGGAAAGGCATAGGACAAAGACTTGTTCGGCTTGCCATTGATGAATACAAAATACACTATATTGATGTAAACGAGCAAAATCCCAACGCACTCGCATTCTTTTATCTGAAAATGGAGTTTCAGGTTTTGGAGCGAACGGAAACAGATAAACTGGGTAATCCTTTTCCCAATACTTAAAATGAAATGAGTTCATCCAAACCATCTCCAAGGACGAGCATCACTGAGTCATAGAAGCTACGGGAAACTACAGTGCTCTGCTTGTCTATCTGCTTTCCGAGGCAGGTATTACCACCAGTCTGGAGAATCCCCTCAAGGTGAAGAACTTCGCCCGTGTGATGCTCTCTACCGTCAAGACCGACGAAGTTGGACGCCCGCCTTATTGCCCTCTATGGTGAGAGGATGCAGCCAAAGCCTTATGTGATACGCAGCGATGCCATTCTGACTCTAAAGCAGAAACGCACAGTCATCCGCCAAATCAAGAAGCAACTCATTGCCCTAAAGAACCTCGAGGGCTCCATGGAAGTACCGCCGTTCTTTGATTCCATGTGCAGGAAGTCCATCGAGCAGACTGTCGCTTTCCTTGAAAAGCAGATCAGAAATCTCGAAGAGGATCTTTGTTGTCAAAGAAACAATAAGCAGCAAGAGTGCTACACATAGATTCATGATGAAATTGTGTATCGACCGATGCCGGGAAATGGACGAGATTTGCCTTAATCTTCAGCAGGTCGTTGATGCACTCGATAATATATCTCTTACGCATGAGTATCTTGTCCCACATGGGTAGGAGTTTGTTCTTCATGTTTGAGTTCAGACCATACACCAGATGGATACCTTATTCAAAGATCCTTTCAAAGAGTTCTTTTTTGATGTATCCCCTGTGTCTGCAAACACCTTTCCGAAGAGTTCCTTGAAGAAGACACTCCATACTCTCTCATCCCCATCATCTACATTTTCCCCTGTAAAACAAAATGTTATGATTTCTCCAAGGTCGTTGCAGAGCAGGTGCAACTTGAAGCCATGACACCATCCCATCTTACCCTTTCCTTTCCATTCTTGGCAAGGCCGGCAAAGACCTTGTTGTAATATCGTCGTACATTGTGACATATGGGTATCATGGTGCTGTCAACATAGGAGATTCCCGAACAACGTCCGAAGGCAAAGAGCTTCATGAACAGCATCAGCCTGCAGAACACTCTTGGCATGAGTTCAACAAAGCGGTTATAGGAAACTGCGTCAAGCAAATCCTGACACATTATACCCCTTTGACCCAATTCAAAATAATACTCCTTGAAATTGCGATATGTGCCGAAATGATAGTATACCAGAATGGTCATAATCCCACTTTTCAAGAGTCTGGCCTTGCGGTTTCGGTAGCACCTATCCCCGCCTATAAGTTTCTATCACCTCTTATAATTGCCTATCCCCGCCTATAATTGCCTATCACCTCCT
>NZ_JADU01000032.1 GCF_000518545.1 Hallella seregens ATCC 51272
GAGAGAGAGAGAGAGTAGCAAATTATTTGGAACTACCAAACAATTCGACGAAAAATTTGCAGGAAAATTCATCTTTCCCTGCCGCTCTTCGCGCTCGCTCGTATATGGATGTTGTGGGTACATATATTTAAAATCCGCTGCAAAGGTAGTGAATGTTTGGGAAATGGGCAAGAGAATGTGAGAATAATCAAGCGAAATTCTGGCTTTCTTTCGTAACTTTGCAGAAAATATAGCCGGTGAGTATAGAGTGAACTTGCTCATGGCTGCCGAATACAGCGATATTTTGACTGGAAAAGACAAGTGAATAATGACCAAATTGCATATCTTCAACCCTGAACACGACATGGCTCTTGCGGCCAACCTGGCGCATTTCACGCCTCCGCATGCCGGCCGGCAGCTGCGTCATGACCTGGGATTTTTGCCCGCGCTGTGGGCCGAATCGGGCGATATGGTGCTGGTGGACGACGTTGGGGCAGCCGCCGAAAGCTTCCGCCATCTGGGGTTGCCGCTACGGCCTATGTTTGTTGACCGGGCCACACTGACACGGCTCATGCGTGCCGTGAAAGGCGAGGGTATTGAGATTCGTCCTTGGGGATGGGACGTGGCGGTGCGGCAGCTGCTGTGCGAGTGCGGCGTTTCGACTTCGTGGCTGCCCACACCGGCCGCATTGGAGCAAATCAGGCAGATGAGCCATCGCGGCTGGGCGGCCGTTCATCTGTTGCCCAGGCTTGTCGAACTGCCAGGCACGGTGGGCGAAGCGTGGACGCTGCACGGGGTCGACGAGATGCGGAAAGTTGCCCGCACGGGTTGCGGCCTCGTGCTCAAGTCGCCATGGAGCAGCAGCGGGCGGGGCGTGAGATATGTGTCCGAGAGCTTGGTGGAGCAAGTTCATGGGTCTGCACTTCCTGCTTCCTTGGCCAACTGGTTTGCCCATGTGCTGGAGCGGCAGGGCTGCCTGATGGCCGAGCCTTATTATAATAAGGTGGTGGATTTCGGCATGGAGTTCGTGAGCGACGGGCTTGGCGGGGTGGACTACAGCGGTCTGTCGCTCTTCCATACGGTGAATGGAGCCTATGTGGGCAATGTGGTCGATACCGAGGAGCGCAAGGAGGAGCAGTTGGTGCGGTATGTCAGCGTGCAGCTGATTCGGCAACTGCGGAAACGCATTGCCGAGGTGCTGGGCGAGGCGTTCGGCGGATGCTATCAGGGCCGGTTCGGAGTGGACATGATGGTGGTGCGGCAGGGGCGCAGGTTCTTGGTGCATCCCTGCGTGGAGCTCAACCTGCGCATGACGATGGGGCATGCCGCATTGGCCTTGGCGGACGACGGCCTATCACCCCGTCGCATCATGCGTATCAGCTGTACCGACAAATATCGGCTCCGCATCGAAAACTGCCGTGAGACAGACGAAGCCGTAGTACAGACAGACCGTGCAAAGGCGGAGGAAAACCGAAAAAAAGGGTGAAGACGGCGCGATTCTGCAAAATATTTAGTAGCTTTGCACCACGAAAAGTTATCCATCAAGCATTCATTAAAACGATTCTCAACTTATGACAGAGAATATAGAACGGGCGGCGCACCATCATCATCGCCGCCACCGCCACCATCACAAGGATGAGGCCGACCTCTTTAAGGAGTATCAGCTCAGGGTTGTGCAGCGGCGTAAGCAGTTTGTCAAGATGCTCTACATCTTGGCGTGCGTGCTGGCCGCGCTGGTGAGTCTGGGGGTGTTGTGGGTCTATACCCAGGAATAGAACTGCTAACGAAAAAGGCATCGGCCGTCTACAGACGGCCGATGCCTTTTGTATTTTCTTGTTTTCCGAGCTTATTTCTTGCCTAATGACCTGAGCCATTTCAAGGGCTTTTTGATTAACGACTTGATGCCGCCGTCGTTCTTTTCCGTGCGCGCTGATGCAGCTGCAGCCTTGTCGTTGCGGCGACTGCCGTTCTCGGCGTTGGGCCGACGGTTTTTCGGCTTGCGGCTGTTGTTGCGACGCCTCTGCCGGTTCTCGTCGACAGCCGGTCTTTCGGCGTTGGGATTGCGGTCGGCATGCTGGCCGTTGTCGGCGTTGCGGTTGCTGCCACGCTGCCCGTTGCGCCTCCGGTTGCCTCGCTGGTTGGCGCCTTGCTCCTTGTTGGGTGCAGCATCCTGCCCTTGACGCTGGTCGTTGGTCAGGTCTTGACCGGCTTTATTAATCCTTTCTCCGCTTTTGGGAGAGGCGTTGTCTTGTTTTTGCTGCGTGCCGCCCTGCTTCTGTGCCTCGTCGTTCGGTTTCTGACGGTCATTGTTTTGTTTCTGTCGGTCACCGCGGCGGGGCGCACGGTCGTGCTGCTTGGCATCGCGGTGTGCGGTGTTGTCGCGGTCCTTGCGGCGGCGGCTCTTGGCCGAGGTCTTGCCCGGACGGCGCGAGGTGGTGTATTCCGGCCCTTCGCCACAACCCTCGGGAAGCGGATTCTTCAGAATGTCTTTCTCCAGGAACTTCTCTATTTGGCGGAACGCGAACATGTCGTCTTCGTTCACCATGGTGATAGCCACGCCGTCGCGCTCGGCACGGGCCGTGCGACCGATGCGGTGCACGTAGTCTTCTGCATCGTGGGGCACGTCGTAGTTGATGACCATGGCAATGTCGTCGATGTCGATGCCACGGGCTACGATGTCGGTGGCTACGAGCACATCGATCTGTCCGCTCTTGAATTTGAACATGATGTCGTCGCGTTCGGCCTGCTCCAGATCGGAGTGCATCTCACCGCAGTTGATGTGCAGCCGCTGCATGGCCTGGTTGATGTGCTTCACCTTTTGCTTGCTGCCCGAGAAGACAATGACGCGTTTCAGGTCGCCGGCCTTGAAGATGTCTTTGATGATTTCCAGCTTCTGCGTCTCGTAACAGATATAGGCGCTCTGCTTGATTTTCTCGGCGGGCTTGCTCACGGCCAGCTTCACCACGGCGGGATTCTTGAGCAGCGACTGGGCCAGCTTCTCAATATCCTTGGGCATTGTGGCCGAGAACATGATGGTTTGGCAGGTCTTGGGGAGCTTGGATGCAATCTTCATGATGTCTTCAGAGAAGCCCATGTCGAGCATGCGGTCGGCCTCGTCGAGCACAAAGAAGCTCACGCGGCTCAGGTCGATGTTGCCCATGCTGATGTGCGAGATGAGGCGGCCCGGGGTGGCAATAATCACGTCGGCCCCCAGTCGCATGCTCTTTTGTTCCTGGTCGTAACGGTTGCCGTCGTTGCCGCCATATACGGCAACGCTCGACACGCCCGGCACATAATAGGAGAATCCCTGCATAGCCTGGTCTATCTGCTGGGCCAGCTCGCGTGTGGGCGACATGATGACGCAGTTCACGGCATCCTTGGGGTAGCCGCCATCGTCGAGTTTCGACAGGATGGGCAGCAGGTAGGCGGCCGTCTTGCCGGTACCGGTCTGGGCCACGCCCAGCAGGTCGTTGCCTTTCAAAATCTCGGGAATACAATTCTCCTGAACGGGTGTGCAGTCCTCGAACTGCATGTCATAGAGTGAGTCGAGAACGTTATCGTTCAAATCTAATTCTTCAAATTTCATGTTCTTTAAATTCTTCTTGTTGTTAATTGGGTGCATGCCGGTAGCAGATGAAAGCGATGATGGCAAACACCATGTTGGGTACCCACGCCGCCAGCATGGGCGGGAACCCGGCGTTGATGGCAAACGTGGCCGACACCGTCTGCATCATAATGTAGGCAAAACTCAGGGCGAGGCCAATGCCCAGGTACATGCCCATGCCGCCCTTGCGCTTGCGCGACGACAGCGAAGCCCCGATGATGGTCAGGATGAACGCGGCAAACGAGGAGGCGATGCGCTTGTGATACTCCACCTGATACTGCACCACATTGCTTGAGCCACGGTCTATCTGCTTCGAGATATAGTCCTTGAGCTCGGGCGAAGTAAAGGTTTCCTGCTGTCCTTTGGAGTAGACCAGGTCGGTGGGCTCCATCTGGATGAGCGAGTCTTTCTCCATGCCGCTGGTGATGTGCTCGCGCAGCCCCTGCAGCCGGCGCACTTTCCAGTTGCGCAGTTTCCAGTGATACTTCGAGTCGGACACCGTGTCGTACTGCACCTCCATGGCCGTGAGGTGCGACACCAGCTTCTTGTTCTCAAAGCGGTCCAGACAGAATCCGTAGCCCTTCTTGGTGGTGTTGTCGTAGTGCTGGATGTAGGCAATCACGCCACGCCCCACCTGCAACTGCACGTTCTCGGCCGAAGTGTTCTTCTTCTTGTTCTTGTACATCGACTCAAAGTTCTGCCGGATGACCGTCCCGTGGGGGATGACATAGGCCAAAAGGTAGTACGACATACCTGCGATGAGCACGCACGAAATCATATAGGGCCGCAGCAGTCTCCTGAAAGAGATGCCTGTAGCCAGCATGGCTATGATTTCGGAGTTGCCCGCCAACTTCGAGGTGAAGTAAATCACAGCAATGAAAACGAAGAGCGCACTGAAGAGATTGGCGAAGTAGGGCACGAAGTTCGCATAATAGTCGAACACGATGGCCCGTAGCGGCGCATGGTACTCTGAGAACTTGGCCAGGTTCTCGTTCACGTCGAAGACGATGGAGATGGAGATAATCAGGAGGATGGAGAAGAAGTAGGTGCCGATGAACTTCCTGATGATATACCTGTCTATGCGCTTGATATACCGCAGCGGGTTCAGCCGCCGCAGGAAGTTCAGCTTGCGTCCCATCCACTTGCAGACCCTCTGCAGCCCCCGGGTGTGCCGGTCTGTCCATGCAAACAGCCGATGAAGCCAGGCCGGATGGCGGCTCAGCCAGCGTCTTGCCTTGTAGCGCTTGATGTGTCTGCGTAGTTTGCTGTAACTTTTCATGGCTGATGTCTAAAGCGTCGTGAACCTCCGTTAGATTCTCCGTCCCAACCGGTCGACGACCGAAGTCTTCCACTGTACGAAGTCGCCTTGCTCGATGTGCTGGCGTGCATCGCCGACGAGCCGCAGGTAGAAAGCCAGGTTGTGGATGCTGGCAATCTGCATGGCCAGCAGTTCCTGGGCCTTGAACAGGTGGTGCAGGTAGGCCTTGGTATAGATGCGGTCGGTGTCGCAACCGTCCGAATCGATGGGCGAGAAGTCCATTTCCCACTTCTTGTTGCGCATGTTCATCGTGCCCTCATAGGTGAAGAGCATGGCGTTGCGGCCGTTGCGGGTGGGCATCACGCAGTCGAACATGTCGACGCCACGCTCGATGGCCTCGAGAATGTTCTGGGGCGTGCCCACGCCCATGAGGTAGCGCGGCTTGTCCTTGGGCAGGATTTCGTTCACCACCTCAATCATCTCGTACATCACTTCCGTGGGCTCTCCCACGGCCAATCCTCCGATGGCGTTGCCCTCGGCCCCCTTGTCGGCCACGAATTTGGCGGCTTCGCGTCGCAGGTCCTTGAACGTGCAGCCTTGCACGATGGGGAAGAGACTCTGCTGATAGCCGTAGAGAGGCTCCGTCTCGTCAAAGCGGCGGATACAGCGGTCGAGCCAGCGTTGGGTCATGGCCAGCGAGCGTTTGGCATACGCGTAGTCGCTCTGGCCCGGCGGGCATTCGTCGAGGGCCATCATGATGTCGGCGCCAATCACGCGCTCGGTGTCCATCACGTTCTCGGGAGTGAAGATGTGTTTCGAGCCGTCGATGTGCGAACGAAACTCGCAACCCTCCTCGCGCAGCTTGCGAATACCGGTCAGCGAGAACACCTGGAAGCCGCCACTGTCGGTCAGAATGGGGCGTTCCCAGCCGTTGAACCCGTGCAAACCGCCCGCAGCTCGCAGCACTTCGAGCCCCGGCCGCAGGTACAGATGATAGGTGTTGCCCAGGATAATCTGTGCCTTGACCTGCTCGCGCAACTCGCTGAAGTGCACTCCCTTGACACTACCGCAGGTGCCCACGGGCATGAAAATCGGAGTCTTGATTTGTCCGTGGGCGGTGGTGATGAGGCCCGTGCGGGCGTCGCTGCCCTTGTCGGTGTGTTGCAACTCAAATGTCATGGCCTATTTCTTTTTCAGCTCAACCACCTCCGTAGCCTGGCTGTCGCGCCGGGACTCCTGCCCCTCGCGCACGGTCAGGTCCACAGGATTGCTCACCACCTCGTCGGTCAGGGCGAAATCCCACACGTCCTGTACGTTCTCCACGTAGTGGAATTCCACGCCCTTGCGGTACTTCTCGGGTATTTCCTCGATGTCCTTGCGGTTGTCACGGCACATCAGGATGTCGGTGATGCCGGCACGTTTGGCGGCCAGAATCTTCTCCTTGATGCCGCCCACGGGCAGCACTTTGCCGCGCAGCGTAATCTCACCCGTCATGGCAACGTTCTTGCGCACCTTGCGCTGGGTGATGGCCGAGGCGATGGAAGTGGCGATGGTGATGCCGGCCGAGGGGCCGTCCTTGGGCGTCGCACCCTCGGGTACATGGATATGGATGTTCCAATTGTCAAAGATGCGGTAGTCCACTTTCAGGCTGTCGCAATGGGCCTTGACGTATTGCAGGGCGATGACGGCGCTCTCTTTCATCACGTCGCCCAGATTGCCGGTGAGCGTCAGCTTGCCTGCCTTGCCCTTGGACAGCGAGGTCTCGATGAAGAGTATCTCGCCGCCCACGCTGGTCCAGGCCAGTCCTGTCACCACGCCGGCATAGGCGTTGCCCTGATAGATGTCGCGATAGAAAGGCGGTTTGCCTAGCAGGTCTTCTATCTCGGTGGGCGTCACGTTGGTGGTTTCCAGCGTGCCGTCCATGGCCTTACGGAATGCCATCTTGCGCATGGCCTTGTTCAGCTGCTTCTCCAGCTGGCGCACGCCGCTCTCACGGGTGTACTGTTCAATGACCTTTTCCAAGGCCTGCTTCGTGAATTTAATCTTCGGCTCGTTGGTGTCGAGGCCTGTATTCTTCAGTTCGCGGGGCAGCAGGTGGCGCTTGGCAATCTCTATCTTCTCCTCGGTGATATAGCCCGACACCTCGATGATTTCCATGCGGTCGAGCAACGGCCGGGGAATGGTGTTCAGATCGTTGGCCGTGGCGATGAAGAGCACTTTCGAGAGGTCGTAGTCCACGTCGAGGAAGTTGTCGTGGAAAGCAGCGTTCTGTTCCGGGTCGAGCACTTCGAGTAGGGCCGAAGACGGGTCGCCGTTGATGGTGTTCTGCGTCACCTTGTCTATCTCGTCGAGGATGAACACGGGGTTGGAGGCCCCGGCCTTCTGGATACTCTTGATGATGCGGCCCGGCATGGCCCCCACATAGGTGCGGCGGTGTCCGCGTATCTCGCTCTCGTCGTGGAGCCCGCCCAGCGACATGCGCACGTATTTGCGCTTCATGGCGGCGGCAATGCTCTTGCCCAGCGACGTCTTGCCCACGCCCGGGGGGCCGTAGAGGCAGATGATGGGCGACTTCAGGTCACCGCGCAACTGCAGCACAGCCAGGTATTCCAGGATGCGCTCCTTCACCTTTTCCATGCCATAGTGGTCCTGGTCAAGGGTTTTCTGCGCCCGTTTCAGGCCCAGGTTGTCCTGCGTGTAGACTCCCCAGGGCAGGGCTGTCATTTGTTGCAGATAGTTCAGCTGCACGCTGTATTCAGGGCTCTGCGGGTTGAACATGTCGAGCTTGTCGAGCTCCTTACTGAACACCTTGCCTATCTCTTCCGGCCATTTCATGTCCTTGGCCTTTTCCAGCAGTTCCTGTTTCTCGGGCGATCCCTCGGCGCCGCCGAGTTCCTCCTTGATGTTTTTCATCTGTTGCTGCAGGAAATATTCTTTCTGCTGCTCGTCCAGATCCTCGCGTGTCTTCTGTCGAATCTGATTCTTCAGCTGTTGCAGCTGCAACTCCCGGTACTCAATCTTCAGCAGTTCGATGACGCGTTCCTTGATGTCGTCGATGGTGAGGAGCTTGATTTTGTCTTTCACCGAGAAAGGCAGGTTGGTGCACACGAAGTTGGCAAACATCACATCGTTGCTGAGATTCTTGAGTGTCAGCAGCATGTCGTCGGGAATTTCCTCGCTGTTTTTGATGAGTTCCTCGGTGGAACCACGCAGGTCGTCGAGCACCGTGTGGAACTCCCTGTCGGCCTCGTCGGGCAGTACGTCGGGGGCGGCGTTCACCATGCCGCGATAAAAAGGCCTTGTGGCGGTAATCTTCTCCAGGCGGCACCGGCCCAGCGACTGGAAGATGGTGGTCACGTTCTCCTGGCCGGGCATCTCGATGATGCGCACCAGACGGGCATACACGCCATATCCGTACAGGTCGTTGGCCGAGGGCACGTCGATGTCAGAGTTCTTCTGACAGAAGATGGCGCAGAGGTTGTCGCTGCCGTTTTTGCTGAGCTTCTTGGCCAGATTCATGCTGGCCTTGCGGCCGATGAGGATGGGCACCAGCACGCCTGGAAAGAGCACCATGTTGCGTGTGGCAAGTATGGGCACTTCGGCGGGGGCTTCGGTGTTGAGGAGTGCGGAGATGTCGCCGTCGAAATCGGCGAACATTTGGATAGAAGTATTTTGCTTTTTACTCATTGCCGGATGCTGTGGGGCTGCGTCCGCCCCGAATTAAACTCGCTTGAGTTGATACTCTTCATGATTAGTGTGCAAAGGTACGAATATTCCCGCACATTCTCGTGGCTTCGCGAAATAAAAATGAAGCTGCGGCGGCGCATGGGAGAAAGAAAGGCTGGAAAAGTGCCTTTTAGGCCTGTTCGGCATGAAACAAAACGGCGTTTTCGGCGTTAAGGGACAGATGACAGACAGTTTTCAATTCAAGCAGTTCACGATTTTTCATGACCGCTGCGCCATGAAGGTGGGCACCGACGGCGTGTTGCTGGGGGTGTGGGCCCATGGTGGGAGGCGCGTGCTCGACGTCGGGGCGGGTACGGGACTCATTTCACTCATGATGGCCCAACGCTTCCCCGAGGCCCGCATAGAGGGCGTGGAGATTGATGCCGCGGCTGCGCGCCAGGCCGCCGAGAACATTTCGGCCTCGCCTTTTGCGGGCAGGGTGGGGGTGCGGCCCGTTGCCTTGCAGGATTTCGAGCCCTCGGGCCCCTATGAGGCCATCGTGAGCAACCCTCCATTTTTCTTGAACGGTGAGAAGAATCCGGATGCTGCCCGCCGCATGGCCCGTCATGCCGAGAACCTGCCTTTCGCCGTGCTGTTCCGCTTTGCCGTCCGATGGCTCACGCCCGACGGCGAGCTGAGTGCCATTGTCCCTGCAGAGGTGGTGGAACAGTTTGTTGCTGATGCTTATCTTTCAGGTCTTTGCCTCTCCCGCAGGGTGGATTTGAGAACGACGCAACGCAAGCCTGTGCGCCGATGCCTGGTGGCTTTTCGCCGGCTGCACGGAGAGACGGTGGAGCGTGCCGTGCACACGCTGCTCAACCCCGACGGGTCGCGGAGCGACTGGTATCAAGAATTGACCAAAGATTTTTACATCCGATAGCATGCGGCCGGCCTGTGCTAAATGCTTGGCAGCGTGCGTTCGATGCGTTTTTGGATGAGTCGTGTCAGGGCGATGCCACGGCGCGAGTGGCGCGCTATGCCGTCGCGGATGTCGTTGATTTCGTTGAACAGCTCGGCCGCGGCCGTCTGAATCATGTTGGGTCGCCGCATGTTTTTGTCGCCGTTGGGGTTCACCAGGATGCGAATGCCTTTCTCTTCGGTGTGTATGTCGATGTCTGCACCCGTCATTACGGGCTCGCCGTCGTAGTGGATCACGCCCGGCTGTGAGCGGCGAATGTGCAGGCGCTTGGTGCGGAAAGTCTTGATTTTGGAGCTCTTGTCCAGTGTCTTGCCAAACATGTCGATGGCAATCTGCGGCGCCTCCAGCACGTCGAATGGCTCCATGATGATGATGTCCATCAGGCCGTCGCTCATGGAAGCCTGTGGGGCAATATAGGCATTGTTGCCGTATTGCGAGGCATTGGCACACGAAATGAGGAATGCCTTGTAGCGCATGGTGTCGTCGTCCTCGCGTATTTCGTAGGTCTCGGGCTTGTAGCGTACGCCCTCTTCCAGCACTTTCTGCACGTAGGAGATGGGGCCGCGCTTGCCGCACTCGGCAAATTTCTGGCTCACAAAGGCGTCGAAACCCATGCCGCAGGTGCAGAAGAAAGGGTAGTCGTTGATGACGCCGTAGTCCAGTTCGTGTATGTCGCACGCATTGATGACGTCGATGCTCTTGCGCACGCTCATGGGGATGAGCAGGTGGCGGGCCAGCCCGTTGCCCGACCCGCAGGGAATGATACCCAGTGCCGTGCGCGTGTGCACGATGGCACGCGCCACCTCGTTTACCGTGCCGTCGCCGCCAATGGCCACTACAACATCCGTGCCCCGCCCGGCGGCCTCGCGCGCTATCTCCGTGGCGTGGCCGGCATGCTGGGTTTCTTGTATCTCGTAGTCGAACTTGTCCTTATCCAGAAAACGCTCGATGGCATCGGGTATGCGTGCTTTACTCACAGTACCGGAAATGGGATTGATGATGAACAGAATGCTCTTTTTCATGCGATAACCAATTCTTGGCACAAATATAAGGGTTTTCCGAGGATTTCTTCTTCATTGCATGCTTGTTTTTTAATATTTTGATGATTTATCCGTTTTTTGCTCCCCGTATGACTTCTTTTTCGTACCTTTGCAGCCTAATTACATCACACTGTAGAGATTCTACACCTATTTATCGAAATGGGACAGTTACAAGACAGATACAAAAACTATCGTGTGCCTCAGCAATACATGGAGGCGGACGTGTATCCTTATTTTAGAGAAATCACCAGCAAGCAGGGACCGGAGGTCACCATGGGCGGCCACGAGGTGCTCATGTTCGGTAGCAATGCCTACACGGGCCTTACGGGCGACGACCGTGTCATAGAGGCCGCCAAGCGAGCCTTGGACAAATACGGCTCGGGCTGTGCCGGAAGCCGGTTCCTCAACGGAACGCTCGACATTCACGTGCAGCTCGAAAAGGAGCTGGCCGCCTTTGAGCACAAGGACGAGGCCCTCTGTTTCTCTACGGGCTTTACCGTCAATTCGGGCGTCATTCCCACTGTGGTGGGGCGCGGCGACTATGTGATTTGCGACGACCGCGACCATGCTTCCATCGTGGATGGCCGCCGGTTGAGCTTCGCCACCCAGCTGCACTACAAGCATAACGACATGGCCGACCTGGAGCGCGTGCTCCAGAAGTTGCCGCACGAGGCCGTGAAACTCATCGTGGTGGACGGTGTGTTCTCCATGGAGGGCGACCTCTGCAAGCTGCCCGAGATAGTCGAGCTGAAACATAAGTACAATTGTTCCATCATGGTTGACGAGGCACACGGCCTCGGCGTCTTCGGCGAACAGGGACGTGGCGTGTGCCATCACTTCGGCTTGCAGGACGAGGTGGACCTCATCATGGGCACATTCTCCAAGAGCCTGGCCTCCATCGGCGGTTTCATTGCCGGCGACTGGGACACCATCAACTACCTGCGCCACACGAGCCGAACCTATATTTTCTCGGCCAGCGACACGCCGGCCGCCACGGCTGCCGCCCTTGAGGCCCTGCACATCATCCAGAACGAGCCCGAGCGCATCCAGCATTTGTGGGACGTGACCAACTATGCGCTCAAGCGTTTCCGCGAGGAAGGCTTCGAGATTGGCGATACGGAAAGCCCCATCATCCCGCTCTACGTGCGCGACATCGACAAAACTTTCAAGGTGACCAAGCTGGCTTATGAGGACGGTGTGTTCATCAACCCCGTGATTCCGCCCGCCTGTGCCCCCGCCGACACGCTGGTGCGCTTTGCCCTGATGGCGTCGCACACGGAGGAACATGTGGAGCGCGGCGTGCAGATTCTGAAGAAAATCTTTGTAGAGCAGGGCATCATCAAGTAGGTTTGCCCTGCTTCTGCTGCCCGCCGCAGCTCATGATGCGGCTCTGCAGAAAGCCCCAACCCGACAACAGGCCGGGTTGGGGCTTTCTGCATTTGGGGCTGCGGCATGGGCGTGGAGGCCCCGTCCTTGGGGCCGAATGACGGCGGCCGCCGACCGACGGCTCCGTGTGGTCCGCACGGCAACGCTGGAACGGCCGCGCGTTCAGGCCGAAATCGCGGTTCGATTACGCCGTAGCGGCTTTGCGATTACACCGCAACGGTCTTACGGTTACGCCGGGAACGCAGCGCGGAAACACTGCTTTCGCGCGGGTAACAACAAAAAAGCGCACCTCCATGGAGGTGCGCTTCTGTGATGCTGGCCGCCCTGTCCTTGCTGGCCGGGGGCGTTGCGGAGGGTCGTTGCGGCGGTCGGGTTACACGATGCCCTGGGCCATCATGGCACGGGCCACCTTGAGGAAGCCGGCCACGTTGGCGCCTTTCACGTAGTTCACGTAGCCGTCGGGCTCAGTGCCATACTTCACACAGTTCTCGTGAATGTCGTTCATGATGTCGTGCAGCTTGGCATCCACCTCCTCGCGGCTCCATTTCAGTCGCTCCGAGTTCTGGCTCATCTCCAGGCCCGACACGGCCACGCCGCCGGCATTGCTGGCCTTGCCCGGGCAGTAGAGTATCTTGTTGTTCTGGAAAATCTTCACGGCCTCGGGCGTAGAAGGCATGTTGGCACCTTCGGTCACGGCTATCACACCGTTGTCGACAAGGGCTTGCGCAGCCTCGCCGTTTATCTCATTCTGCGTGGCGCAGGGCGTGGCGATGTCGGCTTTCTCGAACCAAGGCTTGGCGCCGGCCACGTACTTGGCATTGGGATATTCCTCTGCATACTCCTTGATGCGGCCGCGCTCCACATTCTTCAGCTCCATGATGTAGGCCAGTTTCTTCTCGTCGATGCCGTCGGGATCGTAGATATATCCGTCCGAGTCGGAGCAGGTCATGGGCACGGCACCCAGCTGGAGCAGCTTCTCGATGGTGTACTGGGCCACGTTGCCCGCACCCGACACGAGCACTTTCTTGCCCTTGAGGTCGATGCCCTTGGTCTTGAGCATGTTCTCCAGGAAGTACACGTTGCCGTAACCGGTGGCTTCGGGACGGATGAGCGAGCCGCCGAACTCCTGCCCCTTGCCGGTGAGGATGCCCACAAACTGGTGGGTCAGGGCCTTGTACTGGCCGAACATGTAGGCCACTTCGCGTCCGCCCACGCCGATGTCGCCGGCCGGCACGTCGCAGTCGGGGCCGATATAGTGCCACAACTCCCTCATGAAAGCCTGGCAGAAGCGCATCACCTCGGCATTCGACTTGCCGCGGGGAGAGAAGTCGGAGCCGCCCTTGGCACCGCCCATGGGCAGGGTAGTGAGCGAGTTCTTGAACGTTTGCTCGAAGGCGAGGAACTTCAAGATGCTCACATTCACGGAGGCATGGTAGCGCAGACCGCCCTTGTAGGGGCCGATAACGTTGTTGTGCTGCACGCGGTAACCCATGTTGGTCTGCACGTTGCCCTTGTCGTCCACCCAGTTTACGCGGAACTGGATGACGCGGTCGGGGATGCAGAGACGCTCAATCAGGTTGGCGCGGTCAAACTCCGGATGCTTGTTGTACTCTTCCTCGATGGTTTCGAGTACCTGGCTTACTGCCTGAATGTACTCAGGTTGATTGGGAAAACGCTGCTGCAATTTCTCTACAACTTCGGTTGCTTTCATAATGATGTGTTTATTAATTGTGTATAATCGTCATTCTTTCTGCCCTTGGAGGCAGCCTCAAAACTGGTTGCAAAGGTATAGCTTTTTGTTTGAAAAACAAGCAAAAAGAAAGTTTTTTAATAAGAAAGTGTGAAAAAGTAAGTTTTTCTACCGTTTTGAGGCAATGTGGCGACCTTGTCGCGGGTGAGCGCCGCCCAGGTGTGGGCAAACAAAAAAGCGGCGTCCTTCACAGGCTGCCGCTTCTCTTCTTCAATAGGTATTAGCCTTTATCAAGGCAAAAAGATTGTTTTCAGGATAACGATTGCAAAGATAAGATAAAATTTTGAAACGGCAAGAAAAAGCTCTCTTTTTTTTGGAGGAGCCCTGATTTCCATTTATTTTTCACTAACTTTGTGGCATATTGCTAACGAATCAAAACCATCATGAAGAAATTTTCACTCTGGTTGGCGGCAGTTCTGGCCTTGCCGCTCACGGCCGTAGCCCAGCATCGGCAGGTGTATGAGCTGCGCGCGTGGGACTTTTCGCGCGACAGCATCAACTGGAAGCCGGTGTCGGTGCCCCACGACTGGGCCATCGAGGGGCCCTTTGACAAGAAGTGGGACCTGCAGATTGTGGCCATCGAGCAGAATGGCGAAAAGGAAAAGACCGAGAAGTCGGGCCGTTCGGGTGCCCTGCCTTGGATAGGCTGGGGCCACTATACCACCACCATCAGTCTGCCGCAACTGGCCGGACGGCGCGCCTTGCTCGAGTTCGACGGGGCCATGGCCGAGCCCGAGGTCTATGTAAACGGCCGGCGGGCCGGCGGCTGGGCCTATGGCTACACGCCGTTCCGCCTGGATGTGACATCGCTGCTGCACGCGGGCGACAACCGCATCGACGTGCATCTGCAGAATGTAGAGGAGAGTAGCCGCTGGTATCCCGGGGCCGGACTCTACCGGCCGGTGAGGCTTACGCTGACGCCCCGGCTGGCCATCGACCCTTGGGCCACGGCCCTGCGCACTGTGGCGGCCAGCCCGCAGGAGGCCACGCTGCAGGTGGAGACGCAGATAGACGGGGCCGGCGGGCGGCAGAATCTGGCCGTGGAGGTGTCGGTGATGCACCCTGGCGGCTGGGTGGAGCGGGCCGCTCATGTGGGCGTGGACGGGCAGGGACGGGCCGCGGCCGACATTGTGCTGCCCCGTCCGCATCTGTGGTCGCCCGAGTCGCCCTATATATATAAGGTGGAGATGGCCCTGTACGAGGACGGTCGGCTGGTGGACCAGACCGTGATGAAGACGGGCGTGCGCACGGTGAGCGTGGACTCGGTGCACGGATTCAGGCTCAACGGCGTGAGCCGCAAGCTCAAGGGGGTGTGCCTGCACCACGACCTGGGGCCGCTGGGAGCCGCCGTCAACCGGGCCGCCCTGGTGCGCCAGGTGAAGCAACTCAAGGACATGGGGGCCGATGCCATACGTACTGCGCACAACATGCCCTCGCAAATGCAGATGGAAATCTACGATTCTCTAGGCATGATGGTGATGGCCGAGAGCTTCGACATGTGGCGTTATCCCAAGTGCCGGAACGGTTACGCCCGCTTCTTCGACGCGTGGAGCGACCGCGACATCGCCCAGCTGGTGCTGGCCAACCGCAACCATCCCTCGGTGGTGATGTGGTCCATCGGCAACGAGATACCCGAGCAGTGGAGCGAGGAGGGGCGCGACATTGCCCGCCGTTTGCAGGACTTGTGCCACCGGCTCGACCCTACACGCCCCGTCACCCAAGGCATGGACCGCGCCGAGGCCGCGCTGAAGTCGGGCTTTGCACAGGTGATGGACGTGCCGGGATTCAACTACCGGGTGTACAAGTATGATCGCAATCTGCGACAGTTGCCCCAGCGCTTCCTGCTCGGTTCGGAGACGGCGTCGACCGTGAGCTCGCGTGGCGTGTACAAGTTTCCCGTGGTTTTCCAGGTGGCCCGCGCCTATGCCGACGGCCAATGTTCCGGCTACGACACGGAGTGGTGCTCGTGGAGCAACCTGCCCGAGGAGGATTTCATGGCCGAAGAAGACAAGGATTACGACATCGGACAGTTTGTTTGGACGGGCTATGACTATCTGGGAGAGCCCACGCCTTACGATGAATACTGGCCCTCGCGCAGCAGTTATTTCGGCATTATGGACTTGGCGGGCCTGCCCAAAGACCGCTACTGGCTCTACCGCTCGGTGTGGAACCGGCAGGATCATACGCTGCATGT
This sequence comes from Hallella seregens ATCC 51272, assembly GCF_000518545.1. Lineage (GTDB taxonomy): Bacteria > Bacteroidota > Bacteroidia > Bacteroidales > Bacteroidaceae > Prevotella > Prevotella seregens. The sequence continues at coordinate 15,857 of NZ_JADU01000032.1, forward strand.
GCTGCCCCACTGGACGTGGCCGGGGCGCGAGGGCAAGGTCACGCCGGTGTTTGTTTATACTGATTATCCCGAGGCTGAGCTCTTTGTCAACGGCCGTTCGCAGGGTCGCGTGCGCAAGGCTGCGGGGCTGCGGGTGGACGATCAGCAGCCGGCCACGGGCAGTGTGGCCCGTGAGTGTGCCCGCCGTTACCGGCTGATGTGGGACGAGGTGAGGTACGAGCCGGGCGAACTGCGCGTCGTGGCCTACGACGCACAGGGCAACCAGGCGGCCGAGACGAGTGTGAAGACGGCCGGGCGGGCCAGTGGCATCAAGCTGGAGACCGACCGCCGGCAGCTGCATGCCGACGGCGAAGACCTGGCCTATGTCACGGTGAGCCTGGTCGACAAGAACGGCACCGAGCTGCCTACGGCAACCGATGAAATCGAGGTGAGCGTGAGCGGGACGGGGCGGTTCCGCGGCATCTGCAATGGAGATGCCACGTCGCTGGAGTCGTTTGTGCAGCCCCGGATGAAACTTTTCAGTGGCAAGCTGGTCGTAACGGTGCAGGCCGGCACCGCGCCCGGCGTGCTGAGGCTCGCCGTGGCCGACAAGCGGGCACGGCTGGAGCGCACGATTGACATTGCGGTAGAATAGGCTTGCGGCCTGCTCCCAACGGGGAGCAGGCCGCAAACGTTACATGGCGAAGATGTTGAAACCGCCGTCTACCACGGCCACCGTGCCGGTGACAAAGGCGGAGGCATCGCTCATCAGGTAATGGATGGTGCCGCACAGCTCCTCGGGCTTGCCCATGCGTCCGAACGGCGTCTGGCGAATCACGTCCTGTCCGCGCTGGGTGTAGCTGCCGTCGGGGTTGGTGAGCAGGGCGCGGTTCTGCTCGGTGATGAAGAATCCCGGGGCTATGGCATTCACGCGGATGCCCTCGCCGAACTTTCTTGCCGTCTCGTGGGCCATGTAAGCCGTGAAGTTTGAGATGCCGGCCTTGGCGGCGGCATAGCCGCAAACACGGGTCATGGGGCGGAAAGCAGCCATCGAACTGAAGTTGATGACCGAGCCCTTGCCCTGCTTGACCATGGGTTCAAGGAACACCTGTGTGGGGATGACGGTGCCTGTGAGGTTCAGATTGAGCACGGTTTGGAACTGTGCCGGGTCGAGGTCGAAGAAGTTCTGGTCGGGTCCGATGGTGGCTCCTTTCATGTTGCCGCCGGCCGCATTGAGCAGCGTGTCTACGCGCCCGAAGTCGCGAAGGATGGCTTCACGGTTCTGTCTTACGGTGTCGAGGTCCATCACGTCGGTCTTGTAGAACTTGGCTATGCCGCTTTCACGCACGATGTCGGCCACGATTTCGTGCCCCATTTCGGCCTTGCGGCCCAGGATGGCAACCTTTGCTCCGTTGAGTGCGAGATACTTGGCGATGTAGCGGCCCAGCACGCCGGTGCCGCCGGTAATGACTACCACGTAGTCTTGAATGTCGAATAGGTTTTTCATGTCTTGGGTATTGGTGTTTCGTAGAGTTTCTCTAGGCAGAAGCGGCCAGGGGCAAAGGCATGCCCTCCGGCCGTTTGTGTGGTTGTAAAAGGGTCAGTCAAAGAAGCCCGGCTGCTTGTATGCGATGCCGAGTTCGCGGTCCACGGTGGCCAGAATGCCCTGCACCTGCCCTAAGGCGAGCATGCGGCCGAGGAAGCTGTAGCCGGCGTTGTAGCCGCGGGCCTCGTCACCGAGCATGGTCATGCCATGGTCTACGCGCATGGGCAGGGCCGGATTGGTGCGCTCAAAAATGCGGGCCAGCTCGATGAGGTCGGCCCGCCCGCCCAGATGACTGGCCTCGGTAAAGTCGCCGTTGGGGAACACATGGCAGCTGCGCAGGTGGACGAACCATGTGCGGGAAGCGTATTTACGGGCCAGTTCGACTACGTTGTTGTGGGCCCCGGCCGAGAGCGAACCGGCGCAAAATGTGAGTCCATTGTGCTTGTCGGGTACGGCTTGGAGGAACCAGTTGATGTCGTCGTCGCAGGTTACGATGCGTGGAAGGCCAAGGATTTGGAAGGGGGGGTCGTCGGGGTGCACGCACATGTACATGTCGCACTCCCGGCACACGGGCATGATGGCTTCGAGGAAGTACTTCATGTTCTCGCGCAACTGGTCGCGTGTGATGCCTCGATAGAGCTGGAGCAGCTCGCGGAAGAGCTCCACCGGATGCTCGTCACCCTCCTTGAAATTGCCCGAAACGAAGCCCTGTGTCTTGATGACGATGTTCTCTATCAGCGCATGGTCTTTCTCTGGAGTCATGTTTTTGGCCAGCTCGTCCACCTCTTTCAGGATGTTTCGGCCGTTGGGCTTGCCATCGGGGCCGAGTGTCTTGAAGTCGGCCCAGCTCTCGCGTGCCCCCGCGCGCTTGAGGATGTGGATGTCGAAATAGGCAAACTCGGGAATGCTGAAGTAGAGGTTGCTTGTGCCGTTGGGGTTCGCGTGGAGCAGGTCGGTGCGTGCCCAGTCGAGCACGGGCATGAAATTGTAGCAGATGGTGTGGATGCCCTCGGCGGCAAGATTGCGCATGCTTTCTTTGTAGACCTCGATTTGCTGGTCGCGGTCGGGGCCGGCATACTTGATGGTTTCGGTTACAGGCAGCGACTCGACCACGCTCCAACGCAGTCCGCAGCCCTCAATATAGGTCTTCAGTTCTTGTATTTTCTCGCGGGTCCACACCTCGCCCAGAGGCACATCATGCAGTGCAGTGACAATGCCTTCGACGCCGATTTGCTTCAGCATGGCAAGCGTGATCCTGTCGTTCTTGCCAAACCATCTCCATGTTCTTTCCATTTTTGACTTGTTTGATGAAGTTGGGATTTATGATTCTGGCTGCAAAGATAAGACTTTGACCGCCAAATCCTTTTGTGATGCTATTCGTTTTTATATAAAATGGTCTCAATTTCGTCTATCCGGCCGTCGTTGGGCGCAGGAATGATGCCCAGCAACCGGCAGAGCAGTGGATAGACATCCACGTTGCGGAAGTGGGGAATCTCGGTATGGCGGAAGTCGGGCCCGATGGCGCGGAACAGGGCGTGCATGTCCTGCAACGTGGGGTCGTAGCCATGGTTGCCCCCGGGTGTGATGCTGTCATCGTAGACCACGTAGCCCAAGTCGGGGCACACCACCACGTCGCCCACGTGCCGGCTTGTTCCGTAGTGCAGGTAGGAGGGGATGTCCTGCCGTCGCCACACCTTGGCGTGGTCAAGTCCTTGAAGGGCCTGGAACACGGAGTCTTGGCAGCCCGGCTGCACATAGATGTTGCAAGGCACGCTGCCGCTGGCCATCCGCACCCACTCGGGGCGGAGCCGCTGACGGATGCCGATGGTGTGGTCTTGGGCCACCCATGCCATGCCGTGGTCGGAAACGATGATGAGATTTACGTGTGAAGCATCCGGCAACAGGCGGATGCCGTCATACAATGATTGGAGTAATGAGTCTACGATCTGTACGGCATGGCGGGTGCGTTTTCCCTGTGGACCGTAGGTGTGTCCGTGGGCATCGGGTTGCTCCATGTAGGCCATGATGAGGTCGGGACGCTGTTGGGCAGGTAGCTGCAACTGTTGAAGCACACCCTGAATGCGCTGTGAAAGCGTAAGCCGCGGCTCCTGATCGTAGAGAAAATACTTGTCCGGGTAGCGTCCGTTCACCTTGACATCAGAGCCCGGCCAGTAGAACACGGCCACGCGTTTGCCCTGCCGGTGGGCGGTGTTCCAGATAGGTTCGCCGCCGTAGAAGTCGGGATTCATTTTCTGTTCGGGCGTGCCCAGCGAGAAGCTGCGGCTGTTGGCAGGGTCGAGAAACTCGTTGGCCACGATGCCGTGGTGGTCGGGATAGAGGCCGGTAGCCAGTGTGTAGTGGTTGGGAAAGGTCTTGGAGGGGAACGAAGGAATGAGTCCAGAAGCTACGCCTTGGCTGGCCATGAAGTCGATGAAAGGCGTATCGTACCATTGTGGATAGTCCCAACGGTAGCCGTCGAGCGAGATGATGACGGTGTAATTCTTACCCAGCATGCCCGAATGGCCCAATAGTAAGGTCAGCAACAGGAAAAGGTGACGGATGGTTTTCATTGCGGTTCGTATTTGATGACAAAGGTAACAAATTAAAATAAGAAAGGTCTCGAATGAGTAAAGAATGTTCATGGGCACCCTAAAAAGTGTCAGCGAGCTTAAAATAGGTTAAGGATTGTTATTGAAATTTCCGTAAACCTCGATTAATTCTTACTTTTGCAATCTGGAGATAACAAAACAAAGTATAGCGTACAAGCATTTAAAGAGGAAATAGGTATGAGTCAACAAGAGGAGAATGATGCGTTTCAGGTGGTTCATCAAGCGTTTACCATGCGTGAAGCCGTTGAGGAAGCGAAGCGCTGTTTGAACTGTAAGGTGCCTTTATGTCGCAAGGGATGTCCCATCAACAACAACATCCCAGAATTCATCCACCAGCTTTCCAAGGGCAATATCGGCGATGCCATGGCGGTCATCAACGAGACATCCAACCTGCCGGCCATCTGCGGGCGGGTGTGTCCGCACGAAAAACAGTGCCAGGGAAACTGCATTTTGAACAAGAAGGGCAAGCCCATACAGATTGGGCGGATAGAGTCTTTCATTGCCGATTTCGACACGGAGATGCGGCTTACCCGTGAGAAACTGCCGCAGAAAAGCCGTGGCAAGGTGGCCGTCATTGGGTCGGGGCCTGCTGGGCTTACCGTGGCCGGCGACCTGGCACGCCAGGGATTCTCGGTCACCATCTTCGAGGGGCAGGGCGAACCCGGCGGCGTGCTCATGTTTGGTATCCCTGAATACCGGTTGCCCAAGGCCGTGGTGCGGGCCGAAATCGAAAAAATCGGCGAGCTTGGCGTGGACTTTGTCACCAAGACCATGGTGGGAGAGAACGGTGTTACCGTGGACTACTTGTTCGGTCGAGGCTTTGATGCCATCTTCATGGGCACGGGAACGGCTGTCCCGCAGGATATGAACCATGTGAAAGGAGCCCAGCTGCGCGGTGTGAGCCAGTCCACTTACCTGCTGCATCAAGTCACTGCCTACAATGAGGGAGCCATCAGCCGCGACATGGTGCCGTTGCGCGAGGGTGAGCGTGTGGGCGTGATTGGCGGTGGCAATGTGGCTATGGATGCCGCCCGTACGGCCATCCGGCTGGGAGCCGACGTCACAGTGATCTATCGTCGCACGGAAGAAGAGATGCCCGCCATCCGTAGCGAGTACGAAGAAGCCGTCAAGGAGGGAGTGAAATTCTGGTGGCAGTCGAGCGTCACGGAGTTCATGCCGGGCCATGGCCGCCACCTGGGCAGTGTCATGGTACACACCGACGAGGGCGACCGCATCGAGCCTTTCGACCGCATTTATCTAGCCATCGGATCGCGTCCGGCCAACCGCATAGTCTCGACCACCGAGGGCATCGAGGTCGACGAGAAAGGTTATGTCAAGATTCTGGAGCGTCCTTTTGGCATGACCACCCGACGCGGCGTGTTTGCCGGCGGCGACGTGGTGCATCGTCCACAGACCGTTGTGTTGGCCATGAAAGCCGCCAAGGAGGTGGCTCAAGGCATTGCCCAGTATGTTGATGCCGTGAAACTGATCGAGGAGATCAACAATCGGTAAGGCTTTTGTCCGCCGGTTGCTGATTTTTTGTTATCTTTGCACCGCAATTGGTTCCCCGTTTCGAGGGGATTAAAATGGGAATCGGGTGAAAGTCCCGAACAGTCCCGCTGCTGTAATCGACGTTTGTCCGGCATGCACAAGCCACTGAACACTTTTCGGGAAGGCGCATGCCGGAGGCCGTGAGTCAGAAGACCTGCCATTGCCTACGGTTCATTTCCAGTTCTCGAGGAAGAATGAGAAAGAGACATTTCGCCCTGTTGCCGCTGGCGGTGTGCCCTTGTGGGGCTGCGGCCCAGACCGACTCCATTTCGCTTGACGGCGTGGAGGTGACCGCTGTTGCCCCCGGCAACAGCGTTGCCTCGGCCGTGCCGCGTCAGCAGATGGGGCGCGAGGAGATGCTGCGGCTGGGTGTATTCGGCATCGAGGATGCCCTAAAGCATGTGGCTGGCATCGTCGTCAAAGACTATGGAGGGGCTGGCGGCATGAAGACGGTGTCGGTAAGGGGCATCGGGGCCAAGCATACCGCGGTGATTTATGACGGTATTGCCCTCACCGATTGCCAGACGGGCGAGATAGACCTGAGCCGCTATTCCTTGGCCAACATGCAGCGGCTGGATCTCATCATCGGCGACGGCGATGACATTTTTGTGCCGGCACGCAACATGGCTGCGGCTTCTACATTGCAGATGGACACCGACTGGGGCATGCCTACAGCCGCTGCACCTACCCTGCGGGCAGGGCTCACCACAGGCTCCTGGGGCATGGTGGAGTCCTCTTTCTACTGGCGGAAACAGCTTGGCCGCCGATGGAAGCTCTGTGCTCAAGGCGATTGGCTCCATGCCAAGAACGACTATCCTTTCACGCTGACCAATGTCAACCTCGTCACCCGTGAGCGCAGACAGAACAGTAGGCTGGGCAGCGGACGGGGCGAACTGAACGTACAGTGGCTGCCCGCAGTCGGACAACAGCTTCGTGCCAAAGTCTATTACAACGACCACGGCCGCCGGTTGCCGGGCATTGTCCATCTTTATACGCAGGACAATGACGAGCGACTCAAGGAGCGCAACGCCTTTGCGCAAGTGCAATATACGGGCCGGCTGTCCGCCAGCTGGTTGCTTAAGGCCGCCGGCAAGGCCAATTGGAATGCTTCAATCTACGATGTTGGCATTGCCAGCGGTGGCATCAAGAGCGAACGCTACTGGCAGCGCGAGTACTATGTCACCACTTCTTGGCTCTACGTCCCCACACAATGGCTGTCGGCCGACTACGCCATTGACTACCAATTCAACAATCTGAACAGCACGCTTTCCACCCCCACCAGCACCGTGGGCGGGGCAGTCCGCGTGCATCCCTACCGTCACAGCATCCTGCAGTCGCTGGCCGTCAAGGTTGCCACAGGCCGTCTCACGGCCACGGGCCGGCTGCTTTGGTCCAACTATCTCAACGGGGTGGGGCAGGGCACGCCCGCTGCCGATGCCCACCGATGGTCGCCCTCGCTGGCGGTGTCGTGGCAGTTGCTGCCCGCCCGGGCCCTCTATGTCCGCGCTTTCTGGAAGAGCATCTTCCGTGTGCCCACGTTCAACGAGCTTTATTATTACCATATTGGCAGTACCGATCTCAGCCCCGAGCGCACCAGCCAGTGGAATTTGGGACTGACGGGCCGCCTCCCCGTGGGGCCCGCCACGCTGCAATTCACGGCCGACGGCTACGTGGCCAGCGTCTCCGATAAGATAGTAGCCATCCCGTTCAACATGTTCGTGTGGCGCATGATGAACATGGCACGCGTGGCCATACGCGGTCTCGACCTCACCGCCGCGGCCTCCTGGCACCCCTCGGCACGCCACCAACTCGAGCTCACGGCCAACTACAGTCTGCAGCATGTGCTGAACCACACACGCCGTGCTTCACCTTATTATAATAACCAGATAGCCTACGTGCCGCGCCAGACCTTTGCCACCACGCTGGGTTGGCAGAATCCTTGGGTCAACGTCTCGGCTACGCTGAGCGGCATGGACGGCCGCTGGGCCACCAACGAGCACGCCGACGGCACCCGCATGGCCGGCTTTGCCACGCTCGATCTCTCGGCCTACCGCGTTTTCCCCATCCGCCGGGGCAGTCTCACGCTGCGCTGTGCACTCCTGAATCTGCTCGACAAGCAATACGACATTGTAGCCCATTACCCGATGCCCGGCCGTTCATGGCGGCTGTCGGCGGGCTGGACACTATAACATCAATCATTCCATATTCAAACAACAAACATGAAGAAGTATTTATCGCTCGCCCTCTGCATGGCAGTTGGGCTGCTTGCTTTCACCTCCTGCGGTGACGATGACAACAACAAGAAAGACCAGCCCGTGCCCATGCGCACCGTTGCTGGCGTGTATGTGCTCAACGAAGGCAGCTATTTTAATAAGGTGAACGGCAGCCTTGACTACTATGCTTTTGGCGCCGACAACCAGCTCACGCCCACCCGCAACATCTTCCAGACGGTGAACGGACGCTCTCTCGGCGGCACGCCCAACAATGCCGTCATCAACCGTAAAGGCGAAATGTACATCGCGACGACCGATGAAAACCGCGTCGAAATCGTCGATGCCAAGACGATGAAGTCGGTTGCAGTGGCCAAGATCCGCCAGCCGCGCGAGTTGGCCTACGACGACAATGCCGTCTATGTTTCCTCTTATACTGGTCGCGTCTACAAGATTGACGAGAAGAGCCACGAGGTGGTCGACAGCTCCGAAGTGGTGGGCCAGCGGCTCGAGGGCATCGCCGTGGTGGGCGGAAATGTCTACGTTTGCAATGCCTACAACGCCGATTACACCTACAACAAGAACGTGGTGAAGCTCAATGCAGGGCTTGACAAGGTGAAGGATATAGCCGTGCTCGACAACCCCACACAGCTTGTCGTGAGTGGCTCCGACCTTTTTCTGGTGAGCACCGGCAACTATAACGACGTGTCGGCCACCGTTCAGCAGATCAATACGACGACCGATGCCGTGACCACCATCGGCAACGCCACGATGATTGCCGTGGGCGGCGACCGCCTCTACATGGTGAATGCACCCTACGGCAGCACGCCCACCTATTCTTATTATGACCTCAAAGCCAAGACCGTCAGCAAGTGGATTGTCGGCAGCGAACTGTTCAACCCCTATGCCATTGCCGTTGATCCGTGGACAGAAAAGGTCTACGTCAGCTCGCAGAATGAGAATCCCGACAAGCCCGGCACGCCCAGCTACACCACCGACGGCTACTTCGCCGTCTATAAGAAAGACGGCACGTTCCTGGGCAAGCATGCCTGCGGCGTGAGCCCCGGAACCATTGTCTTCTGGAGTTACGACGAGGAAATCAAGTAATCCAGCGGAATGAGACACCGTTTCCTATGGCTCGTGGGTGTCGCGGCCCTGCTGCTCGGTTCGTGTGGTACAGCCACACGGCGGGCCGCCGGGCCGGGCGACACCCTTGCCCTGCGCCATGCCCGTCTGCTCACGCTGGTCGATCGGGGCGACGAGGGCACCGAGGTGACCGTGGCAGATCCCTGGCATCAGGGCAGAACGCTCCAGACTTATACCATCGTCCAGCCGCTTCGTCGCGTCGTGGTGTTCACCACCTCGCACTGCCAATTGCTCGAAGACCTCGGGCTGGCCAGCCGCATCGTGGGCGTGTGCGACCTGCAATACATGCTCATTCCCGACATTCAGGAACGGGTGCGCAGCGGCCAGATAGCCGACTGCGGCGATGCCATGAGCCCCGATATTGAGAAAATCGCCGAACTGCAACCCGATGCCATCATCGTGAGTCCCTTTGAAGGGAGCGGCGGTTTCGGCCGGTTGGAGAAGCTGGGCATCCCCATTATCCAGGCCGCCGACTATATGGAGACCTCGGCACTGGGCCGTGCCGAATGGATGCGCTACTACGGCCGGCTGTTCGACTTTGGGCAGCGCGCCGACTCGCTCTTCCATGTGGTCGACTCCACCTACCAGTCGCTCCGCCTCCGGGCCGCCCGTCTGCCCTTGGGTCGAAGCATCCTTACCGAACGCAAGACCGGGGCCACCTGGTACACGCCCGGCGGATCCAGCAGCATCGGCACCATCATTCGCGACGCCCATGGCCGTTACGCTTTCTCGGCCGACCGCCACGGCGGCAGCCTGGCCCTCTCATTCGAGCAAATCATCGACCGGGCGGGCGAGAGCGATGTGTGGGCTTTCAAGTATAGCGGGCCGCGCATGCTGACGCGTGCCGACCTGTTGCGGGAGTTTCATGGCTACGCGGCCCTGAAGGCTTTTCGCACGGGCGACATCTACGAGTGCGGCACCTCGTTCACCCCCTACTTTGAGGAGGTGAGCTTTCGGCCCGACTATCTGCTGCGCGAGATGATACAGTTGCTGCATCCCGAGACCGATCTGGGCGGGCTACGCTACTATCGCCGCCTCGGCTCCTGATATTTTCCATCCTGTTTACACGGCGGTGCCAGCCGGTGGCAAAGGCTGCCGTCGCCGCCCGTCCATTCCCCATCACGATGAAACGAACCTATCTTCTGCTCCTGCTGTCCATCTCCTTGTTCTTCGTCCTGAGCCTGGTGCACGGGGCGGTGGCCATCCCCCTGCGCAGTGTGCTGGCCATTCTGGGCGGTGATGCCGGGCAGCGCGAGAGCTGGCGGTTCATCATTCTCGAGAGCCGGCTGCCCCAGGCGCTCACCGCCCTGCTGGCCGGCGGCGCACTGGCAGCGAGCGGACTGCTGTTGCAGACCGCTTTCCGCAATCCGCTGGCGGCCCCCGACATCTTCGGGGTGACCAGCGGAGCCAGTCTGGCGGTGGCCCTGTTCACATTGGCTCCCGCCGCACTGCTCCCGCCTGCGCTCTCTTATCTCTCGTCGGTGGCTGCCGCCTTTGTGGGGGCCATCGGTGTCACCGCCTTGGTGTGGATGTTCAGCCGCATGGTGCGCAGCGGCGTGGTGCTCATCATTATCGGCATCATGATAGGCTATCTGGCCTCGAGTGCCATCACGTTGCTCAACTTCTTCGCCACCGAGGAGGGGGTCAAGAGCTTTGCCGTGTGGGGCATGGGCAACTTCGGCAACGTGTCTGCCGCCCAGATGCCCCTCTTTGCCGCCGTCACGGTGGCCGCCACCGGCTCTTCGCTGCTGCTCATGAAGCCGCTCAATGCCCTGCTTCTGGGCGAGCGTTATGCCGGCAATCTGGGTGTCAATGTGCGTCGCGTGCGTAACGTGCTGCTTGTGGTCACCGGTCTGCTTACGGCTGTGGTCACGGCTTTCTGCGGCCCCGTTTCCTTTATAGCACTGGCTGTTCCCCACATCGCTCGCCTGTTGTTGCGCTCGGCCGACCATCGGCAGCTGCTGCCCATGACCATCCTCTCGGGCAGTGCCATCGCCCTGCTCTGCAACGTGCTCACCAGTCTGCCCGGCGAAGCCGGCACCTTGCCGCTCAACGCCGTCACGCCGCTGGTGGGTGCGCCCATCATTATTTATGTCATCGTCAGTCGATCCTGACGACGGCTCATCCCTGAAAACCTTATCCCTATGAACATTACAACCAAGAAAGGAGACCAAGGCTCCACCTCGCTCTACGACGGCACCCGGGTGCCGAAAGACGATGCCCGCATCGAGCTCAACGGCGAGCTCGACGAACTCAATGCCCTGCTGGGCCTCTGCAAGGCCGCCACGGGGCAGTCACAGCCCTACGAAACCGTGCAGCGCGAGCTCATGCTGCTCATGGCCGTGGTGGCCCGCCGTCCGGACGCAGCCGCGGCAGACGTGCTCTCAGCCGCCGTAGACCGCATGGAGCAGTTTGTCCGCACGGCCACCGAGGGCCGCCGGTTCGACTTCGTGCTGCCCGGCCGCAGCCTGGCCGATGCCGCCATCCACATGGCCCGTGCCAAGGTGCGCACCTGCGAGCGGCGGTTGGTGGCCCTGCAACGGGAGGACGCTTTGCCGCCCGTACTGCTGGTCTATCTCAATCGTCTCTCCGACTTTCTTTTCTGTCTGCCGGACTGAGGCCGGCCCTTGCCGCCACCGCCTTGCGGCAGTGAGACAGGAAAACAAGAATCCCCTGCTTGCCATGGCAAGCAGGGGATTGCTGTTTGATGGTCTCGCCAAGCGGCGGAGCTTACTTCACGTAGACAATAGCCAGACGGTTGGAGGTCACGCCCTGCACACCCTTGCCGAGTGCCTCGTCCACGATCACGCCTCTGGAGCTCAGGTATTCGGCCACGATGTTGGCACGGTTCTGAGACAGTCTGTCGTTGAACTCCTTGGAACCCTCAGGCGAGGCGGTACCGATAATCTGCACGTGGCTGCCGGAAGCAACGGCGTTGAGGGCCTTCTTGGCCTGCGGGGTGAGGTAGTACTTGGCCTGCTCGAAAGTCACGAACACCAGATTCTCGATTCTGATCTCCTTGCCGGGCAGTTCTTTCACTACTTCCTTCACCACTTCCTTGGTCACCACCTTGGGCTTCTCGGCCAGCTGGGCGCGCAGCGAGTTGATCTCGTCGTTCAGCTGTCCAATGTTCCACTCCTTGAAGTTGTGGGTGCCGTTGGAGGTCAGGAACTTGTAGTTCAGGCCTACGAAGAGACCCAGCTGGGCAAATTTCTTGTCGAAGTGGATGGCGTCGCCGGGACCCGGAGTGAGGTTCCACAGTATGGCGGGCTCTGCATACAGCTGCCAAGCCTTCTTCTGGCCGAGGTTCCAAGCGAAGATAAGGCCGCTCTTGCCGGTCAGTTCGGTGTCGTCGCCCATGTTGTTCACCGAGATGAGATACGGGTCACCGTAGATGATGGAGTAGCCGACGCCGATCTCGGTGCTCACCTGGAAAGTCCTGTCAGCCCTGTAACCGCAGAAGATGTTGGTGAGATTTGCGGTACCGTTCAGGCCAATGTTGAACACGCGGGCAAATGTATGGCTGTTGGCTATGCCGTTGTCGCCGAAGCCCACGAGGGCCTCCAGGTTGGCGCCAAAGAGCGGACTGAAGAGCTTGCCCACCTTTACGCCGGCCGTGGTGTTCATGGGGAACATGTGGTCGAAAGTCAGCGGAGTGGTCACACCGGCCTCAACGCCTAAATACACGTTGTCGAAGAAGCCTGCTTTCTCGTAGGCTATCTGCGCATTAGCACTGCCCAGACCCATGAAAAGCATGGCAGCGGCAAATAAAATTTTCTTCATAAGTGATTGAATTTATTAATATAGAAATGATGTTTATATACTTTACGAGGTGCAAAGTTACGAAAAAAAACGTTACTGCCATGCAAAAAGGGTTAAAAATGTCGTTTTTTTCTATTAAAAATCTATCATTTAGGTCTAAGTAATTGGCTATGAACAGCCTTGTGAGTTATGATTTTCAGCAGGTAATGATTTAGCGACCTATCTTCTGCAATTACACACAACGCTTTGCATAACTCGAATAACCTATTGCAAAGGTAATACTATCTACGGAGAAAGACGAAACTTTCTCCGTTTTTCTTTTCTAATAGTTGTCTGTTCAGACAATAGTTTTCATTCTTTTCGTCTTATTCCTCACGATTATGGCAG
>NZ_JADU01000033.1 GCF_000518545.1 Hallella seregens ATCC 51272
CCTGTCACAGAACGCCTGAAAATGTATCGAAGTTCAAGTAAAACCTGTGAATCTCATCCAAAATGAATCGGACGGTTCTCATTCATACCCAATTCCCCGAAACCCGACAAAAACAGGAACGAGGACTTGCTTCTTGTACTACTACTCTGTCTATGTAAATACTTTCAAAGAACTCTTTCCTAAACGCAAACCGCCACACAGGCGGAAAGCGAGTGCAAAGGTAGACATTGAACCGGAAACAACCAAACAATCAAGCAAAAAAATACAGATGAAAAACAAATTTTTCGCTTTAACGGACAAATAAAGGACACAAAAACAGAACTCACATTATTATATATGCGCGAGAAAAAGGGAAAGACCAGATACGCTTACTCATAAATTTCATCTATTCCCAAATCTCCCGTCTCCTCCGCTTCTTTTTCACAGGGGTTGAAATCGTCAGGTACATCAAAGACTGCAGTGGGATCATAAGGAAGACTACGGTCCTGATAGACTTTCTTCATGTAATAGGCCCAGATAGGCAGAGCCATCGTTGCACCTTGTCCCATCCTCATGGAATCGAAATGAATGTCCCTATCCTCGCCGCCTACCCATACACCACTGACCAGTTGAGGCGTAAAGCCCATGAACCACGCATCCGAATTGCGGTTGGTGGTTCCCGTCTTTCCCCCAATGTCTCCTGTGATATTATACTTGTGGCGCAGACGTCCGGCAGTGCCCTCATTGACAACAGCCATCAGCTCTTCCAGCATCTTATAGGCGCTGACCGAGCTAATCACCTCATTCATTGCCGGCTGGAATGTTGCCACCACATTTCCCTCACTGTCTTCTATCTTGGTTACGAACATGGGTGCCACATGAATTCCATTATTGGCAAATGTGGTATAGGCGCTCACCATCTCTCCCACCGAGGCCTCACAAGGCCCCAAACAAAGTGACAACGACGGATAAATATCAGGATTGTTCAGTCCAAACTGATGCAGCATACTCACAAACTGTCTGGGATTCAACCTGCTCATGAGATAAGCTGAAATCCAGTTGTTCGACTGTGCCAATCCCCATTTCAAAGTCACCATCTCTCCATATCGCCTCCTGTTGGCATTGCGGGGAGTCCAAGGCTTGCCGGCCACCATATACGTCTTCTGCACATTGGGAGCCTTATCACAGGGCGACGCCCCATTCTCCATAGCCAAAGAATAGAGGAAAGGCTTGATGGTCGAACCTATTTGCCTACGTCCGCCCATCACCATATCATATTGAAAATGCTCAAAATTGATACCTCCCACATACGCTTTGACATACCCAGTGTGCGGATCCATGCTCATGAAGCCCGCCCGCAAGAACGATTTGTAATAACGAATAGAATCCATCGGCGTCATTACCGTATCTATATCTCCATGATACGTAAACACCGACATATCCGTAGGCGTTCTGAAAGCCCGTTCTATTTCCTCTTTAGAGGCCCCGGTCTCTTTCATATTACGGTAGCGTTCACTCTGAACCACAGCCCTGTTGATAATCTGGTTCACTTGCTTATGTGTCAATTGGTCGGTAAAGGGAGCATTCGGCTTGTTGCTGTTCTCCCTATTGAATGCAGGCTGCAAGTATTTAGCCACATGCCCATAGACGGCCTCCTCCGCATAACGCTGCATGCGGGAATCCAACGTTGTGTAAATCTTCAAACCGTCTGTATAGACATTATAGAAACTCCCATCTTTCTTGGTATGCTTCTTGCACCATCCGCAAAGCGGGTCATTAGCAAAAGCAATGGAGTCTATCACGTACTGTCTTTTATTCCATGCCGGATAGTTTTTCGGCTCCGGCCTATCCATCATCATGTACTGGCGCAGGAATTCCCGGAAATAGACGGCTGTCCCATCCTTGTGATCAGCCCGATGAAAATGCAACTCAATCGGCTCAGCGCAACAGGTTGCATATTCCGCTTCGGAGAGATAACCGGCTTTCAGCATCTGTCCCAACACCACATTTCGCCGGGCTTTGCTGCGTTCCGGATAACGTACAGGGTTGAACAAGGACGGATTCTTGCAAAGACCTATCAGCAGTGCGGACTCCCCCACCGTCAAATCCTTGGGTTCCTTGCTAAAATAAGTGTTTGCTGCTATCTTGATTCCCACGGCTCCATGCAGAAAATCAAAGTAATTCAGATAAAGGGCTATGATTTCCTCCTTGGTAAAATTCCGCTCCAATTTGATGGCCGTCACCCACTCTATCGGTTTCTGCAACAGTCGCTCCATGGTCGATTTGGCCGGTGCGGAATACAACTGCTTGGCCAGCTGTTGCGTAATGGTGCTTCCGCCGCCGGCACTCTCCTGTCCCATCAGCCCTCGTTTCACGACTGCCCGCCCCAATGCGTAGAAGTCAATGCCCGAATGATCGTAAAAGCGTTCGTCCTCGGTAGCCACCAATGCGCGAACCAAGTAGGGCGACAACTTGGAATAGGCCACAGGAATACGGTTGGCCCGGTCTATATTATAGGTTCCGATAATCTTGCCGTCCGCAGAAAAAACCTGGGAAGCCGATTTGTTAATGGGATTCTGCAGATGAGCTATATCCGGGGAATAACCGATGATGCCAAACCATATCAGGGAAAAAAGCGAAGCGGCAATTCCAACCAAAAGGGCCAGAAAAAACCACAGCATTTTCACGAATGTCTTTCTCATGACAGTGCCAAATATTATTTGTGCAAAAATACAATATTTCTTTTGAAATCGCACTAAGGAATAAAAAATTATGAGTAACTTAGCCGTCGAATTCGTAACAATCAATCAAAATGTCAATGGAGAAGCATAATTTTGTGACGATTGCCGATCTGTCCAAGGAGAAAATTCTGTACCTGCTCGACATGGCGCAAGAGTTCGAGAGACATCCCAACAGAGAATTGCTGAAAGGAAAAGTCGTCGCCACACTGTTCTTTGAACCATCCACACGCACCCAACTCAGTTTCCAGACGGCTGCCAATCGCTTAGGAGCCCGTGTCATCGGTTTCTCTGACGCCAAAACTTCCAGCACCACCAAAGGCGAAACCCTGAAAGACACGATACTCATGGTCAGCAACTATGCCGACATTATCGCCATGAGGCACCACATAGAGGGAGCAGCCCAGTATGCCAGCGAGGTTGTTCCCATCCCCATCATCAATGCCGGCGACGGAGCACACATGCACCCCTCCCAATGTATGCTCGACCTCTATTCCATTTACAAGACGCAGGGCACGCTTGAAAATCTGAACATCTACCTTGTCGGCGACCTAAAATACGGCCGGACCGTTCACTCGCTGATTACGGCCATGCGGCACTTCAACCCCACCTTTCATTTTATTGCTCCTGAAGAGCTGGCCATGCCCCAAGAGTATAAAATTTATTGCAAGAAGCATAACATCGAATTCCACGAGCACACCGCATTTACCGAAGACGAGATTGCCCATGCAGACATTCTCTACATGACCCGCGTGCAGAAAGAGCGCTTCTCCGACTTGATGGAATACGAACGGGTTAAGAACGTCTACATTCTCCACGAATCCATGCTGCACAAGGCCAGGCCCAACATGAAAATCATGCACCCACTGCCTCGTGTCAACGAAATTGCCTACGACGTGGACAACAATCCACACGCCTATTACATCCAGCAAGCCAAGAACGGGCTCTACGCCCGCGAAGCGATTTTCTGCTATTGCCTCGGTATCACGCTCGACGATGTGCGCAACGACACGACCATCATCTGCTCCGAGTATTGATTTTCACTCGAACCCATAACTGCAACATACATGGCTAAGAAAGAATTACAGGTTGCCGCCATTGAGAACGGAACCGTCATTGACCATATTCCGGCCGACAAAACCTACCAAGTGGCCCGGCTGCTTCATCTGCACGAACTCGACGAGCAGATCACCATCGGCTACAATCTGCCTTCGCGCAAGGTGGGACGCAAGGGCATCGTCAAGGTTTCCAACAAATACTTTACCGAGGAGGAAGTGAGCAAACTCTCGGTCATCGCCCCTAAAATCGTGCTCAACATCATCAAAAATTACGAAGTGGTGGAGAAGAAGACCGTCGAGACACCCGACGAGCTGCACGGCATCGTGAAATGCAACAATCCCAAGTGCATCACCAACAACGAGCCCATGCAGACCTACTTCACCATCGTGGACAAGGCTGCGGGCATCGTCAAGTGCCATTACTGCGACAAAGAACAGGACATCGACAAGGTGGCCATCCTGTAAACCCGTCCACAAACCAACACCAATCATTATCAACCCTATAATAATCGACATGATGAAAAGAGACCAAGAGATTTTTGATTTGATCGAGCAAGAGCATCAGCGTCAGCTGAGAGGCATGGAACTCATTGCCTCAGAGAACTTCGTAAGCGAGGAAGTGATGGCTGCCGCCGGGAGCTATCTCACCAACAAATATGCCGAAGGACTGCCCGGCAAACGCTATTACGGCGGTTGCCAGATTGTCGACCAAGTGGAGACGCTGGCCATCGAGCGCGTCAAGCGGCTCTTCGACGCAGAATTTGCCAACGTGCAGCCTCACTCCGGAGCTCAGGCCAACCAGGCCGTACTGCTGGCCGTGCTGAAGCCCGGCGACATCTTTATGGGCCTCGACCTCGACCAAGGCGGCCATCTCTCTCACGGCAGCGAGGTCAACACCTCGGGCATACTCTATCGGCACGTCGGCTATACGCTGAACCGCGAGACCGGACACGTGGACTATGACGAGATGGAACGGCTGGCCCTGGAGCACAAACCCAAGCTGATTATCGGCGGCGGCTCGGCCTACAGCCGCGAGTGGGACTACGAGCGCATGCGCAAGATAGCCGACGAAGTGGGAGCTCTGCTGATGATCGACATGGCCCACCCTGCCGGACTCATTGCCGCCAAACTGCTAAAGAACCCCGTAAAGTATGCCCACATCGTCACCACCACCACGCACAAGACCCTCCGCGGCCCTCGCGGCGGTGTCATCCTGATGGGCAAGGATTTCGACAACCCCTGGGGCTACACCACCAAAAAGGGAGTGGTCAAGCCCATGAGCATGCTACTCAACTCCGCCGTATTCCCCGGCAACCAAGGCGGTCCGCTGGAACACATCATCGCCGCCAAGGCCGTGGCTTTCGGCGAGAATCTCATGCCCTCATGGATTGACTATGCCAAGCAGGTCAAGGTCAACGCCGCCGTCCTGGCCCAAGACCTCATCGAGCACGGCTTCAGCATCGTCAGCGGCGGCACCGACAACCACTCTATGCTGCTTGACCTGCGCCAGAAATACCCCGACCTCACCGGCAAGGTGGCCGAGACGGCCCTGGTGGCCGCCGACCTCACGGTCAACAAGAACAAGGTGCCCTACGACGAACGCAGCGCCTTCCAGACCTCGGGCATCCGTCTCGGCACTGCCGCCATGACCACCCGTGGCGCCAAGGAAGACATGATGCACCTCATTGCCGACCTGATTGACGAAGTGCTGGCCGACCCTGAAAACGAGCAAGTCATCAGCCGCGTGCGCCAAAAGGTGAACGACACCATGAAGAACTATCCGCTCTTCGCCTATTAACCATCCGTCGGGGGGCGTGCCAATCCCCCCGATTGGTTGCCAAACTGTAGGAACATACGCCCTGTATGGGCGCGCCTGCCCCTCACCCCATTCCCGTCATACATCAGACAACCGCCGCGCGCAGATGGCTTCGTGCGGCGGTTTTTTAGTGCCGGCCGACGCCTCACGCGCTATTCGCCGACCGTCCAACGGCTGAACGCCTTGCGAAAAACCCGTCGCGGCCTTGCGATTAGCCCTGTTTCGCCCCGCGAATACGGCGTGCACGGTCGGCGTTTAACAACCTTTTGCACCGCCCCATCCTCATTCATAGATTATTTGCTTACCTTTGTGGCCATTATATTGGAGCCCATTGATTAAGCAAATATCATGATAGAGGTCAAAGTCAGCGACGCCGCCTTGCGCCAAGCAGCCGGCGAAGACATGGACGCATTCATCAAAGTCTTCACCGATGCCATCCATCAGGCCATCGGTGGAGAGCTCAATGCCGACAACATGGCCGAGCTCAATGCCGACCAAATCACCCTAATCACCTACGTAGCCATGCGCGACGAGCTGATGGAGGGCGGTTTCGTGCAGCTCATCCACAACGGTCTGGGCAGTTTCATTTTCCGCAACCCTTTCGACAAGGCCATGCGCAACTGGGGGCTCCAAGGCCTTTACAAGCTCATCAACAAATGCCACCGGCTCTACAATCTCCACCATGAGGCACTCGAAAAAGACTATACACAGGAGGAGTTCGACGCGCTCTACGAGCAGTACAGCGACTTCGACGACTTCGATAATGCCTTTATCGAGGAAGAAGAAAACTTCACCAACATGGTGGCCCACTACGTGGATGAGCACATTACCAACTTTGCAACGATAGAGAATGAATAGAGACCAGCAGGAACTCCGCAGAAAGAGTCCGGTACAGATACGCAACAAGAAAGCCTCTTTTGAGTACGCTTTCATCGACACCTACACCGCAGGCATCGTGCTGACGGGCACCGAGATCAAGTCCATACGCCTGGGCAAAGCCTCGTTGGTCGATGCTTTCTGCTACATCCACAACGGAGAAGTGTGGGTCAAGGGCATGAATATTTCGCCCTATTTCTATGGTTCCTACTCCAATCATGAGGCCATGCGCGACCGAAAGCTCCTGCTCTCCAAGCGCGAAATCCACTCACTCATCGAAGATTCCAAGGCTCCCGGCTTCACCATTGTCCCCATTTTGGTGTTCATCGACTCCCACGGCCGGGCCAAAATAGACATTGTGCTGGCCCGGGGCAAAAAGGAATACGACAAGCGGCAGACCCTCAAGGAGAAAGAAGACCGCCGGGAAATGGACAGGGCCATGAAGCATTACTAAACAAACCACAAGACCATCCCATTGTGAATTCAGGATTACTGGACAGTATTGCGAGAGAGAAGATATTGATTCTTGACGGCGCCATGGGCACCATGATTCAGGACTGCCGCCTGACGGAAGCCGATTTTCGCGGACGGCTTTTCCGTGACGTCCCCGGTCAGATGAAAGGCAACAACGATGTGCTCAACCTGACACGCCCCGACATCATCAGCGACATACACCGCAAATACCTCGAAGCCGGCGCCGATATTATCGAGACCAACACGTTTTCCAGCCAGCGCATCTCCCAGGCCGACTACCACTTGGAGGCCCACAGCCGTGAGATTGCCCGTCAAGGAGCCGTACTGGCCAAGGAGGCCGCCCGCCGGTTTTCCACCGATGCCTGGCCCCGCTTCGTAGCCGGCTCCATCGGCCCCACCAACAAGACGTGCTCGCTCAGCCCCGACGTGAGCAGTCCGGCCGCCCGTGCCATGACCTACGACGAGCTTCTTGCTGCCTACGTGGAACAGGCCGAGGCCTTGATCGACGGCGGCGTGGACCTTTTTCTGATTGAGACCATCTTCGACACGCTCAACGCCAAGTGCGCCATCGACGCCTGCAACCAGACCATGGCCAGCCGGGGCGCCGCGCTCCCCATCATGCTTAGCGTGACGGTGAGCGACCTTGCCGGCCGGACCCTGAGCGGACAGACGCTCGAAGCCTTCCTGGCCAGCGTAAGTTGCTACGACATTTTCTCCGTAGGGCTCAACTGTTCGTTTGGCGCCCGCCAGATGAAACCCTATCTGAAGCAACTGGCCCAAAAGGCCCCTTATTACATTTCGGCATACCCCAACGCCGGCTTGCCCAACTCCATGGGAGAGTACGACGAGACCGTCGAGAGCATGTCGCCCCAGATAGCCGAGTTTGTCGACGAGGGGCTGGTCAACATTCTCGGCGGATGCTGCGGCACCACCGACGCTTTCATCCGCAGCTACTACCAACTCTCGCAGGGCAAACGCCCCCATGTGCCGCAGCCCAAACCCCGGACACTGTGGCTCTCGGGCCTCGAACTGCTCGACGTGACACCCGAGGTCAACTTTGTAAACGTGGGCGAACGTTGCAACGTGGCCGGGTCGCGCAAGTTCCTGCGGCTCATCAAGGAAAAGAAATACGACGAAGCCCTCGACATCGCCCGCAGGCAGGTCGAAGACGGAGCCCTCGTCATCGACGTGAACATGGACGACGGACTGCTCGACGCCGAGGCCGAAATGGTGACTTTTCTCAACCTCATCGCCTCCGAACCCGACATTGCCCGCGTGCCGGTGATGATAGACTCGTCCAAGTGGGACGTCGTCCTGGCCGGCCTCAAGTGCGTACAAGGCAAGTGCATCGTCAACTCCATTTCGCTCAAGGAGGGCGAAGAGACCTTTCTTGCCCATGCCCACGACGTGAAGCGTTTCGGGGCCGCCGTGGTGGTGATGTGCTTCGACGAGCAAGGACAGGCCGCCACCTATGAGCGGCGCATCGAGATAGCAGAACGCGCCTACCGGCTACTTACGGAGAAAGCCGGCTTCAATCCGCCCGACATCATCTTCGACCCCAATGTGCTGGCCATCGCCACGGGCATGGAAGAACACGACGACTATGCCGTCAACTTCATCCGCGCCACCCACTGGATCAAAGCCAACCTGCCCGGCGCCCACGTCAGTGGCGGCGTGAGCAACCTGAGCTTCTCCTTTCGCGGCAACAACTACATCCGCGAAGCCATGCACGCTGTGTTCCTCTACCACGCCATCCGCGAAGGCATGGACTTCGGCATCGTCAACCCGGCCACCAAAGTAACCTATTCGGACATCCCGGCCGACCATCTGCAAATCATCGAGGACGTGGTGCTCAACCGCCGCAAGAACGCCGCCGAAGACCTCATAGAGCTGGCCGAGCACATCAAGGCCGAGCAACTTGCGCTCCAGGAAGCCAGCCAAGGGAACGGCGCGGCCACCCCCCTGCCCACGGTGGAAGCGTGGCGACAGGACGATCTGCACGCAAGGTTGGTCTATGCCCTGCGCAAGGGCATCGCCACCCATCTCGACGAAGACCTGCACGAGGCACTGGAACAATACCCCCACGCCGTCGACATTATCGAGGGGCCGCTCATGGATGGCATGAACAAGGTGGGCGAGCTGTTCGGTTCGGGCAAGATGTTTCTGCCCCAGGTAGTGAAGACGGCCCGCACCATGAAGCAGGCCGTGGCCATCCTCCAGCCCTATATCGAGGCCGAAAAGGCGGGCAGTGCAGCAAGTGCCGGGCGAATCATTCTGGCTACGGTCAAGGGCGATGTGCACGACATCGGCAAAAATATTGTGTCCGTAGTGCTGGCTTGCAACAACTTCGAGATGGTCGATATGGGCGTCATGGTTCCTCCCGGACACATCGTGAAAAAGGCCATTGAGACCCAGGCCGACATCGTTGGACTCAGCGGACTCATCACGCCGTCGCTCGACGAGATGGTCAACACCGCCGTCGAAATGAAGAGAGCGGGGCTCACCATTCCCATTCTCATCGGTGGAGCCACCACTTCTCAACTCCACGTGGCACTCAAGATAGCGCCCCACTACGACGGTCCTGTGGTCTGGACCAAGGACGCGGCCCAGTGCGTCCTCGCCTCAGCACGGCTGCTCAACCCCACCGAACGCCCCAAGTTCGAGCAGGAACTTGCAGACAAGTATGAGGTGCTGCGCACGCAGTACGCCCAAGAGCAGCAGCACATACTCTCGCTCGAAGAGGCGCGCAAGAACAAGCTACAGCTGTTTTGAGCAGGGGCGCCGGCATTTTTGTCCGCCACGCAACGTTTTCCGGGGACAGACATGGCCCCTTTCGGCATAATATTGTAACTTTGCATTGCAAAATAAACACATCTATATGGTTTTCAAGAAAAAGAAAAGATGGCACTGTCTGCCCGGCGGCCCAATCAGTGAGCTCGACAAGAAAGTGATATATTGGGAGAACCGGGGCAAGGAAGTGCCCACCCGCGAGATGGTGAGAACACCCGAACAGATAGAGGGTATCCGTTTGGCCGGCAAGCTGAATACGGGTTGCCTCGATGCCGTGGAGGCTGCCATCCGTCCGGGCATGACCACCCAGGACATTGACGACATCTGCATGAAATATTGTGAGGACAATCATTGCCACCCTTCTTGCCTCAATTTCGAGGGATTCCCCAAGAGCGTGTGCACCAGTATCAACGAAGTGGTGTGCCATGGCATTCCCAAGAAAGAGGACGTGCTCAAAGAGGGAGACATTGTCAATGTGGACATGACGCTCGACTTCAACGGCTACTACGGCGATGCCTCGCGCATGTTTATCATCGGCGGCAAGACCACTCCCGAGAAAGAGCAGCTGGTGCGGGTGGCCAAGGAATGTCTCGAAATCGGTGCCGAAGCCGCCAAGCCCTACTGCTTTGTGGGCGACATCGGTCATGCCATTCAGAAGCATGCCGAGAAATATCACTATGGTGTGGTGCGCGACCTCTGCGGCCATGGCGTAGGTATGGCCATGCACGAGGAACCCGACGTTGTGCACTACGGGCACAAAGGCACCGGCATGCTGCTGGTTCCGGGCATGACTTTCACCATTGAGCCCATGATAAACATGGGCACGTGGGAGGTGTTCATCGACTCGGAAGACCCCTACGGTTGGGAGGTTATATCAGGTGACGAACTGCCCTCTGCCCAATGGGAGCACACGTTCCTCATGACCGAGACCGGCGTAGAAGTGCTGTCTTACTAAGACACGCACCCGCACACCAACCAACTTTTCATTGACTTACGACAACTTGCTTCGCTGAATGAACGATATATATATATTAGGTATAGAGAGCAGCTGCGACGATACGTCGGCAGCTGTTCTGAAGAATGGAGTGCTGCTGAGCAATGTCACGGCTTCGCAGGAGGTTCATCGGGCCTATGGCGGCGTGGTGCCCGAGCTGGCCAGCCGGGCCCATCAACAGAATGTGGTGCCCGTAGTCGACCAAGCCATCAAGCGGGCCGGCATCACCAAAGAACAACTTTCGGCCGTGGCTTTCACTCGGGGGCCGGGGCTCATGGGCTCGCTGCTCGTGGGTGTGAGCTTTGCCAAGGGGTTCGCCCGCAGTCTGGAGATTCCCCTTATCGATGTCAACCACCTGCAAGGACACGTCATGGCCCACTACATCAAGGAGAGCGATGACGACCATCACATGCCGCCCTTCCCCTATCTCTGTCTGTTGGTGTCTGGCGGTAACTCGCAGATAGTCAAAGTCAATGCCTACAACGACATAGAAGTGCTGGGGCAGACCATCGACGACGCCGCCGGCGAGGCCATTGACAAGTGCTCCAAAGTGATGGGGCTGGGCTATCCCGGCGGCCCCATCATTGACCGCCTGGCCCGCCAAGGCAATCCCAAGGCCTATCAGTTTGCCGAGCCCCACATCCCCGGCATGAACTATTCGTTCTCGGGTTTGAAGACTTCTTTCCTCTACAACATGCGCAAATGGGTGGCCGAGGACCCCGACTTCATCGAGCACCACAAGGAGGACATTGCTGCAAGTCTGGAGCATACCATCGTGGACATCCTCATGAAGAAGTTGCGCATGGCTGTAAAGGCAACGGGTATCAGCCACGTGGCCGTGGCCGGCGGCGTTTCGGCCAACAATGGGCTGCGCAACGCATTCCGCGAACATGCCGAAAAATACGGCTGGACCATCTACATCCCCAAGTTCAGCTACACCACCGACAATGCAGCTATGATTGGTATCGTAGGCTATTTCAAGTTTCTGGACCACGACTTCTGCCCCATCGATGCCCCGGCCTTTTCCAAGGTAACCTTTCAGTAATGTTTTATCTACAGATTCATCAATACTCAGAATATGGAATTTGAAAGCAAAATGTTGAGTCGTGGAATCCAGGAGATTCTGTATGACAACGACCTCACTCTGGGCACGGCCGAGAGTTGCACCGGCGGCCGCATCGCTGAAGCCATCATCTCCGTACCAGGAGCCTCACAGTATTTCAAAGGTGGCATCATCTGCTATACCAATGAAGTGAAAGAGAATTTGCTCCATGTGTCCCATCAGGTACTCGAGGAACAGACCGCCGTGTGCGAAGAGGTGGCACGCCAAATGGTGCTGGGCGCCTGCGATGCCCTGAACTGCAAATATGCCATCTCTGCCACTGGCGTAGCCGGTCCCACAGGGGGCACTGCCGAGATTCCCGTGGGTACCATCTGGATTGGCTATGGTTCCAAGGACGACGTGCGCACTCTGAAACTCACCGAGGACTTCGGCCGCGACATCAATCTTGCCATTGCCACCAACAAGGCCCTCCGTCTCTTTCTTGAATATCTGAAAGAAAAAGGGGTGGGCAAGGCAAAGACCGAAGAATAGGCTCCCTCCTCATCTTTTTATTATCACAAGTAGAGGATGTGTCATAATCGCTATGGCACATCCTCTACTTGATTTGCCCCATGTTGCTTTCACGCATGGGGCAATCTGTTTCTGTAGTCATGAGAAAATGAAAGACACGTGCCATATCACACGCCAACCACTGCCCTATCTTGCCATGGCCCTGCCAAAATCATCAGTCCTCCTATCCCTCAACTCCATGTTAACGTATGTATATTCAAGGAATATCGCGGACGATACATAATAAAGGATGTTAAACCTTTGATTATATCGTTTACGATTTAACAGAGAACTCCTATCTTTGCATTGTCAAAAGGAACAGGAGATATTTCCTAAGACAAAGGATAGGGAATATATTCGACCCTAAAAATAAAAACAATGGATGCAAGGGCAAGATGAAAGAACTTGCAGACATAAACAAAGGACAAGCGATTATAATTAACAGACCATTTATTTCATAAACATCATTATGGCAACATTATTTGATTTCAACCTGAAAGATAAGAAAGGTAACGAGGTAAGCCTCGAAGCCTACAAGGGTAAAGTGCTCCTCATCGTCAATACGGCTACAGGCTGCGGCTTCACGCCCCAGTATGAAGAATTGGAAGCTATGTACAAGCGCCTGAAAGAAAAGGGACTGGAGATTCTCGATATACCTTGCGACCAGTTTGGTCATCAGGCTCCCGGCACCGATGAGGAGATTCATGAGTTCTGCACCATGAAGTTCGGAACAGACTTTCCACAGTTCAAGAAAAGTAATGTCAACGGTGCCAATGAGCTTCCTCTCTACACTTGGCTGAAGAGCAAGAAAGGCTATGCCGGCGGTGCCTACGAGGAAAAACTGGCAGCCATCATGGAGGATCTTTACAATAAGGCCAACTCTGAACCCCGTAAACAGGACGACATCCAATGGAACTTCACCAAATTCCTCATCGATCGCAACGGCGAAGTTGTAGCCCGTTTCGAGCCGACCGTCGACCTCAAGGAAGTGGAAAAAGCCGTTGAGGAACAGCTATAAAAGACAAACTCTATCACAAAGACAGCCGGCAGGAATCATCCCGCCGGCTACTTTTTCGTATGATTCCCAGAATAGGAACCAACATGTATAAACCCATCAGCCAATGGCATACGAACAGTTAAGACTCAATCATCAGCTTTGTTTCCGACTCTACGCGGCATCGCGACTCATCACCCAAGCCTACGAGCCTCTCCTACGTCCTTTGGGCATCACTTATACGCAG
This sequence comes from Hallella seregens ATCC 51272, assembly GCF_000518545.1. Lineage (GTDB taxonomy): Bacteria > Bacteroidota > Bacteroidia > Bacteroidales > Bacteroidaceae > Prevotella > Prevotella seregens. Next base: position 13,579 of record NZ_JADU01000033.1, read on the forward strand.
TATCTCGTGCTGATGGTACTGTGGGAGCAGGACGAGCAACCCCTCAACGACATTGGCAAGCGACTGCTTTTGGGTATCAACACCATGTCGCCTCTTATCAAGCGCATGGAGAATCTCGGACTGCTATCACGCCGTGACAATCCCACCGACAAACGTCAGCAAATCGTATTCCTCACCCCCAAGGGCAAAGCACTCAGGCGCAAAGCCGCCAGCTTGCCAAAGTGTATGGTTGATGGATTCCAGTCATGCAACATCGATCCCGCCGCTTTGACCACTATGATTCCCATACTCGATGACTTCATTGCCAAGATGTCGGATACACGAAATAAAACTATCGATCAATAGAGAAAGCGTAGGCATCCATACCATAAAGAACAACCGCCCAAGACATTGTCTTGGGCGGGTCTCTCTTTTTTCAGTTCGAGCTGATGCGTCGAATTACATAGCAGCAGTGTCAGCAGCAGCAGTGTCAACGGCAGCTGTATCAGCAGTGTCGCTAACAGCAGTTGTGTCAGAGTCGGAAGCAGGAGCTGCGCTCTGGTTCTTGTTACCACATGATGCGAAAGATACAGCTACAACAGCTACGAAAGCCAAAACTAATTTCTTCATTTTTCTTTGCTTTTAAATCTGTAAAACAATCATTTGTTTATTAAAACGATGCAAAGTTAGCCATTTTTTCAATACGACGTTCTTTTTTTTGAGCTTTTTTTTCACTCTCTCTGTAACTTTTTCGCAACACTTTGAATACCAAATGATTACAAATACTAAACAAAAGTTAAACATCTTGTTTGCCCTAACAGTTCATCAAAAGCATCGGCCAAAGGCACGATTATCTCTATTCAAATGCCCCTTATTTCGGCATAAACCGCTACCTTTGCAGGAAAGAAAGAAGATGTTATCATGATAGATACAAGTGCTTTTCAAGGTAAAAAGGCTGCTTACTATACGCTTGGATGCAAGCTAAACTTCTCCGAGACCTCAACATTCGGCAAATTGTTGGGCGATATGGGAGTGACCACGGTCGGCAAGGGCGACCAAGCTGACATCTGCCTCATCAATACATGCTCGGTCACCGAGGTCGCCGACCACAAATGCCGACAGGCCATTCACCGGATGGTGAGGGAAAATCCCGGTGCCTTTGTTGTGGTGACAGGTTGTTACGCCCAGCTGGAGAGTGAAGCTGTGAGCAAGATCGACGGTGTAGACCTGGTGCTGGGATCCAACGAAAAAGCCAATCTGGTACAGTTTCTGTCCGAGGCTTGGACACAGCCTCGCAAAGGGCATCTGCACCAATACCACCATGTGAAGACGCGTGACATCAAGAGTTTTCAACCCTCATGCTCGCGAGGCAACCGCACCCGCTACTTTCTCAAGGTACAGGATGGCTGCAATTACTTCTGTACCTACTGCACCATCCCCTATGCACGCGGTCTGTCGCGCAACCCATCCATCGCATCACTCGTGGCCCAAGCCGAAGAAGCGGCCCGTGAAGGAGGCAAGGAAATTGTGCTCACGGGTGTCAACATCGGCGACTTCGGTAAGAGCACCCATGAGCGTTTCGTCGATCTGGTGAAAGCATTGGACCGGGTTGAAGGCATCGAGCGGTTCCGTATCAGCAGTCTGGAGCCTGACCTGATCGACGACGAGCTCATCGAATACTGTGCCCGGTCGCGTGCTTTCATGCCCCACTTCCACATCCCATTGCAGAGTGGCAGCGACGAGGTGCTGCGACTCATGCACCGCCGCTACGACTCAGCCCTCTTTGCCCACAAGATTCATCTTATCAAAGAGAAAATGCCCGATGCTTTCATCGGTGTGGATGTGATGGTGGGCTGCCGTGGCGAGCAACCCGAATACTTTGAGACATGCTACAATTTCCTTGATGGCCTGCCCGTAACACAGCTCCATGTCTTCCCTTACTCTGAGCGGCCCGGCACGTCAGCCCTATCCATACCCTACATCGTGAGCGATCAGGACAAGAAGCAGCGGTCACGACGGCTGCTGGAACTTTCCGACCGCAAGACCCAAGCTTTCTATGCCAAGCACATCGGCCATGAAGCAAAGGTGCTCTTTGAGAAAGCCGGCATAGGCAAGGCCATGCACGGTTTCACCGACAATTATATTCGCGTGGAGCTGCCGGCGCGGCTGGCACACGAGGAATACGACAACCAGATACGGCGCGTACAACTATGCGATTTCAATTACAACCGCACTGCCCTGCGCGTCGAATTGCTCGACTGACGGAGCATCTGGAACTCTCACAAACCCTTTAATACAAGAAAGAAGAGACAGATGAAAGTAGCCATTGTCATATTGAACTGGAACGGCGAGCAGATGCTCCGCACATATCTACCCACCGTCCTGAAATACTCTCGGGCTGAGGCCGACACCTATGTAGCCGATAATGCCTCGACCGACGGCTCCATGCAGTTGCTTGCCGATCAGTTTCCTGAGGTCAAGACCATTCTGCTCGATCGCAACTATGGGTTTGCTGAGGGCTATAATCGGGCCTTGGCTCAAATCGATGACGACTGCTACGTGCTACTCAACTCGGACGTAGAAGTGACACCTCACTGGCTCACACCCCTCATTGCCCTGATGGAACGCGATTCCGAAGTGGCAGCCTGCCAGCCCAAGTTGCTGGCAGAATTCCAAAAAGACCACTTCGAATATGCAGGGGCTGCGGGGGGATTTCTCGACCGCTACGGTTATCCTTTCTGTCGGGGCCGCGTGTTTGAGGAAGTGGAGGCCGACCATGGACAGTACGACCAGCCAGCCGATGTGCTCTGGGCTACAGGGGCCTGTCTCATGATTCGCGCCCAGGACTATTGGCGGGTGCATGGATTCGATCGCCGCTTCTTTGCCCACAATGAGGAGATTGACCTGTGCTGGCGGCTGCGTCAACGGGGCCGCCGCATTATGTGCGAACCCTCCAGCCACGTCTTCCACATGGGTGGGGGAACACTACCCAAGGGAAATCCGATGAAGACTTTCCTGAATTTCCGCAACAATCTCACCATGCTCTACAAGAATCTACCCGCGAGCGAACTGGTACGTGTGATGGCTGCGAGATGGGTGCTCGACCATATGGCAGCCTTACAGACCTTACTGGTGAATCACAATTGGAGCGACTTCGTGGCCATCCTCAGGGCTCGGCGTGCCTTCTGGAAATGGAGACACGATTTCGACGACGACCGCAACGAGATCCGCCGCACACGCGTCGCAGCCCCCATTGCCGAACGAAAACCCTACAGCATTCTGTGGCTCTATTATATAAAAGGTATAAGAAAGTTCTCCCTGTTCGGCTAAGACTGTTTTGCCACTACATCCCAAATGCGTTCGAATACGGAACGCAGTCGGGCCGGATCGGCTATGGTGGCTCTTACTTCACGAATCTTTTCCTCATTGGGCGAGTTGGGGATCCAGAGTTTAATGTACCCTCGGGCACTATATTTTTCCTCCATGTGTGCACAGAACCACTTCCACTGTCCCTCCTTGTCAAGCTGGGGCTGGTGTTCAATGCCGTATTCAATGGCCCGTGTAAACACCACCTCCGGATCCAGTTCACGGTCGGCCTCGGCCACAATCTTGCCGTAGATGCTGCGCGGTTCATGCGAGGCCGAAGCCCGATGATCCTCCACCGCCTCTTTCATAATACTGATTTGCGTCGGTGAAAACCACTTGCGCAACCGGGCATCTGCTGCCAAAATCTTGCCGCCGGTCACATGATGGATAGCCCTCGGCCCACTCATACCCAAGTCGTGATAGGCCGCAATAGCATAGACCATATTGACATCTGCCCCGAGCTTGCGGGCCAACACCAACGAATTAGCTATCACACGCTGCACATGCCCCAGTCCATGGGAATGTCCAAAAGCGGTGTACTTGGGGAGAATATTGGTCTCTACAAACGACATCAAGTCGAGACTCACGTCCATCATGGCAGTTGTTTTCTTGTTGATTTGCTTTGCAAATATAGCAAATAATGTTTATTTTTGCAAGCAATTATGGACGAATCTCACGTAAAAACAAATTCCTTGCGGGCATGGGTGCTGGCGGCACGCCCCAAGACTCTCATCGGGGCAGCCGTACCTGTGATGGTCGGGGCAGCACTGGCCATGGCCGACACCAGAGGACATATCGAGTGGACACCCTGCTTTCTGTGCTTTCTCTTTGCTTTTCTGATGCAGATTGATGCCAACTTCGTGAACGATTACTTCGATTTCCGACGTGGCAACGACGCTGCAGAGACCCGTCTCGGCCCCCGCCGTGCCTGCGCCATGGGATGGGTGACACCGCGTGCCATGCTATGGGCCATGACCATAACTACGGGTGCAAGCTGCCTTGTGGGCTTGCCTTTGATAAGATATGGAGGTTGGCAGATGATTATTGTGGGAGTGCTCTGTGCGCTGTTTTGCTTTCTCTACACCACTACCCTCTCCTATCATGGACTGGGCGACGTGCTGGTACTCGTGTTCTTCGGGCTTGTCCCCGTATGTCTCACCTACTACCTCTCGCTACCTACCGCCATGCAAACCATCACTGCCGAGGCCGTTGTGGCTGCACTGGCTTGTGGCTTCGTCATCGACACACTGCTGCTCATCAACAATAACCGCGACATCGACAATGACCGCCGTGACGGCAAGCGCACACTCGTGGTACGTGTGGGCCACCACTGGGGCATGACGCTCTACCTCTGGTCAGGACTGGCGGCCTTGGGATTGGGCATCTGCTTCGTGTTTCGAGGCCACTGGCCAGCTTTCGTGCTGCCCGCGTTGGCCTATCTCTGGCCTCACCGCCAAGCTTATCGCCACTTGGTCAGCATCGACCACGGACAGGCACTCAACGGCGTGCTGGGCGAGACGGCCCGTAACATCTTCATCTACGGAGCAGCCACATCCGCGGGCTTCCTGCTATCTATGGTCATAGGATAGCTTCAAACAACAAAAAAGGAGCAGCGTTGTCACTGTATGACAACGCCGCTCCTCGTTCATCTTCGGTCTATCCAATAGATAGCTAAACCTTTAGATATGATTTACTATCCACTCGCCAATCTCTTTGGTACCGTACGCCTTGCCACCCTCAACCTGAATCTCGGGCGTACGGATGTTGGACTCCAGTGCCTCATCACAAGCCTTACGGATAGCCGCCCCCTCCGCATTGAGACCGAAGTGCTCAAGCATCATGGCAGCAGAGAGAATCTGCGCCAGTGGATTGGCAATGTTCTTGCCGGCTGCCTGGGGCCAAGAGCCATGAACCGGCTCGAAGAGCGGCGTATGTTCGCCCAGTGAGGCCGAGGGCTGCAGACCCATGGAGCCTGTGATGGCACTGGTCTCGTCGGTAAGAATGTCTCCAAAAGTATTCTCCGTAACTATCACATCGAAGAATCGAGGCTCGGTGAGCACGCGCATCGAAGCATTGTCGATGAACATGTAATCCACGTTCACGTCGGGATAGAGAGACTCCATCTCCTGAGCGATCTGCCTCCACAGGCGCGAGCTGGCCAGTACATTGGCCTTGTCGACCACGGTGAGGTGCTTATTGCGCTTTTGCGCAAACTCAAAGCCAACCTTCAAGATACGTTCTATCTCGGGCCGGTAGTATATATCAGTGTCGTAGGCCTTGTCGTTGTCTTGATATTTCTCGCCGAAGTACATGCCACCCGTGAGTTCACGAATCACCACGAAGTCGGCCCCTTTGATGAGTTCTTCCTTGAGCGGCGAATTGTGCAACAGACAATCGAATGTAGCCACGGGACGCACGTTGGCAAAAAGGCCTAGCTTCTTGCGCATGGCCAACAGACCGGTCTCGGGACGCACTTTCAGTGTGGGGTCATTGTCGAAGCGAGGGTCGCCCACAGCGGCAAAGAGCACGGCATCGGCATCCATGCACACCTTGTAGGTCTCCTCTGGGAAAGGATCGCCCACCTCGTCGATGGCATGTGCACCACACAAGGCTTCGTGATAGACAAACTCATGGCCGAATTTCCGGGCTACAGCATTGAGCACATTGATAGCCTGGGGCATGATCTCAGGCCCGATGCCGTCGCCGGCCAGAACAGCAATGTTCAGTTTCATACTTATCTTTGATTATAGGGTTGATACTTACTTGACGGTCTTTTCGCTCTCAATAATGTTGAGCATCTTGAACGTAGCCTTGATCGCAGCCTCGGTTTGGTCGGCATCCAGGCCGTGTGTACGGATGATGCGTCCGCCCTCCTCGTGCCACGTAATGATGGTCTGCACAAGGGCATCGGTGTGTCCGCCCGGTGGGATGGTCACCGTATAGTTGGCCAGCCGGGGGAAAGTACGCCCCAGTTTGGCCTTGTAGATGTCACGCAAAGCCTTGACAAAGGCATCGTACTGGCCATCACCCGTAGCGTCGGCCGTATAGACCTGCCCGTTGATTTCCACCTTGATGCTGGCAATGGGCTTGAGTCCATAGGATGTGGAGACCATGTAGCTGAGCAGCTTCACCCGGTCTTCTTGCGTGTCGTGCTTCAGCACATCCGACACGATATAAGGCAGATCGTCCTGTGTCACCACCTCTTTGCGGTCGCCCAGTTCGGTAATACGCTGCACCACCTTGCGGGTCTGCTCGGCAGTAAGTTCCATGCCCAGTTCCTCCAAATTGCGCTCAATGTTGGCCTTGCCCGAGTTCTTGCCCAGCGCATACTCGCGCTTACGACCGAAACGCTCCGGCTTCAGGTCATTGCAGTACAGGTTGTTCTTGTTGTCGCCATCGGCATGCACGCCAGCCACCTGGGTAAAAACATTCTCACCAACAATGGGTTGATTGGGTGCCACGGCTATTCCACTGTAGTCCTCCACCACGCGGCTAATCATGTTCAGCTGGCTCTCCTTGATGTTGGTCCGCACGCGAATCTGGTCGTTCAGAATAGCCTGCACACTGGCCAGCGGCGCATTCCCGCAGCGTTCTCCCAGTCCGTTCACTGTGACATGCACGCCTGAGCAACCACACATGACGGCTACCAATGTGTTCGATACGGCCAGGTCGTAGTCGTTGTGGGCATGAAAATCAAAATGCTTGTCGGGATAACGACTCAGCATCTGCTGCATATAGTCCATGCACTGCAGGGGATTCATGATACCCAGCGTGTCGGGCAAGAGGAACCGTTCGATGCGGGTTTCTTTCATGGCCTCCATAATTTGATTGACATATTCGGGCGAATCCTTCATGCCCGAACTCCAGTCTTCCAGATACAAATTCACGCGGAGGCCCTGCTGTTCGGCATAATCGAGCACATCGAGAATATCATCGATGTGCTGCTGGGGTGTCTTGTGGAGTTGCTGTGTGCAGTGTTTCAGCGAGCCCTTGGCCAGCAGATTGATAACCCGCCCGCCGCAGTCGCGAATCCAATCCACCGACTTGTCATGGTCTACAAACCCCAACACCTCAACACGGTCGAGGTAGCCCTCACGTTCAGCAAACTTGCAGATGCGCGTCACAGCATCTTTTTCGCCCTCAGACACGCGGGCCGAGGCCACTTCTATCCGGTCTACATTGACATCCCTCAACAGCATGCGGGCTATCATCAGCTTCTCGTGCGGCAAGAAACTCACGCCATTGGTCTGCTCGCCGTCGCGCAGCGTGCAGTCCATGATTTCTATCGTGGCCCTTTGCCGGCCTGTCTGACCCATATTCATATTATGCTTGTTTCCGTTCATAGGCTTCCACTTTGGCACGGTTCTCCACCAGGAAGTCCACATCGTCGAGACCGTTCATCAGGCAGTGTTTCTTATAGCCGTTGATGTCGAAATGCTCGCTGTGCCCCGTAGCCAGGTTGGTTACCGTCTGGTTGGGCAGATCCACGCGCACCTCAGTCCTGTGGTCCTTGTCAATGCTACGGAAGAGTTCCTGCAGGAATTCCTCGCTCACTACCACCGGCAACACGAAGTTGTTGAGCTCATTGTTCTTGTGAATATCGGCAAAGAACGAGCTGATGACCACACGGAAACCATATCCGGCAATGGCCCAGGCCGCATGCTCGCGGCTGGAGCCGGAACCAAAGTTCTTGCCGGCCACAAGGATAACACCCGAGTAGCTGGGATCGTTGAGCATGAAGTCCGCCTTCAGACTGCCATCCTTGTTGTAGCGCCAATCGCGGAAAAGATTGTCGCCGAAGCCCTTCTTGTCGGTTGCCTTGAGGAAACGGGCCGGGATGATTTGGTCCGTATCTACGTTTTCGAGCGGCAAGGGGATGCAGCTCGATGTGATAATATCGAATTTCTGTTTCATCGTTTTCTGTTTTCGCCTTTACATGAAATCTCTGGGATCGGTAATCTTGCCGGTAATAGCCGCTGCCGCTGCCACAAGCGGGCTGGCCAGAATGGTGCGCGAACCCGGCCCTTGACGGCCCTCGAAGTTGCGGTTGGAGGTGGACACGCTGTAGAGTCCGGCCGGCACCTTGTCATCGTTCATGGCCAGACAAGCCGAGCAGCCCGGCTGACGGATGGCAAAACCAGCCTCGTGCAGCACCCGGTCGAGCCCCTCGTCCTCTATCTGTTTGGCCACGGCCCAAGAGCCGGGCACAAGCCAAGCCACCACGTCGGCCGCTTTCTTGTGTCCCTTTACCAGCGAGGCAAAGGCCCGGAAATCTTCGATACGGCCATTGGTGCAGGCCCCGAGGAACACGTAGTCTATCTTGTGTCCCAGCAGTTTCTCGCCGGGCTCGAAGCCCATGTACTTGAGACTCTTGAGGAAAGAAGCCTGTTCGGTCTCATCGATTTCGGCCAGCGTGGGCACGCTGCCACGGATGCCGATGCCCATGCCGGGATTGGTTCCGTAGGTGATGCGCGGCTCAATGTCGGCGGCATCAAAGACAAGTTCTTTGTCAAACACGGCATCATCGCCCGAGCGCAACGTCTTCCACCGGGCCACCGCCTTGTCCCAATCGGCCCCCTTGGGTGCATACTTGCGGCCCTTGATGTAGGCAAAGGTGGTCTCGTCGGGGGCGATGAAGCCGCCGCGCGCACCCATCTCGATGGAGAGGTTGCAGAGTGTCAGTCGGCCCTCCATGCTCATGTCGCGCACCACATCTCCGGCATATTCCACGAAATAGCCTGTGGCTCCCGAGGTGGTGAGCTTCGCCATGAGATACAACGCTACGTCCTTCGCCACCACACCGGGGCGCAGTTTGCCGTTGATGCTGATGCGCATCGACTTGGGTTTCTGCTGCAAGATGCACTGGGACGAGAGCACCATCTCCACCTCCGACGTGCCGATGCCAAAGGCCACGGCCCCCATCGCTCCATGGGTAGAGGTGTGCGAGTCGCCGCACACGATGGTCATGCCCGGCAACGACAGGCCCGTCTCGGGGCCCACCACATGGATAATGCCGTTCTCCTTGGTGTTCATCTTGAACTCCGTCACGCCAAACTCTTCACAGTTGCGGTCGAGCGTCTCTATCTGCTTGCGCCCCACGGCATCCTCCACGGGCTTATCCTGGTCGTGAGTCTGGATGTTATGGTCGGGCATGCAGTAGACCTGGTCGGGGCGGAACACCTTGAGTCCGCGCTGACGAAGCCCGTCGAAAGCCTGTGGCGACGTGACCTCATGGCAGTACAGCCGGTCAATGTAAAGCTGGGTGGGACCGTCTTCCACAACCTGCACGACGTGGCTGTCCCAAATCTTGTCAAATAATGTATTCATGTTCGCTATAATTCGTTCGCTTTTTATTTTCTGAATTTGTTCACACAGTCGAGATAAGCCTCCACCGAAGCCGTCACAATGTCGGTGTTGGCGCCGAAACCGAAGTAGACATTACCGTCGTATTCCACCTGCATGTGCACCTTGCCCACATCGTCCGAGCCCTTGGAGATGGCCTGAATGGTGAATTCCTTGAGCACCATGTGCTTGTGAATGATGCGCTTCAGTGCCTTGATGGCAGCGTCCACCGGGCCGTTGCCCGACGACGATTCCTCGAATTTCTGCCCCGCAATGTCCAGTCCAATGCTGGCCACATTACGCACGCCCTTGCCGGCCGTCACCTGCAAGTAGTCCAGTTTCACGGCATGATTGGCCGCCGTGTCGGCACCGGCCAGCATCAACACATCGTCGTCGGTTATCTCTTTTTTCTTGTCGGCCAACCGCAAGAAAGCTTGATAGATGTTGTCCAGCTTCTCTTCATCGTCCACGTCTACGCCGTTCACCTGCAGCCGATACTTCAGCGCGGCGCGGCCCGAACGGGCTGTCAGCACGATCTCGTTGTTGTCCAAGCCGATGTCCTTGGGGTCGATAATCTCGTAGGTCTGCACGTTCTTCAGCACGCCGTCCTGATGAATGCCGCTCGAATGGGCAAAGGCATTACGCCCCACGATGGCCTTGTTGGCCTGCACAGGCATGTTCATCAGCGACGACACCATGCGCGAGATGGGATAGATCTTGCGCGTATTGATGTTCGTATCGATGCCAATGTTCTTGTGACACTTCAGTATCATGGCAATCTCCTCCAGCGAAGTGTTGCCCGCGCGCTCGCCGAGACCGTTCACAGTTACCTCCACCTGACGCGCGCCGGCGAGCACGCCGCCGATGGTGTTGGCCGTGGCCATGCCCAGATCGTTGTGGCAGTGGGTCGAGATGACGACCTGGTCGATGTTGCTCACATGCTCTTTCAGAAAGCGAATCTTGGCTGCATACTCGTCGGGCATGCAGTAGCCAGTGGTGTCGGGAATGTTCACCACCGTGGCGCCGGCCTTGATGACGGCCTCCACCACGCGGGCCAGATACTCGTTGTCCGTGCGTCCGGCATCCTCGGCATAGAACTCCACGTCCTCCACATACTTCTTGGCGTAGGCCACGGCACGCACTGCACGCTCGATGATTTCCTCGCGCGTGGAGTTGAACTTGTACTTGATGTGGGAGTCGCTGGTGCCTATTCCTGTGTGGATGCGCTTGTGCTTGGCAAACTTCAGCGAGTCGGCAGCCACGTCGATGTCTTTCTCCACCGCACGCGTGAGCGCACAGATGGTGGGCCATGTCACGGCTTTCGAGATTTCTACCACCGAATTGAAGTCGCCCGGCGAGGAGATAGGGAACCCGGCTTCAATCACGTCCACGCCGAGTAGCTCCAGTTGTTTGGCCACCTGTATCTTCTCCACCGTGTTCAATTGGCACCCCGGCACTTGCTCGCCATCGCGTAGCGTCGTGTCGAAAATGTAAAGTCTGTCGCTCATGCTGTTGTTATTGTTTTGTCCTTTTAAACGAAAAAAGCCTTCCCACTCAACGGAAGTGGAAAGGCTCTGCTATGTCGTCGCTCGTCAGACACACGTGCACACATTCTCACTTCCGGCCACAGGATGCAGTCGAATGCTAATCGCAATGCTTAGAATGATGTATGAGCGTGTCATCTGTTCTTTCTCTTTTATCTGCTTGCAAAGGTAAACAATTCAGCCGACACAGGCAAATAATCTGTTACTTTTTTGCTTGTTTTCATGATAAATCAACATCATCTAAAAGGGATTCACCGTCGGAATGCCGCCGAAAGGGTCGCCGTCGTCCTGGTTCAACCGGGAACTGATGATCTCTCCACCGCCAAAATCAGCGGGCAGCGGGGCCAGCATGGCATCCTCGGGATTAGCGAATCGGGTGTACTGCCCCTGGAAAGCCAGCAGCACATCGCCCGTAGCGCCCTTACGGTGCTTGGCTATAATGATCTGTGCCTTGCCGCGCAGGTCGTTGCCTTTCTCGTCTTCATAGATATGATAGTACTCCGGACGGTGCACGAAGAGCACCAGGTCGGCATCCTGTTCAATGGCTCCCGACTCTCGCAAGTCGCTCAACTGGGGTCGCTTTCCCTCCAGTCCTTCACGGTTCTCCACCGTTCGGTTGAGCTGCGAGAGGGCCAGAATGGGGATGTCGAGTTCCTTGGCCAGGCCCTTGAGCGAACGCGAGATGGTGGATACCTCTTCCTGCCGGTTGCCAAACCGCATGCCGTTGGCATTCATGAGTTGCAGGTAGTCTATCATGATGGCTTTCACTCCTTTCTCGCGCACCAGCCGCCGCGCCTTGGTGCGAAGCTCGAAGATCGACATGCCCGGCGTGTCGTCAATATACACAGGTGCTCCCGTCAGCTTGGCCAGATTCTTGTCGAGCCGCTCCCACTCGTCGCGGGCAAGCTGGCCATTCATAATCTTCTTGCCCTCGATTTCGCACACATTCGAGATGAGTCTGTCCACTAGCTGCACGTTGTTCATCTCCAAAGAGAAGAAAGCAATAGGCGTTTGATAGTCCACGGCAATGTTCTTGGCGATGGACAAGGCGAACGAGGTCTTGCCCATGGCAGGGCGTCCGGCAATGATGACAAGGTCGCTCTTCTGCCAGCCCGAGGTCATATCGTCGAGCTTGGTAAAGCCCGACGGGATGCCCGTGAGACCGTCGGAGTTGGCCGATGCCTTCTGCAAGATGTCCACAGCCTGGCGTATCACGGGGTCGATCTGGGTGTAGTCCTGCTTCATGTTACGCTGCGAGAGCTCGAAGAGGTTGCCCTCGGCCTCCTGCATCAGCTCGTCCACGTCGACTGTGGCATCGAAAGCCTTAGTGCCGATATTGCTGGCAAAAGAGATGAGCTGGCGGGCCAGGAACTTCTGATGGAGTATCTTGGCGTGGTATTCTATATGGGCCGACGAGGCCACCTGGGCCGTGAGGTCCACCACGTAGGTGGCCCCACCCACGTCGTCGAGCGTGGCCTCGCGCTGCAGCTCGTTGGTCACGGTCATGATGTCCACCGGCGTCTCGTTCATGTTGAGCGTCTGGATGGCGGTGAATATCTTCTGGTGGCGCGGTTCGTAGAACGTCTCCGGCCGCAGCATTTCCGAGACCACCGAGAAAGCGTCCTTGTCTATCATCAGTGCACCCAGCACCACCCGTTCCACGTCGGGGGCCTGCGGCTGCAGGTGTCCGTAGGCCGGATCGATGGGGGCCGGGGCTTTGCGGCGGTTGGCCACAGGCCTGCCGCTATTATTGTTTTCTGGCATGTCGTCTTGATTTTATAGTCGCAAAATTACGAAAAAAACGCCAATCTGCCCCCGGATTCAAAAAAAATAAGGACGGGGATTCGCTTCTCGTCAGATTTTGCGTATTTTTGCATAGATCAAAAACCGAATGCCATGCTGACATTTCCCTGTGCAAAGATAAACCTCGGACTGAACATCATCGCCGAGCGTGCCGATGGTTTCCATGACTTGGAAACCGTGTTCTACCCCGTTCCCCTGACCGACGTGCTCGAAATCAAGCACATGGATCCCGACTTTCCCTCGGCGACACCCTGCGACCTCAAGGTGACGGGCAATGCCGTGGACTGCGACGAAGCGCAAAATCTGGTGGTCAAAGCCTACCAATTGCTGGCCGCCGAGTACGAGATACCGCGCATCCATGCCCACCTCTACAAGCGCATCCCCTCGCAGGCCGGGCTGGGCGGCGGCTCGTCCGACGGGGCATTCATGATTCGACTGCTCGACGAGCGCTTCCGTCTCAACATTGGCATTGCCGAGATGGAGCGTCATGCCGCCCGTCTGGGCTCCGACTGCGCCTTCTTCATCACCGCCGAACCCTCATTCGCCACCGGGCGCGGCGAAGTGCTCGAACCGGCCGACGGCCCACGGGGCAATCTCAAAGGCTACTGGCTGGCCCTGGCCAAGCCCAACGTGGCCGTGTCCACCCGTGAGGCTTACGCCCAGATTCGCTGCCAAAAGCCCGCCAAGAGCTGCCGCGACATCGTGCGCCAGCCCATCGAAACCTGGCGTCGGGAGCTCACCAACGACTTCGAGACACCCGTGTTCAAGGCCCATCCCGTGCTGGCCGACATCAAGCAGCGGCTCTATGACCTTGGGGCCGTCTACGCCCAGATGAGCGGCAGCGGTAGCGCCATCTTCGGCATCTTCCGCCAGGAACCCGCGGGGCTGGCACAAGCCTTCCCCGGCCTCTTCACCCACTGCGCCCGGCTCTGACTCTATATATAAAAGGTGGAGCCTTATATATAATAAGGTGGAAGCCCACCCACGGCAGACAGTCGGCTCCGCAAACTGGCTGATACCACAACGCCGCGACATCTTTCCAAGAGGATTGTCGCGGCGTCTTCGTGTTATCATAGCAGTGTAATCGCAAAGCCGTTACGGCGTAATCGCAGGGCCGTTACGGCACAATCGCGGGGCCGTTACGGCACAATCGCAGGGCCGTTACGGCGCAATCGCAGGGCCGCGGCGGGCTCATCGCCAGTTGGGGCGCGGCCGATGGTGCCCACGCGGCCCGGGACAGCCGTCGTGACGGTCGAAGCGCGGCCCCGGATCCATGCCGTGACGGGGCATGGGGCGCGGAGGCTCGGCATGCCAGCGACGACCCCCACCCCGATAGATGCCAAAGGCCACGGGACGGCCGCGATAGAAACGACCGCGGTCGTAACGGCTGTAGACCAGCCAATTCCAGCGGTTGTGGGCCCAGAACACCGGCCTGTAGAAATAGTCGGCAGCGGCATAAGCCCGATATTGCAGCGTGGCCAACACGCGGCGCAACTCGCGGTTGCGCCAGTCCCAGGCAGGGCCATAGACCGTCCGGCGGCCGTCGAGCCCCATCAGATAGTCGAGGTTGATTTCATAAACAGCCTCGTACTGCTCGTCGGTGAGGTCCAGTTCGTAGGCCATTTTGTCGGCCAGAAAGAGCGCCCGGTTGCGGGCTTCGTGGTATGACATGGCACGGGTGGCAACGGCTGTGACGGCCAGCATCACCACCATCATCGTAAATCTTTTCATGGTTGCAGCGTTTAAAGGGTTCAACATCGGGTTCTTGTTTTCTCTGTGGCAAAGATAATGGCTGCACGCCGAAACAGAAAACAGAAATACCTAAAAGGGCGACGGCATTTCCCTATTGCTGAGCGGGGAATCCCCCGACGGGGCAGCCTTTTGGAGAAAATCTATCCCCAAGGTTCAAGAAAAGGCGAAATAGCGTGAATGATTTGTGAGTCAGTCGGTTCTGATTTTTAAGCCTTTCGGAGCAAAACCTCGAAAAGACGGGGTTATACCAATTTCGGACAGAGCAACGTTACCAAAACATTACCACCTCCTTTGCAAGTGAGGATTGGGAAAAGCGGTAACGAACAGCACAAAATCCGACCTGAACTTCGGGGATTACCTCCTGCAAAGGTACGTCGATGAAAAGAAACAGGCAAATAAATTGCGGATTGTTTCTTTACCATTGAACGACAATATTTTGCATAGCAACAAATAACCTGACAATGAATAGTTTTGTAAACCGTAAAAAGTCAGAGTTATGCGTAGTACGTTTAAGGTTCTGTTCTACCTCAAAAAGAACGCTCCCAAGAAGAACGGTTCCGTTCCCGTGATGTGTCGTATCACCATTGACGGCACCATTGCCCAGTTCAGTTGCAAATGCGATATCCATCCTGATTTGTGGGACATCAAGAG
>NZ_JADU01000034.1 GCF_000518545.1 Hallella seregens ATCC 51272
GATAAGGAGAGTTGTACAGGATATCTGGAAGCTCACACCTGTGTCCAATACGCTGACCTACACTACGTATCAACTTAGTTACAACACCCTGCAATATTACTCTCCTATTCGAAGGACAGGAAGGTTTTATACAATCACCGAGGAGCAACTCAAGAGTTTATAAAAACATTATACCCATTATTTTGATGAAATGATGAATAGATTATATAAAGCTTTCAGTACAAGTCGTTTACGTTCTCATCTTTTATTCATCGTGGATATTCTGCTGATGAAAAAAGAAAAGGATGATATTCTTCTTTTCGTCAGCAATTCTATTTTGAAGAATAGTATGATGAGGGCATGATGAGTTCTCAACTATTTGATAACCATATAGATAAAATCAAATTCATCAAATCATCAAATTTTTCATCACTTTAACTTCCATATAATTATGAATATTGACCAAATAAAAAAGATAAAGTTGCAGGAATTTCTTGCAACAATAGACTGCAAACCCGTAAAACAGTATGGTGTGAACCTCATGTACCTATCACCACTTAGAACGGAGAAGCACGCATCGTTTAAGGTAAATACCGAACTTAATCTATGGTACGATTTCGGTATTGGCAGAGGTGGTAACATCATTGACCTTGCAGAATTGCTCTACAACTCTTCGGATGTGTCGTATCTCATTCGTCAGATAGAGCGTAATGCACCAAGCGGTGTATCGGTAAGTCTACCTAAAGCTAAGCCGAATACACCGCAGAACTCCTTTGAAAATCTTCAGGTACTTTCCATAGCCCATCCTGCGCTTATCAAATATCTTGGGGAAAGATGTATAGACATTGAAATAGCAAGAACTGTATGTAAGGAACTGCACTTTGATACAAGGGGCAAACATTACTTTGGTATTGGCTTTCCAAATATTGCAGGTGGCTACGAAATACGTAACCCGTTTTTCAAAGGAGGTATCACGCCAAAAGACATCAGTCTATTTCATAATGAGGAATCAAAGCAATCGTGTTTTGTCTTTGAGGGGTTCATAGACTTTCTTTCATTTATGATGCTCCAAAGAAAAGAGAATGACGGACTAAAACGACAAGATTATTTGGTACTCAACTCTGTCTCAAATATCCATAAGGCATTAGAACCATTATCACATTATGAGAATGTTCAATGTTTTTTGGACAATGATGAAGCAGGAAGAAATGCCTATCTGCGATTATCGAAGGAATTTGGGAATTTAGTTACAGATGCTTCAACTTTATACAGTGGTTTCAAGGACTTAAACGAGTATCTTTGTGCTGAATCCAAGCATTCTGAGAAAACAGAAAATAAGAAAATCAGAGGGATTAATCTATGATTGAAGGATTTGCTTTGCATAATCTATTTTTCGGGGGAGCAAGTTTATGTTTTGGGCATACCAAAACCACTTGCTCCACCTCCTGACAGTCGTTGCAGAGGATTATCCCGATGGTCTCCATCAAATCAAATAAAATAAAAGAAACAAGTATGATAAAAACAGAATATAAAAAAGGTGGTCGCCCAACCAAGGGCGCAGCCGAAAAGAAGAAATACCGTATCACGGTAAAACTGAATACGCAGGATTATTATACGCTCAAAGGCAAAGCCAAGAGCGCAGGAATATCCATGAGTGAGTTTGTAAGAAAACTTCTATATAATGGAAATATAATTGAACGCCTTACGGTTGAGCAGGCAGATTTCATTCGCAAGCTGTGTGGAATGGCAAACAACCTCAACCAGTTAGCACATCGTGCCAATGCGGAAGGGTTCCATACCGTTACTCCTTTTCACAAAATCATTATTGGCAAGATTGACGAAATTCTAAATCTAATACGAAGATGATTGCAAAGATAGTGAAAGGTTCGGACTTCAGGGGTGTCATCAATTACATCCTTGACCCGAAGAAAGGGACGGAGCTAATAGACAGTACTGGAGTAAGAACAGACAGTATTAGCCATATTGTCCAAAGTTTCATCGACCAAGCAGAACTAAATCCACGAATGGGTAAGGTTGTTGGCCATATCTCCCTGAGTTTCTCCGCACAGGACACGCCCAAACTCAGCAATGAATGGATGGCGCAGATAGCTCGTGAATATATGGATAAGATGGGGATAAAAGACACGCAATATATCATCGGTCGCCACTTCGACAAGGAACATCCGCACATTCATATTGCTTTCAATCGGATAGATAACAACGGCAAGACCATCTCTGACCGTAACGACAGATTCAGAAGTGAGAAGATTTGCAAAGAACTGACTGCCAAATACAGTTTATACTTCGCTACAGGTAAAGAGCAAGTCAAGGAATATCGTTTGAAAGAACCCGACAAGACCAAGAATGAAATCTATCAGTCATTGAAAGCAGAAATAGCTCGGTGCAGGGATTGGACAACTCTCCTTAGTCATTTGGAAAAGCAGGATATTGGTGTCCGTTTTAAGTACAAAGGCAACTCACAGGAAGTTCAAGGTATTATCTTTGAAAAGAATGGCTATCGTTTCAATGGTTCTAAGGTGGACAGGAGTTTCAGTTATTCCAAGATAGACTTTGC
This sequence comes from Hallella seregens ATCC 51272, assembly GCF_000518545.1. Lineage (GTDB taxonomy): Bacteria > Bacteroidota > Bacteroidia > Bacteroidales > Bacteroidaceae > Prevotella > Prevotella seregens. The sequence continues at coordinate 2,555 of NZ_JADU01000034.1, forward strand.
CTTGCAACAGAATAACAGGGAACACGAACAGCAGACACAAGGAATGATAAATCTCATATCCAATGTTGCAAGTGTTACGAGCGAAATTACCAACGACCTCATCGAAGGAGGATTGGGATTGTTCCAAACTCATGGTACTGTTCCTGCGGAAGTTTACAACACTCTTGACAAAAAGAAGAAAAAGAAAAAACGTAAAATACATTTATAACTATGGCTGACAATAATACATTTGTCCTCTTTGAGGAAATTAAAAATAAGCTGGAGACAATTTACAGGGAGCTAAAGGAGTTGAAAGAAAAGGAGAATGGTTCTGTTTCCCTCCCTGTTCAATCTACACTAGCACAAAGTGATGAGCAACAGGAATTGCTCAATCAGTATGAACAGCGAACAAAAGAAGTGATTAACAAGTATATTGGTGTGCAAGTGCGCATCAAGGACGAGGAGGCTAAATCCATGGACAAATTGGTGTCAAGCGTCTTGACCATGTTGCACGAGTGGCAGGAGAATAAAGAGCATCCAATACCGCAGGAACATATTCACAGGCACAGCTTTGATATCAAATCGTCAAGAGTCTTTACTACTGTGGTGGCTGTGTCTATCATCTGTTTTATTTCTTTGGTCGGTAACTACTTCTTGTGGCAAAGCAAACAGCAAAACAAAGATGATGCCTTGAAATTTCGTATCATTAGAGTATGGAGAGGTTGTAGCCCTAAGGAAATCCTATGGCTTAACGATGTATTTGACATTCATCGTAATGAAAAGATTATCAAACTAATCAAGGAAAAAGCAGATGATTACGACATGGAATTGAAGCAAAAGGCGGATAGTCTGATGCAAAGAAAATTGAAGTAACTCTATACGGAATAAGCCCAACCAAACGTGGGGTGCTTGGTTGGGCTTGTGCGCTGCATCTTAGTCTATGATTTCCCAAAAGCCACCATTATCTGGTCCAACACGGCGGAGGTACTTATTACGCATATATTCGATGTTACGCATGATGGAGGTGAAACTAATTCCTACAGCAGCAAGTTCCATCTTGGTAATATAATGATTTTCAGCTATTAATTGTAAGATGGAAATACGATTTAATGTTAATTTATCACCATTTTCTAATGCCTTGGCTACCCACTTTCACCACTATAACCTTTCGTTTATCAGTTATCTTGGATTGCTTATCAGTCACCCTATCAGATACCTTTGATTGGTTATCAGTAACTTTTTCAGATACTCTTAAGTAGTAAATTCTCCCTTCTTTACTTATTGCATATCAGTGGAGAGATATAATGGCTAATTCTTCCGATACGCCCCATTATGAGAATGTGCCGTTTGAGGTGCCAGAAAACTGGGAGTGGACTACATTAGGAGAAATTGGAACATGGCAATCTGGGGCGACTCCCAGTCGTTTGAGAAAGGATTATTATGGTGGCAACATCCCATGGCTAAAGACGGGTGACTTAAACGATGGATTGATTACGGATATACCTGAATTTATAACTCAAAAGGCATTAGATGAGACTTCTGTTAAGTTAAATCCCATAGGTAGTATTCTTATAGCTATGTATGGAGCTACGATAGGAAAGATTGGTATACTTACATTCCCTGCAACAACAAATCAGGCTTGCTGTGCCTGTAGTGACTATAAGATAGAGCAAATGTATTTATTCTATTTCTTACTTGCAAATAAAAAGGTATTTATAGCTATGGGAGGTGGTGGCGCACAACCTAATATATCAAAGGAGAAAATTGCAGTCACCTTTATGCCTCTCCCACCACTTACCGAACAGCAACGTATCGTTGTAGAAATTGAACGCTGGTTCAAACTCATTGATGCCATTGACCAGAGCAAAGCGGACTTACAAACCACTATCACGCAGACGAAAAGTAAAATCCTCGACCTTGCCATTCACGGCAAACTCGTACCACAAGACCCGAATGATGAGCCTGCATCGGAATTGCTCAAGCGCATCAATCCCAAGGCTGAAATTACTTGTGATAACGAGCATTATCCGAAGTTGCCTAAGGGATGGAGCATTACTTCTATGCAGGAAGTGTGTGGTTTGTTTGATGGAGAAAGGCAAGAAGATAGGTTGCTGACCAGCTTAGACGCAAAGTTTTTAAGAGGGTTTTCTGATGGGAAAGTTATAAAAGCTGGCAGATATGTTCCAGCCAACACATATATGATATTAGTTGATGGAGAGAACTCGGGAGAAGTGTTCCAAACTTCAACTGAGGGCTATCAAGGTAGTACTTTCAAGCAGCTAAATATCAATGAAAATATGAATGAAAAGTTTGTCTTAGACATCATCAATTTGCATAGAAAGTCTTTGAGAGAGAATAAAGTAGGCTCTGCTATTCCACACTTGAACAAAAAACTGTTTAAGGCGATCCCTGTGCCGATACCGCCTTATGCAGAACAAGAAAGAATTATTGATGCAATAAATGCTGCGTATGCATTGCTTACTGTAATTGAGGAGAACTTATAAACTCTCCTCAATTACATCTAAAACCTCAAAGAGTAGACGCACTTTCCCTATAATCCGCTTCTGTTCTTCTTGTGGAGGAATAGGTATTTCCAACTTTGAATATTCTGAAATCCAATATCGTTTATGCGTGTCACCGACAAGTCTTGTTATGCTCATAAACAATGATACATATTCCACTTCGACGCCATAATGCACTTGTAATATTTTCATTGCAGACGATTTAACCTTAAAAGGGAAATCCACCAATCGAGAGTCAGTTGTAAAATCGTCGAAGATAATACAAGGTAGTCTGTTATAGATTCCTTCCGTCTCTTTCGTATGCCCAATAATAAATAATTTCCCTGCCGTTAGAACAGGAATAGGATAAGCATCACTATATGCAGTTGATTGTACAATATATGCTGTTGGCTGTTCATATTTTACAACGTCTCCAAGCCTGTATATGCTCCATCCCTTAGGCAACTTCGGATAATGCTCGATATGCTTTATTATATTGTTACTTTATTCATTATAAATCAATGTAATATGGTAACAACATTTCAGAAACATCTTGCCAAGACCAACTTGGCACCAAACACCATCACATCGTATGTGTGGACAGTGAACTACTTCTTTGAACATTACAAGGAAGTGAATAAAAAGAACCTTTTAGCATACAAAGGATTCCTTGTTGAGAATTTTAAGCCTCAGACTGTTAATTTACGTTTGCAGGCAATCAATAAATTTTTGGAATACTCAAAGCAGGAGAAACTAAAAGTGAAGTTTGTTAAGGTACAGCAAAAGAACTTCTTGGAAAATGTGATAAGTGATGCCGACTACAAGTTCTTGAAGACCAAACTAAAGGCTGATGGCTTTGATGAGTGGTTCTTCACGATATGGTTTATGGCAGCAACGGGCGCACGTGTCAGTGAATTGTTACAAATTAAAGCAGAGCATGTACAAGTAGGGTATCTCGATCTTTATAGTAAAGGTGGCAAAATAAGGCGTTTGTATATTCCTAAGAATTTACGGACAGAAGCAAATAAGTGGATTAAAGAAAGGGGATTAAGTTCGGGGTATATATTCCTCAATCGCTTTGGCAATCGAATTACAACACGTGGTATTGCCCAACAGCTTAAACATTTTGCTGAAAAGTATGGCATCAATCGTGATGTGGTTTATCCACATTCTTTCCGCCACCGCTTTGCAAAGAATTTCCTCGACCGTTTCAATGACCTTGCGCTATTAGCCGACCTTATGGGGCATGAAAGCATAGAGACCACTCGCATCTATCTACGCAGGACAACGAATGAGCAACAGAAGATAGTGGATAAAGTTGTAAACTGGTAATTGTTTTGCAAGCGTAGCCCAATAAGGCTATGCTTGCAAAGCTTGTTCAACAGTATCAATAATTGAAAATAGCACCTCTATCTTTTGCACAATGCGCTTTTGTTCGGCGATGGGAGGAAGAGGAACAAATAAAGAGTTAATGACTTTGCCGCTTATATTAGGCTGCGCTCCCCCATATGCTAATTCTAAAATTTTATTTTTTTGAGAAAAGAGGAAATAATTTCTATACTTGTCAAAAAGCAAATTAGAATCCACAATCTTAATATTACCAACGCGCTGATTTAAATAAGCAACATATTTTTGATTATATATGCCCATTTTCCCAGTTGTTGCACCAGACATTGCTATCAGTAAATCCCCACTATGAACGATATATTTTTCTTCATATCCTTCATTTATAAAGACACAAGAAGATAGTGAAATTTCATTGTCTTTGATGTTTGATATTCTAATCAATGGTATTCCTTTTGCTTTATATTGGTCGCTACTGAATGCAAAGCCATTCTCAAGCATACAAACATCTCCAAGATTACATAAACACCAATTATAGGGTAACTTCCTACTATGCTCGTTATCACAAGTAATTTCAGCCTTGGGATTGATGCGCTTGAGCAGTTCCGATGCTGGCTCGTCATTAGTGTCTTGTGGCACGAGCTTGCCGTGAATGGCAAGGTCAAGTATCTTGCTCTTTGTCTGCTTGATGGCTATTTGTAAGTCCGACTTTCCTTGCTCAACCGTATCAATTAAAGTAAACCATCGTTCAATTTCAGCTACAATGCGTTGTTGTTCTGCAAAAGGGGGGAGGGGAATGTAGAAATTCTTTAGAATATCGAAAGGTGGAATATTCTTGATGGCAGTCCCCTTACTCTCTTTTGCTGCTTCACTTTTAAGCATGAAATCAAAGTAGAGTAAATAAAAATCAGAAATGGACTTATCAAAAAGTCTAATGAGCATAAGAGCTTGGTTAATAATACCCTCCCTCAGATTTAGTGGTAATACATAGGTTTCTCCTATTGTCCCTGCACAACTGACAATTATGTCTTCTGATTGAACAGTAAAACCCTTGAGTTCTTCATACTTGTCTTTGTCAATAAAATAGTGCCCTAACGTAGCATCTTTGCTTATGGCATTTTTTTGTTCATAAACTTTATAAGCATCTGGTGAGTCCGGTACGAACATGGATTTCGTGAGACTGCTACCAAATGGCCCCTTCTTATAAAAAGCCAAGTCGTCTAATTTGCACCACTCCCACCCCTCGGGTACTTCAAACGGCACGTCCTGCGGATAATGGGGCGTATCGGTAGTTTTAGCAGACTTTCGACTACGTTTTATTTTCCCTTCTGAGATTAAGCGTTCTTTTTCTGCACGGATGCGCTCAAGCAAAACAGATGCAGGCTCATCGTTTGGGTCTTGAGGTACAAGTTTGCCATGAATAGCAAGGTCTAATATCTTTTGTCTTAACTTCTTTGTGTCCATTATCTACCAAATTAATCATTTGTATTGTTTTGCTCTTCCAGAAAAAGGTTGCAATATTCATTGAGTTGTTCTTGCATACGCTCTTGCGGAATAAGAATACGTTTGTATTCTGTTATCAAAGTTGGGCTCATACTGCGACTCATAGCGTATTCTACCACCATTTTATCAACATCAGAACATAATAGAATACCAATAGAAGGGTTTTCGTTGCTTCGCTTTACATCACGATCAAGGGCTTCGAGATAAAATTCCAACTGCCCGAGATCACGAGGATGAAACTTTGTCTTTTTCAGTTCTACCGCAACAAGTGCTTGTAACCCACGATGGAAGAACAATAAGTCGGCTTTGAAAGTTGATGCACCCACATTGAGGTTATACTCTTGTTCCATAAAGATAAAATCTTTACCCAACTCAAGAATAAATTGCTTCATGTGTTCTATCAATCCTTTCTTGAGCTTTGCTTCACTATGTTTTTGAGGTAACCCAAGGAAATCAACAAACAAAGTGTCCTTAAATACAACAGGAGCATTAGGATAATTCTGTAATAAGCCTTTCGACATATTCTTTTTATCGCCTAACAATGTTGTGTAGGTCTGGTTGGTAATGCTACGCTGAAGCTCTCTTTTTACCAAATGTTCTTTATGAGCATACAAAATATAGAATAGTCGTTCTTCGCTGCTTTTACAACGACATAATATCTCTATATGGTTTGTTAATGTGGTCAGTGTAAGCAACTTTGGGAATTGTCCAATTCTTGGCTGGATAACTTGCATAGGAAGAGTGTCAATTCCTGGATAATCTTGTATCAAAGGCTTATCATTAGTTTGTGCAATTTTTGGCTGCACAAATTCTTTAGATAGGTATTGTGATGCTATAGATAAGAAGTTTTCGGAAGAATACTCTTCGTAGAACTGCACCATATTATATACACTTCTTCTGCTATATCCTTTCAACTTTGGTTGTTTGGTACGGATATATTCAGAAAGTTGAGTAACAACTTTGCTACCCCATTCTTCTGTTTTTAACTTATTGGAAACATAACCACCCACATTCCAAGCCATAAGCAGTGTTTCTTCATTCACTGCCCTTGAAGCACGACCCTGATGCTGCAAAATGATGTTGATTACCTCATCAAACTGCTGCTCTTGACTCAATATCACATTACTATCCATTCCGTTTACTCTTTAATTCCATCCATTAACTTCTGCAATTCAGCTACTGCCTTACTGATGTTACTGGCTTGAGTTGTGATATTTGTCATTAACTCATCTAATGTAAATTGTTCTTCCTCTCCACCTGCCTTAATCCATGTGATATCAAGACTTGTTTTGTCGCGAGCTATAATGTCCTCTATCGCATATTTGCGCCATCTACCATCACGAGCTGTATCTTTATTATAGGTTTCGACACGAGGATTAGCAGTATAGCAGGCTACAAAATCATCAAGATGATGACGCTGCAACTTATTAGTTGCCAATGTATGCTTTACATCCGTGCGATAATCATAGAACCAAATATCCTTTGTTGGTTGCCCCTTTACAAAAAACAACACATTGGCTTTAACGCCTTGCGCATAGAAAATACCAGTGGGCAAACGCAAGATGGTGTGCAGGTTGAAGTCGCTCAATAGCTTCTTACGGATAGTTTCGCCTGCACCGCCCTCAAACAGAACATTATCAGGAAGTACTACGGCTGCCCGCCCACCAGCTTTCAGCATCAGCATTATGTGTTGCAAGAAATTAAGCTGGTTATTTTTAGTTTCTACATAAAAATCGGGACGATTGATATCCACTGAGCCTGCAGGACGAGTTCCAAATGGAGGATTGGCAAGAATTACATGTACCAAGGTGTCAGGCTCTTTCTCCAAACTATCTTCGCACGCAATAGGACTACGGTCGGTACCAATGCCATGTAAATACAGGTTCATTGAAGCCAAGGTAACAACTAACGGAGTGTTGTCGACACCATGCAATGCCTTGTTATTCAAGAAGTCACGTTTGTCCTTATCTTGTGATTGTTGTTTCATACAATCGTATGCGGCCAGCAGGAATCCGCCTGTACCACAAGCTGGGTCACACACCGTTTCGCCAATCTTAGGTTGCACACAATCAACGATTGCTTGAATAAGAGGACGAGGAGTGAAATATTGTCCTGCACCACTCTTTTTATCTTGACCGTTCTTTTCCAAGATACCCTCGTAAATAGCACCTTTCACGTCGCCATCCATTACGAGCCACTGCTCTTCGTCTATCATTGAAATAACCTTCTTAAGATAAACAGGTTTATCAATCTTGTTCTGTGCCTTTGTGAAAATAGTACTGATAAGATTGTCTTGCTCACTGAGTATTTTCAGCGTCTTCTCGTATTGCTCTATCAAGTCTAAGCCATCAAGCTCTATCAGATTACTCCAGCGATAGCCTTCAGGGATAGAAGATGTTTCCTCAAACAATTCCTCATTCTCCGCATCCATTTTGAGAAAGAGGAGATAGGTAAGTTGAGTAACATAGTCGGTGTATCCAATACCCTGTCCTGATAGCGTGGTCGCTAAATTCCAAACCTTTTTGGTAAGTGCTTGCTCTGTTGATATATTTGTTGCCATTTGTTAAGCTATTTTTCTGTAAATGATAAATTGTGATAATGAAGACAAAGCTTCATTTGCTATATTTTTTCCACCAAAGGCACGGATAAGTTGTGCCGCCTGTGTCTTGTCATTGTCTTTAATCTCTGTAATTGTACAATAACCATTCGATGCAATGTAGCTAAATACTTGTTGCATCACTCCAATCTGCTCTTCTGTAAGAGGTCGTTGATTTTGTCCACACCACAGATTAAAACGTTGGTTGGCAGATGGATACAAGCTTTCGAGCCTTCCTATCTGGTGAAAAGCATAACGCACTAACTGGATAATGTTTGTAAGAGCTTCTTTTTCCTCTTTTGTAGAACTATGTTTTACCATTGGGGGATTGATTATGGCATAAGAGTTCCAAAGTAATGAAGTATTAAACTTACTATTTGCAAATTTCAATTTATTCTCCAAATCTTTTAGTATCGCATAAGTAAGAGGCTCGCCTTGATTATTGTAGATGATGCGCAATGCTTCTATTTCATCCTTATGCTCCTCACAATAGGCTTCAAAAGCCGAAGTGGTCGCCTGCGCTTCTTCCTGTGAAAAGCCTTTTGAAATAAGCATATCTTCTCCGGGCATCAAGGTCTCAATAAAACCTGCATTAAGTATCAATAAAAACTCACGTGCATCTGGCTCATTCGCAATGTTGTGCACCAAAGCCTTGCGGATCGTATTTGACTCATTCACATTGACGTATTCTGGTAAGGATCCTTGCTCAAGCGCATCAAAGATATTGGATGCAATATCCATCATACTTATATGTGCAAGACTGATAAACTTCTCACGGTCCTTTTCTTCACATTTATGACTGATACGAGATAAGCGACTTGCTAATAAACGCAGATAATCATCACTTACGTTACCATGCGTTATTTTCTCCAAAAGTTCTTTCAAGGAGATTAGTTTGGTGGTTGCACTGTCTGAGGGAGAAGTAATAGACTTTTCATGCTCTGTAACACCTACGGCATCTACTAAAAAGAAACAATCCTTACTGTAAGCATTGGGCGTTACATTTCGTAGTTGCTCGTCTCCTATGGTACGCACACCTCGTCCTTTCATCTGAATATATAACGGTTCTGATGCCACATCACGCATAAACATTACCACTTCAAGGGGTTTAATGTCTGTACCTGTTGCCACCAATGTGCAAGTTACGGCGATGCGGAAATCCTTATCGTTGCGGAACTGTCGTATCAGCTCATTGCTATCACCTGCCGAATAAGTGATTTTTTGTACGAAACAATTATCATTGTGTCCAAACACTTCTTTTGCTATTTGCACGATATTAGTTGCATGATTTTCATTGAGTGCAAAGATAAGTGTCTTGGGCAGATAGTCCATATTAGGTTCTCGCTGCGGGTCGGTAAACAACTCGGTATATACGGCATCACGGTAGGTCTCCAATATCAACTTAATCTGTGCAGGATTGATGATGCTGCGGTTAAGTTCCTCACGAGTATAATTTTTTGTTTCTTGGTTGTTAATAGTCTGAACTTGCCCCGTATAGCATGTTTCTCTCTTTACTTTATCACCTTCGAGAATAGCACCGCCGTTCTCTGTTGCCTGCGTTTTGATACGATAAACACGACAATCAACATTTACGCCATCAACGATAGACTTCTCCAACGTATAGTTTACGATGATATTGCCATTGAAGAAAGCCTTCGTCTCAGGAATAGGTGTTGCTGTTAATCCTATCAACTTTGCTTTTGAGAAATAATTGAGGACTTTCTGCCAATTACCATAAATAGAACGGTGGCACTCATCAATAATTATCATATCAAAGAAATCTGAAAGAAGATTAGGATTCTCTGGGAGCATTATTTCCTTATCTTCAATTTCTTCATCGTCCTCATCATTATCGGTAATTTCGTCACCCTTTAACAATGAGAAAAGTCGTTGTATAGTGGATATTACCACATTGCTATCTGTTAGTACACTTGAAGACTTCAAGCGATTAACCGTAAAAATAGTATTGAATGGATCGCCATTCTCTGTCAAACGGAATGTACCAAATTCAGTTTCAGCCTGCTTACCCAAATTATTCCTATCCACCAAAAACAAGATGCGCTTCATTGGCGTGAAAGCTAACATGCGATAGGCTGCCAAACAAGCAGTATAAGTCTTCCCGGCACCCGTTGCTAAAACCATCAAAGCACGATTTTCACCATTACGAAACGATTGCTCTAATTGAGTGATTGCCTCATATTGGCACGCACGCAATCCTTTGGGGCTCAATGTGGGCAAGCCAACATAATCATCTTCCAAGCTTAATAACTTTTTAACCTCTTTGGGAGTATGGATTTTCTTACAATACTCAAATTCAGAATTACTCTTTCGAGTATCATAAAACATCAAGTCTCTACTATTAGCAACATAGGCAAGGGGTAAAGGTATATTAGGAAACCATGCTTGGCACCACTTAGGACAACTACGTGTATATAAGCGAGCTTGTTCTTGCACAATATCAGAATTTATATCTGTTTCAATGCGCTTAGCTTCCAATACCCCAACTGCTTTTCCATTGAGAAACAATAAATAATCAGCTTCCCTATTGCCAACCATCAATCCTTCCTTGATAGCCACAGCCGTCATATTTGGAGCATACTTATCTCTATCAACGACTTTCCAGCCTGCTTCTTCAAACATTCTGTCTATGATAACTCGCGCTTTTTCTTCTGGTTTCATATCTTCTATGATTCTTATAAGTGCATATTATCGGAAGTTAAAGAAATGATTTTCTCAAATAAATCAATCATCTAAATAACATATTTCAAGATAAAGGCAAGACTTCTTCGTCTCCAATCCGAATTAAATCACCAAGCACTATATACATTATTATTACACATTGATTAGCTTCTTGTTCCGTCACTTTATTATGTACACCCTTGTTAGAGAGCTCATTTACTTTCTCTATTCTTTTCACCAAATCTTCAACACTTTGGTTTAGCAATTCTGTATGAGTATGCTTACCTGCTTTTTCAAATAACACAAATGATATTCTATTTAGGTATTTGTCCTCTGTTAAAACTCTCCGTTTGCCATCGGAACAGGTAACAGGGTCTGCTTGGGGAGGGCAAATCGCATTTGCATAAAGCATCAATACTTTTCTTATATCAAGTAATGCCTCCTCATAATCAATAGGCGTCCCCTTTATCATATGAGAATCTATCGCTTTAATATAATCATTAAAATTAGTGTCTATGTTTTCCAACTTATTTACGACCCATTCTTTATTATTTTCAAAGTATCTTGATAAGGTATTACCCTGCATTAATTGCATTTCCGTTTCTATGAGATAGTCTATTACTCTGTCTCTAATCCTTTTTACTATATTCTGAAATTGCTCATACTGAAGATTAAGGAACATTCGATTCGCAGCATTATTCTGCTCCGTATAATATACATCCAAAGTATGCATACCTTTGGTATTAACCAAGGATTTTCTGTGGTTTTCGATTGTCTGGATCCTATCTTCTATATCATAAATACTATATGGGAAGACTTGGTCGCTTTTCTTTATATCCCCTGTTGGATTTAGTTCGTTAATACTCCTTTCTTCTAACCATTTCATTAAATACTTTTTCCCATATAATTCATAGTCTTCTTTAACGAACTTAGCCTTCATTGTGTCATCAATTCTTCGAAATGTCCCTTGTGGATTACCCTGCAATTCTTGTAATATCCACCATAGATTTATAAAATCTTTGCGGTGGGTAGCTATGCGTTGAGCTTGTTTAAGCAAATTGCTAGTTAGATAATTCTGCGTATTCGCATTTGATAATGCACATTGAACCAGTTCTAATAAATATCCTTCAGTCATAAGATTCCCTTATATTATTCTGTCCACAACAAATCATCAACCCTCACGCCCAATATCTTTGCCAACTGAATGAACATTTCAACATTTGGCTGGGCAACATTCGTTACCCACTTCGATATAACAGCAGGGTCTTTATCCAAAATCTTTGCCAGTTGTTTATTGGTCATTCCTTTCTCGGCGAGAACCACCTTTAAACGGTTTATTTTCTTGCGCTCCATACTTATGTAACTTGATTACGCCATAAAATTACTCATTATTTCTCAGAATATATCTCTTTTGAGTAAAAAGATGGTTGTTTCTAATCAAAAAAATGTTTTTCAATTCATTTTTCATCTTAAATTTTCAATTCTGGCAAACTATTGATTGCTTCCGACTTTAATTTATCCACGGCACGAGTATATTTCTCCGTGTGCTTCAATCCGCTATGCCCCAATAGGCTGGCAACGGTCTTGATGTTGGCTCCGTTGTTGAGGATGTTCACGGCAAAGCTATGGCGAGCGCAATGCCAACTGATGTGTTTGTTGATTCCTGCACGTTTTACCCATCGTTTCACAGATTTACAGCAGCTCTCATACGAGGGAAGATTGAATATAGAAGAATCCAAATCGTCTGGAGCTTCGCCTATCAATGATAGCAATCCATCGTTCAGAGGAATAACTACACCACTATGCGCCGAATGTCCTTTTGTCTTATTCTGCTCAAACTTCAATAGGCGATTGGTGTAATCTATATTTTTATAAGTCAAGTCTTTCACATCGCAGAAGCGCAGACCACAATACAGACAAAGGATAAAGGCTCGCCTGACATTGGGATTTTCATTATCATAATGGCATTGAATCAGTGATTGAATCTCATCCATTGACAACACATCTTTGCGTAAAATCTGCTCATCCACCTTGCACACTACTCCCTTACAAGGGTCTTTCAACATCACTTCGTGATCGATGGCATAACGAACAACTTTCTTGAAACGCTGATAGATACTCTTTGCTCCTTCGCCGACACTTCTCGATTGTAGGTATTCAACAAATTGTTCCATCATATCCTTGGTTATTAAGTCGGGCTTAATGCTAAACTCATAAACTGGATATTGCTCTTTCAGAAAATCCTTAAAACGATTCAAGGCTATCTTTATCATTCGTAGGTCTTTCTTCGTATAACTGTCTATGTACGCCTGATAATAGTCTAAGAAGTTGACATTTCTGTCTTTCTTCAGGCGATAACCAAGCATACTCTCCTTAAACTGTTGTTCACGCTCAGCACGGATTTTGGTAGCCAGTTCAAGCGTTTCCTTGTTTTGTTGTCGCTCCACAGGGGTGCGAGGCTTGGCTATCAAGTATAACTGCAAGTTCTCTTTTCTTCTGTTATGCTTGATGTGTACTTTGGGTTTGCCTGCCATCTTTCCTGTTTCATACAAAACTGTATTGCCGTTTTCGTCCAACACAGGTTTTTCTTCTCTACCGAGATAATATTCCAGATAAAGACTTATCCGACCATCAGAAAGCGTATTTTGCTCCAATTTCGGGTTCTCCTTTGCTTTATTTTCTAATTTTGCCATAGTTGATAGTTATGTACCTAAATGTGTATCAAACCGAGTAAAATCATTAACTTGTTTATTTTCAGATGTTTTCTTATTTTGCAAAGATACTAAAAAGTTCCGAACATCAAAGTGTACTAAAAGTGTACTATCTAACAAAAAATAGGCAAAAAAGGCCAAAATAACTAAATATAAGAAAATTGCAAATAGCTGATTATCAATATAATATATTCTTTTGGTTTCTCTTGTTTTCACGACATTGTACCGGGTCTGGGTACAAGGTAAAAAGCTAAGTAATTGATTACTCAATACTTAGCTTTTTCTTATTTTATAAATGTTCCCAAATTGTTCCCATGCGTCCTTTTCTGAAAGCTTACAATTTCAAAATTGACTTTATAATAGGAACAAAATCTAATAATGCTTCTGATTTAATTATATAGCCTAAGTTATTAGGTATGTGAGAAATTGACAAGGCCTTTTCTTGAACATCTGGAATGGTAACAATTTTAATATCTCCAGAAACTGTAAGTTGGGGACCTGCATATAATATACCTAACAACATAAGTCGTCCCTTCCCCCAATTCAAATTTCCTTTTTTATCAGTATAACCTCCTTTATTGAATAAAATAATAGGAGAACCACTTGAGCCAGGAAAGCAAGCTGCATCTATAACGAATTCTCTTTTCCCATTATGATTTAACTTGACGTCTGTTGCCGTAATACCACGTCTAACTATAGGCATATTATTTATAGCATCCCATAATCCATTGGGATAACCTATCATCAAGATATCTTCAGCTATATCAACATCTTGTAACTGTTGAAAGGTAGGAATTATAGTATTATCAAAAGCCCGATAGAAAAATCTTTTCCCAAATCCTTCTTGAAAAGATTGAATAATAGGATTCACCGGCATAACACAAAGGTCTATCTCGGAATCAGGATGAAAAAACCATTTCTTTTCAAAGTTCTTTTCTATGTTTATGGGAACATGTTTCGTATAAATAGGATTACCACTCTCATCACACTCACTCATGATAAACTTCCCTTGGGTCATACCTTTTACGACATGCTCATTAGTTACGAGTAAGGGCACTATGGTCTTATCATCTATGGATAGATTGAAAAAGAAACCTGTACCAGAGTATGAAATACCTTCATTGGAAGTCGTTTCAATACGAACAGTACTAAAGCACAGTTGTTCAATTATAGATAAATCCATATTATCTCTATTTTTTATATATGCTTGTTAAATTAAAATCAAAATCTTGAAGCTTAAGAGCACTGTCTATGACGAAATCTATACAAAACCTACAGTCAACATTTCTTGGCTGCATTCTTTGTTCATACAAGTCTTTTCCAATAGCATTAGCATTGTATTCACAACCATCTTTTTTATGCCAAACTTGAATATAAGGAGTTATAGCTTCGAAAAAGACATATTTTCTATAATCTATTCCCAGTGCCGTAATTTTAAGTACATTGCGAAGTTTATTAGTTGTTTTCGTTACATCTTCGAACCATCTTGAATCTCTGTTATGGTTACCAACAAGAGAACTATAATTATTAGAAATTTCGTTCCCGATATTTAAAATGTTATTGAAACTATATCGCGACGATTTATTCGCTTCATACGAACGTAGCAATTCCCCAAAAGCAATTTTACAATTTTCCAAACATTCATAGATTTCTCCCGATTGGTATTTCTGTTCTGCTATATCAATGTAATCTTTAACACTTTTAAAAGATATCAAAGAAGATATGGAAATTTCCTTAAATTCCATACCAAATTGTTTAGATGTATTCTCCTCTAAGAACTGCGTTATTGTTAATCGGCTAAGCTCTATGTCTGATTTAGACGGAAATTGTCCCTTGTGTTTTATACTCACTCTGCGATCTTTTAGTGCATTCATAGAATTTTGAAGGGTTAATTCTGGAATATGAGTCCAGTAGTCCATAAAAGACCATTTTTGAGCCTTAAGATTCTTGTTTTCTGCAATAAGCAATAAAAATATTTCAGCACAATCATGGAAGGACAAAATAGAAAAGCCAGCAACAGTTTCAACCTGCATAGATTGCTGAACAGCAATAGTATATAGGTACTTCACGATTGCCAATCGACGAATGATTATTTCTTTATCTAACATTTTTATGAAATTTTTCTTAGACAATATTTAGCATTTCTTTGTATATAAAATCATAGCTTTTTAAAATGACCTACTTTTTTGATATAGATATTCTATCATTTACTGCACTGATAAGGATATTATATAGGTTTTCGAGCAGTTTTTCGTCTAAGCCAAAACACCTTAATATAGTTGCATCAAAATTGCGCCTATCAGTACGAGTTACTTCTTCCATAACAGAATTAATAGTTCGATTCTTTATTGGTCGAAATGCCGAAATTATTTCATTAACTTCTTTCTTGCTCAATAAGTTCGGATTTAGCATCTTGAGTTGCTTGAGGAAGTCTGCGTTTAAATCTAAAGCACCCAAATTTCGTGAAGTACCTCTCATTTCGAGTATCAGAAATGTAATAACAGAGTTGAGTAGGGCTGCTATCAGCTCTACATTATAACCATCCTGTACCTGCATTGCTATCAAACGTTGATCAATAACAAATGGCTCTTTAGCAAAAGTAAAGAAGAAACGCTCATACGGGTTTATTGCAGTGATAATATGTGCCCTTTTTGGATTCAGAGAATACCAATAAGGGTGGTGTCCTGCACATGCCTCTGATATTGTTTGGCTACCATTCTTATTAGGTGCGTTCACAAATTTATCAATCCATGATTTTGTCCCTTTGTCTATTGCATTTTCCTCATCTTGGCAGACGAATGTCCTAAACTTATAATTATCATCAAATTCTATCTGTTGAAGCTCTGATGATGATTTCACATACGGAACCAAATACTTTTCGTCAATATGTGATGACTTTATATCCCTATCTTTAATGACGAACATAGGATTCCAACCTGTCCGCTCTCCTCTAAACACTTTTACGATGTTTGGATAATATTGGGTTAAACAACTTTCAAAGCTGGCAAATAGATTGGTGGAAAGGAAAAACTGTCCCCAATTAGTCTTGTTTTCAAGACTATCTAACAAACATTCCTTAGATACCAAGCAGACAGATAAACTTCCATCTTTACGCTTATACAGGTCAGCAAAGAAGTTGTCCTTCTCCCATAGCCCATTATGAGAATCACAGCAATTATCTATATCACTATAAAAATCTTCAATCTGCTGTATTTGTTCGTCCTTAGATTCTGCAACAAACAACTCGCTCAACTTACCATTGAGTGTGATAAACTTTGTTGGTTCACTACTTTGCGTCTTATCTAAAACGAAATAAATAGTGGACACTTGCGAATCCTTAAACCAATGTTCTGCATTGCTCTTTACAACATATCGTATATGAAAGTTGTCTAATAAGAACTTCTTAAATTGGAACCCATATTCTTTCCCTAACCACGCATTAGATGTTATTGCTGACAAGCAACCATCAGGTTTGAGAAATCTATCAGCGTTATAAATACAGTATGTAAAATAATCAGAACGTTCATTGATTTTGAAAGTATCATCTTTCAAAAAAGCTTGTTGCTCACTCTGAAATTGCTGTCTAAAGAAAGCTGACAGCTTCTCATTGGGAATATCCTCCTGTTGTATAAACGGGAAATTGCTTGCTATACCATCAAAAGTTGGTATAGGGACATCAATATGTTCATTATGGTCGTGCAAATCTGGAAAGACGACCTTTTCTCCAACTTCCAAATTAAAAAAGTCATTACGCATAACACGCGGAAAGTTGTCTGTAGCCACTACATCTTGCTTATATAAGTTGATAACAGATAAAATTGCAGGGAAATGAGATACATCATTACCCCATATCTGCTTTAGTAGCTCCCCATGTTCCTTTGTACCTAAAGCTCGTAAAATATCATAAAATGAGCTTAGAAAAGTACCAGCTCCGCAAGTTGGGTCGAACAATACGTCCTTATTAGTCTTAACAACAGGGAAAGCCACAAGGTTCGCCAATACTTCATTAGTAAAATATTGTCCAAACTTCTGCTTTTCATCATCAGGCACAAGGCTTTCCAATATATGCCCAATGACTTCTGTTGGTAACACTTTGAAATCAAAAGCGGTCAGCACCTCCAATAGAGAATAAATTGCTTTATCGGTCAAATTAGAATATTCTATACTATCGGTGAAATACGGTCTAAAGATAGCTTGATAATCTATCTTCTTAGCTCTATCAAAATAGCCATTCAATAAATCTTTAGCCGACTTACTGTCATCAAGAGTAATTGGCTCCAATTCTCCACTTAAATTCTCGCAAAGAGTCAAATAGAAAATAATCTTACCTATCAAGTTGTAAAAAGTAAATTTTGCCAACACCTGTTCTGGTATGACATATTCCTTCTTCCTCGAAGATGATTCTAATATCTTCAAAGTGGAACTTTCATAAATTTTCCATTTGTTAAATTCCTCTCTAAACGAACGATTACTACCCTTCTCCAGAATTATCGCCTCTTGGAATTGTGGAATAATGATAGTAGATGCTTCCCGTACAGCAGAAATGATATTTTTAGAAATATCAAGCGCAGGTTTCAAAGATCCATTACGGTACAAAGAATCTAAATCATGCAGGATTTCCTCTGTACGCTCTTTCAATAATGGTTCATGCTGTGCAAATTTTACAGGATCAGCTAAATCCTCACGACTGTTGATAGTTGAAACCTTTGGATAGACTTTTAACTTTGATAGGCTATCAAGTGTATATTCTTCATCGTCTATATGCCAAATGATAGCTTCTGCACCGTTCCATGTAACAAAGGAATCTGAGTGTAGCTTATGCGCCTTTTCCAGTGCATTCTCCAACATAACGGTATCGTCAACGGTAGTATCTGGAAACTTCAATTCCCATCCATTGAATATTACACCAGAAGTTTTATCAACGAAAAGAAGAATATCAGGGAATTTAGTTCTTCCCGATTTCATCTTTACTCCTGTATCATTAGTTGCGTCTTGAAAAACAGTAGTCTTTCTGTCAATAGCTGATTTTATCCAACTAATAAGTTGACCAGCCCAATCTCGTTCGTTTCTCTTTATATCAAGTTTTGCCATAATTTACTTAGCAGCTGAAGTATATACTTTGTTGTCAAAAAAACCTCGTATGACAGGTTCCATTTTATCATTGTGCTGCTTAGCAGTAACTTCTGCAAGGCGATCTGCACATACTTGTATATAATCTATTGCTTCGACCTTATGTAGCATTACATTCTGATTTTTCTCGATTCCTATATACTTTCTATGCTCCATAGCAGCAGCAACTAAGAAACTACCACTGCCACAAGCATTATCAAGAATAATATCGCCAGGGTTAGAGAATGTTCTTATTAAGTATCGCCCAAGCTCAATAGGCTTTTGAGTTGGATGATATACAGGTCCCTCTGACTCTGCCGTTTTCACATACAAAAAGTCTTCTATTGGCAATTCATTATCATCCATAAGCAAAACGTCATTTGGATAGCGCATGCCATTACTTTGAACATGACGTGGCTTGAAATCTCCATAACTCCCTGTATATTGATTTTTGCGTATACCCTTATCATAACTCTCTCCCTTTGTCATTTGGGGATTATATGTAGGTTGTTGTTTATAAAACACACAAATATCCTCGTGCTTTCTCAAAGGCTGCTTCTTAGCATTTAAGAAATTCGTTGATTTTGATTTTATCCAAACTATTTTATATTTAAACCAATCCTCATTGCTTAAAATAAGTTTTGCAGTAAAAAGACCTTGTGCTGTCAGAACAATAGCACCATTATCTTTTATTATACGCATATACTGTTGCCAGAGCTTCTTTAAGTCAATGACAGAATCCCACTTATTTTGTGTTGTACCGTAAGGCAAATCGCACAAAATCATATCAACAGATTTGTCTGGAATATTAGGCATAACTTTCAGACAGTCGTCTTCAAAAACCTTATTAATAAAATCTTGAATGTTATTTTCCATATTCGCGTATATTTTCTGCAACCATATTAATTACTCCGTCAGCACAATCTTCTTCTGCTAAAACATCATAGACTTTATCTGCCAGCCATAATTGCAAAAGTTCCTTTTCGTTTGCGCCAAGTAACTTTGCCAATAAAATGACATGCTCTCTTTTGGCTTTTCTTTCCCCTCTTTCAATACGGCTATACATAGGAGTATCTATCTCCAATGCAGAAGCCAACTGCCTTTGAAGTAACTGTTTCCCCTCTCTTAGTTCTTTTAATTTATTAGCAAACAACATATTTGTCAATAATCAATTTGTCTTTATTTGGCAAATGTAATATTTCTATTTGAAACAAACAAATTTTTCAAAGACTTTTTGAAACATCCTGCGTTATTTAAATTAAGATAGAGTGAAGTGCATCCACTCTATCTTGACAAATTTCATTTTATCTTATCCTGCATCAGACTATCGGCCTTTGATTTTAGTTGCAAGTCGTATCCGGTTACTTTTTCCTTGATTAGCTTGATAATCTTTTCTTTGCGATGAACGTCAAACACATCGTTGAGCCATAGGATTTCCTTAGAACTACAACCTCGCCACACTCTGATGATACGGAATTTCAAGGCGTCATCTTTGTATTGCAGTTTGCTTTGCCACAAGAAGTAATTGCCGACCAAAGAAACAAGACAGAGGACAGACACTGCCACCATAGCTGTAAAGACTTTCGATGACTTGATGTCAAAACTGTGTCTATGGATGTGTTTCTGCGGTTGTGGATGCTCTTTCTGTTCTTGCCACTCGTGCAACATGGTCAAGACACTTGCCACCAATTTGTCAATGGACTTAGCTTTCTCGTCTTTGATGCGCACTTGCACATCAATATACTTGTTAATTACATCTTTTGTCCGTTGCTCATACTGATTGAGCAAATCCTGTTCCTGCTGTTCGTCACCTTGTGCTGGTGTAGATGGAGTAGTGAGAGAAATAGAACTTCTTCCCTTTTCTTTCAGCTCCTTTAGTTCCCTGTAAATTGTCTCCAGCTTGTTTTTGATTTCCTCAAAGAGAACAAATGTATTATTGTCAGCCATAATTATAAATGTATTTTACGTTTTTTCTTTTTCTTCTTTTTCTTCTTTTTATCAAGTGTATTATAAACCTCCGCAGGGACAGTGCCATGACTCTGGAACAATCCCAATCCTCCTTCTATAAGGTCGTTGGCTATTTGGCTCGTAACATTTGCAACATTAGATATAAGATTCATCGTTCCTTGCATCTGCTGACCGTGTTCCCTATCATTCTGTTGCAGGGCAAAGTCAATCTTGGAATAACAGAAACTCCTGTCCACCTTAGAGCCATTGAAACGATAGCCGTTCTTTTCAAAGATAATACCTTGAACTTCCTGTGAGTTGCCTTTGTACTTGAAACGGACACCAATATCCTGCTTTCCCAAATGACTAAGGAGAGTTGTCCAATCCCTGCACCGAGCAATTTCTGCTTTCAATGCCTGATAGATGTCATATTTGGTCTTATCGGGTTCTTTCAAGCGGTGTTCCTTGACATTCTCCTTGCCACCAGCAAAGTACAAACCATATTTAATTGTCAGTTCCTTGCAAATCTTCTCACTCCTGAATCGGTCGTTACGGTCAGAAATAGTCTTGCCGTTATTGTTTATCCGATTGAATGCAATATGCACATGTGGGTGCTCCTTATCGAAATGGCGACCGATAATGTACTGCGTATCTTTTATCCCCATCTTCTCCATATATTCACGAGCAACTTTCGCCATCCACTCATTGCTGAGTTTTAGGGAGTCCTGTGCGGAGAAACTCAGGGAGATATGGCCAACAACCTTACCCACTCGTGGATTCAGTTCCGTTTGGTCGATGAAGCTCTGAACAATATGATTGATACCATCCGTTCTCACTCCAGAACTATCTATAAGATCCGTTTCTTTCTTCGGGTCAAGGATGTAATTGACGATACCCTTGAACCCCGAACCTTTCATTATCTTGGCTATCATCTTCGTATCAGATTTAATATTTCATCTATCTTGCCAATGACGATTTTATGGAAAGGGACAACGGCATGAAAACCTTCTGCATTGGCGCGATGCGCCAACTGATTGAGATTGTTTGCCATTCCGCACAGTTTACGAATGAAGTCTGCCTGCTCAACCGTAAGGCGTTCAATGATATTTCCATTATAAAGAAGTTTTCTTACAAACTCACTCATAGATATTCCTGCGCTCTTGGCTTTACCTTTAAGCGTATAATAATCCTGCGTATTCAGTTTTACCGTGATACAGTATTTCTTCTTTTCGGCTGCGCCTTTGGTTGGGCGACCGCCTTTGTTGTATTCTGATTTAGTCATACTTGTTTCTTTAATTTGATTTGATGGAGACCAACGGGATAATCCTCTGCACCGAGTGGAAGGAGGTGGAGCAAGTGGTTTTGGTATGCTCAAAACATAAACTTGCTCCCCGAAAAATAGATTATGCGAAGCATATCCCATTGTTATGGCCTTATTCCTTTGGATTTTTTGATTACAGCCTTCTGTGAATGTTTGACTTCAGCACATAAATAGTCGTTTAGATCCTTGAAATCACTATACAAAGAAGATGAATCTAAGACTGAACTACCCAATTCCTTCGATAATCTCAGGTAGGCATTTCTTCCTGCTTCGTCATTATCCAAAAAGCATTGAACATTCTCATAGTGTGATAATGGCTTTAATGCCTTGTGGGCATTTGACACAGAGTTGAGTACCAGATAATCTTGTCGTTTTAGTCCGTCATTCTCCTTTCTTCGGAGCATCATAAATGAAAGGAAGTCCATGAAACCCTCGAAGACAAAACACGATTGCTTTGATTCTTCATTATGAAATAGGCTGATGTCTTTTGGAGTGATACCCCCTTTGAAAAACGGATTACGTATTTCGTAGCCACCTGCAATATTTGGAAAGCCAATACCAAAGTAATGTTTGCCCCTTGTATCAAAGTGCAGTTCTTTACATACAGTTCTTGCTATTTCAATGCCAATACATCTTTCTTCAAGATAATTGATAAGAGCAGGATGGGTGATGGAAAGTACCTGAAGATTTTCAAAGGAGTTCTGCGGTGCATTCGGCTTGACTGTAGGCAGACTGACCGATACACAGCCTAGCGCATTACGCTCTATCTGATGAATGAGATACGACACATCTGAAGAGTTGTAGAGCAACTCTGCCAAGTCTATGATGTTTCCACCCTTGCCAATACCGAAGTCGTACCATAAATTAAGTTCGGTGTTTATCTTAAACGATGCGTGTTTCTCCGTTCTAAGTGGTGAGAGATACATGAGATTGACACCATACTGTTTGACGGGCTTACAGCCCATTGTTGCAAGAAAGTCCTGCAACTTTATCTGTTTAATTTGGTCTATATTCATAATTATATAGAAGTTAAAGTGATGATTAATTTGATGATTTGATGAATTTGATTTTATCTATATGGTTATCAGATAGTTGAAAACTCATCATGCCCTCATCATACTATTCTTCAAAATGGAATCGCTGACGAAAAGAAGAATATCATCCTTTTCTTTTTTCATCAGCAGAATATCCACGATGAATAAAAGATGAGAACGTAAACGACTTGTACTGAAAGCTTTATATAACCTATTCATCATTTCATCAAAATAATGGGTATAATGTTGTTTATAAACTCTTGAGTTGCTCCTTGGTGATTGTATAAAACCTTCCAGTCCTTCGAATAGGAGAGTAATACTGCAGAGTGTTGTAACTAAGTTGATACGTAGTGTAGGTCAGCGTATTGGACACAGGTGTGAGCTTCCAGATATCCTGTACAACTCT
>NZ_JADU01000035.1 GCF_000518545.1 Hallella seregens ATCC 51272
ATGAAACGCCGCAAGGATGACAGCCGCACCTATTTTCTTGATGAACTCCGAGAGGAGCTGAACAAGCGTATGGTGGAGAGCGACCTGAAAGGCGGAAAGTTCAAGAAGCGGTAAATCAAAAGGGAGATACTCTGATTCGGAGTATCTCCCTCTGTCTTATTCTTTGATAAGCAGTTCCAATTTCTTGGCTATATCCTCGGATGCCGGAAGCAGTTCCTTATAGGCTTCGGGCAGTTCGGGTGAAAGGCTGTATGTCGCCACACCGATGGGCATTGCCGAAGTCTTGAGGGCATATTCCACAATCGTCCTGCTTTTGGATTTGCAAATGATGATGCCGATGGCAGGGTTTTCATGCGGCAACTTAACCGTCTCATTCAGGACATTGAGATAAAACTCCATCTTCCCTTTGTACTCAGGCTTAAACTCACCGATTTTCAGCTCCACGGCTATCATTGCCTGCAAGCGACGGTTATATAGCAACAGGTCAATAAAATACTCCCTGCCATCCACTTCCAGTCGGTACTGATTCCCCATGAACGAAAAGTCCGTTCCGAACTCCATCAGAAAAGAGCGGATATTCTTGATGATAGCCTGTTCCAGCTCATATTCAGAATGCCCCTCGCCCAATCCGATAAAATCCAAAGTGTACTCGTCTTTTACGGCAAGGACGGCTTGATTACGAATGTTTTCGGGTAGCGTGGTATCAAAATTGCTTTGTCCGAGCAGGAAGTTCTCATACGTCTTCAATTCTATTTTGTGTATCAGCACGTCTTTCGTCCATCCGTATTTCTTGGTTGCCAAGATGTAGAACTGTCTCTGTTGTGTCTCCTTACACTTGGTCAGAATGACGATATGTTTTGTCCAACTGATTTCTGCGACCAATGGTTGCAGAATTTCATTTGATTGATATTCAGAGTAGAATCGTGCCATATCCCACATATTTCTCGCACTGAATCCTTGTATGCCCGGAAACTCCTTTTGAATATCTTGGGAAAGGTTTTCCACAACAGATTTTCCCCAGCCGAGTGCTGTCTGCTGTACTGTAATACGCATGCCAATTTCCCAGTAAAGGGCTATCATCTCCTTATTGACAGCTTTCAACGCCTCGTATTGTGCGGAGCGAATGCGCTTGGTTATCTCGTCTCTGAAACTTTGGTATTCTGTCGAAGTGAGCGATATATTATGCATACTCATATTCTTTTCTTATAAGGTTTCCACAAGTTCTATCGAAAAGCCCTGATTACTCTATAGACAGCCCACAGGCAGGTGAAAGGAGCGGTGAAGACTCCTATGATGACAAAGAGGAGGAGTTTGAAGATATAGTAAAATACCCACTGCCAGTTTGTTCCTGCAATCATTTTATAGGGAATGAACTTCTCAGCGAAGAGATAGCCTGACCATATCGCCATCAGCACATATCCGGACATCCATCTCATATCCTCAAAACCTTTGGTCGCTAAGAAATTCCATCTGAAACCTATGACAAACAAGGCGATGAGAAACAACAGACTGAAGATGCTTCGCCAAATCTCACTACGTTTTCTTTTCTGAAAACAAGGTGTACAGAGTATCGGCTGATACCTTTCCGCACATTCTGAGCATAGTCCTTTCCCGCAATCTGAGCATTGGGCAACTGCCGGTTCTTGGGTATGATTAAAACAATTCATAGTGTAATCAATTAGCGTGTTCAAAAATACAAAAATTCTGCCTTAGAGCCAAGAAAAACAACCGTTATTTCTTGGTATTGAGTAGTTTGGAAAGTTCCGGATCATCGGCAATCCGCTGCAACTCCCGTTCCACGATTTCCCGCACCTCCGTCTTGACACGGTCATAGTTCGCCTTGATTTCCTGCTCCATCATATCCTCTCCGTTTTCATTCGTGAAGTCTGTCAGAATGGGTATCGGGCGGTAAGCAGCCGTTTCCTTTGCAACTTTCGCATTGTCCACTACAATCTCACAGTGGAATATCTTCTGCTCGATACGTTCGGAGAAGTTGTCGGCAACCGCTCCCACGAACATTCCCTGTGTGAGCGTGGAAATCTTGCTCTGCGGAATCAGGCTGTCCATCTGTGTGGAGATGGAAGTGGTCTTATCGCTACGGGTGATGCTCATGCTCTGCCGTTTCTGAAGCACCTTGCCAAACCTCTCCGAGAGCGTCTTTGCCGTTTCGCCGACCACCTGACCGGAGAAAATGTTTCCGACAGTATTCATCACTACAGCAGCTTCCTTGTCTCCATAATCGCGCTTCAGTTGCGAAAAGTCCTGAAACCCCAAGCATACCGCCACCTTGTTGCTTCGCGCGGTGGCAATCAGATTATCAAGTCCTTTGAAGTATATAGTAGGCAACTCGTCTATCAGCACCGAACTTTTCAGCATCCCTTTCTTATTGATGAGCTTGACGATACGCGAATTATACAATCCCAATGCCGCTCCGTAGATATTCTGTCTGTCAGGATTGTTTCCTACGCATAGGATTTTAGGCTCCTTGGGATTATTGATGTCGAGTGTGAAATCATCTCCTGTCATAATCCAATAGAGCTGCGGACTTATCATCCTTGACAAGGGTATCTTGGCGGAGGCTATCTGCCCTTGCAACTGGTCAGCCGCCCCTCCGAGCCAAGCGTCCATAAAAGGAGAAAGGTAATTCTCCAATTCGGGATAAGAAGTCAGTATTGGGAAAATGTCTTCATACTTGCGGCAGAGAAACTCAATAGCGTGCGGAAAGGTACAGTATTTTCCTCCCTCGAAAATGCAGAGATACCAAATGATAGCGGCAAAGAGTACGATTGGCGACTCCACGAAGAAATCTCCTTGTTTCTGCACCCACGTCTTGTTGAGGTTGAGCATGATGGTGTACGCCGACTCGTAGGCATCTGAAATGTCGCTCATGAAATCGGGGTGTATCGGATTGCAGCGGTGCGACCGACGAGGGTCGTCGAAGTTGATCACGTAAAACTTCGGTTTGACCTTATATCCTTCCGAGTGATACAGCAGATGGTTGTAAACAATCGTGGAGAGGTCGGGATACTTGAAGTCGTAGCAGTAGATGGCAAAACCTTTTTCGATTTGCTGCTTGATAAAATTATTGATGATGGCATAGGACTTACCACTGCCCGGCGTTCCCAAGACGGAGACCGCACGGAAAGGATTGACCACGTTTATCCAGCCACTGTTCCATTTCTTGCGGTAATAGAATCGGGTCGGCAGATTGACCGAGTACTCGTTCTCCAAAAGTCTTGTCTCCTGCATAAAGGATTCATTCTCTTGATTGAAGACATCCTCCATCAGGTTGTTCTTCAAGAGTCGGCTCATATAGAGTCCCGCCATCAGCAGACAAACATAGCCTACGGTTATCGTAAAAGTATAAAGAGTCGTATTCGCCTCTATGGGCAGTGGCAAGGCAAGTATCCACCAATTGAGGAAGAAAAAGACAAAGCCGGCGCCCATGAATGCCCATATCTTCGACCAAGTGATATGCTCCTCTTTCACGCCCTTTGTACCCAAACAGGAAAGCCCCATCAGTACCAGCGCAAAGAGCTTGGTGTAAAGCATATTTCCAAATAGTCCCGCCGTGCGATGGAAATTCATCAGTATCCTGTCCACCACACCGATGTTCAGCCCCCATAGTTTGATGGCTTCATAGCAATACCAATAGAGGTGGGCAACCACCAGTATGATACTTACGGCACGCAGAAAATCCATGATTTTCGCCAGTGCTCTCAAATCGTCTTCTTGTTGTGACATAATCTTTCTGTTTTTAGAGTTTACGTTGTTTTCTTTTCTTGCGCTGCATCCGTCTGCGGAACTGTTCTTCCTCCCAATCCGTTCCGTGTGTCTCCAAGGGCAGGTCAAGTAAACTGCCCAAGACGGAATCTCCGTCCGAAGTCTGAGTTTGGGGAATACTGCCTTTCTCACTCTGCTGTATAGGAGCAGACAGTTCGAGATGCGGGCGGTCGAACCACTCGGCAACGGCGTTTGCCGAAAGTTCCTTGCCCAATCGTGAGCCATTGACGACACAGCCGTTGCTATGGTCTATGAAGGTGATGCCATAGAGCCGCCCTTCGTCGTTCTCACGAAAGAGGACATCAATTCCCTTGCGATAGAGATTATCCCTGAAATCCTCTTTTGTGGCAGAATGATTCAATGCTCCCACTACGGCTGCTTTCGTCTTTGGGGCAAACTGCTTTTCTTTCAGTTTCTCCTTTGAAGCCTTGAACCTGTTTTGCAGAGCTTCATATCCGACAGACTTCCCGAAAAGGGAAGCCTTGAAAGGATTACCCACCTTCTTACCTTTATCATCGGTAGCAAAATAGACCAATCCGTTATAGGACTTTCCATACATCTCCCCTTTGACCTCTTCCACGCATATATTATAGGTGGAGAGCAAGGCACGGTATTCTTTGAAACTCGGACAATGGTAGAATTTTGCTGCCGGTTTGATAACCGAAGCCAATTGTTTTTTGATGTTTCCCTCTTGGGGTTGGACTTTTTGCAGTCGAAAAGCCTCCTTTGTCCGTTGTCTTTCGGCAGGCAACAAGCCGTATTTCTGCTCTATCTCCCGTGTGATATGCTTACTCCTGTAGAAGTTGTTGCCATCGTTAATCTTCTTTCCTTGTTCATCGACGGCTAAGGTGACAATATGCAGGTGATGCCGGTCTATATCCTCATGCTTATAGACCACGAAAGGCTGATTGCCATAGCCCATCCTCTCGATATACTCCAATGCAATGGCGGAGAACTGTTCATCGGAGAGTCTGTCATCGGGATGCGGGTTCAAGGAGATATGAATAACGGGCTTTTTCGTATGAACTTGGCTTGGCATATATGCCAGAAAGTCCTGCATACAATCGGTAATATCGTGCCCACCATCGGCAGGACAGAACACCTTATTTGTTTCCAATATCCTTGCGACGCCTTCGTTTACCTTCTCTCCGTTGTATGCCAACGCCCCATACAAGGAACTTCCATAGCTTATTTTTGCGACCATTTCTCTTGAAATTCACGGGTGAGTTGTACGATTTCGCCTCCGATAGCCGCCAATTCGAGTGTCAGTTTCTCCAGTTGGGCAAGCATCGCAAAGGCTTTTTTCTCGGTGAAATTGCTTTTTAAAGCAACCACGACTTGGTTGTAATTGATCCCTACACTGCGAAACTGTCCGTACAAAGTCGTCAGTTTTTGATAGTAATCGAGCAACGAACGATCGACTTTTATCACTCGGAATGTCTCATTAAAGATTCTTGCCTTGATGAAAGCCGACTGACTTTGTACACCCGCCGTTTCTTTCATGGAGAGAAATTCGGCAAATTCCATCGCCGTAAAATTGACTGAAACCCGTTTTTCGGTCTTCACTTTGGAGCTTATGCTCCACATCTTCTTCATTTTCATTTCTTACTTTGGATTTTAGTGTTTCACGACATCACCGGCATTTGAGGCATCGCATTCTCTCTTCCAAGAAAAAACGACTTCGGAGTTTTTTCAGCCCTCTGCAAGAGCAAGGGTTTTTATGCTGCAAAAACGGAGTCGTGCTGCATAAAACATACCTTGCTATTTGCTCCGACGCAAATAAATCCGTCCGCGAAAGACGGAAAACGATTCACTCAAAAAAGAACGCTTTATGTCTCGAAGACTTCGGCTTACCGCTTGGGTGCAAAGTTACTAAGCGTTGTGCCTAAGTCACTTATCTTTTACGGAGCCACAAATACGCAAATCGACGCCACAAGTACGCAGTTAGCAAAAAGGGTAGAAACAAGGGGGTAAAGGCTTCTATATTTGCCCCGTCGAACAGGTGTTTGCTGGTCGGTGGACATACCTGCCTGCCCAAGTCTAAAAACCAGTCCGCAGCCATTTGAACAGACAATTACGGAAATGGAAATAGAAATGAGAATATGTACAAGTTATTGCACCCGTCGCCCCTCACACCCTTGCACAAGGGTACAAGTGCGGACGTATGGATGGGTGGACGTGTGCAGGTATGACTCCCGTCATATAGCTCCACTCCTATGCAAGGAGGGACATATCCCCAAAGGCGGGTCTATGTTCCCTTATCGGAATACCTCGCCGTATGCCTGTCCGGGGATTTATTCCCTCACAGACTCGTTTCCATATCTGCCTTTTCAAGGAAACAAGCCGAGGCGTGCATGCGCCTTTCCACACATATATGTAGAACCATTAAACAGAAAATGAAATGAAAAAGAAACCTGTTTTCATTGCCTTCTCCACCCAGAAGGGCGGTGTCGGCAAAACGACCTTTACGGTCTTGACGGCAAGTTACCTGCACTATGCCTGCGGGTATAACCTTATTGTGGTGGATTGCGACTATCCGCAATTCAGCATCAATGCCATGCGTCAGCGTGACGCACAGGGCGTGGATCGCAACCCCGCGCTGCAAGAATTGGCAGCCACCCAATTCTCCGAGTTGCAAAAGCCCACGTACACCATCCTTTGTGCCACGGCAGAGGCAGCCGTGGATACGGTCAGGGAATATCTGGAAACGAACGAGTCGGATACGGATTTCGTCTTTTTTGACCTGCCCGGAACCATCAACAATGATGGTGTGCTGACCACTCTCTCCGGTATGGATTACATTTTCACACCCATCTCCGCCGACCGTATATCCTTGGAAAGCACGCTGAGCTTTTCAGCCATCATCAAGGAGGCGATAACCGACAATACAGACACTGCCAACAAAGGGATCTACCTCTTTTGGAACATGGTGGACGGCAGAGAGAAGACACCCCTCTATGCGATGTATGAAAAGGTCATTGCCGAGTTGGGACTTCCGGTCTTGAAGACGGCAGTCCCCAATACGACCCGCTACAAAAAGGAAGTGATGGATGAGGGTACGACCCTCTTCCGTTCGACTATCTTTCCCGCCTCTCGCACGCTGCTCAGAGGCAGTCGTCTGAAAGAGCTCGTGGAGGAAATCCTGTCCATCGTAAAACCTGAAGCGTATGGCAGAGAAGAATAAAGGGGCGATAGATCCCGTCGCCATCCGGGAACTGATTTCACAGGGTATCCCGATGAAAAAGAAAGAGAGCGAGATGATCCCCTCTCCCGGCATTGAAGAGGTGGATGAGTCTGTTTCGGAAACACCGAAAGAGGCTTTGGAAGAGCCACAACTCCCCATCCGAACACGTCGCAAGAATACCGCCAAAGGAGATTACATCTCGCTCTTCATGCACCGCAATGACCTGTATGACCGCAAGGCAATCTACATCTCCAGAGAGTTGCAGGACAAACTGTCGGAAATCGTCCTCTTCATCCGAAAGAGGGAGATGACATTGGGCATGTACGTGGAAAACATCCTTCTCAAACATTTGGAGGACTACAAGGAAGAAATCAACCGATTAAGTGAAAAGAACTTCAAGAAATTATTGTGATATGAAACAGAAAACAAACCGACCAATGGCAGGCAAAGAGTCCTGCAGAGAACGAAAAAGCGTCTCTTCAAAAGTAACTATCCGTAACTCCACCACGCTCATCGAACATTCCGAGGGACACTCTACAGGTCTCCTTCAGGAAGAGAAGAGCGATTACGAAACCACCTTTCTGCAACCCCTGAACATCGGAGACAGAAAGGGCGTGTTCATTTCCAAAAAGACACAGGAAGAGATTTCTGAAATCGTCTATGTGGCAGCCGCAGGCAAACTGACGATTGGGGCATTCGTAGAACATATTCTCCGGCATCACTTAGAGAGTCACCGTGATGAGATAGACGCCTTCTTTGAGCAACAGTTCCGTAAACGTTTCGAGCGATGAAGCAGGTGATTCTCATTCTGATGTCGGTCGGCTTAGCCTATCTCGGCAGCGTGCAGGTCACCCGCTTCCTGTACGGACGCTATCGGAGTGCCGTGAGACTCTATCGTGACTTGCGGCTCTTTTTCCGGGAACGGGGCAAGGGGAAATTCGTCGTTACCATCCGCATCCCCAAAAAGGGATCCTCCCAAGAGGAGAATATCCTTTTAGCCGAGTTGCCCATCGAAGAAGAGCAACAGGAACAGACGCCTGAAACGGGAATGTCGGAAGAAACCTCTCCTTTCATCCCCGAAGAAGAGGATTATGTATTGGTGGAAGTCCAAGGTGAAAGCCACTCCCTTTCGGAAAGTATCACCGTGGAAGAACTACAACAAATGGGCAATGTCCTCTCCTGCAAGAATGCTCCGATAGAAGAAGCTGCAAAAGCTGCCGAAACCATCTATAAGATACACGACTCCCCGATGTTCCAAGCGATTAAGAAAGCGGCCGGGGAACGTGTCCGCGAGCTGCTGGAGCGCGTTGCCGAAGAAGCTCCGAAAGAAGTTCAGTCAGGCAATTTCGATTACAAACGATTTATCAAGACATAGTATTCACCCGTTCAAAGCAAAGAGAAAATATGAGTAAGCCCATCTATCTTGCCATCGCTTCCCCCAAGGGAGGTGTCGGCAAAACCTCGCTTACGGTACTTTCCGCAAGCATTCTGCATTACCACAGAGGATGCGATGTCGCCGTCGTGGATTGCAACCATCCCGTCTATACCATCGCCCGTCTGCGACAGCAAGAGTCGGAAGACCTGAATCATCAAAGGCTGATGCGCCTGAAACATCGGACAGCCTATGCCCCTTATCCGATTATCTGCACTCCGGTGCGGGAAGCCCTGAGGCGAGTGGAGCAACACTGTGTGGACAGCCATCCTCGATGCATTCTTTTCGACCTTCCCCCATTGATGCGTACCGAAGGGACGGTGGAGTTGCTTTCAGCAATGGATGTCGCCGTCTTTCCCGTTACGGGCAGTCCGATGGATATGGAAGCCGTCCGCCATTTCATAGACATCTTGGGAGAGCAGATACTGACGATGGGTAAGGGCAATATCAGGGAGCTTTACCTGCTTCGCAATATGATAGAGGCTTGGGAACGTGAGGATGCCGACGAACGCTGTCGCACCCTTTCCGATGAAACGGGAGTCCTCTTGATGCAGACCTCATTGAGCCACTCCCGTTTGTATCGTCCGCTGCTTTCCGAACGCAGAAGAGGGGTATGCACCCTCTTCCCACCCCACGGAGGAAAGTTGAGTCAGCTATGCGACGGGTTAGGCGATGAACTTCACGAAATCCTGCAACGCCTATGTATCGAATAGTCCTTGCCGCTCTCTTGCTCTACCTTTTGTGGCTACTTCTTTTTCTCTTGTATGAGGGGAAAAGAAGAAAGAAGGGAGCATCCCCAAAAGAGCCTTGTCAAACGGTCTGTGAAGCCGAAATCATCGGTAAGAGTCACTTTAAGATAAGCCACTCGACGCCACAAGTACGCAGTTATCCAAAAGGCGAGGCAGAAGCAAAAAAGGCTTCTACATTTGCCCTCGAAAACGGACAAGAGCCATCGGAAGAGCCGGATGATCTACCCGACATAGATGAGATTCCTTTAACGTATGAGTCCTCAGATGCTCCATCCTTTGAAGAAGAGGAAGATGAAGAACTTCCCGTATCGGGAGAAAGCAAATATGCCACGGGAATTGATTTTGAACGGGTGCTGGAAGCCTTGTCGGTCATTCACCGCCACGCCCACACCGAAGCAGAGCGACAGAGTACCGGCGATACGCTGAGAGCGTTGGAAGGAACCCGCCTGATGGAAACGCTCCGAAGCGATGCGAAACGCTCAGCCACGATCGATGAAATCGTCCGTGCCCGTTTCGAGGAACTCTACAGCGGTGAAAAGGCGTAACGCCCCTTCCGAATGGTTTTGTCCCAATAGTATGAACCCTTTAATGCAACAAGCAATGAAAGAAAAAGAGTACGGCTGATCCCAAGAGAGCCACCACTAAAATCCGAAAGTAACAACAGTATTCACCCGTCGGGAGAGCCTATCCAATCCTCTCGGCACAAAACAAAGATTTATGACCAAAAGACATTTTCTTATCGCAGCCGTTCTGCTGCTTTCCATTTCCTCTGCCTTTGCCCAAGGCAACGGTTTGTCGGGTATCAACCAAGCCACCAACATGGTGACGAGTTATTTCGACCCTGCCACGAAACTCATCTACGCCATCGGTGCGGTTGTGGGACTTATCGGAGGGGTAAAAGTCTATTCAAAGTTCTCGTCCGGCGATCCGGACACTTCGAAGACCGCCGCGAGCTGGTTCGGAGCCTGTATCTTCCTCATTGTCGCAGCCACCATTCTGAGAAGTTTCTTCCTCTAAGCCTATGGAGACCTATCCCATCAACAAGGGAATCGGTCGCTCGGTAGAGTTTCAGGGACTCAAAAGCCAATATCTGTTCATTTTCGCCGGAGGGTTACTCGCCCTTTTCGTGCTGTTTGTCATCCTCTATATGGCGGGTGTCAATCAATGGATCTGTATCGGCTTCGGAGGGACTTCCGCATCCGTTTTGGTGTGGCAGACCTTCTCCCTGAACAGGAAGTATGGGGAATATGGGCTGATGAAGCGTTCCGCCTTGCACAGCCATCCCCGTTACCTTATCAACCGTCGTCGCATTCCCCGTCTGTTCCGACACAAGGAACAGAGAAGAGTAAAGAGAGAACAGGAAGAAAGGAAAAACAAAGAAAAGGAGGAAAGGCAATGAGAAATATACTGAAAGCCACCACTCTGGAGAACCGCTTTCCGCTGCTTGCCGTTGAAGAGGGGTGTATCCTCTCGAAAGACGCCGACATTACGGTCGCCTTTCGGGTCGAGCTTCCCGAACTCTATACGGTGACGAGTGCGGAGTATGCCGCCATCCATTCTTCTTGGGTAAAGGCAATCAAGGTGTTGCCGACCTACAGCGTTGTACACAAGCAGGATTGGTTTGTCAAGGAGGGCTACCGTCCGGACTTGCAAAAGGAGGATATGAGTTTCCTCTCCCGCAGTTTCGAGCGACACTTCAATGAGCGACCGTTCTTGAATCACGCCTGCTACCTGTTCCTGACCAAGACAACCAAGAACCGCAACCGGCAGCAAAGCAACTTCTCCACCCTCTGCCGGGGACATATCATCCCCAAGGAGGTACGGGACAAGGATACTGCCCGCAAGTTCCTCGAAGCGACCGAGCAATTCGAGCGGATTATGAACGAAAGCGGTTTTATTCGCCTCTCTCGCCTGACGGACGAGGAGATTATCGGGACGGAGGAGACGCCGGGATTGATTGAGAAGTATTTCTCGCTGTCCCTCTCCGACACGACGGTTTTGGAGGACATCGACCTGAGAGCCGACCAAATGCGTATCGGCGACAAGCGGCTCTGCCTGCATACCCTTTCCGATACGGAAGACCTGCCCGGGCTGGTAGGCACGGATATGCGCTATGAGCGATTATCCACCGACCGCAGCGACTGTCGCCTTTCCTTTGCCGCTCCCGTAGGGTTATTGCTCTCGTGCAACCATATCTACAACCAGTATGTCTTGATTGATGACAGTGCGGAAAACCTGCAACGCTTCGAGAAGAGCGCACGGAATATGCATTCGCTCTCCCGTTATAGTCGCTCCAATCAAATCAACAAGCAATGGATTGACGAGTATCTGAACGAGGCGCACAGCTTCGGGCTTACCTCCGTCCGCTGTCATTGCAACGTCTTGGCGTGGAGCGATGATGAGGAGGAACTTCGCCGTATCCGTAACGACGTGGGCAGTCAGCTGGCTCTGATGGAGTGCAAGCCACGACACAACACGGTGGATGTGCCGACGCTGTTCTGGGCAGGCATTCCTGGCAATGAAGCCGATTTCCCCGCAGAAGAGAGTTTTTACACCTTCATCGAGCAGGCGGTCTGTTTCTTCAATGAGGAGACCAACTACCGTGATTCGTTGTCACCGTTCGGCATCAAGATGGCTGACCGCAGCGGCAAGCCCATTCATCTCGACATCTCCGACCTGCCGATGAAGAAAGGCATCACCACGAACCGAAACAAATTCATCTTGGGTCCTTCGGGCAGTGGCAAGTCGTTTTTCACCAACCACCTCTTGAGGCAGTATTGGGAGCAGAACACCCATATCGTCTTGGTGGACACGGGAAACAGCTATCAGGGCTTGTGCGAGATGATACGCCACAAGACGCAGGGCGAGGATGGGGTGTACTTCACCTACTCGGATGAGAGCCCCATCAGCTTCAATCCCTTCTATACCACCGACAAGGTGTATGATGTGGAGAAAAGGGAGAGCATCAAGACACTGCTGCTGACCCTTTGGAAGAAGGATAACGAGCCAGCCACCCGTTCTGAGGAGGTCGCCCTCTCCAATGCCGTTTCACTCTTTATCGAGCGTATCAAGACGGACGACGGTCTCGTTCCTTCGTTCAACAGCTTTTACGAGTATCTCACCACCGACTACTCGGCATTGCTCCGTGAGAAAAAGGTCAGGGAAAAGGATTTTGACTTGGCCAATTTTCTCAACGTGCTGGAGCCGTACTACAAAGGTGGCGAATACGACTACCTGCTGAACTCGGACAAGCAGCTCGACCTGTTGAACGCCCGCTTTATCGTCTTCGAAATCGATTCCATAAAGGATCATCCCATTCTTTTCCCCATTACCACCATCATCATTATGGAACTCTTCATCAACAAGATGCGACGTCTGAAGGGAATACGGAAAGTCATCCTTATCGAGGAGGCTTGGAAAGCGATTGCGTCCGCGAATATGGCGGGATATATCAAGTATCTCTACAAGACGGTAAGAAAATTCTTCGGTGAGGCGGTCGTAGTGACGCAGGAGGTGGATGACATCATCTCCTCAGACATTGTCAAGGAGTCCATCATCAACAACTCCGACTGCAAGATACTGCTTGACCAGCGCAAGTACATGAACAAGTTCGACCAGATTCAGGCACTCTTGGGACTGACGGACAAGGAGCGGGGGCAGATACTCTCCATCAACCAGAGCAACGATGCCACACGGTCGTACAAGGAGGTGTGGATCGGACTGGGAGGTGTGCAGTCTGCTGTCTATGCCACCGAAGTGTCGAAAGCCGAATACCTCACCTACACGACGGAGGAGACCGAGAAGATGCGCGTACTTGCCCGTGCCGAGCAACTCGGCGGGAATATGGAGCTTGCCGTCAGGCAGCTCGCCGAAGAAGAGTAATCAATGAATGTTTAACCGCGTAATACAACAAGTCCGAAAAATATGGCGTCATATTTCAAGAAAACAGTCGACTGATTTTCAGATTTACTCGACTGATTTTTCCGAGTGGTTCGAACGACATTGTATCTACGCTAAAATCAATTTAAAAAATGAGAAAGAAAATTTTAATGCTTATGGCGTGCGGTTGCCTCTTGGCAGGCAGCGCACACGCCCAGTGGGTGGTCACAGACCCCACCAATCTTGCACAGAGTATCATCAACACGACCAAGGAAATCGTGCAGACCTCCAAGACGGTCAAGAACACGCTTGACAACTTCAAGGAGGTCGAGAAGCTCTACAATGAGAGCAAGAAATACTACGATGCCCTGAAAAAGGTGAACAACCTCGTGCGGGACGCCCAACGGGTAAAGGAGACAATTTTGATGGTCGGAGAAATCTCCGATATCTATGTGAAGAACTACAAGAAGATGCTCTCCGACCCGAACTTCCGACCGGAAGAGCTGGTCGCCATTGCCAACGGCTACACCAAACTGCTCGGAGAAAGCAACAACCTGCTCAAGGAACTCAAGCAGGTAGTGAACATCACCACGCTGAAGATGACCGACAAGGAGCGTATGGACGTGGTGGATCGCTGCTACAAGGAAATCAGGGACTACCGCAACCTTGTGCGTTACTACACGAACAAGAACATCTCCGTGAGCTATCTCAGAGCCAAGAAGCAGCAGGACACCGACCGGGTGCTTTCGCTCTATGGAACGGACAACGAAAGGTATTGGTAATCATGGGAGCGGAATTTGACAACCTGCACCAAGTCCTCCGTTCGCTTTACACGGAGATGATGCCTATGTGTGGTGACATGATAGGTGTCGCCAAAGGCATTGCGGGCTTGGGTGCGCTCTTTTATGTGGCACTTCGGGTGTGGCAGACGCTTGCCCGTGCCGAACCCATCGACGTCTATCCGTTGCTCCGTCCCTTTGCGCTCGGTCTCTGTATCCTCTTCTTTCCGATGGTGCTGGAGACTATCAACGGCGTGCTCAGCCCCGTTGTGCAGGGGACGCACAAGATGCTCGAAAAGCAGACTTTCAGCATGGACGAATACCGCAAGTTGCGGGACAAGCTGGAATACGAGGCGATGGTGAGGAATCCCGAAACAGCCTATCTGGTGAGTAACGAAGAGTTCGACAAGAAACTGGATGAACTCGGTATCTCTCCCTCGGATATGGCGACGATGGCGGGTATGTATGTGGAACGCAGTATGTACAATTTCAAGAAATGGTTTCGCAATATGGTACGGGAGTTCTTGGAACTTCTTTTCGCCGCTGCCGCCCTGCTCATCGACACGCTTCGGACATTCTTCCTGATTGTCCTCTCCATTTTGGGACCGATAGCCTTTGCCATCTCCGTGTGGGACGGTTTCCAAAGCACCCTCACGCAATGGTTCACGAGGTATATCTCCATC
The DNA here is from genome assembly GCF_000518545.1 of Hallella seregens ATCC 51272. Taxonomy (GTDB): domain Bacteria; phylum Bacteroidota; class Bacteroidia; order Bacteroidales; family Bacteroidaceae; genus Prevotella; species Prevotella seregens. Next base: position 14,490 of record NZ_JADU01000035.1, read on the forward strand.
TATCTGTGGTTGCCTGTGGCGGACTTGTTCAGTTCGATGCTGGCAAAGATTCAGGAACTGATGCTCAAACACGACATCACGCAGTTGCAGAATGATCCCACCTATACGATAGATGCTTCGAACGGTGTGTACCTCGTCTTCATGATTATCGGCATCATCGGCTACTTCACCATTCCAACGGTTGCGGGCTGGGTAATACAAGCCGGAGGAGCGGGTAACTACGGTAAAAACGTGAACTATGCGGCAGGAAAGGGCGCCGGTATCGCAGGTGCTGTGGGCGGAGCCGTTGGTGGATTTGCCGGAGGACACGGAAAACAGGTCTTGCATAGTGCGGGACATAAAGCCAAGGAGGTGGCAGGGCAGCTTTTCCGCAGGAGAAGCGGAAATGCTCCCGAATAATAAACAAGAATGAAAAGCTATGGAATTTAAGTCATTAAAGAATATCGAAACAAGTTTCAAGCAGATACGCCTCTTTACCTTGGTCGTCGTCTGCCTGTGTGCTCTCCTTGCGGGGTATTCGGTATGGAGTGCCTACTCCTTTGCCGAAGCCCAAAGGCAGAAAATCTATGTGTTGGATGGCGGTAAGTCGCTGATGCTCGCCTTGTCGCAGGATCTGTCGCAGAACAGACCCGCAGAAGCCAAGGAGCATGTGCGCCGCTTCCACGAGTTGTTCTTCACCCTTTCGCCCGATAAGAGTGCCATTGAGGGGAATATCTCCCGTGCGCTGCTCTTGGCGGACAAGAGTGCCTACAATTACTATCGGGATTTCTCCGAGAAAGGGTACTACAACCGTATCGTGGCAGGAAATATCAATCAGGTCGTGCAGGTGGACAGCGTACTCTGTGACTTCGACAGCTATCCCTATGCGGTACGGACGTATGCCCGACAGATGATTATCCGTGCGACCAACGTGACCGAGCGCAGTCTCGTGACCGTATGCCGCCTGCTCAATACGAGCCGCAGCGATGACAATCCGAATGGCTTCAATATCGAAGGATTCGAGATTGTGGAGAACAAAGACATCAGTACCCGTAAACGATGAAAAAGAAAAGTCTGTTCCGAATGATGCAGGAGGGAGCTGAGGCAAGACTCCGCCGCCTGTGCGGACGCATCCCCGCTCATCTGAGGCTGTATGTCGTCCTGACGATGCTGGCGGTATTCGCCCTTCTCTCCAATTACCTCTTCTTTCAAGGGATATGCCATATCTTCTTTGAGGAAAGAGGGAATAAGGGAAACATGCCGGTTATCGAGCATATCGAAACGCCTGAAGTCAGGCGGATCTATTCCAACGATAGTATCAACCTATTAAAGTATTACGATTATGTACCCATTCAAAAGAAAGACAGCCTCCGACGCGAGCACCTCGCCTGAGCTGACGGAGGAAGAGAGACAAAGGCGAAAGAAGTTTGTCATTTACCCCCTGATGTTCCTGCTCTTTGCGGGCTCTATGTGGCTCATCTTCGCTCCTTCGGAGAAAGAGGAGGAGAAACAGTCAAAGGGCTTCAATACGGAAGTACCGGATCCGCAAGCCTCGGAACTCATCGGCGACAAGAAGAAAGCCTATGAAAAGGAGATGATGGAACAGAAGGAGCAGGAACGAAGTCGTGCCATGCAAAGCCTCAGTTCCATGTTCGGGGAGATGACAGGAGGGCAACCGGTGCAGAGTTCCGAAGAATTGGCTTTGAAGACGGATTTGTCGGAAAGAGACAACGGCTTCGGCTCTCGCACTACTGCTCCGCAAGAGGGATTCCATGCTTCGGCTTCCGCTTATCAAGACATCAACCGCACGCTCGGCAGTTTCTATGAGATACCGAGAGAAGATCCGGAAAAGGAGGAAATGCGTACCCGTTTGAAGGAGTTGGAAAGTCGTATGAGTAATGAACAACAGTCGCCCGCTATAACCGTGAACGACCAGATGGCTCTGCTTGAAAAATCCTATCAGCTGGCAGCCAAGTATATGCCTGCAGGAGGCAAGGGGCAATCCGTTCCCGCTGCTCTTCCTTCGACTTCGGGGAGTGAGACGGCTTCCGAAAGGAAAGTGGTCTCTTCCGGTCGCAATGGAAAGGCGATAGCGTTTCCTGTCAGGCAGGTGAGCGGTCAAATAGTGTCGGCTCTGGCACAGCCGATGAGCGACTCGACTTTCCGCTCCGAATATGTCAAGGAGAGAAACTATATGTTCCATACCGCCATCGGAACAGCCCCGCTGACGGAGAAGAATACCATCTCCGCCTGTGTGCATACCCGGCAGACGGTTACGGACGGGCAAACGGTACGTTTCCGTCTCTTGGAACCGATGCTGGTATCCGGCAAGGAAATCCCTCGGAACTCCTCGTTGGTCGGCGTGGCGAAGATACAGGGCGAACGCCTGAACGTATTCATCTCTTCGCTGGAATATCACGGGAACATCATCCCCGTGGAATTGGCGGTGTACGATACGGACGGACAAGCAGGGATATTCATCCCCGGCTCGATGGAACGCAGTGCCGCCAAGGAGATTGTCGCAGGAATGGGTACTTCCGCAGGCAGTAGTATGAACATCTCCACCGATGCGGGGGCTCAGCTTGCCGCCGACTTGGGCAAGGGGCTGATACAAGGCACTTCGCAGTATTTCTCAAAGAAAATGCGCTCCGTCAAGGTACATCTCAAAGCAGGATACAAGGTATTGATCTACCAATCTGAAAACAAGTAATTCACAGTTATTATTCACCACTTTAATCCAAAGTAAAAATGAAAAGAACAGTTTTAGCCATCGCCCTGATGCTGGGCGCAGTCTGTGCCAACGCACAGGAAACAACTTCAAGCGGAGACCTCTATCAGGGGCTGACCCGCAAAATTGCCTTTGAGCGGATGATACCACCCCACGGCTTGGAAATTACCTACGATAAGACGGTGCACATCATCTTCCCCTCTGCCGTGCGCTATGTGGATCTGGGTTCGCCCAACCTCATTGCGGGGAAGGCGGACGGGGCGGAAAACGTCATCCGTGTGAAGGCGACGGTCAAGGACTTCCACGAAGAGACGAACATGAGCGTCATCACCGAAGACGGTGCATTTTACACCTTTAATGTCAAGTATGCCAACGAGCCGCTGTTACTCAATGTGGAAATGGCGGACTTCATCCACGATGGGGAGAGCGTAAACCGTCCGAACAACGCCATGGAGGTCTATCTCAAGGAACTCGGAAGCGAAAGCCCGATGCTGGTAAGGCTCATCATGAAATCCATTCACAAGGAGGACAGGCGGGCGGTGAAGCACATCGGCAGCAAGTCCTTCGGTATTCAGTACCTGCTCAAAGGGTTGTATTCGCACAACGGACTGCTGTACTTCCATACGGAACTGCGCAACAAGTCCAACGTGCCGTTCGACATCGACTTCATCACGTTCAAAATCGTGGACAAGAAGGTTGCCAAGCAGACCGCCATGCAGGAGCAGGTACTGCTTCCGCTGCGTGCCTACAACTACATCACCTGCGTGGCGGGGCAGAAGAGCGAACGCACGGTATTCACCCTGCAAAAGTTCACCATCCCCGATGACAAGCATCTCATTGTGGAGATGCACGAGAAGAACGGTGGAAGACACCAATCCTTTGTCGTGGAGAATGAAGACCTTGTGCGTGCGAGGGAAATCAACGAACTCAAAGTGAAGTGATATGAGAAAACTCGCATTTTTTCTGTTTGTCGTGTCGCTTGCCCTCTTTGCAGGGCAGGCGCACGCCCAGCGTTGTCTGCCCAAGATGAAAGGTATACGCCTGACCGCAGGCATGGCGGACGGTTTTTATTCTCCTTCTTCCAAGAATGAGACGGGCTATACGTTCGGGGCTTCGCTTGCCACCTACACCAAAGGCGGGCATCAATGGGTGCTTGGGGCGGAGTATCTCCGCAGATACCACCCTAATCGGGAGAGCCGTATTCCTGTGGAGCAGTTCACGGGCGAGGGAGGTTTCTTCTCTGGCGTGCTTTCAGACGGGAGTAAAACCTTTTTCCTATCAGCAGGTATTTCCGCCTTGGCGGGCTATGAGACGGTCAATGGCGGAAAGAAGCTGCTGTTCGATGGCTCTACGATACGCAATAAAGACGGCTTTATCTATGGTGGGGCAATCACCCTACAGGCGGAGACCTATCTGAGTGACCGGCTTGTACTGCTGCTCTACGGCAGGGAACGTTGTCTGTGGGGAGGATCTACGGGGCGTTTTCATGCCCAGTACGGTGTCGGACTGAAAATCATGCTGGACTGATGGATGCACGACAGATGAGAGAGATACCCATTGCGGACTTCCTGAACGCAATGGGGATTCAGCCGACTAAACAGAAAGGAAATGCCTTGTGGTATTCCGCTCCGTACCGCATGGAGCGGAGACCCTCCTTCAAGGTTGATATAAATAGAAACGTATGGTTCGACTTTGGCATTGGCAAAGGCGGCGACATCTTCGACTTGGCAGGAGAGTTTATCGGAAGTAAGGATTTCCTCCTGCGGGCGGCATTCATCGCACGGAACGGAGCTTGTCCGCTTCCCGTTATGGAGCATTCGCCAAGGGAAAAAGAAAGAGAACCCTCCTTTGAGGATATTTGGACACGTCCCTTATTGAATGGCAGACTGCTCGGCTATTTGGTAGAACGAGGAATCAATGCTCACGTTGCCATCCCCAACTGCGAGGAGGTGAGGTATCGTGTACGGGGCAAGCGGTACTATGCCATCGGCTTCCGTAATATGAGTGGAGGACTGGAGTTGCGCAGCCGTATCTTCAAGGGTTGCATACCGCCCAAAGACATTTCACTGAAGCGCAACGGCTCGGACGTCTGTTCCGTCTTTGAGGGCTTTATGGATTACCTCTCGGCTATGCAGTTAGGCATCATTGCTTCGGACTGGCTTGTTCTTAATTCCGTTTCCAATGTGGAGAAAACACTGAAAGTGCTGGGCGTTTATCGCAGGATAGAATGCTATCTCGATAATGATGATGCGGGGCGAAGAACATTGGAAAGGCTGAGGGCTGATTTCGGGGAAAAGGTCATTGACCGCAGCTCTCTGTATGCCGACCATAAGGATTTGAATGAGTTTCTGCTTTCCAAGAATGCAGGGAACAATGTATAACGAACAAAACGATAACAAACAATGAAGAAGAAAATTATAAACACAATATGGGTAATGGGAGTGCTTGCCCTCGCCGGGTTTTGTTTATCTGCTTGTGATCACGAGCTGGATATTCAGCAGGCATACCCGTTCACGGTAGAGAAAATGCCGGTGCAGAAGCACATCGTCAAGGGACAGACGGCGGAGATACGCTGTACATTGAAAAGGGAGGGCAACTTTGCCGACACCCGCTACACCATAAGGTACTTTCAGCCCGATGGAAAGGGACGGCTGAAGATGGACGACGGCACGGTCTTCAAACCCAATGACCGTTACCCGCTTACGAAAGAAGAATTCAGGCTATACTACACCTCTGCATCCACCGACCAGCAGACCATTGATGTGTATGTAGAGGATAATTTCGGACAGACGGTAAAACTTTCGTTTGAGTTCAACAGCCAAAAGGACGAGGAAAAGGAGAAACCGAATGAGAACAAGAAGTAAACTTCTCGTTTTATCGTTCTGCCTTGTTTGCCTATCCTGCTTCCGCCTTTTCGCTCAGGAGGGCGGAAAGGCTCTCTTCTCACTACCGCCGTTTGAGCGTGGCGTAGTCTGCATCAAGTATTTCGAGGGCTTACATTCTTGGAAGGACTATCCTTATGTGGGTTACGGACATCGGATTCTGCCCGGAGAACGGTTCACGGCGGCGATGACGGAACGGCAGGCAGACTCTCTGCTTCGGGCAGACCTGATGAAGCGTTTGATGATGTTCAAGGACTACGAAAAAGATGCCCTGCTGCTTGCCGTTCTATCCTACAACGTTGGAGCGGGCAGGTTGCTGGGATATGGCAAGCATCCCAAGAGCCGATTGCTGCGGAAGATAGAGTCGGGCGACAGGAATTTCTATCGTGAATTTATATCTTTCTGCCGATACAAGGGCAAAGTCCTCAGAGGGCTTGTCAAACGACGAAAAGTAGAGTTTGCCCTGTTTTATATACCCTGATTTTCAAATACGCCTCTTGCGACATTTTTATGCTTCGCAAGGGGCGTTTTCCTGTTGTTTTCTTCGCCTTTCTCGCTATGAATGAGTAACTTTGCAAACTTAATAAGAAAAGTTAATGATTATATCGCAGAAGACTATTGAAAAATTGAGAGAGTTAATAAATGAAGAAACAGAATATCGTTCTGGTTCTAAGCTTGTTGCTTTTTTCAATCAATATGGATTTAGAGATGTGTATGGAAATGGCTTTCCCTCAAGATGGATATACACAGAGGAGAAAATACGTGCATTGAATGGAAAGCCCGAATTAGATAGATGTATTAAGGATGTTTTTGCGCCAGTAAATTTTATCGGAAGATTCTCTGAATTAGATTCTTTTATAGCAGACTTCAATCAATACCTCTGTTTTGATGGGTGGAATGTTATACGTAAAGGTCGAGAAATAACTTTTTCAAAAGCAACAGGGGTAGATATTGACAAGGAAAAGGAGAAAGAACGCATCGTAAATAATACGGAAGCAGAATTCCTAAATGCGGAATTTGCAGATATTTCAATTGAAAGTCTCCCTATAGACAATTATGTGCTACCCTATATAGCAGCACGTATCAGCGAAATCAAAACTTATTTATCTGCAAAAGCTGCTTTATCTGTAATATTCCTTTCTGGAAGTACATTAGAGGGAGTTTTGTTGGGATTAGCTCAAAATAATCCAGCAATGTATAATCAAGCTAAATCTGCTCCAAGAGATAACAAAACGAGAAAGATTCGGCCGTTTCATGAATGGACACTTAGTAATCTTATTGACGTATCTTGTGAGGTTGGTTTCCTAAGAGAGGATGTCAAGAAATTCAGTCACTCATTGCGAGATTTTAGAAATTATATTCATCCATTTCAGCAGATGTCAGAGCATTTTTCCCCAGATGAAAATACCGCAAAAATTTGCTTTCAAGTACTGAAGGCCGCATTATTTCAAATAACTCAAAACAAGAAAAGATGAAAACAATTGCTTTTGTTATCGGGAACAATGATTATTTTGAAGGTGCTCAGCTAAAGTGTGCTGTAAATGATGCCTCGGAGATAGCAAAAATCTTTCGTCGTCTTGGGTATGATGTTCGTAAGGAACTAAATATCAAGTCAGAAGATTGCTCACGTATACTAACAGATTTTGAAGATCAGATAAAGGATTATGATGCTTCTATCTTTTACTTTGCAGGACATGGCTTTGAACTTGAAGGCGAAAACTATTTAATACCAATAGACTATCAAATACCCCCTGTAAATAAACATGACGCAAACAGATTCTGCCTTAGGTTAACAGAGGTCTTAGGAATTCTCAAAGCACATTCAGGGAAAGTAAATATAGTAATAATAGATGCCTGTAGAAGAACTTTTGATAGAGGAGTTGCAAGTTCTTTTGCACAAGTACAGGCTCCCAAGGGAACTCTTATTGCCTTTTCCACCTCTCCAAACGAAGGAGCGAAAGATGGGAATGGGCAAGATGGTCATAGTGTGTATACAAGTGCCTTATTGCAATATATAGGAAGGGAAACATTATCTGTTGAGAGTCTTTTTAAGAAAGTCAGAAAAACGGTCTATAACCTAACTAATGGAACTCAAACGCCATGGGAACATACGTCTTTAATTGGGGATTTCTTTTTCAATACTGGGCAATTGGTTTATTCGGTAGAAATCCCTTATGACGAAGTTGTCGTTAAAGACTCCCTGTTTGATGGAGGCGATGTTTTTGGTAATTTAATCTTGGAACTCCGTTCTTGTGATTGGAATAGACAAAACCCTGCAATGGAAAAGGTTCGCAGAATACCTGCTTCTGACCTCAACAAAAATCAACAGTTTATTTTGGGACGCAATTTATACCAAGCTAATGGTTATGCGTGGGAAGTGCAAAGATTTTTTGAAAATCTTGGGAACAACCTGTCAAAATACAATAAAGATGGAGAAAATCATGTACTCAATGGTATTCTGTTCGAGATATACTTTGATAGTAAAGGAGATTTTCGGAATGAACTAAAAAGACATGATTTTGACAAAGTGTTTTTTCTTCGGAGAAATCCAATATTTGCAAAATCTTTTGGCTTTATAAGGGATATTCTCCAACCATATAAAGAACGACTCTTTTATATTCCTACTATTCAAGATGAGCCAATTGATATTGACATCAGCGCAGAAGGAAAAAACAATCAAACGCCTTTTGGAGAGGAAACAATTCAAATTATACACAAAGTTAATGTAGAGAATAAAGATATAACAAAAGCATTCTCTCGTAGTTGTACTTATGGCATAAATGAGTTAGGAGTAAAATCTTGTTTGTCTAATTTTCTTACAGCACCACAGGATTTAATTCAAATACATAGCAATATTTCGTTACAGAAGATTGCATTTGCAAAAGAACTATTTGACGAAGATTTACCTTGATAATGGCTTTTTGTTACTTTTGAGCCGTCTCAACTCACCGTCAAAAGTAACAAGGTGTTTTTTATCGGGGTTTCTTTGCTCCTTTCTTTGTCCGCCCGAAGCTCACGAAAGAAAGGAGCGGTCGGCAAATCTGCCGACCGCTTTACTTCGTCAGTTCTTCTTGAACGGTTACCCGTCCCGTCCTTACATCGGGGTGTGTGGAGAAAGCCCAATTGATTTCCTCATCAGGAAGAGTGCTGTGAATGCTTCCACCCATCACCAATCCGCAATCCAGAATGACCTTGTGCCGTGCTTCCTCCCTGCTCTTGGCATAAACCTCAAACACTCCCTCAAAAATGTACCGCGTCCGTACTCTGTAAACTCTCTTCTTCATATTCTCAAAATTCAGCAATTAGTAATCTGTGTTCTTTTGGCTCTCCATTGGATAACCTGCGATGGGTAAGCCAAAAATGGTGTGCGCCATAGCCGTATGCAAAGAACTTGTCAAGTTCCGTTTCTTCGGCTATCCGCTTGACGGCAGCCCTCAGTTCCTCTTCATTGGCGGATAGGGTAATGGCATTGACTATCCTTACAAGGATATAGGGTATCTCGTCCGCCCAGCTGCATACGATACTTTCTATTTCTGCTTTCATATCTGTGATGTTTTGGTGATTGTTGCTTATGCTGTCGCTCTCATTCTCTGCCTTATCAATTTGCGGTTGGCATTGACAAGGCTCACTATCTGCTCGTGATACT
>NZ_JADU01000036.1 GCF_000518545.1 Hallella seregens ATCC 51272
TACTGCTCGAAATTATCGAAGACAGGCATGAACGGAAATCCATCATCATAACCTCACAGTACCCTGCGTCCAACTGGTATGACATGGTGGGGGACCCGACAATAGCAGATGCCATTCTTGACCGTATCATTCATACGGCGCATACCATAGAATTATATGGCGAAAGCATGCGTAAGTTAAGGGCTAAGAAAAGCCAGAGTATCTAAAAGGGTAAAATAAAATTGACCCCTGCACCAGAACTTTACAAGGGTCAATCATGTTGTGGCCAACAGGAGCAAATTCTACTTGGCCAAAGGGGTCAAAGTAGAGTGGCTTTTCCATCTATTTCCAATCACCAAAAAACTCAATGATGACGCAAATGAACGAAATTCTTATCAAAAACGCTTGTTATTCAAAGCAAATGATTATCTTTGCAAACAGAATAACAAGCGTTCTTTGTTGATGTAGAAATATGCGATAGAAAGCACTTCGCTCGTTTCCAAATCGTTACCTATTTAGTTTGTACCACAAGGTAACTTCTTCTTTCTCAATTAGATACATTTTAGATATCATCTTGCAGTGTATATCCTACAATTACAGCGCATATATCCCTACAATTGGATGGAGAAAAATGGGGAACGGTGGCGCAAAACCATTGGTTTTGCCCCACCGTTCTATTTAGTAGGTCTGCCGTCGGGCTGTCAGAATCTTCACCGCTTAGCCATCTGTTTTATATGTAGTTCTGTCTAAACAACCGCCGCGGAGCCATTTGTTCAATATGTTGTTCTGTCCAACCACCCATCGCGGAGCCATCTGCCAGGCATATTGTTTAGTTCAAACAGCCATCGCGCAGCATCTGTGTAATCTGTGAAATCTGTGAGAGCTTTCACTGCGCAGCCATATGTTCAATATGTTGTTCTGTCTAAACACCTATGCGCAACGCGGTCTCCCTCTCCTCTTTTCCCTCCCAGCCTCTGCGGTCTGTCGTGCGGAGCCTGTGGGGTTGTCCTCCTTGTCTCCGCGTCTCTGCGTGCAAAAACACATGTCTCTGCGTGCGGTAACGATGGTCTTGGCGTGCGAAGACGCGTGTCCCGGCGTGCGGGGCAGCGGGGGCGGCGTGAGGAGCGGGCCCTCCTACTACTCGAAAGGCACTACGCTGTCGGCCTGTCGGTTCTTGACGAGGACGCGGTTCATGTTGTAGGTGACGGTCACCGTGCGCGTCTCCTCGTCGATGGTGAAGTCGTCCATGCCCTGGTTGGTGGGGATGAACGCGGGGATGCGGGCCTCGGTGTAGTCCTCGCCGTGTGCGGCGTGGGCCGCCTCAACCTCGCACAGCGGCAGACGGATGCCCAGATCGGCCACCCGACGGCCCTCGCCGAAGAAGATTTCCTGCCGCAGCAGGTAGAGCAACTCCAGCGCGGCGTCGTGTGTGGCGAGGCCGTCGATCATGGACTGCGTCACCGACGTGCCCGAGATGTAGGGGATGTCGATGAGTGCCGGTGCCTGCCTGTCGACGATGAGGCCGCTGCGCAGCGAGTCGGAGGCCGAGGCGCGCACGCGGTAGTCGGCCCGTTTGGGGTAGACGCGGTACATGCCGTTGTCGCGTTTCTCCAGCTGATCGTTCACGCCCTTGGCCACGGGGCGGCTCCTGACGAGCTGCAGCAGCCGGCCGAGCGTGGCCTTGGCCCCCGTGAGGTCGGCCTCGGCGAGTTGTGCCTCGGCCAGGATGAGCCAGGCCTCCTCGGCCTTGGCCAGGGTGATGGGACGCTGCTCGGTGCTGGTGCGCTGGAAATACTTGGGGTCGAGGAAGTCGAGGCGCGGCAGCGGCTGGAACCATGTGCCCCATATCGCCTCCTGTGCGGCGTTGTTCACGTTGTTCTCGCCGTCGAAGGAGACCTGGCGAACAAAGTCACTGCTCTGGGCCAGCGCCTCGCGGGCCATGGCCACGGCACTGTCCTTTTGTCCCAGCATGCGCCATGCCCGTGCGGCCAGCGTGGCCACGAAGGCGCGCTGCGAGGCCGAGTCGGCCGAGGCGCGGGCTTGTGCCAGCGTGTGCAGAGCCGCCCGGAGGTGGTCGGCCCAGGGGCGTGCCTCGCCGCCCGACTGCAGGGGCAGGCCGGTGAAGGTCTCGCCGGCCAGCAGCTGTCCGTAGGCTTTAATGCTGTAGAGCTCGAACTGCTGGCTGCGCGTGGGGGCCTGGCGGGCGGCCACGGTGGTGAGTCCATAGTCGGCCATCTCGCGCAGGGTGGCCACGCTGCGCTGCATGGTGGCGATGTCGGTGTCGGTGTGGAGTAGGCGCGGGAAGTCGAACGCCTTGCTGCTGCGCGAGTGGTTGTTGAAGTAGTTGTCCGAGAGAATCTCGGCAAACTGGCACCACTTGCCGATGGCCGTGGCCGTCTTCATGCGTGTGCCGGCCACCCAAGCGTCCATGGCGTCGGCCGAGCGGAGGAAGGTGTCCTCGTCGACGTTGGGGTTGACGATGCTTTCCGGCTGCACCAGCTGGCAGGCGTTGAGCCCCAGCAGGACGGCGGAGAGGAGGGTATAGTGTAGGAATCTCATGATGTCGGGTGATAAGAATGAGGAATATGAGGATTAGAAATTGATGGCTGCCGACAGCACATACTGGCGGGGCGCGGAGAAAGTGGAGTAGTTGAAGCCCGCCGTGGCCACGGCTCCCTGCGAGTGTGCGCCCGAGAGGAGGGCCTCGGGGTCTACCGAGGCGGCGGTGAAGGCCAGCGGGTTGTAGAGGTGCAGCCCCAGGTCGACGCTGCGCACGGGGCCGTGGTGCAGGGTGATGGTGTAGTCCAGCGAGATGGTTCGTATCTTCAGGAAGTCGGCTTTCTCGACGAAGAAGTTGGTGAAGTCGAGCCATCCCTTGGCCCGGGTGGTGCCGGCCAGGGCGGCGTCGGGGATGGCCGGGTCGGCCACGCCGCGGGCAAAGCGGAACTGCCGGTCGAAGGAATGGACGTAGCTGCCCGTCTGGTAGTCGCCGGTGACGAGGAGGCTGAGCTTCTGCCACGAGAGATTGAGCGAGAAGTTGCCGTAGAGGGTGGGCAGCGTGGTGCCCAGGTCTTGCAGGTATTGGGTGGAGGCCACGGTGCCGTCGGCGTTGAGTGTGGTCTTCGAGCCGCGCAGTATGCCCACGGGCTTGCCCTGCTCGACCACGGTCTCGATGGTGCGTGCAGAGAAGCCACCGATGTTGAACGGCACGGCGCCGCCCGTGCTCAGCACGCAGTTGTCGTTGGTGTTGAGCGAGGCACGCAGCGCGCCTTTCCAGTGGCGGGTGCGCAGGAAGTTGACGCCGAGGTTGAGTTCCACGCCGCGGTTGCGTATCTCGCCCACGTTGGCCAGATAGCTCGAGGCCTGTCCCGACGAGGGAAGCGTGGGCAGCGAGAAGAGGGCGCCCTTGGTGAGGGAGTAGTACCAGGTGAAGCCCACCGAGAGCCTGTCGTTCAGCAGCGAGGCCACGAGCCCCAGCTCGTAGGCGTGCTTGCGCTCAGGGCCCAGGTCGGCATTGCCGTAATTGCCGAAGGCGGCCGCCTGGCGGCCCTGGAACGAGGCCACGGAAACGGTCTTCTGATAGGCAAAGGCGGGCGGGTAGGTGCCGGCCACGCCGTAGTTGGCAAAGACTTTGGCCGAGCGCACCCAGCCGTGACGGGTGAGGGGCTCCAGGAAAGGCTCGTCGGAGAGCACGTAGGAGAGACCCACTTTGGGGTAGGCCTGCCAGCCCACGTTGTCGCCGAAAGCCGTGTTGTAGTCCACGCGCAGACCCAGGTCGAGGTAGTAACGGTTGGCCAGGCCCAGGTTGTCCTGCAGGTAGAAGCCGTAGTTGTTGAGGTAGCTCAGCCACTCGTCGGCCATCTGCGTGGCGGCGCCGGTGAGCACTTGCGCGCCGTCGCGCACGCCCTTGCCCACGTAGAGCGACTGGTGGTCGCGGGTGTTGAAGTACTGGAATCCGCCGGTGAGGATGTTGCTCAGCGCGTTGCGGTAGAGCTTGTACTGGCCGTTGAGGTCGGCCGTGACGCCGAAATAGTTGCGGTCGTAGTTGGCAATGCTGCCTGCATCAGTGGTTCCAGCGGGCTTCACCTGCGTGTGGATGAGGTAGGCATTGGTCTCAATGTTCTTGTCGGTATTGTACCGATAGTCCACGCCGAAGAGGCCCTTGAGGGTGAGATTGCGCAGCGGCGTGAGCGTGAACTGCTGTGAAGTCTGGAAGCGTTTCACGCTCTCCTTGTTGTTTTGCAGGGCTTCGGCGCGGTCCACGAAAGCGCGCATCTGTGCCCACTGCTGGTCGTCGGCCGCGTCGATGTCGGCTCCGAACTTGCGTCGTCGGCCGTCGGCATCGGTGTAGGCGAAGTAGGCGGCCGTGCTGCCCTCGGCAAACCACAGGCCGGTGTAGTTGCCGTCGTTGCCGTTGCGCGAGCGGCGGAAGTCGGCGGCAGCCAGTCCGAAGGAGTTCTGATACTCCAGCAGACGGTTGATGCGCAGGTGCGAGCCGAAGCGCAGCTCGTATTTCTTCGACTCGTTGCCGTTGTGAATCACGATGCCCGTGCCGCGGCTCATGCTGGCGCCGAGGCTGTATCCGGCGCGGTCGGTGCCGCCCGAGAAGGCGAGGCGGTACTTCTGCGTGTAGCCGGTCTGGTTGAGCAGCTGCTTGGTGCGGCGGAAATGGTAGAACTGCGACGTGGCCTCGTCGATGCCAAGTTCCACTCCCGCGCTGCCCGCGAAGCGGCCCTTGCCGCCCTTGCGGGTGAAGATCTGGATGACGCCGTTGCCGGCATCCGAGCCGTAGAGCGTGGTGGCCGCGCCGCCCGGCACGTATTCGATGTGGTCAATGTTCTCCATCGGGATGTCGGCGATGGAGCCCGAGGCGGCGGCCTGGCCGTCTACGTTGCCGCCGAGCACGGTCTCAGCGAACTTGTTGGAGAGGGTGGTGCCGGTGTTGAGATTGTCCATTCGCACGCCGTCCACATAGATGACGGGGGTGGAATTGACCAGTGCCGACGACAGGCCGCGCGCCTTAATCATCGATGTGGTGCCGGGCTGGCCGCTGGTTATGGTGAACTGAACGTTGGGGAGCAGCGTCTGCAACTGCTGGTCGAGACGGCCGCCGGGCATGTGGGCCAGCTGTGAGGCCGAGACGGTGGTGACTTCCGACGACAGCCGCCGCTTCTGAATGGCGCTGCCTTGGCCCGTGACCACCACCTCGTTCAGGTTCACGGGATTCTTGTAGGCTACGGTGTCTTGGATTGTTTTAGCATCACTCCGGCCTTCGGCAAACAGGGCCGCGGGCATCAGGAGCGGGCATGCCGACAGGGCCATCACGGACGTTTGTCGGGCTTTTTTGCATAAATTTTTCATCCTGAGTATTGTCTAAAGCGGCTGCAAAGTTAGGTATATTGTGCGATTGGGCCAAGGAAAAGGGCAAAATTATTCCCTTTTCGGAATGGCGAAAACGGGGCGGACGATGCGTATTTGTACAATAATCAGGTAATTATATACGGTTTTTCGCTCTGCGTCCGGCCGTAAAAACAACAGCGCACGACGCTGCCAAAGACAACAAAAACAACAAAAAACAACGGGAAATGCTGGGTCGTGGCGTTGTTTTTTGTTTTATATCACCGCTATCCCATCAGGGCTTCCATGGACGGCACGACGATGCGGCTGCGCCCGAGCGTGAGCAGTCCGTCGGCCTGCAGGGCGTTGAGCACCTGCGACACGCGGAGGCGGGTGTCGTTGAGTTCGGCTGCCAGCCGGCGCATCTTGATGTGGAACACCTTGGGTCCGCCGGGATAGAGGCAGTGGTCGGCGAAGAACCGGCGCACGCGGTGGTCGAGATCGTGGGGCAGGCTGCGCCAAGGGGTGTGGCGTTGCTTCTGCAAGGCGGTGGAGAGGAGGTTGAGCAGGTTGAGGCGTAAGATGAGCGAGGAGGCCGTGAGACGCAGCGTTTCGTTCTTGTCGATGCTGATGAGGCTGCACGGCGTGAGGGCCGCGAAGGTGCTGGTGTGGCGTTGGGACAGGCCGAACACCAGTTCGGGCTGCAGCGTGAAAGGCGCGCGCAGCTGCTCGCTGACGGCGTAGCCGCGGTCGTCGGCCGTGGTGACGGCCTCCATCAGGCCGTCGACGAGCAGCAACAACCGGCCGCAACGGTCGCCTTCGGCCACGATGGGGCGGCCGGGCGCAGCCTTGATGAAGTCGAAGCGCGTCTGCGTGACGATGCGTTCGAGCTCGTCACGGCTCATGCCGGTGAAGAGCGGCTGGCTCGTGAGCTTGGTGTAGAGGCCGAGGTTTTCCATGCGCGGGGTGGGTGTGGCGGCGGCGGGCCTACTTCACAATCTTGTCTTTAAGCGTGGGCGAGAACCAAACCTGGTTGCGGCCCTGCGCGTCGGCATAGATGAAATAGGCCATGAGCTCGGGGTGGCGGGCCAGGATGCGGCGTGCACCGTCGAGTCCTGTCACCATGAACGCCGTGGCATAGGCGTCGGCCGTGGCGCAGTTGTCGGCAAGAACGGTGGCCGAAAGGATGTTGTGCTGCACGGGGCGGCCCGTCTTCGGGTCGATGGTGTGGGCGTATTTGCGGCCGTTCTTGTAGTAGAAGTTGCGGTAGTTGCCGCTGGTGGCCATGGCCTTGTCGGTGACGTTGAGCACGGTTTGCAGCTCCTGGTTCTGCTGCAGGGAGTCGTCCGTGGGCTTGGTGACGCCTATCTTCCACGGCACGCGCTTCTCGCTGATGCCGCGCGAGACGATCTCTCCGCCTATCTCTACCATGAAGTTGGCGACGCCCTGGCGGCGCAGGTAGGCGGCCACCACGTCGGAGCCATAGCCTTTGGCGATGGCCGAACAGTCGAGCATGATGCGCGGGTCGGCCTTGACGACGCGGCCTCCGCTCAGTCTCACCTTGCGGTAGCCCACGATGGCGCGCAGCGAATCGATGGCCTGGGGCGAGGGGGCACGCCCCTGCTTGAAGCCGAAGCCCCAGGCATTGACCATCGGGGCCACGGTGATGTCGAAGGCTCCGTCGGTTTCGCGCGACACCTCCTCGGCCAGCGTGAACACCCGAACGAACATATCGTTGAGGCGTGTGGGCTCGTTTCGGTTCACGTGGGAGATGATGGACTGCTTGTTGAAAGGGGAGAGCGCGCTGTCCACACGCTGCATTTCGGCCACGATGCCGGGGTGCAGGTCGCGGTCGCTCTGGTAGGTGACGTGGTAAACGGTGCCGAAAATGAAGCCCTCGTCGTGCTGATAGGGCATGCTGCGCTGGTGCGAGATGATGAGAATGGTGCCTACGATGAGCAGCAGGAGGAACGGAACCTGCCAGGCCAGCTGTTTCTTTTGCTTCTTTTCCATGAGTCGTGGGTGGTGGCTTTCACCTTATTATATATAGGTGCGCTGTTTGTTGCGGATGCGTGCGCCGCCTTGCGGCGCGGGCGTTCAGAACTCGAGCATCAGCTCGAACGTGCCGCTGATGCGGCTTCCGCCCTGCTTTCCGAATCCGGGCACATACCAGGTGTTGCCCAGCGAGCCGTCGTTGTGGACGAGCCGACGCTGGTAACGGGCCGTCCAGCCCAGGTGGACGGGGCCCCAGATACGGGCGTCGACACCCGCGAGCAGCTCCAACCAGTGGCAGTTGGCCTTGATGCCGGCGAAGCGGAAAGGGGAACGGCCGCCCCAGACGGGGTCGATGAGGTCGGGGTGGGACAGGTCGAACTTGAAGTAAGTAAGGGCATAACGCGCACCCGCATAGACGCGGTAGATGTCGTGTTTGTTCTTCATGATGTTGAAGTCCACGCCCATTTTGAGGTAGGGTGCCGAGGTTTTGTAGCCGGTCTGCGTCACGATGTCGTGGTGGTCGGCCGTGCCGAGGCCCAGCTCGACGGTGGGAAAGTACTTGTCCTTGAGGTTCACGCGCACGCCGGCTTCGAGCTGTCCGTAGTCGGACACGGCGCGCTGGATGAGCCCCACAAGGTCGGCCTTGACCTGAAAGCCGCGGTAGAGGGGGATGGAATCGTCCATCTGCTGCTGCCGCAACCGCTCCTGGGCCTCCTGACGGGAGCGCGAACCCTGCGCCCCGACCGCCATGACGGCCCCGAAGAACAGCAGGCTAATAGCGATGCTCCTTGAAAAAGACGTGCAGATGCTTGGGCGTAGGGTCATAGGTCACTTCTTGATGATGAATGACAACCGAGTCGAGGGCGTGGCGTGTGAACGTCACTCCGGTGAGCGTGTGGAAGTAATTGAGCCCGCAGTCCACCGACTCGAAGTGGGGATGGTTGGTTTTTCGGAGGCGGATGGTGTCCATCGTGGCGTTGGTGCGCAGGTAGAACACGTCCTCGTCCTGCACGTAGCTCATGGGCAACGAGAAGCTGTCGGTGCCCACTTGACGGTTGATAATCACCGAGTCGAAGCCGTTCTGGCGGGTGGTCGATATGGTGAGCGTGTCGGGCAGGGTGGTTACCCGGCCCATGAGTTTGTAGTTGGCGTAGACCGTATTGTTGAGCGGACAGTCCACACTGGAGCATGCTGCCGTGACGAGCACGGCCAGCAACATGCCTGCGGACAGCCAGCGCTGGTGATGGGAGTGTGCCATAGGAGGGATGTTTTCAGCCTATCTGGGCCTCGATCTGGTAGTCATTGCGGCTCGGATTCTGGCGACTCACGAGGTCGCCGATGAATCCGGCCAGGAAAAACTGGGAGCCAAGCAGCAGCGCCGTGAGGGCAATGTAGAACGAGGCGTGGTTGGAAAGCAGGTCGCCATAGGCTCCGTGGCACAGGTCGACGGCCTTCTCGATGCCCAGCCAGCACAGGGCCACGAAGCCGATGAAGAAGATAAAGCTGCCGATGAGCCCGAACACGTGCATGGGCTTCTTGCCGAAGTTGGTGAGAAACCAGAGCGTGAGCAGGTCCAGATAGCCGTTGAAGAAGCGGTTGATGCCGAACTTCGACGAGCCGTACTTGCGTGCTTGATGGTGCACCACCTTTTCGCCGATCTTGTCGAAGCCGGCATTCTTGGCCAGATAAGGGATGTAACGGTGCATCTCGCCGTAGACTTCGATGTTCTTCACCACGTCGCGGCGGTAGGCTTTGAGGCCGCAATTGAAGTCGTGCAGGTTGTGAATGCCCGAGATTTTGCGTGCCGTGGCGTTGAAGAGCTTGGTGGGAATGGTCTTGGTGAGGGGGTCGTAGCGTTTCTGTTTGTAGCCCGACACGAGGTCGTAGCCCTCGTCAACGATCATGCGGTAGAGGGCGGGGATCTCGTCGGGAGAGTCTTGCAGGTCGGCGTCCATGGTGACAACCACGTCGCCCTGGGCCTTGTTGAAGCCGCAATAGAGGGCCGGACTCTTGCCGTAGTTGCGTCGGAACTTGATGCCGTGCACGTTCCCGTCCTCGCGTGCGAGCCGCTCGATGACCTCCCAGGAGCGGTCGGTGGAGCCGTCGTTGACGAAGATAATTTCGTAGGTGTAGCCGTGGGCGGCCATCACGCGCCGTATCCAGGCGTGGAGTTCGGGCAGGGACTCGTCCTCATTGTAGAGAGGCACAACAACCGATATATCCATATAGACAGTGTATAGAGCATTAAGAATGTGGGGCGCGGCGGCAGACCAGGGCGATGGGGAAGCCGAGCACGGCACCTGAGAAGATGTTCTGCATCATGAAGATGAAGGCCAGTTCGATGGGCGACAGCTGGCCGACGAGCGTCATGGCCTGGCGCAACTCGCCCAGTTGCCGGGCCGTAGCCGCGCCGTTGGCCCGGTAGGCCTCCTCGAGCGCCTTGATGCTGGTCACGAGCATGCCCATCATTGCCCCGTGGTCGAAGTAGCGGAAGTAGACGTACTGCGCCACGGCGAAGAGCAGGGAAGCATAGAAAAAGGTGAACCACGAGAACGCCAGGCCGCGCCTGAAGGAGATGAAGCCGCCGAGGGCATGGTTGCGAAAGCGGACGAGCAGCCAGCCCACGAAGAACGGGGTGGCCAAGGCCAGCAGCCCTCCCAGCGACGAGGCGGGCGCCAGCACCATGAGCAGGAAGCTGCACAGCCACAGCAGGGCCAGGAAAACACCGTCCTGACGGGCAAAGGCCTTGACCTGCACCAGTGCGGATACATTCATTATCATGGCTGCAAAGGTACGCATTTTATGCGATAACGGCGTACACGCCCCGCCGGTTGTTTCCCAATTAATGTTAAATCGAGGCGGATTTTGCGGGCCGTCTGCCCGTTTTCGGGTGGAAAGCCTTACCTTTGCAGTCGCTAATGCAAACACGGGCAAGTCTCTTACGGCCAGCTCCCTCGGAATCCCCCAGGGCGGGAACGCAGCAAGGGTACTTGGTTGTAGCGGCGCGATAAGAACCGCTTGCCCACCCGCCTCTTTAGCTCAGTTGGCCAGAGCACGTGATTTGTAATCTCGGGGTCGTTGGTTCGAATCCGACAAGAGGCTCACCCATTCTCCGCCTTTTTCTTTTTGCCGGTAGGCGCGCCACGCCCTTGCAAGGGTGTCGGGAGGCGTTCGGGCCGGGGTCTGGAAAGGCCCAAACAAAAGAGGTTGGTGCAGGAAGCTACCAACCTCACGAGATGATTTCGCTGGAAAAAACTCGCGAAACCTCTGAAAAACAGTAGCAAATATAGGCTTTCTTTTCCATACTTGCAAATAATTTTAAGGTAAAATGGCTTTTTTAACACTCTTCGGCGTGCTTTGTGGAAATACTTTCTTAACTTTGTCGGGAGATTAATGGTCGGAAGACGAAGCGTTTTCGTCAGGACGACCGTGGTTCATATTGTTTAGTAGTAATGCTGGCAGGTTGAGTCTGTGAAGACTGTAGGCCTGTCTTTTTATGCTGACTACGACCTGCAACAAGCTAAAACAAACCCATTTTTACATATCTTATGAAGAGACAGATCACGTTATGGCTGGCGGCTCTCCTGCTTCCTTTGCTGGCGCTGGCGCAGTCGTGGGACGAGGCCCAGTACCGGCAGATTGAACAAAGCATCCGCAAACCCGTGTTCGCCGGGCGCGAATACCGCATCACCGACTTCGGCGCCTCCGTGCGGGCCACGGCTGCCCGCAACCAGAAAGCCATCAACCGTGCCATCGCCACCTGCTCCCGGCAGGGCGGCGGCCGCGTCGTCGTGCCCCGTGGCGAGTGGCTCACGGGCGCCATCCGCCTGCAAAGCCGCGTGAACCTCGTGGTGGAGGAGGGTGCCACGCTCAAGTTTGCCTTCGACCCCGCCCTCTACCCGCTGGTCAAGACCTCGTGGGAGGGGCTGGAGTGCTGGAACTATTCGCCCTGCATCTACGCCTACCAGGCCACCGACGTGGGCCTGACGGGCCGCGGAACGGTGGATGGCAACGGCAGCCGCGACACCTGGTGGCCCATGTGCGGCGCGGCAAAATACGGATTTGTGGCCGGCCAGACCAAGGAGGCGCAGAGCCTGGGCGCACGCGCGCAGCTGCTGAAGATGGCCGAAGACGGCGTGCCGGCCGACGAGCGACGCTTCGGCATGGGCCGCGGACTGCGCCCGCAGCTCGTCAACTTCAACGCCTGCGACGGCATTCTGGTGGAGGGACTGACGCTCGCCAACTCGCCTTTCTGGGTGATTCACCCCCTGCTCTCGACCAACATCACCGTGGACGGCGTCACCGTGACCAACGACGGGCCCAACGGCGACGGCTGCGACCCCGAGGCTTGCAGCAATGTACTGATACAAAACTGCACGTTCGACACCGGCGACGACTGCATCGCCATCAAGAGCGGACGCAACAACGACGGCCGCTTGTGGAACCGACCGTCGGAGAATATCATCATACGCCACTGCAAAATGAAGGACGGACACGGCGGCGTGGTCATAGGCTCGGAGATCTCAGGCGGCTGCCGCAACGTGTTTGCAGAGGACTGCCACATGGACTCGCCCCACTTGGACCGCGTGCTGCGCATCAAGACCAACAACTGCCGGGGCGGCGTCATCGAGAACATCAACATGCGCAACGTCACCGTGGGGCAGTGCAACGAGGCCGTGCTGCGCATCAACCTCGACTACGAGCCGCGCGAACAGTGCTACCGCGGCTTCGAGCCCACCGTGCGACGGGTCTACATGGAGAACGTGACGAGCCGCGAGAGCAAGTACGGCGTGCAGATTATCGGGCTGAACAACATCGAGAACGTGAGCGACGTGACGGTGAAGAACTGCCGCTTCGACGGCGTGTCACGGCAGCCCGTGAGCATCACCGGCAAGACGCGCAACATCCGTTTCGACCAGCTTTTCATCAACGGCTCGCTCGTGCTGGCCGAGGCCGACCGCCCCTACAAGCGTTACTCGGAGTGGATGGTGGCCTCCGAAATGCAGCGCGTGCCCCAGAGCTGGCTGCTCGACTTCTCGAAGAAACCCAAGTGGAGCTACGTCATGGGCATCGAGATGGAGAGCATGCTCGACACCTACCTGGCCTACAACGACGGCCGCATACTCGACTATCTGCGGGCTTATCCCGCCAAGATGATCGACCAAAAAGGCAACATCACGGGCTATGACCTCAAGGACTACAACCTCGACAACGTGCGCACGGCCCGATTCATCTACCGCATGAACGAGCTGGAGCCGCAGCCCAACCTCGGCCGGGCCCTGCGCACGCTCTTCAAGCAGCTGGAGCAGCAGCCGCGAACGCGCGAGGGCGTGTGGTGGCACAAGGCCATCTATGCCAACCAGGTGTGGCTGGACGGCATCTTCATGGGGCTGCCTTACTACACGCTGGCTGCCCCCGCGCTCAAGGGCGAGCGGAAAGCCCGCGCGAAATACTGGCCCGACGCCGTGGACCAGATTGTGAAGACCGACCGCCGCACCTACGACGACGCCACGGCATTGTGGAAGCATGCCTGGGACGAGACCCACTCCGCCTTCTGGGCCGACCCCGCCACGGGCCGCAGCCGCCACACCTGGGGCCGCGCCCTGGGCTGGTACACCATGGCCATGCTCGAGGTGCTCGACGCGCTGCCCGCCGACTATGACCGCCGCGGCGAGGTGGAGAGCCTCTTCCGCAAGGCCATGGCGCAGGTGGTGAAACACCAGGACGCCGCGACGGGCGTGTGGCGCGACGTGCTCGATGTCGACGACGAGCGCAACTATCTCGAGGCCACTTGCTCGTCGATGTTTGCCTACTGCCTGCTCAAGGGCGCGCGCCTGGGCTATCTGGACGCCGGCTTCAAGGAGGCCGGCATCCGTGCCTACAACGGCATTCTCAAGGAGTTCGTGCGCGTCAATGCCGACAAGACAATCTCGCTCACCCGCTGCTGCTCGGTGAGCGGCCTGGGCCCGGCCCCCGGTCCCTACGTCAAGACGCCCAACTACAAGCGCGACGGCTCCTTCGACTACTACATGAGCGAGCCCATCCGCGACAACGACGCCAAGGGCATCGGCCCCTTCGTGTGGGCCAGTCTGGAGATGGAACGGATGGCGGGGTCAGAATAAGTCGGAGTGGCTGCCTGTTTGCAGAAACAGCAGGGAGAGTTCCTTGTCGTTCTGTTCCCATATCATCAGCCAGTCGGGAGTGAGGTGACACTCCCACTGGTTGGCGTGGTTGCCACTCAACGGATGGGGTTTGTAGCTTGCCGGAAGACTGCCTTCGCTGGAAAGAATGTCGATGGCAGCTTGCAGTTTCTCCATCTTGAGACCCCGTTTGAAGCATCGCTTCACGTCTTTTTTGAAGCGATTGGTATAAGAAATGCGGTAGGGCATGGTCAGCCTAAAATCTGTTTGAGCATGTCTTCGGCGTTGTCGGCATGATACACGCGTCCCTCCCGCTTGTCTTCCATGGCCTCCCGGTAGCCGGCCGTTTGGGTAATGTCGGGGCGGGAGGGGGAGGAAGTGTGGATGGTCTTGACAATAGACACACCATCCAAAGAGGACAACACCCTCTTGAGACTTGCCAGTATCCCTTTGTTCTCTATGTTGATGACGAGCTGTGGCATAGTGATTTCTTTGCTGGCAAAGATAGTTGGAATCTTTTAATCTTGCAAATCAACGAACGACTTTTTCGGGCATGCGTCTTATTTTATGGTTCACCGTGCCGCGCCGGGCGGCTTTGCATCGGCGTCTCGTTCTACAAAACCCCGCGTGCCGTTCTACAAATCCCCTGCATGTTTTCCCCTCAACGCCACCTATCATATCCTATGACGGCATATCCCCTCCTATAAAACCCCGCGTGCCCTCCCACGAAACCATTCGTGTTAAAACTATGGCTGATGGGCAAAAAAAAGGGCAAAAAGTTTGCAGAATCAAATATTAAACGTATCTTTGCAGCCAAATTCACAAAACAACAACAGCAAATGAGCAATCATGTATCTGCATATTGGTGGTGGCGCAACTCAAGATTGAAGAAGTCGTGAGTCGCCCAGCCGTGTAGTTACTTGGTGCAAACAAGATACAAGGAGGCCTGCCGTTCTTACGACAGGCCTCTTTTTCGTTTGCCCGCACAACCGGGCGGCTTCCCGGCCCGGCGGCCGCCGCACCACGGCAACGCCACAGCAGCCCGCCGGCAACACCGCAACAGCCCGGCGGCAACGCCGCAAACGCAACGCGACGGCGGCGCAATCGCCCGGCGAAAAGGCCGCAAACGCGCGGCGGCAACGCGGCAATCGCGCAGCGAAAAACGCCGGACGGCCCCACGGCATCTCCCCAGGGCCGCTTCGGCAAAGCCACGGCCCCGTTTCGGCAAAAACCCGGAGCCGCCCCGCCAAACCACAGGAACATGACAAAAATGATGCAAACCATGGACATGACAGCCCTTTTCAACCGGCTCCTCAGCCACGAGGAGCTGCAGCGCGAGGAGGCCAAGGCCCTGCTCGTAGCCATCACACGCGGCGAATTTACCGACCCTGAGCTCACCGCCCTGCTCACCGCCATCCAGATGCGGGGCATCACCGTGGACGAGTTGCTGGGCTTTCGCGACGGCATTCTGGAGACGGGCGTGGCCGTGCCGCTCGACTGCGACCGCTACATTGACGTGGTGGGCACGGGCGGCGACCGCAAGAACACGTTCAATATCTCGACCACGGCGTGCTTCGTCATTGCCGGGGCGGGCTACCGCGTGGCCAAGCACGGCAACTTTTCGGCCACCAGCGTGAGCGGGGCGTCGAACGTCATCAGGAACCATGGCGTGTCGTTCACCGACGATGTGGCCCGTCTGAACCGCTCCATCAACGAGTGCGGCATCGTCTACCTGCACGCGCAGCTCTTCGCCCGGGCTATGAAATTTGTGGGCGCCATCCGCAAGGCCCTGCCCTTCCCCACGTTCTTCAACCTGCTGGGGCCCATCATCAACCCCTCGAAGCCCCAGTGCCAGCTGCTCGGCGTGGCCAATCTGGACCAGATGCGGCTGTACCATCAGGTGTATCAGAGGCTTGGTATCGACTACGGCATCGTGAACAGCATGGAGGGCTACGACGAGATTTCGCTCACGGGCGACTTCAAGGTGACGACCAACAGCTACGAGCGCATCTTCAGTCCCGCCGACCTCGGCTTTGCACCGGCCCGTCCCGAGGAGCTGGCGGGCGGGGCCACGGAGGAGGAGGCCGCCCGCATCTTCGACGCGGTGCTGCAGGGAACGGCCCTGCCGGCACAGAAAAACATCGTGCTGGCCAACGCCGCCTTTGGCATCCAGGTGCTCGAACGCGGGCGGAAGACCGTGGCGGAGTGCGTGGAGCTGGCCCGCGAGAGCCTCGACAGCGGCCGCGCCCTGCGCACGTTCAGGAAGTTTGTCGAGCTGAACCATTGAACATGGAAGCTGGAACATTGGGCTTTGTGATGGTGCGGGCAAGCCGCAGGCAGGGCCATCCAAGGTTCAAACCATCAGGCTCACCCCCAAAAGTTCAAAGTTCAAGGCAAGAAAGTTTTAATGTTCCAAGCTCAAAGTTCAATGTTTCAAGCCTCAAGGCTTCGTGTTCCAAGTAAGGAAAGTTCTATGTTCAACGTTCAAAGACCCAAGAAAGTGGATATATTGGAAGAGATAGTAGCCCACAAGCGCATGGAGATGGAGCAGCGCATGCAGTTTGTTCCGCCGCGCAGGCTCCACGCCCTGGTGGAGGAACAGATGGCCCGCGAGGCGTCGGCGCCGCCCTCCATGCGGTGCGCGCTGATGGATTCGCCCACGGGCATCATCGCCGAGTTCAAGCGCAAGTCGCCCGCCAAGGGCTGGATCAACCGCGAGGCGCGGGCCGGTGCCGTCCCCCTGGCCTATCAGGCCAACGGCGCCGCGGCCCTGAGCATCCTCACGGATACCGACTATTTCGGCGGTTACGACGAGTTCGTGCAGGAGGCCCGGCAGTCGGGCGTCACCATTCCGGTGCTCTACAAGAACTTTATCGTCTGCGAATACCAGCTGTTCCAGGCCCGCTTCTGCGGGGCGTCGGCCGTGCTGCTCATTGCCGCCTGCCTGGACTTGGACACGTGCCGCACGCTCATGCGCACGGCCCGCGGGCTCGGACTGGAGGTGTTGCTGGAGATGCACGGCGAGCGCGACCTCGACCACGCCGCGCTGGAACCCGACATGTATGGCGTGAACAACCGCAACCTGGGCACCTTTGTCACCGACGTGGACAACAGTTTCAGGCTCTCCGGGCGGTTGCCGCAGGGCGTGTGCGCGGTGAGCGAGAGCGGCATCGCGCGGCCCGAGACGGTGGTGGGGCTGCGCCGGGCCGGTTTCCGCGGCTTCCTCATGGGCGAGCACTTCATGCGTCAGTCCGACCCCGGCCGCGCCTTGGCCGACTTCACGGCCGCCCTTAACTCCATCACTCCCTCACTTAACTCCATAACTCCATCCCCTAACTCCTTAACTCCATAACTTCTTAACTCCTTTAAGATATGATAATCAAGGTATGTGGCATGCGCGATGCCGAGAATATTCGCGAAGTGGCTGCGCTTGGCGTAGACATGATGGGCTTTGTTTTCTGGCCCGAGAGCCCGCGCTTTGTGCGCATGGTTTCGTCTCAGGCCGGCATCATTCCCGACTACAGCGAGGAGCGGTTCCGTCAGGCACACGCCGCCTCCGCCGCGTCCGGGCCGGAAAGTCCCGGGCCGGAAGTTCAAGATTCAAACCTCAAGCCTCAAGGTTCCAAGTTCAAAGTTCAAAGTTCAAAGGCTCCGGCCCGCGTCGGCGTGTTCGTGGACGAAATGCCGCAAACCATCGTGACGCGCGTCTACAACTACAAGCTCGACTACGTGCAGCTCCACGGCGAAGAGAGCCGCGTCATGATAGAGAACCTGCGGTCAACGCTCGTCCCCGACATAGCCCCCGGCATCAAAATCATCAAGGCTCTGGGCGTCGGCTCGCGCGAAGACGTGGCCCGCGCCCGCGCCTACGAGGGTGCCGTAGACCTGTTTCTCTTCGACACCCACGGCCCCACGCAGGGCGGCAGCGGCCGGCAGTTCGACTGGAGTGTGCTCGATGCCTACGACGGCAACACGCCCTTTCTGCTCAGTGGAGGCATCGGGCCCGACGATGCGGCGCGCATTCGGGCCTTCCGCCACCCGCAGTTTGCCGGCGTAGACCTGAACAGCCGCTTCGAGACAGAGCCCGGACTGAAGGACGTGGAACGGCTGCGCGCATTCATTTGGGCAATTCAAAATTCATAATTCACAATTCAAAATGAGAGCAGTTGAGCAATTATGAATTCATAATTCACAATTCAAAATCTGCGGTTGGCCCAGTCGTGGGGCAAGGTTCTTCGCTTCCTGGCCCGCCGATGGAGCACCGCTTGGGGTGATGTCTTAACTCCATCACTCCATCACTCCATCACTCCTGTAAAACCATTACCCTAAGAGATGAACAGCATCAACCGACTTTTCGCGGAGCGCGGCGACCGCAAGCTGCTCTCGATTTACTTCTGCGCCGGCTGTCCCAGGCTGGACATGACGGCCGATGTCGTCCTCACGCTGCAGCGGCGGGGCATCGACATGATCGAGGTGGGCATCCCATTCAGCGACCCGCTGGCCGACGGGCCCGTCATTCAAAGCGCCGGAGCGGTGGCGTTGAAGAACGGCATGACGCTCCAACTGCTCTTCGACCAGCTGCGGGCCATCAGGCACGAGGTCGCCGTCCCCCTGGTGCTGATGGGCTATCTCAACGTCGTCATGCACCATGGACTGGAGCGTTTCTTCCAAAACTGCGTGGAGAGCGGCGTCAGCGGCTGCATCATCCCCGACCTTCCGTTCAAGGATTATCTGGAAACGGTGAAGCCCTTGGCCGACCGCTACGACGTGCGCGTGGTCATGATGATTACTCCAGAGACCTCGGCGGAGCGCATCCGCTTCATCGACGAGCACACCGACGGCTTCATTTACATGGTTTCTTCGGCCGGCATCACCGGCGCGCAGCAGAGCTTCGACGAGGCGCGGATGGCCTATTTCGGGCGCATCGCCGCCATGAACCTGCGCCATCCGCGCATGATTGGCTTCGGCGTCAGCAACCGGCAGACGCTGGAAAGCGCGCAGGCCCACGCCGCAGGGGCCATCATTGGCAGCAAGTTCGTCACGCTGCTGCGCCAGACGGGCGATGCCGAAGAGGCCGTCGGCCGGCTGTACGACGCGCTCAAACAATAAGAATCGCTATGGAACAAGAACTCAATCCCAGCCCCGAGGGCTTCTACGGACCCTTTGGAGGGGCCTATGTGCCCGAGATATTGTACAAGTGCGTGCACGATTTGCAGGAGGCTTACCTGCCCATCCTCGAGAGCGAGGACTTCAAACGGGAGTACCGCCAGCTGCTGCACGACTACGTGGGACGGCCTTCACCGCTCTACGAGGCCCGTCGGCTGAGCCGCCGCTACGGCTGCCGCATCTTTCTGAAACGCGAAGACCTGAACCACACGGGCGCGCACAAGATCAACAATACCGTGGGACAGATACTGCTGGCACGGCAGATGGGCAAGACGCGCATCATTGCAGAGACCGGCGCCGGACAGCACGGCGTGGCCACGGCAACGGTCTGCGCCCTGATGGGCATGCCCTGCGAGGTCTTCATGGGCAAGACCGACGTGGAGCGGCAACACACCAATGTGGAGCGCATGCGCATGCTCGGGGCCACGGTGCACCCCGTCACCACGGGCAACATGACGCTGAGCGACGCCTGTTCGGAGGCCATACGCGACTGGTGCTGCCACCCCGCCGACACGTTTTACATCGTGGGTTCCACCATGGGCCCGCACCCTTACCCCGACATTGTGGCCCGGATGCAGAGCGTCATCTCCGAGGAAATCAGGTGGCAGTTGCGGGAAAAGACGGGCCGCGACCACCCCGACTGGCTCGTGGCATGCGTGGGCGGGGGCTCCAACGCCGCCGGCACGATCTACCACTACGTGGACGACGAGCGGGTAAGGATAGTTCTCGCCGAGGCCGCCGGCCGCGGCACCGACACCGGCCACACGGCCGCCACCATCCATTGCGGCAGCGAGGGCATCATCCACGGGGCACGCACGCTGGTGATGCAGACCGCCGACGGACAGATAGAAGAGGCTTTCACCATCTCGGCCGGCCTCGACTATCCGGGCATCGGGCCCATGCACGCCCATCTGGCCCGGCAGGGACGCGAGCAGGTTCTGGCCGTGACCGACGCTGAAGCCGTGCGCGCGGGCTACGAACTGACGCGTCTTGAGGGCATCATCCCGGCCATCGAGAGCGCGCATGCCGTGGCCGCGCTCGGCAAACTGACGTTCCGACACGACGACATCGTGGTGCTCACCGTCTCGGGCCGCGGCGACAAAGATGTGGAAACTTACCTCGCCTACAAGGACATGGCCGGGGCATACGGGGAGTTTTAATCCAAGGAGTTAAAGGAGTTAAGGAGTTATGGAGTTAAGACAAATGACCAACGACACCACACCACAGGGCTTCAGCTACCACGCCGTGGCCCGCAAGATACTGGCAGACCTCTATACACCCGTGGGTGTGTACATGCGTTTGCGCGACCTCTACCCGCAGTCGGCCCTCATGGAGAGCTCCGACTATCACGCCACCGACAACGCGCGGTCGTTCATCGGCTGCCATCCCATGGCCTCCATCGCCGTGAGCCATGGCCGCGTGACCTGTTCCTGGCCCGACGGCACCATGCTCGACGAGCCTCTGCCGCAGCCCGCTCCCGGCCGGGGCGAGGCTTGCAAGCAGGCCGTGGCCGAGGCTTTCGGCAGGTTCATGGGCCGCTTCAGGGTGACGGGCGAGCGCGCGGACTGCTGCGGACTCTACGGCTTTACCTCGTTCAACGCCGTGCGCTATTTCGAGAACATCGAGGTGAAAGACACCACCATGGCCGAGAACGACGCGCCCGACATCTGCTACATCATGTACCGCGACCTCCTCGTGTTCGACCATTTCAACAACACGCTCACCCTCGTCACCCTCGTTCCGGCCGGCGGCGACACGGCCGACGGCATCCGGACTGCCGGGCCCGACGACGCGGCAGAGGCGCAGGGCAACGCACAACTCGACGCGCTGGAGAAGGCCATCAACCGCGCCAACGTGAAGCCCTACGGCTTCAGGCCCGTGGGCGAGGCCACTTCCACGCTCACCGACGAGGAGCATAAGGCCAACGTCCGCCGCTGCGTGAGGCACTGTCTGCGCGGCGACGTGTTCCAGATCGTGGTGTCGCGGCGGTTCGTACAACGCTTCGAGGGCGACGACTTCAAGCTCTACCGCGCCCTGCGCTCCGTCAATCCCTCGCCCTATCTGTTCTATTTCGACTTCGGAGGCTTCCGTATCTTCGGCAGCAGTCCCGAGACACACTGCCGCATCGAGGCCGGGCGCGCCTGCATAGACCCCATTGCCGGTACCACGCGCCGCACGGGCAACCCCGAGGCCGACCGCCGCAACGCCGAGTTCCTGCGCAGCGACCCCAAGGAGAATGCCGAGCACGTGATGCTCGTCGACCTGGCGCGCAACGACCTGAGCCGCAGTTGCCGCGACGTGAAGGTGGACTTCTACAAGGACATGCAGTTCTACAGCCACGTCATTCATCTGGTCAGCCGCGTCAGCGGCACGCTGCGGCCCGGCGCCGATCCCATCAGGGCATTCTTCGATACGTTCCCTGCCGGCACGCTCTCGGGCGCGCCGAAGGTGCGCGCCATGCAGCTCATCACCGAGATGGAACCCCACAACCGCGGGGCCTACGGCGGCTGCATCGGTTTCATCGGGCTCAACGGCGACCTCAATCAGGCCATCGTCATCCGCACGTTCATCGCCCGCAACGGCGAGCTGTGGTTCCAGGCGGGCAGCGGTGTGGTGGCCCGAAGTGATGCCCAATACGAGCTGGAGGAGTGCAACAACAAGCTCGGCGCCCTCGTCAAAGCCATCAGAATCGCGGAAAAAGTTTAGCAATTCAAAATTCAGAATTCAAAATTCAAAATTAAAGGGAGGGGAAGAGTGCGGACGAGGAGCGGCCGGAACGGTGGGCAAGACGAGCCGATGCTTTGGGCAAGACAAGCCAGAATATTGAGTAAGACGAGCCTAAGCATAGAATAAGACGAGCCGGAATATACAGTAAGACGAGCCGGAACTTTGAGCAAGACCGTTGTCTTTAACTCCCTCTAACTCCTTAACTCCTTTAACTCCTCAAGAAAATACTCTCATGAAAACCGTTATCATAGACAATTACGACAGCTTCACGTACAACCTGGCCCAGCTGGTGGAATCGCTTGGGGCCGACGTGGAGGTGTACCGCAACGACCAGTTCACGCTCGGTCAGCTGGAACCCTTCGACCGTATCGTCCTCAGCCCCGGCCCGGGCATCCCCTCGGAGGCCGGCCTCCTGCTCGATGTGGTTAGGACTTATGCCGGCCGCAAGCCCATCCTGGGCGTTTGCCTGGGCCATCAGGCCATCGGCGAGGCGTTCGGTGCACGCCTCAAGAACCTGGCCGAAGTGTATCACGGCGTGGCCACGGAGGGCACGCAGCTGGGCAACGACCCCCTCTTCGAGGGGCTGTCCCGGCGCATCGTGATGGGACGCTACCACAGTTGGGTGGTCGACCGCACCGCCTTTCCCGCGTGTCTGGAGGTCACGGCCGTGTCCGACGAGGGCCACATCATGGCCCTGCGCCACCGAAACTACAACATTCGCGGCATCCAGTTCCACCCCGAGAGCGTGCTCACGCCCGACGGCCGCCGGATGGTGGACAACTGGCTGCGCCTGTAAGGCCGGCCTCTGTGCCGGCCCGCATGCCCCGCAAGGGCATTCAAACGCGTGGTGTCGTCTTGCCAAACCACTGCGCCCTCCCGCCAATCGTTTGTACCAAACGTGCGGGCCGGCACGGAGGCCGGCCCCTACGGAGGATGGTTTGAGCCGAAATGATAGGATTTATAGGATGTTATAAGAGATGATAGGCTGTTATGGGAGGGATGATGGGCTGTTATAGGAGGAAATGATGGGCTGTTATGGGAGGGATGATGGGCTGTTATGAGAGGGATGATGGGCGGGATTTGTAGGCGGGATATGCCGTGTTTATAGGATGTTTAGCCGCATGCACCGTGGGGTTCTGCCGTTTTTGCAGAACCTTGATGGTGTAATCGCGCGGTGATTACACCGTTATCGTCAGGCGATTGCGGGTTTCTCGTGTGGCGATTACGGGTTTGTCGTCAGGCGATTGCGGGGTTTTCATCAGGGAGTTGCGGGCTTGCCTTTAGGGGGTGACGGCTTTCCGGCCGGCCCGGCATGCCGTTGGTGCCGGGCTGCGGGGGGCTATACGGCCTGGCATGCCCAGTCGCCCACGGTACCGGTCTGGCTGCTGAAGGTGCAGCCGATGCAGTAGACGGGCCGGGGGTCTTGGGCGTACTCGCGGGCATAGCCCTTTTCCTCGATCTGGCGGATGGCCTCGGCGGCGGGCCGGTCGAGCTTGTACTCGAAGATGTAGACGAAGCGCGGGGTCTCGATGACGAAGTCGGCACGGCCCTGGCTGGTGTGCTTCTCGTGGTAAACGGTGTAGACGCTCATCATGCGCATGAGCAGGTAGACGGTGTATTGGAAGTAGCGCTCCTGCTCTCGCTCGTTCTCATGGCGGCGTGCGGAGTAGGGAATGCTGGAGAGGAACGCGGCGAGCAGGTCGCGGTAGCCGTCGGTGTCGCCCTGCTTGAG
>NZ_JADU01000037.1 GCF_000518545.1 Hallella seregens ATCC 51272
CTGGAAATGTATCGAAGTTCAAGTAAAACCTGTGAATCTCATCCAAAATGAATCGGACGGTTCTCATTCATACCCAATTCCCCGAAACCCAATAAAAACAGGAACGGGGACTTGCTTCTTGTACTACTACTCTGTCTATGTAAATACTTTCAAAGAACTCTTTCCTAAACGCAAACCGCCACACAGGCGGAAAGCGAGTGCAAAGGTAGACATTGAACCGGAAACAACCAAACAATCAAGCAAAAAAATACAGATGAAAAACGAATTTTTCGCTTTAACGGACAAATAAAGGACACAAAAACAGAACTCACATTATTATATATATGCGAGAGAAAAAGCGGCGACAAGCATTGTTGAAACGACTGAAACATGCTTGAGGAGGCTGGAAAGGGAATGACAGACACCGTAAAAATCGGGCGAAAAGGCTTGAAAACCGGAAAATAATGGCTATATTTGCGCCATACGGACAAGACCATCAACGAAAAACAACCCAAACTCGACCCCAACATCCACCGCCAACACCCAACCCGCCATGTACCATCCCATCACCCGCACCCTGGCCCTCGCGCTGTGCCTGACAGCCGCCGCACCCGCACTGCACGCCCAAGACGTGCAAGTGGAGCCGCGATACACCACCACCGTGGCCGACGACCACGCCGCCGAGTACATCTCCAAGCGCCCGCCCGTGGAGCAACGCCTGTTCCGCTCCGAGGTGATCGACCAGAAAATCAAGGAAGTGAAGCGCATTCTAAAGGACAATCCCAGGCTGGCCTGGATGTTCGGGAACTGCTTTCCCAACACGCTGGAGACCACTGCACACTACCGACAGCCCGACGGCGACGACGACACCTTTGTCTATACCGGCGACATCCCGGCCATGTGGCTGCGCGACTCCGGTGCGCAGGTATGGCCTTACGTGCCGTTTGTCCGCAAGGACCCGAAGCTGCGCCGGCTCATCCGCGGCGTCATTCTGCGCCAGTTCAAGCTCATGGCCATCGATCCCTATGCCAACGCATTCAACGACGGCCCCACCGGCGCGGGCTGGCAGACCGACGAGACCGACATGAAAAAGGAAGTCTACGAGCGCAAATACGAAATCGACTCCCTCTGCTACCCCATCCGCCTGGCCTACGCTTACTGGCTGGCCACGGGCGACGACACCATCTTCGGCGATGCCTGGCAAAGGGCCATCGCCGCCGTGGTGAAGACTTTCCGCGAGCAACAGCGCAAGGACGGGCTGGGCAGCTATCGATTCTACCGCGTCACCGACCGCACCTACGACACCGTGGGCTGGGGCGGCTACGGCGCGCCGGCGAAGCCCGTGGGCCTCATCGCCTCGGTGTTCCGGCCGAGCGACGACGCCACCACCTTTCCTTTCCTCGTGCCCTCCAACTTCATGGCCGTCTCGGCCATGAACAAAGCCGCCGAGATTCTGCGCAAGACCAACGGCGACGCCCGCCTGGCCGACGACTGCGCACGGCTGGCCCGCGAGGTGAGCGCCGCCCTGAAGCAACATGCCGTGTACCCCCATCCCAAGTATGGCGACATCTACGCTTTCGAGGTAGACGGCTACGGCAACCACCTGCTGGCCGACGATGCCAACGTGCCGAGCCTGCTCAGCCTGGCCTATCTGGGCGACGTGGATCCCGCAGACCCCATCTATCAGAACACGCGCCGCTTTGTCTGGAGCGACGACAACCCCTGGTTCTTCCGCGGACGGGCGGGCGAAGGCATCGGCGGGCCCCATGCCGGACGGCAGCTGGCCTGGCCCATGAGCATCATGATGAAGGTGTTCACTGCCCGCGACGACGAAGAGATTGCCCGATACATGACCATGCTCATGCACACCGACGGCGGCACGGGCTTCATGCACGAGTCGTTCAACGTGGACGACGCCACCAGTTACACCCGCCCCTGGTTTGCCTGGGCCAACACGCTTTTCGGCGAGCTGGTGCTCAAACTCATCGACGACGGCAAGGCCCCACTGCTCAACCGGCTGCGCTGACCGCCGCTCCCCGTCCCGCCCGCCCTGCCGCAAGCAGCCGCCACGGCGGCGCACCCGCTCCGCCTCCACGCCGCAAAGGCGATGCCGTTACGCCGTAACCGCATCGCCTTTTCCGTGCAATCGCCCTGCCATTGCGCCGTCAACGCAGAGCCTCCACGACCGCGCTCGCTCACGATGCCCCCTCGGGGGCAAAAGCATCGGGCAGCCCCCGTGCCGCGACGACACGCCGGGGGCTGCCCGATGATGCTGTGGTATGGGGGCCGGAAGGCCGGCGCGCGGGTCAATAGGCCTCGCCCTCGCTGATTTCGCGGCGGTCTATCTTCTTCTTGTCGATGGCCCGCCACGCATACGCGGCATAGGCCAGGATGACCGGCACCAGCAGCGACACGTAGGCCATGGCGCGCAGCGTGGTCTCGCTGCTGGAGCTGTTGCGGATGGTAAGCGAGCTCTGCAGGTCGGCGTTGGAGGGATAGAACGCCGTGTTGTTCCAGCCCACGCAGAGGAAGAGCACCAGCACCACGAGGATTACACCGATGCCCGCGGGCCAAATGCCGCGCACATAGTCCTTGACCAGCACGGTGCGGGCTACGCCGAAGAGCAGCAGCACCACACCCACGAGCAGCACCAGCGTGAGGGGCCACATGGCGATGAGGTTGTGCAGGTACTTGTAAGACTCCATGAAGATGAGCCCCGTAGCTGGGTCGTAGGCGTAGCCGGCCTTGAGAAGGGTGCGCAGCAGAAAGGCGAGGAAGAACACGAGGAAAGCCGCCATGTTCCAGACGAGCTGCGTGCGGGTGCGCCGACGTATCTCGTCGTCGGCCACATTGTTGTGCACGTAGAGGATGCCCAGCACGCGGGCCAGCAGGAACACGGCCACGCCGAACACCAGATTCCACACGTCGAGCAGGGCGTCGAGGCCGCTGCTGGCGTTGGCCCAGCGGCTGATGACGGGTTGCACAGAGGTCATCATGTTGGCTTTTTCGATGACGAAATTGCTGCCGTTGAAGAACGTGGCCACCGCGCCACCCAGCAGAAGCGGGCCCACCACGCCGTTGAACACCAGGCAGGCCTGGAACGTCTTCGGGCCGAAGAGGTTGCCCAGCTTGTGCTGAAACTCATAGCTCACGGCCTGGACCACAAAGGAGAACAGGATGAGCATCCACACCCAGTAGGCTCCACCGAAGCTGGTGCTGTAGAAAAGGGGGAACGAGGCAAAGAACGAGGCGCCGAAAGTGACCAGCGTGGTAAACGTAAACTCCCACTTGCGGCCCGTGGAGTTGACCACGAGACGACGTTCTTCGACCGTCTTGCCCAGATTGAAGATGAGCGAATTGGCTCCCTGCACAAAGAGCAGGAACACCAGAAAAGCGGCCATCAGCGACACGATGAACCACCAGTATGATTGCAGAAATTCGTAACTCATTTTTATTTGTTGCTTTAAAATTTTGAACTCTGACTTGCGAATGCAGCACGGCATTCCAAAAACATCTTGAACTATGACTTGCGAACGATGAACCGTATTCCAAGAACATTTTAAATGATGACTTGCGAACGCAGCACGGGATGCCGGAAAAATTTTGAATCTTGAATTTTGAATTATGAATTGTATTCCGGTCCCCGCCTGATCTGCTTGCACAGAATGCTCACCTCTACGACGAGCATCGTGGTGAAAAGAGCCAGGAAAAGGAAGAACGTGAGGGCGACGCTGCCGGCCGGAATGTCGGACACGGCCACGCCTACGGGCAGCATGTCCTGGATGGTCCACGGCTGGCGGCCCATCTCGGCCACCACCCAACCCGCCTCGCTGGCCACATAAGCCAGCGGGATGAGGGCCACGCCAGCCAGCTGCAACCAGCGCATGCGGGTGATGTCCTTGCGGTAAACCACGAAAAGCACCACCGCAAAGAACGCGATGAACAGCACACCCAGCCCCACCATCACGCGGAAAGCGTAGAACATCAAGGGAATATTGGGCACCAACTCGTGCACGTCCTTGATGTATCCGTAGCCGAAATACTTGATGTTGTCGCGCAGCACGGGCAGCTGCGCCTTGGCCTCGGCCGGCATGGGCTCGCCCTTCTTGGCGCGGGCCATGGCCGCACGGTAGGTCTGCAGGGCCACGATGGCTTTCTTGCCGCTGGCCATCTTCTCGGCATACGAGGGCTCGCGGGTGCCGTCCTCGCGGGTGTAGCCCTTGATGAGGTCGTTCACGCCCGGCACATAACCGTCTGTCGAGTGCGTGGCCAGCAGTGAGAGCACCCCCGGAACAGCCAGCCGCATGGGCGGTTCGGCCTGGCGTTCGTAGTCGGGCTGGCCGATGGGGCTCACCATCGAGACCAGCGTAAGGCCCTGGTTGGTGCCGCCGTTGTAGAGCGCTTCCATCGTGGCCAGCTTCATGGGCTGCACCTTTGCCACCATGTAGGCCGAGTTGTCGCCCGTGGCGGCGGCCAGCAACGAGGCCACCAGACCCACTCCCGCGCCAATCTTGATGCTGGCCCGGGCCAGCTGCAGCTCGCGCTTCTTCAGCAGATACCAGCAGCTCACGCCCACGGCAAACACGGCGCCGATGATCCACGACGAGGTGATGGTGTGGAAAAACTTGTCTACGGCAAAGGGCGAGAACGCCACATCCATGAACGAGGTCATCTCAAAACGCATGGTGTCGGGGTTGAACTGCTGGCCCACGGGGTACTGCATCCACGAGTTGGCCACCAGAATCCACCAGGCCGAAATGGTTGCGCCGAGGCCGGTGAGCCAGGTGGCGGCCAGGTGGAAGCCGCGCGACACCTTGTCCCAACCGAAGAACATCACGGCCACGAACGTGCTCTCCATGAAGAAAGCCACGATGCCCTCGATGGCCAGCGGGGCTCCAAACACGTCGCCCACCATCCAGGAGTAGTTACTCCAGTTGGTGCCGAACTCGAATTCGAGGATGATTCCCGTGGCCACGCCCATGGCAAAGTTGATGCCGAAGAGCTTCTGCCAGAAACGGGCCACGTCCCGCCAGAAAGCCTTCTGCGTGCGATAGTAACAAGTCTCTGCGATGCCCATAATCACGGCAAGGCCCAGCGTGAGCGGGACAAACAGCCAGTGATAGATCGCCGTCAGCGCAAACTGGGCTCTGGACCAGTCTACTGTTGAGCTGGTAATGTCGAGTAACAAATTGAACATATTGGTTAAGAATTAAATTTACGGCTGCGGAGCAGGAAGGATGCGCGAGGAGACAAACTCCGGCTCGTGTCCTTTCTGCGCATGGTCGCTGATGAAATTGGGGAAGAAAAACAGCTTGAGCACGGCGAAGATGACGAACAGCTTTATCAGAATGACGGCCCACAGCGTACGCCCCAGCGTCATTTCCCTGAACCCGTCACGGTAGAGGCGATAGGTTCCGCGCATCAATCGGTATAGCTTGCTTGACTTGAAATTCATTAGTTTTTGGTTATAGCTGCAAACTTAACGATTTTTCCCGATTCCCGCAACGATTTCATTGGAAAATCTCCATTGTTGGACAAAATATCTTTTGCAGGGCCATCGCAGTGCGTCAGACAGGAGAACAGAGTCGCTTGCCGGATTCGTGATGGGGGGATAGACAGAACAACACGGGGGGTTAGACAGAACAACGGGTGGTTTTTAGACATAACAACAGAATAACATATTGGCTGGCGCACTGTGTTTAAAGACATAGTAACAGAATAACATGTGGCTGGCGCACTGTGTTTAAAGACATAGTAACAGAATAACATGTGGCTGACGCGATGTGTTCTATATGTTGTTATGTCTAAAATATCACCGCGCCAGCCACATGTTATTCTGTTACTATGTCTTTAAACACACCGCGCAGCCACATCCAACA
Organism: Hallella seregens ATCC 51272; assembly: GCF_000518545.1. Lineage (GTDB taxonomy): Bacteria > Bacteroidota > Bacteroidia > Bacteroidales > Bacteroidaceae > Prevotella > Prevotella seregens. The sequence continues at coordinate 5,859 of NZ_JADU01000037.1, forward strand.
CACGTTGTTCTGTCTGAAAACACGGCGCAAACGCATTGCGATTACGCCGTAACGGCGTTGTCTTTACGCCGTAGACGGAATGCCGTTACGGCGTAAAGACAACGCCTTGTCGGGTGAATGGCAAACGGTCTACCTCACCACCATCTTGCGTGCGGTGGCGCGACCGGCGGCGTCGGTGCCGCGGACGATGTAGACGCCCTTGGCCAAACCCCGGGCGCTATCGGCCACACGGATGCCGCCAAGCATGTAGACGCCGGCCGGCAACAGGGTGCGCACGGCGGTGCGGATGCCCGTGGGCGTGACGTTGACCGTGGCCGGCTGCGAGGCCGACGACTCGCCCTTGCTCGTTACGGCGGCTACGGTATAGACGTTGGTGCCCGGCAGGGGGGCCTTGTCGACGAACGACGGCGTGGGGGCAGTGCCTATGAGCTCGCCGTTGCGATAGACGCGGTAGCCCTGCAGGGTGTGCGAGGCATCGGCGGCATAGAGCTCAATGTTGTCCACCATCCAGTTGTAGGCCAGTCCGATGGGGTCGGCCGGGTCGAGCGGCTTGTCGAAAGCGTGGAAGCGCACGCGCATCTGGCTGGAGGCGTAGGCCGAAAGGTCGACGGCCACTTCCATGTATTTGTTGCTCGTTTCCCTGCCGCCGAGGCTGCGAACCTCGAGCAGCACGTGCCAGGTGGCGCCGTTGTCGGAGCTCACCTCCACGTTGTACTCCTGTGGATTCTTGACCGGAAAGAGCCCCATGCCCGTGTTGCACGACTGGAACACCAGCGTCGTGGCATGGTCGAGGGTGGGCGAAGTGAGCGTCTCGTTCTGGCTCTCGGAGTCCCAGGCCGACCACATGGCCGCGCTGTAGTTGCCGTCGTAGGCCTTGTAGGTGCGGTTTTTCAGCTGCCAGTGCCAGCCGCGCGTGCCCACGTTCTGCATTTGCCATCCGTTGGGATTGTCGGTGTTCTCGAAGTCTTCACTCAGTATTTTCTTGCCCACGGGCACCGCATTCCACGAGAGCGACACGCCGGAGGAGTCGATGACGGCGTGCAGACCGTTGGGCATGGACACCAGATTGGACACCTGGGCCACGGTGAACTGCTGCTGCAGGGCGGGGTTGTGCGTGGCGGCGACGGTGATCACGGCCTGTCGCACCTTGGAGTCGGTGTTGTCGGCAGCGGCCACAAACACCAGCTGCGTGGTGCCCGAGGGGCCCTGTACGGCCGACGGCATGAGCCAGTCGGGCACGTTGCGGATCTGCCATTCCACGTCCGAGGCGACGGTCAGGCTGCCTGCACTGCCCGCCGTGCCGGCGAGCATGAGGGCCGAGTCGGAGAGGACGATGCGCTGTTCGGTCTGTCCGAGCGTGAACGTGATGGTCTCGCCGCAGGCCGACACCTGGCTGATGGCGAAGTTGGCTACGGTGCCGTCGCTGTAGAATGGCTTGTCGGGCGCGGCGCCTCCAAAGGCCGTGCGGCCGCTCTCGGCACTGAGCACGGCCTTCGCGATGGTTCCGTCGGAGGTGAGGCTGCCGCCGGGACGGAACACGTAGGTCTCGTCGAGGATGGTCGTGCCGTTGTAGTTCACGTTGCCGCCCGAGGTCCGCGGGTTGATGCGGTAGACCAGCAGGCCGCTCTCCGGCAGGGAGATGTCGCCGGCCTCGCGCCGCCGATACTCCACGACGAAGTATTCGTCGGAGCCCAGCGGATGGATTTTATAGGCTATGTTTTCCTTGTCGGGGCCGCCCACGGGGTTGAGTTTGTAGGTGCCGGGAACCGAAATTTCGGGGATGCTGTCCACCCAATGGCAGTACTTCATCTTGGTGTAGACCATCATTTGCTGGGGCAGAAGTCCCTGGTTGGACATGAGGTCCCACATGCCCACGGGCGTCTGCGAGTCGTTGGCATGGTAGAGATCGTAGGTGCCGAGCGAGTGGGAGCTCTCGTGGCAGACGAGGCCCAGGTTGAGGTCGATGGGTTCCAGTCCGCCGGAGAACGCGCTGCGGTAGCCGTTGGCCTGGTCGAAGACCATGAGGCAACCCACGAATCGCTTGCCGTGCACGTAGACTTCCTTGCCCGGAGCCGTGAGCACGTCGAGGCGCTTGGGCCAGAGCATGTGCGAGGCCGAGCGGTCGGAGTTGCCGCTGAAGACGTAGGTCAGGTTGTCGATGAAGCCGTCCTGGTCAGCATCGAGTGTCTGGTCGGCGGGCAAATGCTTGTCCAAATAGTTGGCAATCTCGATGACGAGGGCCTGCAAACGGGCCGCGCCGGCCACGTCGTCCTTGTATCCACTGTCGTTGATGCCGGCCTGATAGGGCTGGTAATAACCGCGCTCGTACTTGGTGCGGCAGGCCACAACCGCCCCCGAATTTGGGGCCGGGAAGAAACCGGTGCGCCACGACAACTGGCCGTAGGAGGCGCGCTTGAAGTAGTTGAACAGGGAGAGCGAGTCGGGACGGTCGTCGTTGAACAGCTTGTCGTAGGCCGGGAACGGGCGCGTGAACGCCTCCTCCTCGGTGTCGTCGGCAAACTGAATGAAGCAAACCAGATTGGAAAGGTCGCCCTTGTTGGTGGCGGCCGCCGTAGCATGCAGCGGCAACAACAGGGCCGCGAGCAGCAGGAGGCTGGACAGGTAAATCTTCTTCATATCGTGAAAAATTGGTGGTTTCGAGGCTAATTGGCGGGCGAATACGGCCCGAAGACAAGCAAAGTTAAGCCAATTAATATAAAAATGGAACTTTTTAAGGCCGAAATCGTAATTTATTCAAATAATTTAATACTTTTGCGGAGACGTCATTCACATTATTATTATTACCGCTTATGAAGAAGACTTTACTCTCTTTGGCCTCCGTGGCCTTTTGCATGGCTCTGTCTGCACAGACCCATCCTTCCATCACCTTGAAGACAGCCGTGGACGGCAAGCCGCTCACCCTGGGGCTGGCAACAAGCAAGGACGTGGCCTCCATCAACATAGACTGGGGCGACGGCACACTCGTACCGACCGAAGCCATCAAGATGGACGACGGCTATCAGACCACAACCAACGTGACCGGAACGGCCGTAGGCACCGGCGAAGTGAAGATTTACAGCGACGACATCACCGTGCTGGACTGCTCTTACCGCAAGGACGAGGCGAAGATCAGCGAGCTGAACGTGTCGAACCTGCCCGCACTGCGCTATCTTTATGCGCCCACCCACGAGCTGACGGCTATCGACCTGTCGAAGAACACGGAGCTGTACTTGCTCGAACTCTCGAACAATCTGCTCGAGAATATCGACCTCACAGCCAACGTGAAACTGCACAACCTCACGCTGAGCAACAACCGGCTGACCGCCGTCGACCTGTCGAAGAACACGGAGCTGTACAAGATTTACCTCTCGGACAACGCCATCCCGACCGTCGATTTCTCGGCCAACAACAAGCTGAAAACCGTCTACATACTCAACTGCGGGCTCTCGAGCGTGAAGTTCGGCGAGAACAACACCGCCGGTCTGCTCATCAGCATGAACAACAATACACTGACGAGCTTCGACGGCAGCAGCCTGACGGGCCTGGAATCGCTCTCGCTGAACAACAACTTGCTGACGGAACTCAAGCTGAGCGACGCCTTTGTGGCCTCGACCGCCAAGCGCAAGACGCTGAACATCATGGGCAACAGCTTCACCCTGGCCACGCTGCCCGTGCCCGGAACGTTTGCCACGGCAACCCGTTTCAACTATGCGCCGCAGCGCGCCATGGAGGTGCAGAAGGACTTCAGGCAGGGCGACGTGCTCGACCTCTCGGCCCAGACGCAAATCAAGGGCCTGGCCGACGCACCCCAGGCAACGGTGTTTGCCGTGAGCAACGCCAAGGACGAGGAGCTCGTGGCGGGTGTGGACTACAGCGAGGAGGGCGGCAAAATCACCTTCCTGAAAGGCCAGGCCGACTCGCTGCACGTGAGCATGACGACGCCGGCATTCCCCAAATTCGTGGGCACCAAGGTGATGCGCACCACCAATTTCTATGTCACCGCCACAACCAACGGCGTGACTGCCGCCGGGAACGCCGGGCCGGCCGTGAGCGTCGCACAGGGCGAACTGCGCGTGAGCGGGCTTGCCGAGGGCGAGACGGTGCTGGTGTACAGCCTCGCCGGCGAGACCGTCGACACGCGTCAGGCCGTTGGCGGCAAGGCCACGGTGCAGCTGGGCCGCGGTGTCTATGTGGTGAAAGCCGGCGAAAAGGCCGTCAAGGTGGTGATGTAAAGCTGTTCTTCGGCCGCTTTTCAAGGCCCACTGACCCCATCAAAAAATCCCACGCCCCTGCCGGGCGTGGGATTTTTCAATTTGTACGGAGCGTTCAGCGCACAGCCAGCTTGCGCACTTCCTTGCCCCTACGCACGATGTAGAGGCCCTTGGGAAGCGTGGAAAGCACCTGCACGTCGGCCTGAAGGGCCAGCGGCGTGCCGTTCACGGCATACACGTCGACGCGCGCCGTCGCGTCGACGCGCGTGCGGATGCCTGTGGTTTCCTGGCGCGGCGTGGTAATTCTGACGCCGTGCACGTAGGCCGTGTCGGCGCTGGTGTTCTGGATGAGCACGTAGATGGGCCCATCGGAAACGATGGTCTGCTCCTGCGCGTTGGTGAGTTGATGTACGTTTTTCCAAGTGAAGTTGCCCGCATAGCTCAGTCTTCCGAAGCCAATGAGGTTGTAGCGGTTGAACTTCTGCTCGTAGCTGTCGAGTGCCGTCCCAGCCTTTGTGGTGGAGGCCACATAGTAATACATCGTGCTGGCGCACGACACATTGAGGCTTAGCGTGGCCAGCGAGGGCAGCTTGAGCACGATGGCGCCGCCGTTGCGCTGGGTGTTCTTGCTGCTGCCGGGCAGCACAATGGCACCCGTCTTGGAGCCTTTCTTGCCAATGCCGATGGATTCGGCGTCATTGCCGTCGCGTCCCACGCCCACCACCGTGGGCGAAGCGAAGGCCTCCTCATAGGGCTCGAAGTTGGCTCCGGCCATCTGAACGACCTTGCCTGCGGCGTTGGCGCAGTAGTTGTCGTTGTCGATGGCACCCACAAAGCGGTCGATCTTGTCCTGCGAATCGAACCAGAGCCAGCCGTCGCCGTCCACGCAATCGGCCGGGAAGAAGTTGTAGTCGGTCTGCGCCGGCACGGAGGCGGCGAGGCCAAGAGACAGTGCAAGGAGTGTAAAGATTCTCTTCTTCATCATCATTTTCTATTTTAAGTTGATAAAAGGGGCGGGCGGAGGGGTTACATCTCCGTCCAGCCCGGGTTCTGTTTGATGCCGTGATACTTGACTTCGCTCCAGGGAATGGGCAGGTAATACTGCTTGGCGTTGAACTTGCGGATGCGTCCCGGGTAGCGGTTGAGCCGGCTCACGGTGTACTTGTAGCTGCCGTCGGCATTGAGGTCCACGCGCATGGCCATGAGCGGGTTGCTGCTGCCGTTGAGCTTCTGCTCGGCAATACCCCAGCGGAAGAAGTCCCAATACGTGGTCTCCTCAAAGGCAAGCTCCACGCGCCGCTCGTTCACCAGCTGATCCCAACCGAGGGAAACGAGGGGCTCCATGTGGACACGGGCCCGCACTTGATTGACCAGAGACAGGGCGGCGGCGGTGTCGCCGAGGCGGAAGAGCACCTCCGCATAGTCGAGCAGAACCTCTGCATAGCGCCAGATGATGTAGTTCTGCTTGCTGGCGTAGGTCTTGTTGTCGTCGATGGTCTGGGCCGGATCGAGGAACTTGGCCATGTAATAGCCCGTGCGCGAACAGGCCGCGCTGGCCGAGGTGCCGTACTTTGTGATGTCGACGCCCGTCTGCTTGCCGGTGTAGTGCATGTCCATCACGTGGTTGCGATAGGTGCAACCGTCGTAGAGCACGTTGGCATAGAAGCGGTAATCGCGGTTCGCATAGGGGTGCTTGGGGTCGTAGACGGCCCCCGTGCGCATGCCGTACTCGTCGACATGGTTCTGTGTCGGCGTGTAGGCTGCGGTGACACCGGTGAAGAATGGCGAGGCCGCATCGCGGTCGAGTGTGTGTCCAAACTTGACGGCATAATCGCCATCGTCGGAGTGCTGAATCTCGAAGATCGACTCTTCGCTGTTCTTGGTGAGGAAGATTTTGCGGTATTCCTCGCTGATGCCCTGCTCCGTGGTGGCCTGAATGGGGATGAGCCGGTAGGCGCCGAGGGCGATGAGCTCCTCGTAGGCGGCCTTGGCCCTGAGCAGAAGTTCGTGCGCATGGTCGCCGGTGAAGCCCAGCGAGGCGGCCGTGTCGGGCTTGTTCTGGAACACTTCGGCCGACGCCCACAGGCAGGCCTTGGCCTTGAGCATGAGGGCTGCGCCCTTGGTGGCGCGGCCTTGGCTGGCTGCGGCGTGGCTCGCGGGGAGCGTCTTGGCGGCCGCGTCGGCGTCGGCCACGATGAAGTCGAGCATCTGCCCGTAGGTGGCGCGGGGAAACTTCTCGGCATGTTGCAGCGGGTCGTAGGGATGGTCGATGATGGTAACGCCGCCGTGGAGCCGCCAGAGCAGGTAATAGTAGTAGCCGCGGAGGAAGTGGGCCTCGCCCACGACACGCGCCTTCTGGTCGCCGTCGGCGATGCTGCCCTCGTTGGCAAACAGCTTGTTGATGGCCTGAATCTGGGTGAAATAGGCGTTCCAGTTGTAGCGCGCCCAGTTGGTGAGCTCGAGGTCGCTGCCTTTGAGCAGGTCGCCGTAACCGGCATTGAACCAGTCGCTCTTGCTCACGGTGAGCTGATCGCCGAACCAAGGCATGTAGTATTTGGACGCACTCTTCACCAGCGCGATGCTGGGCACGAAGGTTTTGAAGCCCGACCCGATGCCGTGGTACCAGGAATTGACGTACTCGTCGAGCAGCATGGAGTTGTGCCAGACCTCGGTTTCGGAGATTTTATTGATGGGAGCCGTCCTGAAGATGTCGTCGCAGGAGGCCAGCTGGGCCGTGCTCGCAGCGAGAAGAGCGGCATATAGACAGTTCTTGAAACTCATGCGTGTCATACGTGAAAGTGTGGATTAGAAACCAATGTTGAGTGTAAGGCCGTAGCTGCGCTGGATAGGGTAACCCCGAAGCGACTCGGGGTCCATGCCTTTAAGCGACGACCACGTGAGCAGGTTGCTGCCCTGCAGGGCGATGCTCATGGTGGAGACGTGGAGGGGACGCAGCAGCGATGCGGGGAAGGAGTAGCCGAGGTTGAGCATCTTGAGCCTCACGAAGTTGCAATCCTGTATCCAAAAGGTGGATTCCAGGCGGTTGTTGTCGTTGGTGGTGACGAACTTGATGCGGGGATAGCGGCCGTTTGGGTTCTCGGGCGACCACGATTCGGTGAGGTGGTAACGCTGGAACTTCTGCAGTGTGCCGTTGTCGAGCGTGTAGTAATCGCGTATATTCTGCTTGTATCCGCTCTCGCCCTGGAACATGGCGTTGATGAAGAAGCCCTTGTAAGAGGCTCCGAGGCGGATGCCGAAGTCGAAATCGGGCACGGAAGAGTTCTTGACGAAGATGCGATCGTTGTTGTCGAGCACGCCGTCGTTGTTCTGATCGACGTACCGGATGTCGCCCGGCGCGAGGGTGGCGTTGCCTTGTCCGTCCTGGTCGAGCCGGTGGGCGTCGATCTCTTCCTGCGTCTTGAAGAGGCCGTCGGCCTGATACATGGTCCACACCATACTGCTGCGGCCTTTGCGACGCAGGTTCGGAAGCTGTGCCGACTCGTCGCCATAGTCCAGGTATTTGTCGTCGTTCTTGGCCAGGGAGAGGGCCAGATTATACTTGAACTTGCCGATGGTGTTGCGGTGGCTCAGGGTGAAGTCCCAGCCCCAAGCCTTGAGCTTGCTGAAGTTCATGCTCGGCACGCTGCCGTTGACGCCGGTCGAGGGCGGAAAGAGATACTCGGGTGCGGAGGTGATCTTGTCGGTCTCGTAGCGCAGGTAGTACTCGAACGTCAGGCCGATGCGGCCGCCCCAGAAGCCCAGGTCGGCGCCCACGTTGTAGTCGTGGGTCTTGCCCCAGGTGAGTGCGGCGTTGGGATAGCCCTCGAGCACGAGGCCAGGGCGGTAGGAGCCGCCGAAGCTGTAGCCGTAATTGCCCGACTCGGTGTAGTTGGTGAGGTAGGAATAGGCACCCACCAGGCCGTCGTTGCCGAGCCATCCGGTGGAGGCCCGGAGCTTGACGTTGGAGACGACGTCCTGCTTCCAGTTCTTGAAGAACGTCTCATTGGACAGCACCCACGAGGCCGACAGCGAGGGGAAGAAGCCCCAGCGATTGTCGGGCGAGAAGTTGGTGGAGCCGTCCACACGGAAGCTGAACTCGAAGAAGTAGCGGTAGGCATAGCCGTAGTTGACGCGGCCGATGAGCGAAGCGCGCTCGTTGATGCTCTCGTCGCCCGAGAGCTTGGAGTCCTTGGACACGCCGATGGTCTCGGGAAAGCTGCTCTTGTCGAGGTTCTGGCCGGTCATGTACTGGTTGTGCAGCCGCTGGTAGTTGGCCACAAGGGTGGCCCCCACGTCGTGCTTGCTGGCGAAAGTGCGGTTGAAGTTGAGCCCTGCCTCGTAGAGCTGGCTGGTGTAGAAGCGGTCGGTCTGCTGCTGCGACACCTTGGCCGAGGGGTAGATGGTGTTGCGGTCCACGGCCAGCGAGCGGGTCTTCTCGTCGTAGGTGTAGAGCGTAACGGGCTTGTCGAAGTCGGTCTCGATGCGGTGGTTGTCGTCGAACGTGCCGCGCAGGTAGGCCGAGAGGCCCTTGACCATGGGGAAGTCGTAGGCCAGGCGGGCGGTGATGGTGGCGTTCTTGCTGTTGTCCTTGATGTATCCGCCCAGTCCGTAGATGTTGATGAGGGGGTTGTTGCCGTTGGCGCTGGCCAGGCTTCCGTCGCTGAAGCGCAGCACCTGCACGGGCGAGTAGGCGTAGGCCGCGTCGATGGTGGTATAGCTACTGTTCTTGCTCTGCGAGCTGGCGCCGGTGTAGTCGAGCGAGAGAGTGAGGCCTTTGGCCAGCGTGGCGTCGAGCTTGCCGCTGTAGTTGAGTCGGCTGCGCTTCACGCCGCTGTACAGTCCCTTGTTTCCGGCATAGCCCAGCGAGAGGTAATAGCGCACGAACTCGTTGCCGCCCGAGGCCGAAACACTGTGCGAAGTGGAGTGGCCGGTCTTATCGAGGTAGTCCAATATGTTGTCGTTGCCATACACGTTAGGGTTGGAATGGGTGCGTATCTGCTCCAGCTGCTCGTCGGTGTAGGGCTCGAGGGTGGTGGTGGGCGAGTTGGCAATGGCCACGTTGCGCAGCTTGGCAAACTCGTAGGCGTCGAGGAACTCGGGCAGACGGGTGGCCTGTTGCAGGTTGTACTGCCCGCGATAGTCCAGCTTGATCTTGCCGTTGGCCTTGGCGCGCTTGGTCTGCACCAGCAGCACGCCGTTGGCGGCGCGCGCTCCATAGACGGCGGCGGCAGCGGCATCCTTGAGCACTGTGATGCTCTCGATGTCGTCGGGGTTCAGGTCGGAGAGGCGCGTCTCGCCGTCTGAGGTGTTGGTTCCGAAGCGCGGCACGCCGTCGATGACGAGCAGCGGCGCGCTGTTGATGCCACGGATGCTCATCGCCGCCTCGCGTGCCGTGCTGGGGTCGCCGGTGGTTTGCATCACCTGCAGGCCGGCAACCTGGCCTGCCAGCGACTGGTCGAGGTTGGTAGTGGGGATCATGAGCAGGTCTTCGGCCTTGACAGTCTCCACCGAACCCGTGATGGACGACTTCTTCTGGATGCCGTAGCCCACGACGACGAGCTCGTCGAGACTCTGTGCATCGTCCTCCATAGTGACGCTGACGGGGCCGGAGGCTGGGGCCACCTCCTTGGTTTTATAGCCTATGTAGGACACGAGCAGGCTCTTGGCGCGCGCGTCTCGGGGTATTGTGAACTCGCCGTCGGCATTGGTCACGGTGGCCAGCTTGGTGTCTTTCCACCGCACCTGGGCCCCAATGACGGGCTCGCCGCCACTGTCGACCACCTTGCCTTTCACGGCGCCGGCCTGCGCCCAGGCGGCCGCCGGGGCCGCGAGCAGCAGGAGCGACACGATTGTCTGTCTGATTCTCATAGCTTGATGGGTTATTGATGATTCAGGAGGCGCTCGATGACGAACACCTGATAATTGTAGAAATCGCGCGTGCCGCCCACGGCCTGATTGCGGTAGGAACGGTACTTGGCCAGCACTGCACGCAGCCGGCCCAGCATGATTGCGCCGAGTTCGCCCTGCGATAACGCCGCAGAGCCGAGATTAATACGGGAAAAAGACGACGCGATATGGCCGTAATCGCAGAGCGTTGACGGGGCCGTCGCGTCGCGCCAGAACGCTGCCACGTCGGCGGCCGCGGCCGCGGCTTTCTTGGGCTCGGCCTTTTCGAGCCCCGAAGCGCGCATCATCTGGGCAATGGCGGCCCCCTGGAGCTGCTGCTCAGCCGCGGTCAAACGGCCGCCGCGGGGGGCGATGAAGAGTGCCTGGGTGAGGTCGGACAGATAGGTGTCGAGGGGATAGTTGAGGCGGGGGTCGGCCAGGCCGCCCTCGCGGATGCGGTAGAGCGTGGCGCCATTGAGCAGCGACGACACCACAGTGGTGCGTATCTTGTCGTTCACGTTGAGGTCGATCTCCATCTTGTTCAGCACGTCGGCGGGCGTGAGCCAGGCGTCGTAGCTGCGCGCCTGGCGGAGCAGCCAGTGCATGGCCTCGCGCTGACGGGCGCGGGAAACGAAGCGGCGGGCGGCGGGCTGGCCGTCGCCCTGGCGCACCTCCTTGTACTCGATGCCGCCCACGAGGGGCATGACGTGGCCCAGGTAGCGGCTGTACTGGCGCGTCAGCTCCTTGTACACGTCCTCGACGGCGTCGTAACGCTCGCCGCGCTCCATGGTCCAGTCGAGCAGATGCCTCATCACAATCTTGAGATTGCTGATGCCCAGGTCGCCGGCCTTGACGTGGTCGTTGCCCAAATCCTCGGTCAGGTCGGTGGGATCGATGGTGCCAAGCATCTGCTGTGCGCCGAATTCGTACATCGGATCGCCGGCCTTGGCGGCTATCCAGCGGTCGAGTTCGGGCTTCTCCTCGGCGGGCGTGGCGGCCCCGGGAACGAGCCGGTAGCCCCAGTTGATGGCGTAGACGTCGTACACGCCCAGCTCGGGCGGCAGCAGACTGACGCCCCGTTCGGGGTCGCCGGGCTGGGCCACGTAGTTGTTGCGGGCGTAGTCCATGATGCTGGGCGTGGTGCCGTAACGCCGGGTGAACGAGGGGCTGCGCAGCGAGTCGACGGGGAAGGCGTAGCTGGCGCCCATGTTGTGCATCAGTCCGAGCGTGTGGCCCACCTCGTGCGAGGCGGCATACTTGATCGACTGGCGCATCAGCTCGTCGTCGAACACCGGACGGCGCACGCGCTCGTCCACGGCTCCGGTCTGGACAAAGCGCCAGTTGTGGAGCAGCGACACGATGTTGTGGTACCACAACACGTCGGCGCAGAGTATCTCGCCCGTGCGTGGATCGCTGTGACTGGGGCCCATGGCGTTGGGCGTGGCCGTGGTGGCGTACTTGAAACAGTTGTAGCGCATGTCGTCGGGATCGAAGAGCGAGTCGGCCGCGGGATAGTCGCGGGCCTCGATCACATGCTTGAAACCGGCCGCCTCGAACGCCTTGTTCCACACGAGGATGCCGTCCTTGATGGTCTGGCGCCACTTGGCGGGGAAGGCGGAATCGACGTAGAACACGATCTTGCGCTGCGGCTCCACGAGCTCTCCGCGGAAGTAGCGGTCGCGGTCCTCGGGCCTGGGCTCCACGCGCCACCGCCTGATGAAGCTACGTTGCTCCACGCGGTCCTTGTCGGAGCTGTAGAGATTCTGCAGCTCAGAGAAGTAACCCACGCGGTTGTCCTGGTAGCGTTTGGGCATGGGGTCGTCGGGCAGCACGAAGAGCGAGCGGTGCATCCGCACGGAATAGGGCGTGGCCGTGAGCCCGCCGGTGAGGTTGTAGCTGAGCGTGCTCTTGATTTCGATGTTGCGCTCAAAGGCCTTCACCTCGTTCAGGCCCGAGGCGTCGGCCACGTAGGTGCCCTTGAGCGAGTTGCCGCCGCCGAGCAGCTTGGTGATGGGGCTGTCGGTTTTGATGGGGCTCAGGCAGGCCTCGTTGGTGCCGAAGAAAGCGCTCACGTCGATGACCACGCTGTGGCCGTGGGTGGCCACAATCTTAAACGCCTTGAGAATGGGGTTCAGAAAGTTGCGGTCGAACGAGGCGCGGATGGGGTCGGAGGCGGCCACCAGGTTGGCAGCCTGCACCAGATTCATGTAGACCGAACGCTCGTCCTTGGTGAAGTTGACGACCATCGGGTTGCCAACCATCTGTCCGGCCACGTAGTCCTTGGCGTTGCTGGTCGAGGCCACGCGGTTGGCCAGCATGTAGGTGCGGCCGAAAGCAGAGTCGGGAATCTCGAAATAGAGTTTGTTGTCCTTGGCCTTGAAGATGACGGTAAAGAGTCCTTGCTTCTTCACGCCGCCCTTGACAATCTTGCCGTACTCGTCCTTGGAGAGTGAATCCTTGCCAAACAGGAGTGCGCCGAGCTTGGCTTTCGGCTTCTTCTTGGCGGCGGCGGGCCCCGGGCAGCCCACGGCAAGGGCAAGGAGCAGGCAACCGGATAAGAGGTGTTTCATCTGTCTGTTCTAATTTAGTTTCCGAGGCCGGGGCCGGCTGAGGGCGCGTTGGCAACGCCATCTCCGGACAAGGCCGCAATGAAAATGATGATATTTTTGCAAAGTTAAGCATTTTTGCAGGTTTCCGCAACGCCAAAAGGCCAAAATCTTACCGCGAAATGGCCGTAAAGGCAAAATAAAAAGGCGGCGGATTTGCCGCCCCCGAATATTATGCCTAACTTTGTATGGACGAAAGGGCGCCCCATGAAACACGCGCCGGACATGGAACAACATGGAACAACAGCCAACAACTGACAGCGAAAACACCCGATGGTACGTGCTCTCGGCCAACTATAAAAAGGAGCTTGCCGTGCGCGACGAGCTCCGGGCGCGCGGCTTCGAGGCCTACGTACCCATGCAGTACGCCCTGGCCCAGGTGCAGGGACGGCGCGAGCGCGTGCTGCGGCCGGCTGCCCATGGGCTGGTGTTTGCCCGCGCCACCATCGACCAACTGCGCGACTACAAGCACTCCTCGCGCAACAATCCCTACGTCTTCTTCCGCATGCAACGCGTCGGGGGGCGGCTGGTGCCGCTCTTCGTGCGCGACGACGACATGGACAACTTCATGCGACTCACGGGCATCGCCGAGGCCAAGCTCACGTATTTCCGCCCGGAAGAGCTCCATTTGGCCAAGGGAGAACGGATTCGCATCATGGACGGAATCTTTGAAGGCATCGAGGGCGTGGTGCAACGGCTGCCCCACAAGCGGGGCGACTATCTCGTGGTAGACCTGCCCGGCGTGTCGGTGGTGGCGGCACGCATCAAGCCCGGCTATGTGCAGCCCGTGGAACGGCGCGTGGCACGTTCGCAGAATGTGGATGCCGACGTGACCCGACTCGCCGCCCTGGCCCTGCGGCTGCTCTACGAACTGCCGGCCGACGGGCCGCGGCAGGCCGAACGCGGCATCGTGGCGGGCGAGCTGCAAGTTGTGCGACGCGCGCTGGAGGGCTGCAAAACGTTTCTCGCGGCCGACCGGGCAGCCTATGCCCTGGCCCACTATCTGGCCGCCCGCGCCCTGGGCGAGCCCACCCTGCCCCACGCCGAACGGCTGCGTCCGCTCTGGCCGCGGCTCAGCGTGCGCAGCCTGCTGCGGATGCGCATCTGCCTCTATCTGGCCCTCGACCACGCCGATACGGCCGCGGCCGACAGCATGGCCGCCACACTCGCACGGTGGGACGACAGCCGTTACACGGCGGGCGAGCGCGCTTTCCTCACCGAGAAAGCGCGGGCCGAAAAAGCTATGAGAAAATAAAAGGAGGGTGTGAGGCGTCAGCGCTTCACGAACTTGAGAACGATATACCGGCACTTCAACAGGTAGATGCCGGTGTTGAGCTGATGAATGTCCACCACCGTGTGGCGGTCGTCCACCCGGCGTTCCATCACCTTGGAGCCCTGCAGGTTGTAGACGGACAGCGTGGCGCCCCGCTCAAGACCGTCGATACGGAGCGTCTGGTCCTGAAAACCGCTCACCGCCAGCAGCTTCAACTTGTCGATACATTCGGTTTGGGCCACCTGCAACATCAGCCGGGCAATGTCGCCGCACAGCGTGGTATTGTCGCTCCAACGCAGGGAAAGCATGTCGCCGTCCATGGCAATCTCGGTGACGCTCTTGCTCACCTCCATGCCGTTCACCCGGATGGGTGCGGGGCGCACGGCGGCCCACATCGTGGACGACCAGACAAACAGGACAAGACTAAAAAGCCATCGGAACATGGGCTCACGTGTTTAGGGGGTTCGGAACGGGGTCGGCCATTGGCCGATCCATTGCGGCAAATATAGGAATAATAGTTGGGATTTACCGTTTTTCGCCGACATTTCTTCGCCGGTGTTAACATTATTTCGTACTTTTGTGCCGTCATGGCCCTGCACAGAATCGTTCTTGGCCTGGGTTCCAACACCCGGCAGACCTACCACATCCGGCTGGTGCAGCAGCAACTGCGGGCTGCACTGGGCGACATTCGCTTCACACGCACGCTCTGGACGGTGCCCATCGGTGTGCGTTCGCCGCTCTATCTCAATGGGTTGGCCGAGGCGCGCACGGCGTTGGACTACGACGAGCTGCTCCGACTCACCAAGCAAATCGAGCAAAGCATAGGCCGCACCGAGGCCGACCGCCGGGCCCATGTGGTGCGGGCCGACATCGACATCCTGCTCTACGACGGCCAACGCTTCCACCTCTCCGACTGGCAACGCCCCTACGTGTGCCGTCTGCTCGGCGAATTGCAGGGCTTCGAGCCGTAAGGACGGCGGCAGGAAACGTCACGGCAAAGGAGGCAAAAAAGTGGAACCAGGAGGAAAAAGGCAGAATCAGAAGCTGAAATACCGCGCCCTTTCCTTTGCCGTCTCGGCAATATGACTTATATTTGCAGCAAGAATCCATAAGCGCAACGACATGAAATACCCCATCGGAATACAAGACTTCAAGAGCATCCGCGAAGATGGTTTCGTCTATGTGGACAAGACTGACCTCGTCTACGACATGGCGACCCAGGGAAAAATCTACTTCCTGAGCCGGCCGCGGCGCTTCGGGAAGTCGCTGCTCGTCTCCACGCTGAAGTATTATTTCCGCGGCGAGCACGGGCTGTTCAAGGGCCTGGCCATCGACAAGCTGGAAACCGAATGGAAGCAATACCCCGTGTTCCACCTCTCGTTCGGCCCGCAGGACTTCACGCAGCCCGACGCTCTGTACAAGGCCATCAACTATTTCATCAGTTGCGCGGAGCAGGAGTACGGGCTGCAGACCATCGAAGAGACGCTCAGCACGCGGTTCCTCCGCGTGCTGCACGCCGCACACGAACAGACGGGGCTGAGATGCGTAGTGCTCATCGACGAGTACGACAAGCCGCTGCTCGACGTGCTCGACAGGCCAGACACCATACGCGTGAACAACGTAGACAAGACCTTCGAGGAGCA
>NZ_JADU01000038.1 GCF_000518545.1 Hallella seregens ATCC 51272
CTACAATCTTCACTTTCCATTGGAATTTGACTTTCGTAGGCCTACAATCTTCACTTTCTATTGGAATTTTGCATTTCCCGCTGTCTTTAACAAATTTCCCGTGGGATTTTCGTTCCAGCAATCGCCGGCTTCCTCGTCTTCGTCGAAGAAGTCGCCGGGCTTGGCCAGACCTTGGTCTTCGCCGACGGAATGGGAACTAACGACGAACTGGGCGAGGTTTTCTGCGGGCTCGATGCGTACGATTTCGGTATGAGGAGCCGTGTATGTTTTTTTATGATTCATGATGCTTGTTTTTTTTATTGGTTGATGATTACTTTCTTTCCGTTCACGATGTAAATGCCGCGGGTGGGGCGTGTCACGCGGCGGCCTTGGAGGTCGTAGACGGCGTTGTCTTGGGGTTGTCCGGTGGGTCGGATGCCGCGGATGCCGGTGGTTTCGGCTTCCTCGCGGGCAGCGTCGAAGTCAACGATGAAGCGCTTGGCGCGGGCGATGGCTGCGGGCAGACGGAGGCCGGCGCGGTGGGGTTTCAGTTTGATGGAGGCGCCGGCGCGCGTGCCTTGTTTGTAAAAGCCGAGGCCTTGGTCGCCGCTGTTCGAAAGGATGTAATATTTGTAACCGGCTCCGCTAATCTCTTGCTCGGTAGCTGTGCCCACGAGGAGGTTGCCCGTGACATTTTCTTCGGTGCCGGTAACGTTGGCCTGATAAATGACGGTGCTGTTGGCTGGCCCTTGCAGGATAAATCCAGTCTGCTTGGGGATAATCTTGCCTGCGCCGAAAGCCTTCACGATGGCTTGGTCGGGAGTGGTGATGCTGCCGCTGGGCGTGACGCCGGTGATGATGTAGGCGGTGCAGCCCGCGGGAACGAGGAAATTCTCGTTTTCTAAGTAGTAGGTGGTGTAGCCGGTGGCGCCGATGTACACCTGCTCGCGATACTGACCAGCATACGCTGACCACTTGGGGGCGGTTTCATAAGCCCTTGTCGCATCAATAGGAACATAAACCGTAGCCGTAGAATTGATATTGAGAGAAGCCTCTGCTGTTATAGGCGGAGTGACTGGATTCATGTAGATGGTATTGAGATTCTTCCCTGCAAAATATCCGATAGTTTCGACAGCAGCAGGAATTGTTATACTAACAAAGTTGTCTGCATCTGTATCGCTGCCAATTATCCCGGTTATAGTTTTCAATGTTTCTGGGAATACTATCTTTTCCAAATCAAAATTATATTCGAAAACATTCTTCATCTCTGTTAACTGCGTTTTCGAGAAGTCGTACGTAGTATGGTAAGGTGGAGACAAATGTCTTCCGATACTGCCGGCTGCACTTAAAGCATACTCTCCAATACGGGTCAATGTAGACGGAAAGTTTACCGCTTTAAGCGAATAAGCTACATCAAGACCTCTTTCGGCAATAGTGGTTAGCCCTTCCGGAAGAATGATGACAAGTCCATAGAGATAAAAATTACTTAAAGCTCCATCTCCGATTTCTTTTACATAATAAGTGGTACCGCTATATTGTACTGTCGCTGGAATACGAAGAGTGTCGAGCCCTAATGCTTGCATCTGGTTGTCGTATGTTTTGGTGTACTGATCGGGATCGCCATACCTTGAAGGAACGAGGGTGAGATAATGATTGACGGGGTCAGAAATTTTATAATACAACGGTAAGCCATTGTCGTTTGGGATTGCAAAATCATAACGAGATTGTGCATGGAGCATAAGCGATGCTATACAACCTAAGAAAAGTAAAATGATTTTCTTCATATTTCTTTGTTTTATTGTTGAATATTTAACCTGAATAATCGTCGTTATTTCCCTCTTGCGTGGCTTGGCAAAAGGGCACGAAAAGCGAACAAAGAGAACTCCTTGGAGCCCTTTGTTTATGGGATTCGCACGCTTCTCACGCGCGCGTAGAATAAAACTAAAAAAATGGTTACACGACGCTAAGTGCGAATGTGTGTGTGTGTGTGTGTTAGCAAATTATTTGGAACTACCAAATAATCAATGCAAAAAGATGCAAAGAAATTCAAGATTCTTCGCATGCTGTCATTGCTCTGATATGATATTGCTAATTCGTTCACGGTGGCAAAGGTATGACAAAATTCTGAAACGGCCAAATAATCTGAAAGGAATTCTCCGTATGATCTGTTTTTCAGAGTAGTAAGTTCATGCTTTTTCGTCCAAAGGCGCAGCCGAAAAGAAGAAATACCGCACCACGATGAAACTGAATACGCAGGATTAATAAATTACATTCTTGATGCGAAGAAAGGAACAGACCTCATCGAGAGTTGTGGAGTAAGACAACCTGAAAGAACCCGATAAGACCAAGTATGAAATCTATCAGACGTTGAAAGCAGAGATTGCTCAGTGCAGGAATTGGAAAGATCTTCTTGCTTACTTGAAAAAGCAAGATATTGATGTCCGCTTTAAGTTCAAAAGCAACTCACAGGAGGTGCAGGGTATCATCTTTGAAAAGAACGGTTATCATTTCAATGGCTCTAAAGTGGATAGGGGTTTCAGTTATTCCAAGATAGACTTTGCCCTGCAACAGAAAAACAGGGAACAAGAACAGCAGATGCAAGGAACGATAAATCTTATATCTAATGTTGCAGATGTTACGAGCGAAATTACCAACAACCTCATAGAAGGAGGATTGGGATTGTTCCAGACTCATGGCACTATCCCTGCGAAGGTTTACAACACACTCGACAAAAAGAAGAAAAAGAAAAAACGTAAAATACATTTATAACTATGGCAGATAATAATACATTTGTCCTCTTTGAGGAAATCAAAAACAAACTGGAGACAATTTACAGGGAGCTAAAGGAGTTGAAAGAAAAGGAGAACGGTTCTGTTTCCCTCCCTGTTCAATCTACACTAGCACAAAGTGATGAGCAGAAAGAACAGAAATTGCTCAATCAGTATGAACAGCGGACGAAAGATATACTTAACAAGTACATTGGTGTGCAAGTGCGTATCAAGGACGAGGAGGCTAAATCCATGGACAAATTGGTGGCAAGTGTCTTGACCATGTTGCACGAGTGGCAGGAGAATAAAGAGCATCCAATACCGCAGGAACATATTCACAGGCACAGTTTTGACCTCAAGTCCTCGAAAGTCTTTACTTATATGGTAGCAGTATCTGTCCTTTGTTTTGTTTCATTGGTCAGCAACTACTTCTTGTGGCAACGCAAACAGCAATATGAAGATGATGCTTTGAAATTCCGAATCATCAGAGTATGGAGAGGATGCAGCCCAAAGGAAATCCTATGGCTCAATGATGTGTTTGACATTCATCGTAATGCTGCAATAATTAAAAGAATCAAAAAGCATACAGATGATTATAATGTGGGACTGAAAGCAAAAGCAGATAGTCTAATGCAGAATAACTTACAAAACAAGAAGAATAAATAGGATTGTGGATATAAAACTTTTGAAAGAGGAGGAAATATCTCCTCTTTTTTATTCTTTATACAAGAATATTTACTATATTTGCAAACAATCAGATGATATTTATGGAAAGTCCAACCAACAGAATAAAAGAGGTGCTTAACGAAAAGGGGATTAAGCAGACATGGCTTGCGGAGAAACTTGGTAAGAGTTTCACTATTGTGAATTCATACGTTTGCAATCGTCGACAGCCAAGCCTTGAATTACTATTCCGGATTGCAGAGATCTTGCAGGTGAATCCAAAAGATTTGATTAACACACCAGATGAGTAACGTTTTTATTATGACAGAACATAAAGAGCAACATAAAAAATCTATTCGTTTTTTCAACGACCGTGAAGTAAGGGCGGTATGGGACGACGAACACAATAAGTGGTGGTTCTCTGTGCTGGACATCATTACTGCAATTAACGAGCAAGATGATTACCAAAAGACCAGAAACTATTGGAAGTATCTCAAAATAAAGTTGAAGAAAGAGAATAACGAACTGGTTAGTGCCACTAACCGGTTCAAAATGCAAGCCCCGGATGGGAAACAGCGATTGACGGATATGCTGGATAGCGAGGGCGTAGTCTTATTGGCAAAGGCTATGCCTAACAGCAAGGCAATGTCATTTCTCGATTGGTTTACCTACAGCGACAACACCATTGATGGGCAGAGTAAGAAGAAAGCCTACCAACTTTTTGAGAGTGCAATCTTGCAATCGGCAAAGCCGGGAAGCATAAAGTGTCTGCAACAGATACATGCTTATCTCTTTGGAGGATTATATGACTTTGCAGGACAAATCCGAACTAAGAATATATCCAAAGGAGGCTTTACGTTTGCTAATTGTATGCACTTCCCCGAAACCCTGCAAACAATAGAGCGAATGCCTGAAACAACCTTTGATGAGATAATGGACAAATATGTAGAGATGAATGTAGCTCATCCTTTTATGGAGGGTAATGGTCGCAGTACTCGCATTTGGCTCGACCTCATGCTGAAGTCTTCTCTCAAACGATGTGTGGATTGGAGCCAAATAGACAAAAACGAATATCTGACAGCCATGCGCGAGAGTGTTTCTGATAGCACACATATCAAGGCTTTGGTGCTGCCAACTCTCACTACAAAGATTGATGATAGAGAAATGTTTATGAAGGGTGTTGACTATTCTTATTATTATGAAAAAAATGATTAACAATGTTTTTCTATCTGTATTATTAAGTATAGACATCTGAAAAAGTAACAATTTAAGAATTGAAATAATACATTATACAATATGGATTCCTATCGGTTTCCCTAGTTAGAAGCAAAAATACCATATGACATTAAAAAGAATGTAATGATGGAATATATCGTACCTCAAATAACTAAATACTCAAATATCGATGAGCTGCTAAAGAACGAAAGTAAAACTCCGTCTTTATTTGACAGAGACAATTTTTTGTCAATTGATGATTTGTTGAGCGAAAACTTTGTCTGTATCGTAGGCGAACCAGGTGTGGGTAAAAGTAGGCTTATTTCTGAAGTAAAGACAAAACTTACAGAAAAGTCATTTTCTTTTTGTAATGCGTCCGAGTTTAAACCGAAAGTAATTCCATCAGATATTGAATACTGCATTGTGGATGCCTTGGATGAAGTTGATGGAAGCGGTTTCTCTTATACACTACAACTTATAAAGCAATATAAGGAGGAACATCAGGATGTGAAAGTAATGTTCTCCTGTAGAAAACACTATGTTGTATCTTATGCAAGTTTTTTCTCTTCTTGTACTAAATTAGTTTTTGTAGAAGTAAATAGATTAGACGATCAAGAAGTAACAAATATTATTGATACATGTGCTGATGTCACGAAAGAAAATATAAATAGAAGTCCAAAATTAAGGAAGCTTCTATCAATACCTAGGTATTTGATGTTTCTACTAGAAAGTGAGAATCAAAGAGAGGGTATCTCAAATATTGGAGAACTATTTGAGTTTATTATTGACAAATCAGTAGATGAAGCTCTAACAACATATGACAAACCTGTTAGGAAAGACAACTTTAAGGCTCTTATTAAAAGGGTCATAGAAAAAATTGCTTTCATTATGGAAATAAGTCGTAAAGACAAAATTTCAAAAGACGACTTGTACACGATTATAGACGAGTTAAAGGGAAATATGGCACATATGCTTGTAGCCAATTTTGACCTTCTTTTCTTTGAAAGTCGTATATTGAAAGAAACAAATGGAATATTACAATTTGGAAATTCAGAGATACAAGAATATCTTGCAGCTAAGGAGCTTGGTAGACAAGAAAATATAGAAAGTGTGCTTTACGATGTCGCTGTGCAAAAGGAACTAAAGCATATTTATCCTAATTGGTATGATGTGATTCCTCATCTTTCATATTCGGAGGGCAGAAGTGATTCATTCGTTAATGTTTTTAAGCTCATTACATCCTATGAGTCACATCTTGAGAACGAAACTTTCGAATCGCTTCTAAGATATGTTAATCCATCTACTCTTGGAGTTCAGCAACGAAAAGAGTTGTTTTCAAATCTATTTGAACATTATCAGCGTGTACCGGCATACATTAAATGGAGAGGTCCTATTCAGAATTTAATACAAGAATGCTATACTTCTAGTTGTAATACTATATTAAAGATTTCTTCTGACCAGCTTAACAAGATACAATTAACCAATATTTATGCTATACTTGAAGGACTTGTTGAAAATAACAAACTCGATGAAAGTGTAATAAAACATTGGGAAGATGCTGCAAGAGCACTTATGGGAACTAAGGATAGTGAAATGCAACAGATTGCTTTAAATTTTTACTATGCACTTAAGGATGATGAGGAACTTAGAGAGTTAGCAAGTACTTTTAATAGCTTTACTGAGGATGTAAAGCAAAAGTATATAGAAGTAACTGGATATCGAAAAATTACAGACAAGTTAGTAATTGACTGTTGGTTGACTTATTGCGACAAAAGTAATCCTGAAGCAATAAATGCAGTTCTGTACATTGATGATCCTGAATCAATAATCTATGCATATAATAAGATTCTTTCGAAAAGAATTCGTGATTTCTTTAATCCCAAGGGATCTTTACTTGTTCTTTACGATTTTTATTTGAAAAAGCAGTTTGATGTTGTTTGGAAATTCAATCAAGATAGAAGAAACCTTATGACAAAAGTCATTGCATATTTTGTAAAAAATAGGAACTATTCTTCTCTAAAAGAAATCAATACTGTAGTTAAACAAATTTTACTGGAAGAAGAAACAGGGATGATATTTTTTAATTGCTTTGAGAAAGATATATGGGAACTAGAAGATCTATTTAGGACGTTTGACGCAGTTCTGATCGATGCGGATTTATTATCTAAATTAGAAAAGTTATTGAATGATATAGATGCAGAAAAGTGGAACAAAGACAATATTCTAATTTATCTTATAAACAAAATACGAAAGGACGAATCTAAGAAATGTACCATATCTGATTATATAAAACGTTACGAAAATACCTTTGAACAGTGGGATAAGAACTCAAACGAGATGAAGCAAGAGAGAGACTATGCCCCATCGCTATCAAAAGCATATCAGAGACTTTCAAAACAAGAAACATCTGAATACGATAAATATGAATTAGCTTTTGAACTTTCTAAAAGCATTGATTTTTTAAGCAAGCAAGATCATAAGCCTATTGTGGATGTTATTACTGATTTCTTTAACGGGATTGATTTGGATAAACTGATATTGAAAAAAAATGGAGAAAATTCCCATCGTTTATCATTAGCATTGGTAAAAATACCTTCCTATGTGAGAGTAATGCATCATTTAGGTTGCAATGCTCTTTTGGAAAAATATAAGGATATATTAATAAAGACCCTACCAATAGTATGTCGTACAGCGGACTTTGATTCTCGTGAAATAAAAAACATATATAAGTCTGTTATAGGAAATATAAATAAAGAAGAGGTATCAAGGATTGTGGAGTGGTGGAAAGCACGGAAAGATGATTTCTTGAATATTAGCTCTGATGATATTTTTACTTGCATTACCGACTATGGCATTGATGCTTTATCTTATAAGCTGGAGGAGTATATCGAAAAATATAAAGAGGATGCGAGTCTTGGAAACAGAATAGCAGCTTCTCGTGCCTTGGAGCTTATCTCAGAAGATTATTGTAAGTGGGATATAAATAAGTATAAAAAGCTGTTTGGTAGCCTTGAAGATGAAAGTATTGAAAGCGTTAAAATGCAGTGCAATGCTATCATGATAGAAAAATTTCAAGAATCAGAAGCTATAAACTGGAGAATAGAATATCTTAGAGCTAATGTTACCAAATCCGTTCATAACGAAACGGGACATGCTCGTTGTATCTCTAGGGAAGAATCTGAAATGATTAGTTCCAACCCATATATGTTTAGATGTTTTATGAATATAAAAGATAATGATGGGCTCATTAATCAAATGTTTGATTTGTTTGATTTTGGGTTATCTTTATCCGTAAAGCCAGATACTCAGGAATACTCAAGTTATCTTCTTAAACAGATATATTTATTCTTTGTGAATACAAATAAAATCACTTATATTTCAGAATTGCGAAAGAGAGTGGAGGCATTTAACGCAACAAACATGAGTTATCTTGCTTACAGCATTATGAATAATGCCGAAAATATTTTCTTGAAAAATGAAAGAATAACTATTAGTAAGGCTATTAAGCTGTATAATAGGTGTATTGACGAGTTTTATTTGCAAATTCGAAATAATGGTGATTTAAGGCGATACTTTTCAAAGATTCAGTACGAAGTTCAGAAAGAGATTCAAGATCAAGGTATATATGCTTTAGTGCGTCAACAAAGTTTGAGCGAGGACTATATTCAGCGAGAATTGAAGAATACCATTATAAATAAGTGTTGTCAGATGGGATTGGAAACCATTCAAATTGATAGAGAAGTGGCTCTTCAGGATAATAAGCGCACTGATTTTCTTATTAGATATGGTTTATGCGATCCTATCATGGTTGAACTTAAACTACTTAATAATAAAGAGATTAAAGAGAAAAAAAAGCGTCAGCAGTATAAAAAGAAATTTGTTCAATACACTAACGCAACTAATGCTTGCTTATCTGTATTTTGGGTATTTGATGTTCATAAGGATGGGAGTATTGTAGATTTTGACAACTTGAAAACGGAATATAGGAATCTCGATAATACTTTGGTACTATTAACAGATTGTAGATGCAGTAGCGGTATTGAAACGGGAATACCACAAGTTAAGAATAACATTGGTAGTAAGAAAGCTAGAGGTAACAAAACAAGATCCAAAAATAAATAGAGGCTTAAATTTAGAGTCGGCAATAAGATTACAACTATATTGCATACATGAAATAAAGGTGACTATAGTGATAACATCCAAGATGTTTACTAATCAATACTACTCAAATTGAGGAGACATTTTTGTACCATACAAATATAAATCATTGATAATCAATGTAGGATATATTTGAGGAAGTTAAATTTACGTCAATTATGCTTTTCTTCTACATCCTTTACGCATCACTCCTTCTCCTCCTTGCCCCATTCCTCGTGGCCGGCAAGGGCTTCGGAGGCTTCCTGCTCTTCTTTGCCCTCTCCATGGGCATACCCGTGGCTGGTTCCATCCTTTGGGCGTGGCTCTGGGCTCCCGGCAACAGTGCTGCCAATGTCCGCATAACCATCGCCTTTCACGTCCTTGCTGCAAGCCTTGCCCTAATTTGGCTGCTTTCAGCCGCTTAACCTTCTATTGTCCTTTCGACTCTCCCTTGGTACTGTTACCTTTGCCTCATATCACAGAACACCTCAGTTTCCTCGACATCCAGTACCGCCACCTCGGCCACGCGGGCCAAGGGTCGTGCCAACCTCTACAACAAGCTCGTGTGGCCCATCCTTTACAAGCACGTCTTCCCCAAGCTCCGCTACGGTCTCACCGACGAGGTACGGCGCGAGTTCCGCGGCAAGCTCAAGCCGGGCCGTCGAGATCTGACGTACCCATAGGGGTTCTTCCGTCATCAATAGGGGTTTCTCCTTGTGTTTCCCATCCAAATGGCCTATATTTGCAATACAAATATTCAAAGTTGCACCATATGATAACGGCATTGTTTCTCATCATAGCCTTTTTCCGCCGCAAGCGGTTCCTCACTGAAGGCACCTGTTGGGCAGACAGGATTCTGTATTATTTCCTGAACGTCCCCCTCACGCCCATTTTCGGCCCCATGCTTTTCACTTGGATCATGAATGCAAGAGACGGCGGATCTTCCGATTGTGTAGCCCCTCCCCCCGACTTCAGCGGTCATTTCATGTAGCATTCCTTGCCGTTTCACCCCATACCAATATCTTTGCCTGGTTGTTATTACTACTGCAAAGATACAAATTTTCAAGTAAGTTACAATTGCGGAAGGTCATACGCGAGCCGACATTCGGTTGTCTTTGCTACCGAGAAAGCACAAGTTATTAGGCTAACTACAAAAAGTGGAAAAGTTCTAAAAGGACAGTGAGCTATCTGTACTTACCACAACAACCCTGCCCGTCCATGGCAAAAGGCGGCGACTCTTGTGCCGCCCACAGCCACAAACAGGCAGGGATGATGACGTTAGTTCTGTGATGTCGGCGTGACGGCCGTGCTTCCGGCTACATCCTCGTCGGCGATGGCATCCGCATAGTTGGTCCACATGGGTATACTCTCGCTATAACCGTCGTACCCGAAGTTCTGGCGCAACGTGCCTTGGTTGTTGGCCGTGATGGCACTGTTGGGGATAGGCCAGAAGAGATTGTGCTTGTTCACCTTGTACTCAAAGCTCTGGTTGCCCTGCTGACCCCTGCCGTATTCGTGGTTGAACACGTTGTAGTGCGTGCAGCGGCGATACCAGTAGCTGCCGCCGCTGAGGTCGGTGCCCTCTTGCTTGTCCCAGTTGTCGAGGCTATAGGTGTTGCCCCACTCGTCGGGCTTGCCGCTGCGGGCCAGACACCAGCTCACACGCACCATCTCAGCCTGACGGAACTCCTCGAGGTACAGCTCGCGCGCACGCTCGTCCATAATGTTGCCGATGGTCACTGTGGTGAACATCTTCTTGGCATTGGCCCGTCGGCGCACGGCATTCACATCCTCGGCAGCTCCGGCAGCATTGCCTTGATAGAAGCGGGCCTCGGCACGCAACAGGTAAGTCTCGGCCAGACGGAACAGATACATGTCGCCGTTGCAGCCCTTGCCCTGTGCGCCTTGGAACTGGTTGGCCCCTTGATTGGCCTCGGCCACCTCGTCCTTGATGTAGAGTTGGTAGAGCGGTGTGGGGTACCAGGAGCGGATGGTGTCCGAGCAGAGGATGTCGCCTTTATGGACAAGCACCTTGCCGTCGGCCCCCACGTAGTCCTCGGTGGCATAGAGTTGGTAGTGCTGGCCGTAGCAGGTGGACTTGCGATTGTTGTATTTGAAGTCCTCCATCTCCATCCAGTTGCCCACCTCACGGTTGTGGCGCAGGTCCTGCCAGTCGGTTTCTCCGTCGTAGTTCCAGATGGTCTTGTTGAAATAGTACGAGGTACGGTTCACGGCAATGCCGCGTCCGGCCGCGCGCACCCAGTCGAGCGTGTCGTTGTAGTTCGCGTTGTTGCGGGCAATGTTGTTACCCGGTGTGGCCATTCCGTGCGGGTCGCGGATGACGCTGTTGCTCCAGTGCACGAAGACGGCACGCATAATATTATAGGTGGCGAAATCCTCGTCGTTGGAGTTGACAATCATCATGATGGTCTCCTTGTTGGCCGGATTGGCGATGTTGGGCGTGCGGTGCAGATCCCACACCACGTTGCGCGTCACTTTCCAAGTCTTTTCCTCACCCGACGGCTGCCAGGTACCGAACGGATCCGTCATCAGCTCCAGTCCGTGATTGCTGATAAGATCGGTGGCCATGGCCTCGGCCTTGGCATACTCGCCCACGACCAGATAACACTTGATGAGCAGCTGCATGCAAGCCTCCTGGTTCACTTGGCCCACATACTGCATCTTGCTCTGCGCCGGAACATGCTGCACAGCAAACTCCAAATCGCGCACAAGCATCTGGAACACAGCCTCCTTGCTCGTCGAAGTATAGTTGCGCTTGGGCACCTGGAGCAGTTTCGTCACCAACGGTATGTCGCCAAACTGCAGACAGAGATTGTAGTAGGCATAGGCCCGGTGGAAGTAGGCGCGTCCCACGTAGGCATCGCGCGTGGCATCGTCAAGCCCCTTCACCTGGCTGGCATACGACAGGATGGAGTTGGCATACTTCACCATATTGTAGCCCTGATCCCAGAACCGCTGCATGTAGTTGCCGTCACCACCGCCAGCCATACCCGACGTGGGTGTGAGTTTGGCGTCGAAATTGTCCTGAAATCCGCCGCCCATGTCGGTCTTAGCATACATGCCCACGTCGGACATGAGGTAGTTGGTGAAGATGCCCACATTGTTCCAGTTGCCGTCGATGCGGTAGGTCTTCAGCTGTTTGTCACACTGCGTCAGCGCCGACTGCAGGCCCGCCTCTGTGGTATAAGTCTCACTGGGCTCGTAGAAAGACAAGGGCTTCTGCTCCAGAAAACTGTCCGAGCAGGCCGCCATGGAGCCTGCCATGGCCAGCAGCAGGGCCCCGCGTGCTATGTTGTTGATGCTATTTTTCATGTTGATGTGTTTTGAATGAATAAGTAAAAAGCAGTGACCGCTACATGGTCAGCGACACGCCGAACAAGAACTGACGGTTGGAGAACCCTCCTGTTTCCGGATCGCCGTATTCCCAACTGTCGATGGTGAACAGATTGTGCACGCCTGCCGAGAGGTGTACGCGCTCAATACCCCACTTCTGTGTGAGCATCTTGGGCAACGTATAACCCAGCGTCACGTTGTCCACGCGCACGTAACTGCGGTTGTAAACCTTCTGAATGCCGGTCACGCCCGACGGGCCCACGGCGTTCAGACGGGCGTAGTCGTTGGTGGGATTGTCCGGCGTCCAGTACTCCTTTTTATAGGTATTGCAGGTGTTGGTAAACATCGAGCCGGAGTTGTCACCGTTGAGCCAGTAGCCGGCGCGGCTCTTGTGGCCCATGTACGAGTACATTGAGAAAGAGAACGTAAAGTCCTTGAACAGCGTGAAGTCGTTGCGCAGCGTCCAGTAGACGGGCGGATTGGTCGTGCCTTGATACACGCGATCGTTGTCGTTGTAGACGGGCGTGCGCGTGCCGTCGGGGTTGATCCTGTCGTCTTCGGTATAGACATTCACCACCTTGGGGTCGCCGGGCTTCTGGTTCACCTTGGCAGCCTCCTCGGCTTCGTTGGCCTGCCAGATGCCGTCTGTCTTCCAATACCATATCTCACCAATGGACTTGCCGATGAACCAGCCGTTGGAAGTGTCGTCCACCTCCTTGCCATCCTTGTCATATTCATAGTAAAGATGCTTGATGCGGTTCTTGTTGTAGGAGAAGCCGAGGCTGGTGTTCCAGATGAAATTCCTGTTCTTGATGTTCTGTGAGTTGAGCGTTATCTCGACGCCGGAGTTGGTCACCTCGCCCAGATTGGTGGTGATGCCGCTGAAACCAGTGAAGTTGGGCAGCCGTTGCGTCATAATCATGTCGTGCGTGCGCTTGGTGTACCACTCGATGCTACCCGAGAGCCGCTGTCCCAGGACGGCGAAATCCAACCCCACATTCCACGATGTGGTCTTCTCCCACTGCAGGTTCGGGTTGGCCAGCCGGTCGATGCTCAGGGCCTGAACCGTGCTTTGACTTGTCTTGCCGTAGTCGTAGTAGGCGTAGAGTCCGCCGTTCGACAGGTTGGAATAGGCAATGTAAGTGTCCTTGAGCGAGCGGTTGCCGTTGGTGCCGTAGCTCACGCGTAGCTTGCCATAGTCGAGCCACGACAGCTTTGCGAAGCTCTCTTCCGAGAACACCCAGCTGCCGCCGAGCGACCAGAAGTTGGCCCACGGGTTGTTCATGCCGAATGCCGAGTAGCCGTCGCGACGGAAAGTGCCGGTAAACATGTAGCGATCCTTGTAGCCATAGAACAGTCGGCCCAGGTAGGCGGCGGCCGTTATCTCCCGGTCGGTGGCCGAGAAAGCGCTCTGTGCCTTGTTGGCACCGGCGATGTAGTGGAAGCCGAGCACGTCGGTTGGCATGATGTTGCGGGCCTCGATGCGGTCGTTCCACGACTGGTTCTTCTCGGCCTCCTGCACAAGAGTCACGGTGAAGTGATGGTCACGATTGAACGTGCGGTCCCACGTCAGCGTGTTGTTGAGGTTCCAGTCAAAGGTTTTCGACATCTCGCGATCGGCGCCACGCGTCGAGGGTGTGCTGTTGGGCAGTTCGGCCGAGAGGAAGTAGCGGTTGTAGAACCACTGCAGACGCGGGGCGATGTTGAACGAATAGGTGAAGCCGAAAGGCAGTCTCACCGTGGCGTTGTAGATGACATTCAGCGTGGTGTAGCCCTTCTCCAGATTGATGTACTGCTGGTCGAAGTGGTAATTGTAGCCTCCGTTGGTGGGGTTGCCGCTGTTCGGGTACTGCTGTTCGCGGCCGTCGGCGTCGTAGCGCGAGGAGTAAGGCGACTGCCGCAGCTGGTTGCTGTCCCAATAGTTGTCGGCCACGCGGTTCTCGGACAGGTTGAAACCGAAAGGCACGGGGCTCGACTCGTCGGAGCGATCCTGGAAGTTCACGTTGACGCCCATCGTGAGCCAGTCGGTGATGTCGGCGTTGAGTTTCAGGTTGGAACGGTAGGCATGGTAGGTGTCGCCCTGCACCGCGCCCTCGTTGCGCAGGTAGCCGAAGCTCAGATAGTAGTTCACTTTCTCCGAGGCTCCCGATATGCTGGCGTTGTAGTCCTGGTCAAAGCCCGTGCGGAACACGGCTTTCTCCCAGTCGTAGGACTTGCCGTCGAGATAGTTCTGCATCACAAGGGCGGCATCGGCATCGAGTCCCATGCGGCGGGCATAGAGCGAGCGCAGGTCCTCGCCAGCCTGTAGGGTCTTGGCGCCCGTCGTGGCCCACTGCTCGGTCGACAGCCCGTACTTCCAGAGATTGTGCACATTGTCGTAGTAGCCCTCGGGCACGCCGCTGGCCGTGCCGTAGTAGCCCCACGTGCCGTCGGCCCGGTAACCGTAGGTCTGCGCCTTGTACCAGTCCTCGCGATAGGTCATGTACTCGTCGGCATTGAACATCTTGCGGTACTGCGCCTTGGTGTTGGCGGCCAGGTTGGCCGATACGTTGATGACGGGTTTGCCCATCTTTCCTTTCTTGGTGGTGATGATAATCACGCCGTTGGCGGCCTTGGCACCGTAGACGGCAGCCGACGAGGCGTCTTTCAGCACGTCCACCTGGGCAATGTCGTCGGGGTTGATTTCCGACAGTTCACCGCTGAACTGCATGCCGTCGAGCACGATGAGCGGCGAGTTGTGCGAGCCCTCGGTGTAGAGCGAGTTCTGTCCGCGCAGCTGCAGCGAGCCGCCGCCCTTGGCCGTGGTGCTCATGCCCACCTGCAGTCCCGGCGTGCCGCGCAGGATGTCCTGCACGCTGTTGGGGTTCTGGTCGGCAATCTTGCTCGGGTCTATCTGCACCACCGAGCCCGTGAGGTCTTTCTTGCGCATCGTGCCGTAGCCCACGACCACCACGTCGGTCAGCGTCTGCGCGTCCTCCTTCAGCTGCACGAGGGTCTGCGCACTGGCCGTCACGGTCTGCGTCTGATAGCCCACATAGGAGATTTCGAGCCTGGCACCCTTGTCGGCCTGCAACGTGAAGTTGCCGTCAATGTCGGTCACGGTGGCTGTCTTCGTGCCGGTCACACGAACCGTGGCACCGATGACGGGCTCGCCGTTGGCGTCGGTCACGGTTCCCCTTACGGTACCCACCTGCTGCACCACTTGCGTTGCGGGAGCTGCCGCAGCCGCGAGCCCTCCACTCCACAGTCCCATGGTTGCGATGGCACAAGCCACGACCCACGGCAATCCTTGCGAATGTTTTCTTCTGTTCATAAGCGTAAAAGCATTTAGGTTGATTGATGAAATGATGATGGTCATACGCGCGTCTCCACACGTTTGACGCCGGTTTAATTTTTTGTAAAAGTAGCCAAAATTTAAAAAAACAGCCTAAACGGAACACGGCATTTAAGCTATATTAACACGCCGGACGTTTCAACGGATTCCCGCATCGCGTTCTCCGTGGGCCGGACAGGCGTGCAAGTGCGTGCCGAACGTTAAATATTGATATTTTCCTACCCGAAAGCGGCCTTTTCCTTGCAATCTGTTGAAAAAGCCGCTACCTTTGCATCAACTTTAACCTACCTGGGCAAGGCCCCACCCGTATGAGACAAAGAGAAGATGTAAAGAAAGCCAACGCCAAGCGCATTGCCTGGGGCATTGTGATGTTTTTCCTGTTGCAGATCGCCGGCGCGCTGGTCGTGGCG
The DNA here is from genome assembly GCF_000518545.1 of Hallella seregens ATCC 51272. Taxonomy (GTDB): domain Bacteria; phylum Bacteroidota; class Bacteroidia; order Bacteroidales; family Bacteroidaceae; genus Prevotella; species Prevotella seregens. Next base: position 15,861 of record NZ_JADU01000038.1, read on the forward strand.
CCGTTTGCGCTGGGCTATTATGCCATTGCCGGGCACAGTGACGCGCAGGTTTCGGCCTGGCTCCTCGCAGCGGCCGTGCTGCTGGGCTACGTGTTCGTCATCCGCTTCCTCCTGAAACGCCGGTGGACGGCCATCCGCTGGAGCCCCATCGCGCGTGCCGACCGCCTGGCCTTGTGTCTGCTCACGGTGGCGATGACCATCGGTTTCGCGCTGCCCGAGACCTATGCCAGCGAACTGCTGAACCTGAACGACGACCTCTCCGGCATGTTTTCCCTGCTCTCGCACAACGTGCTGGGCACGCTGGCCATCAGCATCATCGGGCCCATCGGCGAGGAGCTCGTGTTCCGTGGCGTGGTGCTCAAGGGGTTGCTGCGCCTGTCGCGGCGGCCGTGGGTGGCCATCGTGGGCTCGGCCCTCATCTTCGGACTGGTGCACATGAACCCCGTGCAGGTGTTCGGCGCCTCGCTCATGGGCCTCGTCATGGGGTGGCTCTACGTGCGCACGGGCAGCCTGGTGCCCGGCATCGTGATGCACGTGGCCAACAACTCACTCTCGACCGCCCTCATGTTGGCATTTGGCGACGACTTCCTTCTCACGCAGTCCATCCCCTCCGTGGGCCTCAACGTGGCTCTCTGCCTGGCCGGCTGCCTGCTCTTTGCCGCCACAATCCGGACACTTGACCGCCGGCTGACACGAAGAATTTATATTTAACACAACCATACACATGAAAAAAAGAATGATGCTGATGGGGCTGGCCCTCGCCGCAACCGGAGCCATGGCCCAGAACCTGTCATCGGGCATCGACCCGAACAACCTGGACACCTCGGTGCGTCCGGGCGACGATTTCTACCATTATGCCGCTGGCGGCTGGCTCAAGGCCCACCCGCTCGACGCCGAACACTCGGACAACGGAGCCTTCACCGACCTGTACGAACTGAACCAGACCCGTATCCAAGAGCTCATCCTGCAATATGCCGACGCCCCGCAGCAGCAGGGCACCCTCGGGCAGAAGATCGGTTCACTCTACAAACTCATGATGGACAGCACGCGCCTCAACCGCGAGGGCTGGGCTCCCATCAAGCCCACGCTCGACAGGATTGCCGCCATCAAGGACCGCCGCGAGTACCAGCTCGTCACCTCGCAGCTCGACCGCAACGGCGAAGCCACGATGATGTTCGGACTGGGCTGCGGCGCCGACATGCGCAACGCCGACTGGAACATCGTCAGCATCTCGCAGGGCGGGCTGGGACTGGGCTCGCGCGACTACTATCTGACCACCGAAGGACAGAACAAACGCGTGCTCGATGCCTATAAAAACTATCTGAAAACACTCTTCCAAATGACTGGCTGCGACGCCTCCACGGCCCAGCAAAAGATGGAAACCGTGCTGGCCATCGAGACGCGCATTGCCCAGGCCAGCTACGACGAGGTGAAGCTGCGCGACGTTGACGCCAACTACCACAAGATGTCCTACGCGCAGCTCCTGTCTCAGTTTCCGGGCATCGACTGGGGCAACGTGTTCCTGGCCAGCGGCTTCCCCGCCTTCGACCAGGTGGACGTGAGCCAGCCCGAACCCATCTACGAGGTGGAGAAGATACTGGCCGAGGCCTCGCTCGACGACCTCAAGACCTATGCCGAGGCCAAGGTAATAGCCGGCGCGTCAAGCCAACTGAGCGACGCTTTCCGCGCCGAAGCCTTCAAGCTCAGCTCGGTGCGGAGCGGTGTCCAGCAGGATCGGCCGCGCTGGAAACGCGCCGTGACCCTCGTGAGCGGCACGCTGGGCGAGGCCATCGGCAAGCTCTATGTGGAGAAATACTTCCCCGAGAGCTCCAAAAAGCGCATGCTCGAGCTGGTGCACAGCCTGCAGACGGCCCTGGGCCAGCGCATCGACGAGGCCACATGGATGAGTCCCGAGACCAAGGCACAGGCCAGGGAAAAGCTCGCCAGCTTCATCATCAAGATTGGTTATCCCGACAAATGGAAAGACTACAGCGGATTGCAGGTTTCCGACAGCCTCTCGCTCTATGCCAATCTGCAGGCCGTCAGCCGTTGGGCCACCGACGATTACATCGGCCGCACGGTGAACAAGAGGGTGGACAAAACGCGCTGGGGCATGACGCCGCAGACCATCAACGCCTACTACAACCCCACGACCAACGAAATTTGCTTCCCCGCAGCCATCCTGCAGCCGCCGTTCTTCGACCCCGAGGCCGACGATGCGGCCAACTATGGAGCCATCGGCGGCGTCATCGGTCACGAGATGAGCCACGGCTTCGACGACCAAGGCGCGCAGTTTGACAAGACTGGAAACCAGCGCAACTGGTGGACGCCGCAGGACAAGAAGAACTTCGACGCGCGCACCAAGACGCTGGCCGACTACTTCTCGCAGTTCGAAGTGCTGCCCGGCGTCAAGGTGAACGGCCAGCAGACACTGGGCGAGAACATCGGCGACAACGGCGGACTGAACATCGCCTTTCGCGCCCTACAGAACGCCCTGAAGCAGAATCCGATCGGCGTGAAGGACGGATTCACCCCCGAGCAGCGGTTCTTCCTGGCTTGGGCCCGCGTGTGGGCCTCGAACGCCACGCCCGAATACGTGAAGTATCTGCTCACCGTTGACGTGCACTCGCCCAACTATGCGCGCGTGAACGCCGCCCTACCCCAGATCGATGCCTGGTACACGGCCTTCAAAATCAAGAAAGGCGACAAGATGTACCTGCCCAAGAACAAGCGCGCCCACATCTGGTAGGCGCGCCCACGGGGCCGTCGTGGCCCCGCCGTTACGCCGTAAAGGCCTTTTCTTTACGGCGTAACGGCATTGCGATGACGGCGTAAAGACTGCGCGATTGCATCGTTATGAAAAAGGGAGGGAGCGTAATCTATAAACGCTCTCTCTTATATATTACACCCTTTCCAATTAGAAGTGCACCCTATAATATATAAATTCTCTTTAATTAAAAGCAAAGATACCCATCTTATATCAAGAAAAATCCTCGTAAACGCCAAGTAGTTGTTTTCTTATAACTAAAAAACTTCTTTAATAATATTTATATTACGAAAGTTGATTTATTGATAAAAACTTCCTAAATTTGCAGCAAACCATGAAGATTGTAATAACATGACTGCAATTATTGGAGTTTTAAATAAACATGCTGTTGCTATTGCAGCTGATAGTGCAGCAACATTGGGTGGAGGGCGAAAAGTTATGAATAGCGCGAACAAGCTATTTGCCCTATCAAAATACCAACCTGTTGCAATTGCCATATATGGTAATGCAGAGTTTATTGGAACTCCTTGGGAGATTATCATAAAAGAGTATCGTCAGTCTTTAAAAGAGAAATCATTTAATTCTATAAGATTATACGTTGATGATTTTCAGAAGTTTCTTAAACGTAAAAAATATTATTGTACGGATTCAGAAGCTAATGAATATTTAAGGTTTTCCGTGAAAGAGTTTCTGGGACAACTATTAGAGATTTGCAAAAAAGAACCAGAGAAAGCAGATTATATGCTTAGCAATTTAGAACAAAAGAAAAGCCAAAAACTATTAGGTGGTTTTACACAGAAAACGGTAGGCTTTTTCAAATCACTGGTTCAAGAAGATATTAAAGAAGAATTCCGTAAATTCCAAAAAGAAAATATACCTATTTCCTTTTCTCGTTTGGAAAATGCAACAGAAGCTGTATTTACACATGACGTAGTTCCTTTAGGGACAACGGGACTAGTATTTGCAGGTTATGGCTCATCAGAAGTATTTCCCTCTGTTTTCAATTGTACCGTAGGTAATGTGATAGACGGACTTTTAGCCAAAAGTGTTAAGAAATCTTCTCGAATAGATAAAAACAACTATTCTGGTATTTGTCCATTTGCCCAAACTGATGTAATGCGAACAATACTTGATGGAGTTTCCCCAAAGATGCAGAATGTGTATTTGAGTAGTTTAGAACAGACCTTTACAAAAATGAAAAATGCTTTAGCGTCTATCATATCTTCATCAAACGATTCTCTTGCAAAGCAGATAAAGGAGCTCGATATAACTCCATTCCGAAAAGAGTTCTTGCAATTAAGCAGAACCATTCAACTGAAAGAATATACAACCCCATTTATAAACTCTGTTGGAACCTTAGAAAAAGAAGACTTGGCTGATTTCGCAGAAAGCCTTATAACACTTACATCACTCAAAAGGAAAGTAAGTTACGACCAAGAGACCGTTGGCGGTCCAGTTGACGTGATGGTTATTTCCAAAGGGGATGGTATTATTTGGATGAAAAGAAAAAATTACTTTGATGCCAAGAAAAATCATCAATTCTTAGACAATTATTACAACTTTTAAAAATATAATTATATGAACGAATTTTATATGTCACAATATTCAGAACTATTATCTGATATAAATGTCTCAGATTACGTTCCAAAAGATGGAAATAGTGAGGTTGCTATAAAAATTAAAAATGCAAAGTCACTAAAAGACTTGGCTGACATCATGTCTGACGAGTTAGTTAATTCCATCATGAAACAAATAAAGTTATAACAAAATACCGTTTTTCCTATTGAGAAAAAGTGGTTCTACCCTATTCTACTATGTAGTCACCTATAAACACCAAAAGAGCAATCATTTGGTGTTATCTTTTTGTTCTGCAAAACAAATCGGCACATAAGTTGATGTTTTCATGGGTAGAATTTAGCAAATAACTCATCATTTTTTTCTCAAAAAATCTATCATTTAGGTCTAAGTAATTGGCTATGAACAGCCTTGTGAGTTATGATTTTCAGCAGGTAATGATTTAGCGACCTATCTTCTGCAATGACACACAACGCTTTGCATAACTCGAATAACCTATTGCAAAGGTAATACTATCTACGGAGAAAGACGAAACTTTCTCCGTTTTTCTTTTCTAATAGTTGTCTGTTCAGACAATAGTTTTCATTCTTTTCGTCTTATTCCTCACGATTATGGCAG
>NZ_JADU01000039.1 GCF_000518545.1 Hallella seregens ATCC 51272
GTCGGTGTTCAGCATCGCCAAGTTCGTGCAGGACGTGAGGCAGGGACGGCCCGAACAGTTCATGCAGCGCATGGAAACCATGTTCGCCGACACCGACTACAAGATTGTGGGCGACTCCGAACTCTACTTCCAGAACGTTTTCTACCTCGTCATGAAGATGATGGGCTTCTACACCAAGGTGGAAAGGCCCACCAGCGGAGGCCGCATGGACATGGTGATCGAAACCCCGGACTACGTCTACATCCTGGAGTTCAAGCTCGACGGAACGCCACAACAGGCCCTCCAACAGATAGAAACCAGGGGATATGCCCGACCGTTTGCCATGGACAAAAGGCGCGTCTTCCGCATCGGAGTGAACTTCTCCAAGCAGAAACGCTGCATCGACGGCTGGGAAATTGCAGGGTAAGGCCACGTCTTGGCGGCGGAACGGCCCAACCTCTACGCCGTAACCGACCCACCATTACGCCGTAAGGGCCGCGCCAAAACGCCGTAAAGACCATGCGTTTACGGCTCTTTCAAAACAAGGCGAGGGGTTCCCCGCAAAGACAACAACACATCATGCAGAAAGCTGCACGGATGGTTCCGAACAAGAACACCGTGCAGCTTTCTGCATGTCTGGCCGTTGTGCATTTCGGAGAGACGGCAAAACATAGCCGCATGGGCCATGGGAAAGCGCATGAAAGCTAACCGATCCAAACGCAAGAAGCCCGGAACAGGCAGGGGATGGACTCCTGCGCTGTTCCGGGCTTCCGGATGGGAGAATGAGGTCGACCTTAGTCGTTATGCGTCATGGACACATAATAGACTCCGAATGAGCCGGCAGCGGCCTCGGCAGACCAAAGGCTCGACTTCAGCAAGCCGCCCTTGGAGGTGAACGTGAACGTCACTTGGTCGATATAACCGCTGGCATCTTCGTTCTGGGCCTTCATCTGCACGTCGCCATACTTCTGGTGAACCATAACCACTTGGTTGGTAGGTACGGTGACGGTGCCGGCCTTGGCGTCGTAAGTGCCGGTCACGGTCTTGCCGCCACCAAACAGATTGGTCAGGGTCACGACCGTGGTACTGCCCTCGGTAAAGGCCACCGTCACCTCGTAAGGATCGCCGTCGACAGCGAAGTTGCCGTCGTCGCCCATGCCATACTGGGTGCAGGTGTAGGTGCCGTTGAGGTCATAAGAGGGAGAGGCGGGCGTGGTGACCGTCTGCGTCTCGCTGACAACCATGCTGCCATCGCCCAACACGGCATAGCTGCGGGCATAGTAAGTGGTGAGTTCGGTACAGTTGGACAGGGCGGCGGTAAAGGCTGTGGCCAGCTTGTCATTGGCCACGGAGGTAACCGTCCCGCTGAAATCCTGAGTGGTAGAGAACTGTACACCCACCTCCGAAACCTGCAGGGTGTCGCTCACCGTAGCCTCTGCCGACAGCTTGGAAAAGCTCAAAGCCTTCAGCGAAGAGAGGCCCACCGTGGGCTTGGTAGCCACAACATAATTGGCGTCGATGGCGCTCTTGTCGTCCATTTCGTCGTTGCAGCTGGCAAGGACAGCCACTGCAGCGAGGCATGGAATCATCAGTTTCAATATATTCTTCATCATGATATTCTCCTGTTTAATGGTTTATGGGTTCTGATCTTCTGCCTTAATCAGCTTGTTCTCCTGCATCTCACGGCGTGGAATCTGGTAAGTCCACTTGACATCGTGGGCAGGAACGGCAAAGATATAGCCCGTAAAGTGGTTGGTTCCCTGGTAGGTACGGTCGATGCCTCTGCCGGTGCGCTTCAGGTCGAAGTAGCTGAAGCCCTCGCCCCAAAGCTCAATGCGGCGCTGCAGCAACACGTCGTCTACACTCACGGAAGCCTTCTTCCAGTCGGGCTGGCGATTGGCCATGAGCACGGCAAGCACCTGGGCGGCCTTGTCGTTCTGTCCCAAGCGGGCGTAGGCCTCGGCCTCGATGAGCACCATCTCGGCGGCACGCATGTAAGGATAGTCCATGGTCCACTTACCGTCCCAGCCAAACTTCAGGTTGGCATAGGGCATCTTCGCGCCGGCATTGGCCTGGTTGTCATTGCCCTCGGGGCCGTTGAAGAGGCTCTTGCGGTAATCGGTGCTGGAAATCTGGTTGTAAAGGTTGGCGTCGATGAGGTTGGTATTGTAGCCCATGCCGCTATAACCCGGAGACAAATTGGAAATATGCGAGAAGAACGAGGCATAGGTCGTCTGTGTCTCCGTGTTCTGATCGAAGCCCCACATCCACTCTTTGTTCGCGATGTTCATGAAACCATCGTGCAAACCGGTATTGTCCATGATGACATAACCCTGACGGGCGGCATTGGCGGCATCGGCAGCCTTCTGCCATTGCTGCGAGAGCAGGTAGTAACGGGCCAGCAGACCGTTGGCCACGTGCTGGTCCACATAGTTCTTGCTGGGGCGGGTGTAACCGTCCAAATTGCTCACAGCCGCCGTGAGGTCCTTTTCAATCCGTGCATAGACTTCCTTGAGGGTGTTGCGGCTCTTGTACTTGGCCATCTCCTCCTCGGAGTAGCCGTCGGCTGCGGTGTATATCAAGGGCACGCCCTTGGCCTCGCTGTTCACCGTGCCGGCAGTGGTCACAGGATCCTGATAGAGCTGGATGAGATAATAGTAGGCCATTCCGCGCATGGCCTGGGCCTGGCCCAGCAGGGCCTTCTCGCCGGCAGTGAGCTCCCTGCCCGCGGGATAGAGCGAGATGATTTCGTTGGCCTTGGCAACAACCGTGTAGAAAGTGTTCCAGTCCACGGCCGTGCGGCGATAGTTGTACATACGGTTGTCGAAGCCATAGTCGAAGCGGAACCAGTGGAGGGCGCCGGCTGCAATGTCCACTCCCATCATGTCGGTGGCATGAAGCACGGACATATAGCTGAAGTCGTCGTGCGCTGCTTTCTCGCCAGCTTTCTGCGTATCAAAGGTGATGAGCCATGACCAGATGCCGTTCAAGAAGACGTTGGGATTGTGTCCGGCGGCCTTACCGGCAGCATCCGGGTCGAGATGTTCCCTGTCCTGCGTATTGAGGTAGTCGCTGCCGCAGGAGTTGAGTCCTGCCACGAGGAGCAGACCCACTGCTAAATATTTGAATATTTTCATTTGATGCAATGTTATGAATGGTTAGAACGTCAGGTTAAGTCCAAACGAGTAGGTGCTGATGGGCGAATAATGATAGCCATTGTCGCCGGAGAAGCTCTGCCGCGGATCGAAGCCCTTACGCTTGGAGATGAAGCCCATGTTGTCTCCGGCAAAATAGACGCGCAGCTGGCTGATGCCCCAACGGCCGGTAATGTCTTTCGGAATGGTATAGCCCAGTGTCACGTTGCGCAGGCTCAGGTAAGAGCCTTTGATAAGGAAGAAGTCGGATATACCGTCGATGCGGGCATTCTGTACACCATAGTTCAGGGCCGGGATATTAGTATCGGTATGGGTAGGTGTCCAGCGGTTGAACATGTCCTTGTGGAAGTTGGTACCATCTATACCCGTGTTCATGAGCATGGAATAGAAGTTGTCGCGCACCCACCCGCCGAGCTGGAAGGCCGTCTGCACGGAGAGGTCGAAGCCATAGGCCTGTACCGTGGTGCCCAAACCGCCGGTGAGGTCGGGGATGGCACTCTTGTTCAGGTTCACAACAGTGGCTTCAGACGAGTTGTTGACGACGCTCACCGTCTTCCCTCCCTTGCCGTCTGGTGTGTACTTGTTGTACTGGGGTTTGCCTGTCTTGGGGTCTACACCCAGGTATTCATAGCCCGACCAGTTGTAGATGCTGCTGCCTTTCTTCCACCAATAGTAGCCGCGCTCGAAACCATCTTTGAATTCTTCTCCTGCCTTGGAATCGGGAAGCTTGGTGAGTTTGTTCTTGTAGTGCGTGAAGTTCAGGTTTACATTCCACACCACGGTGCTGTTCTTGATGATGTCTGCATTGGCATCCACCTCGAAGCCCACGTTGCGCATGTTCACCTCGTTGCGCCATACGAAAGACGGCGTTCCCTCGGAAGCGGCGAGCGGACTCCTGAAAAGCATGTCGTTGTTGTTCTTGACAAAGAAGTCGAAGTTTACGTTCACGCGGCTGTAAAGGCCCAGCTCGAAGCCCGCATTGAACATAGCCTGCTTCTCCCACGTGAGCGACTTGTTGCCGCGCAGCGTCTTGGAGAATGCGGGATAGCCGTTCACGCGGTCCACCGAGTACTGATCGTGGTAAGCATGGGTAATGTCATTCTCGTTCTCGTCGAGGATTTTGTCGTTACCCTGCGTGCCATAGCTGGCCTTAAGTTTCAGGTTGCTCACCTGTTTCTTCAGGCCGGCAAACCAAGGCTCCTCGCTGATGCGCCATGCACCACCCAAGGCCCAGAACGTGCCCCAGCGCACATCCTTGCCGAAGCGCGAGCTGCCATCGCGGCGAATGCTGGCCGTCAAGTAGTAGCGGTCCACATAGCTGTACTCCCCTTTGAGCAGGTAACCTTCGAGAGCATACTCGTTCATGTAGCTGTTGAGCTCCTGATACTGGGCCGCGTTGGCAAACTCGGGATTGGTAAAGTCGGCAAACTGCGTCATGTGACCGTAGAAATAGTTGTACTTATCCTTCTTGTTCTCATGCACGCCCATCAAGTGAACTTCGTGCTTGTCGAACAAATGGCGCCAGTCCAGAATCTGGTTGGCATTGAAAGCACCCCTGCGAGTGGCATACCTATAACCGCGGCCGCCCACGCCCTTGGCGTCGCCGCCGATAGGTGTGGCAAAGTTTACCTGGTTCTCGTTGAACACATCGTAGGCTACATTCAGCGTGAACGTAAAGTCGTTGAGGAACTTTGCCTCGAAGTATCCGCGCGAAGACAGGTTGTCACGCACGTTTTTGTTGATGTTGGCTTCGGCCACGGCCAGCGGGTTGGCCTCCGAAGCGTAGGGGCGCACGTATTCCGTACCGAAGTCGTAACGGCGGTTGCCGTCCTCATCGTACATCAATCCGCCATCCTTGTCATAGAGATGGATGGGGTAGATAGGGGCGATGCCCTGCGAGAACTGGAAGATATTGGAGTAGTTGGAACCCTCCTGGTCGGCAAACTGGCGCATGTTGGTCTTGGCATAGGCCAGGTTTCCACCCACCTTGATATGGTCATTGATTTGCTGGTCCACCTTGACACGGGTGCTGGCACGCTCGAAACCCGAGCCGGGCATGTAGCCCTCGTCGTTCAGATAGCCGGCCGAGAGATAGGCTTGGGTCTTTTCCGTGCCGCCAGTCACGTTCACATTGTACTCCTGTCGCACGCCGTTCCTGAACGGATCTTTCGTCCAGTCGTCCGTCCACTTGCGCTGCGTGGCGTTGGGATTGAGCTTGCCGGTGAGCGGATTGATGATTTGATCGTCGGCTATACCTTTATATATATTATACTTCAGGTTGTCCGAGATGAGGTGCTTGGCGGCGTAGTCGTTGGCACCAGCGTATCCCCGCTCTGAGATGAGGCTGTTACGGTAGGCCTCGAACATCATCTCGTAGTACTCGCCGGGGTCGCTGATGATGTCGTAGTTGCCCACACCACGCGCGTTGATACCAAGGCGGGCGTCGAAAGTCACCTTGGCCTTGCCGGCCTTGCTGCCCTTGGTGGTGATGATAATCACACCGTTGGCACCGCGTGCACCATACATGGAGTTGGCGGCAGCGTCTTTCAGCACGGTCATGGTCTCAATATCCTGTGACGACAGCGAGTTGAGCGAGCCCTCATAAGGCACACCGTCCACCACGATGAGCGGGCTCTGGCTGCTGGAAATCGAGCCGATACCACGCACAAGAATCTTGGCAGACGAACCCGGCGTACCCGATTCTGAGGCAATCGTCACGCCGGCCACGGTACCTTCGAGGGCTTTCGACACGTTCGACACCTGGAGCTTCTCCAGATTATCGGACTTGAACGTCGAGGCCGCTCCCGTGAACGACGACTTTTTCTGCGTTCCGTAGGCCACGACCATCACCTCGTCGAGCTGCTGGTTGTCGGGCAACAGCGACACTCTAATATTGCGTCCAGCCTTCACCGTCTTCTGTTGCATACCAATGTATGAGATTTCCAAGCGTGAATCGCTGGGTGCAGAGATGGAGAACTTGCCGTCCACATCGGTCACCGTGCCGGTCTTCGTGCCGGCCACCCTTACTGCGGCCCCGACTACAGGGTCTCCGTTCTCGTCGACAACGGTACCAGACACCTGTGACTGTGCCAAGGCCATTCCTATCGAAAGGAATAGTCCGGCCAAAATCATTGTAAGTCTCTTAACCATAAATTCTCTCTTTTTTAAATGATTATGAATTATTAATAATGTGGGTACAAAATTAATTAATCTTAATGAAACGTGCAAATATTCATGAGGGAATCTTACAATTTGGCTGAAAAAAGTAACAATATATAGCAAATTGTCTCTCAAAAAGGCGATTTCTGCCTACAAATTGGCCGTCATTCGGGCAATACGCTTGTGCAAATAGTCGCGCAGCCCGTCGCCGGCAACCACTTCTATCTCGTCGAACAGGCCGAGAACAAACCGCGATTATGCCCACGTAGCTGGCCACATCGGTGTCGAGCCGCCAATGGTGCGCGTCCTCCTGCACGGTTTGCGAGGCCGCCTGCGGGTACTCCTCAAGCAGCAGCCGATAGGCCAGCAGACTGAGTCTCAGGCTCACGGCATGGCGTTCTTCGCCGCTGAACATAAAGAGATCGGTAAACACTTCGCGGTGGGACGCCTCGTTGAACCACGGCGTGTCCACCACCTCCACCTGCCCAATGCGGGCTATCTTGAATGTTTTGTTCTGATGACTCTTAATTTCATAGGCCCGCACGTCGGCCTTGTCGCCTTGAAAAAGGAAAGGCTCGACCACCCGATCGGCGATGCTCCGGCTGTGGGGCGAGGCATAGCCGTGCAGGATGACGACCCTGCGCATGGCCATGGCCCGCTCCAGCTGTTCGGTATTGACAAACTGTTGGTGGTGCAGCCGCGCCCCCTCGTCGGTGGGCAGATCGTAGAACCGTTCGAGCTTGCTGCGTGCGCCGTCGGCCAGTGCATGAGGATCGGCCGAGGCGATGAGCAGCCGGTGCAGATAGGCTGCCTCGTCATGGGTGAAATCCACGCAGCCCGCGAGGTCGTTCCAAAAGGGCGACCGAGGGTCGAGGGCATAGCTCCGGCCGCGGTGCAACAGGTTGATGCCCGCCTGTCCGAGGGCTTCCAACGCATAATAGAAGTTGCGCGTGGAGGTGCCCATGGCGGTTGCCAGTTCCCTCACGGAATGTCCGTGCCCGTCGGCCAGCAGCCGAATCAGGGCCAGCCAGCCGCCGATGTGCGAGCGTACCGGCGCGGGCACGAGCTGCGGCCAATATCACCGTTACAAAATACGACCAAACCACGCGAGCGTACCGGCGCGGGCACGAGCTGCGGCTTCGTCCTCAACTCACCCATCCGTGCCCTCCGTTCCAAAGTCAATCTCCGGTTCGTCCAAGGGCAACAGGCGGAAGCTGCGGCGATGGAATGGGCTGATTCCGTACCTCGCAATGGCCTCACGATGCCGGGCGGTAGGGTAGCCCTTGTTCTGCTGCCAGTCGTACACGGGGTATTGTCCGGCCAATATATCCATGTAGTCGTCGCGATACGTCTTGGCCAGGATGCTGGCGGCGGCGATGGCTTGGAAGCGACCGTCGCCTTTTACCATGCAGGTGTGGGGCAACACCCCCGGATCGTCGGGGCGCACGGGGATTCGCCGGCGACGGCCGCCGGCGGGCTGCCCCTCGGAAGGCTTGTAGGGGTCGAAGCGATTGCCGTCGATAATCAGGGCCTCGGGGCGTACATCGAGCTGGTCTATGGCCCGGTGCATGGCCAGAAAGCTGGCATGCAGGATATTGATTTCATCGATTTCATCGGGAGTCACCACGCCAATGGCCCAGCTCAAAGCCTCGCGCTCGATCTGCTCGCGCAGGGCCATGCGCCTGTGCGGTGAGAGCTTTTTGGAGTCGTTGAGCTCCGGATTGTCGTAGTCGGAGGGCAGGATGACGGCCGCAGCATACACGCTTCCGGCCAGACATCCGCGCCCGGCCTCATCGCAGCCAGCCTCGATGAAATGGGGATAAAAGTGTGGAGCAAGCATGGTCAGAACATCTTGCTCACCCGTTCGATGCCGGCGACAAGCGCGTCAACCTCGTCACGGGTGTTGTAGAGGGCGAAAGAGGCGCGAACCGTACCGGACACTCCCAAACGGTCCATGAGCGGCTGGGCACAGTGATGGCCGGTGCGCACGGCGATGCCGAGGCGGTCGAGCAGCGTACCCATGTCCATGTGATGGATGTTGCCCACGTTGAAACTTATCACAGCCTCTCTCGACCGAGGGCCATAGATATGGATATTCTCGATGGAATGGAGCCTTTCGAGGGCATAGCGGGCCAGACTGCGCTCGTGGGCGGCTATGTTGTCGAGACCCAGTTCAGACACATAGTCGAGTGCCACGGCCAGTCCGTGGGTGGCCACATAGTCGGGTGTACCGGCCTCAAACTTCAGTGGCGGCCGCTCGAAAGTGGTCTCTTCAAAGCTCACGCGCCCAATCATCTCCCCGCCGCCCTGATAAGGCGGCAGCCTGTCGAGCCATGCTTCCTTGCCATAAAGCACGCCGATGCCCGTGGGGCCATAGACCTTATGGCCACTGAAAACGAAGAAGTCGCAGTCAATATCCTGCACATCCACTGCGAAATGGGGGGCACTCTGCGCCCCGTCGACCACTACGGGCACACCGTGGGCATGGGCGATGCGCACCATCTCTTTCACCGGATTCACCGTGCCGAGCACGTTGCTCACATGGGCTATGCTCACTATTTTGGTCTTCGGCGTGAAGAGACGCTCGTAGGCTTCGAGGTCGAGTACGCCATCGTCGGTCATGGGAATCACCTTGAGCACGGTGCCCTTGCGGCGCCCCAACAGCTGCCAGGGCACAATATTGGAGTGGTGTTCCATGATGGAGACTATCACTTCGTCGCCCTCTTCCATGAAAGCCTCGCCGTAACTGCTGGCCACAAGGTTGAGGCCTTCGGTGGTGCCGCGGGTAAAGACTATCTCGGTGGTACCGGCCGCATGGAGAAAACGGCGCACCGTCTCGCGCGCCTGCTCATGCAATTCGGTGGCCTGCTGGCTCATCCAATGCACGCCACGGTGCACGTTGGCATTGACATTGAGGTATTCCTCGCGCATGGCATCGAGCACGCACAGCGGTTTCTGCGTGGTGGCCGCATTGTCGAGATAGACCAGCGGACGGTCGTAGATGGTGCGGGAGAGGATGGGAAAGGAAAGCCTTAGCAATTCAAAATTCATAATTCAAAATTCAAAATTAAACGGACGGCAAAGCAATATAGAGACCGTTGGCTATTCAAAAGTCATCATTCAAAATTCAAAATTAGACGAGCGACAAAGCAATACAGAGACCGTTGGCAATTCAAAATTCATCATTCAAAATTCAAAATTAGATGGGCGAAAGGGGAAAAACAGAGTGATTATAAAGTCATCATTCCAAATTCAAAATGGGATGGTGCGACGTACAAACTGCCGAACGAAAGGATATGGCTTGTCAACGTCGCGCGAGCCCATTTTGAATTTTGCATTCTGAATTTTGAATTACAAACACATTCTGCACCCCTCGCACTTGTTGAGCTCGCCACGGAAGCGTTTTTCCACGAGGTGATGGAGACGTTCGCGCAGGGGCTCGAGCTTGATTTGGTCGATGACTTCGCCCACAAAAGCAAATTCGAGCAGCAGTTTGGCCTCGTGCTGGTCGATGCCGCGCTGCTGCATATAGAAGAGGGCGGCATCGTTAAGCTGGCCCACAGTGGAGCCATGGGCACACTTTACGTCGTCTGCATAGATCTCGAGCATGGGCTGCGTGTACATGTGCGCCGTGCGCGTCATGCAGAGATTCTGGTTGGTCTCCTGCGAAGTGGTCTTCTGCGCGTCCTTGCGCACCAGCACCAGTCCGGCGAAAGCACCCACAGCCTTGTCGTCAAGCACGTATTTATAGAGCTCGTGCGAGTCGCAGCAGCCCACCCGATGGTCAATCAACGTGTTGTTGTCCACGCGTTGTTCCTTGTCGGCAATGACGCAGCCGTTGCACCAACACTCGGCTCCTTCGCCCTTGAACACCAGGTCGAGCTTGTTCCTTGTCACGCCATTGTGCAGAGTGATGACGTTGTGGTTCACGCGGCTGTGGGCCTGCTGCTCGATGTAGACGTTGGACACACGCACGTTCTTGGCATGCGTCTCCTCCAGGCAATAGAGGTCCAGTCCGGCGTTCTCACCCACATAAGCCTCGATGACCTGCGTACCGAGGAAGTGGCGGTCGTCGGCCGAGTCGTCGCAGAAAAGCAGCTTGGCCTCGGCCCCCTCCTCCATCACGATGAGCACGCGGCGGTTCACCATCAGGTCTACGTCGGACCGCAGGATGTTGACCACCTGTATGGCGCGCTCCACCCTGACGTTGCGCGGCACGTAAACGAGCAGTCCGTCCTGGGCCAGCATGGTGTTGAGGGCCGTCACGCCATCCTCGCCGGTGCGGGCCAGACGGGCATAATATTTCTCGATGAAACCGGGATTTTTCTCAGCCGCCTCCCTCAAGCTGCCCACAATGACGCCCTCGGGCAGCGAGGTCTTGGGCTGCTGCTTGCGGTAGAACTCGTCGTTGACGACGAAGTAGAGCGAGGTGCTCAGGTTGGGCACGCTGCAGCTGAAAGCCTTGTAGGGGTTGATGGGAATCTCGATGCGGTTCAGGTTGAGCCCGTAGTCGGGTGCAAACAGCTGCTGCATGTCGGTGTACTTGTAGCGTTCCACCTTGCGGGTGGGCAGCCCCTGCGCCTTGAAATCCTCGAAAGCCCGGTCGCGCACGGCATTGAGCACGGCGGCCGAGTGGTCGAAGAGCACCTGCCGGGCCTGACCATAAAGGTCTATGTATTGTTTCTCGCTGTTCATTCTTTCCTATTTTGGAGTTTGGGAGTGATGTAGTTAGGGAGTTAAGGAGTGATGGAGTTAGGGAGACAGAGAGGCCAAGAAGCATTTGTCCTCACTCCTTAACTCCCTGCCCCCATCAGTCCCCCCACTTCAAGACTCACTTCCCGAACTTGGCGTCGGCCTCCTCTTTAATCCAGTCGTACCCTCGTTTTTCTATCTCTTTGGCCAGCTCGGGGCCGTCGGTGCGCACGATGCGGCCGTTGTAGAGCACGTGAACCACCGAGGGCTTAATCATGTCGAGCAGCCGATCGTAGTGAGTAATGACGATAATCGACTTCTCCGGGGTGAAGAGTTTGTTTACCCCGTCGGCCACGATGCGCATGGCATCTACGTCCAATCCAGAGTCGGTTTCGTCGAGAATGCTGAGCGTGGGGTTGAGCATGGCCATCTGGAATATCTCGTTGCGCTTCTTCTCGCCGCCCGAGAAGCCCTCGTTCACCGACCGACGCGAGAGCTTGGCGTCGAGCTCGACAATTTCGCGCTTCTCTTTCATCAGCTTCAGGAAGTCGGCCGCATTGAGCGGCTCCAGGCCGTGATACTTGCGACGGGCGTTGACGGCGGCCTTCATAAAGTTGACCATCGATACGCCGGGAATCTCCACGGGATACTGAAACGAGAGGAACAAGCCCTCGCAGGCACGCTCCTCGGGTTTCAGTTCGAGCAGGTTCTTGCCGTTGAACAGGGCCGTGCCCTCAGTGACGGTGTACAGCGGATTGCCCGTGAGCACCGCGCTCAGCGTGGACTTGCCCGAGCCGTTGGGGCCCATGATGGCGTGCACCTCGCCGTCGTTCACGGTCAGGTCGATGCCCTTGAGTATCTCTTTGCCAGCTATTGTGGCATGCAAATTTCTAACCTCTAACATCATTGCGGATACAGAAAGATGAATTTTGAATTGTGAATTTTGAATTATGAATTACCCGACCGTTCCCTCCAGCGACACCGACAACAGCTTCTGCGCCTCGACGGCAAACTCCATCGGGAGTTTGTTGAGCACGTCCTTGGCATAGCCGTTGACGATGAGGCCCACGGCATCCTCGGTGGGAATGCCGCGCTGGTTGCAGTAGAAGAGCTGGTCTTCCGAGATTTTCGAGGTCGTAGCCTCGTGTTCCACCACGGCCGTGTCTTTGTGAATGTCCATGTAGGGGAAAGTGTGGGCGCCGCATTCAGAGCCCAGCAGCAGCGAGTCGCACGAGCTGTAGTTGCGCGCGTTGTCGGCGTTGGGCGTGGCACGCACCAGTCCCCGGTAGGAGTTCTGGCTGTGGCCGGCCGAGATGCCCTTGGAAATAATGGTCGACTTGGTGTTCTTGCCCATGTGTATCATCTTGGTGCCGGTGTCGGCTTCCTGGTAATGATTGGTCACGGCCACACTGTAGAACTCGGCCTGCGAGCCGTCGCCGCGGAGCACGCAACTGGGATATTTCCACGTGATGGCCGAGCCCGTCTCCACCTGTGTCCACGAGAGTTTGGAGTTCACGCCCCGGCAGTCGCCGCGCTTGGTCACCAGGTTGAGCACGCCGCCACGGCCCTGCTCGTCGCCAGGATACCAGTTCTGCACGGTGGAATACTTCACCTCGGCATTGTCCATCACCACGATTTCCACCACGGCGGCGTGCAGCTGGTTCTCGTCGCGCATGGGGGCGGTGCAGCCTTCGAGGTAGGACACATAGGCGTTGTCGTCGGCCACGATAAGCGTGCGCTCGAACTGGCCGGTGTTGCGGGCGTTGATACGGAAGTAGCTGCTCAGCTCCATGGGGCAGCGCACGCCCTTGGGGATGTAGACAAACGAGCCGTCACTGAACACGGCCGAGTTGAGGGCGGCCGTGAAGTTGTCGCGGAAAGGCACCACGCTGCCCAGATACCGGCGCACCAGTTCGGAATGGTCTTTCACGGCCTCGCCGATGGACGAGAAGATAACACCCCGTTCGGCCAGCTGTTTCTTGAACGTGGTCTTCACCGACACCGAGTCCATGATGGCATCCACAGCCGTTCCGCTCAGGGCCAGCCGCTCCTCGAGGGGGATGCCGAGCTTGTCGAAGGTCTTCTCCAGCTCGGGGTCTATCTCCTTGTTCTGGGGCTTCTTGGCCAGGGGGTCGGCATAGTAGGAGATGCCTTGAAAGTCGATTTCGGGCACGTGCACGTGTCCCCAAGTGGGCATGGAGAGCGTCTTCCAGTAGCGGTAGGCCTCCAGCCGGAACTCCAGCAGCCAGTCGGGCTCGCCCTTCTTGCGGGAGATGAGCCGCACGACATCCTCGTTCAGGCCCTTGGGAATGACGTCGGTCTCGACGTCGGTGGTGAAGCCGAACTCGTATTTGCGCTCTGCCACCTGCCTGACATATCCGTTTTTCTCTGTATCTTTTTGCTTTGTTTCCATATCTAATCATGGTCGGGCAATGACCATGCCACAATGTTTGCAGTCACATTTGTTATCTATGCGCGCATAAAACAATTTGATTCATGACGTGAACCAAACTGATTCTTTGCGCAAATCAAGTTGATTCACGGCATGAACCAAACAGATTCACCACCGCGCCAATCCGTGGGGCTGGTTGGGCCGGGCTGCGGCCGCAGGGTGGCAAGCCCGCGGGGGCGTTGCCTTTACGCCGTAAAGGCGTCGCGAAAAGGCCGCAGACGCAGCGCGATTACGCCGCAATCGCAGCGCCGTTACGCCGTCGTGGCGGGGCCATGGCGGCGCGGCGGCAGCGACGCGGGCCGTCAGAGCTTCTGCTCCACCTCGATTTCGGTGAAGGTTTCGAGGATGTCGCCGGCCTGGATGTCGTTGTAGTTGACGAGCGAAAGACCGCATTCCAGTCCGGTCACCACCTCCTTCACGTCGTCCTTGTAACGCTTCAGGGCAGCGATGGGAGCCGTGTGCACCACGATGCCGTCGCGCACCACGCGGGCCTTGTCCTTGTTGTGCACCTTGCCTTCGGTGACGAGACCGCCGGCCACGGTGCCCACCTTGGAAATCTTGTAGACCTGCTTCACCTCGACCTGACCGGTGACAATCTCTTTCTTCACCTTGTCGAGCATGCCCACCATGGCGGCCTTCACGTCGTCGAGCGCGTCGTAGATGACCGAGTAGGTGTTGATGTCCACCCCGTCGGCATCGGCCAACTTGCGTGCGGCAGCCGACGGACGCACCTGGAAGCCCACGATGATGGCGTCGGAGGCATCGGCCAGCGTGACGTCGCTCTCGGAGATTTGGCCCACGGCCTTGTAGATGACGTTGACCTGTACTTTCTCCGTGGAGAGCTTGATGAACGAATCGCTCAGCGCCTCGATGGAGCCGTCGGTATCGCCCTTGACGATGATGTTGAGTTCGTGGAACTCTCCGCGGGCAATGCGGTGGGAGATGTCGCTCAGCGTCAGGCGGGTCTGCGTGCGCAGACTCTGCTCGCGCTGCAGCTGTTCGCGCTTGTTGGCGATGTCGCGTACCTCCTGTTCGGTGTCGAGTACATGGAACTGGTCGCCGGCCGTGGGCGCGCCGTTGAGACCCAAAATGATGCAGGGCTCGGAGGGACGGGCCTCGTCCATGCGCTGGTTGCGCTCGTTGAACATGGCCTTGATGCGGCCCCAGCAGGTACCGGCAATCACGTAGTCGCCCACGCGCAGCGTGCCGTTGCTCACGAGAACAGTGCTCACATAGCCGCGTCCCTTGTCGAGCGAGCTCTCGATGATGGTACCCGTGGCCTTGCGGTTGGGGTTGGCCTTGAGGTCGAGCATGTCGGCTTCGAGCAGAACTTTCTCCAGCAACTCGTCCACGCCGATGCCTTTTTTGGCGCTGATTTCCTGGCACTGGTACTTGCCGCCCCATTCCTCGACGAGCAGATTCATCTGCGACAGGTCCTCGCGTATCTTGTCGGGGTTGGCCCCCGGCTTGTCTATCTTGTTGATGGCAAACACCATGGGCACGCCGGCTGCCTGGGCATGGGCGATGGCCTCCTTGGTGGTGGGCATCACGGAGTCGTCGGCAGCGACGATGATGATGGCAATGTCGGTGACCTGGGCACCGCGGGCACGCATGGCCGTGAAAGCTTCGTGGCCCGGCGTGTCGAGGAACGTGATCTTGCGGCCGTTGGCCAGCGTCACGTTGTAGGCGCCGATGTGCTGGGTGATGCCGCCGGCCTCGCCGGCAATGACATTGGTGCTTCGGATGTGGTCGAGCAGTGAAGTCTTGCCGTGGTCCACGTGGCCCATGACGGTCACAATCGGCGCACGCGGCAGCAGGTCGCTCTCATCGTCCTCCTCCACGCTCACGGCCTCCTGCACCTCGGCGCTCACGTATTCGGTCTTGAAGCCGAACTCGTCAGCCACGAGGTTGATGGTCTCGGCATCGAGACGCTGGTTGATGGAAGCCATCACGCCGATGCTCATCAGCGTGGAGATAACCTGGGTGACGCCGACGTTCATCATCGTGGCCAGCTCGGACACGGTAACAAACTCCGTTAGCTTCAGTATCTTGCTCTCCTTGCGCTCGGCCTTGGCCTCGGCCGAGAGCTTCTCCTGCACGGCCTCGCGCTTCTCCTTGCGGTATTTGGCGCCTTTCTTGGTCTGGCTCTGCTTGCTGGTGAGGCGTGCAAGCGTCTCTTTCACCTGGCGTGCCACGTCCTCCTCGTTCACCTCCAGCGGTTTCTGGCTGCGCTTGCGGCTCTTGCTCTTCTTGCCGGCCGCGGCATTTCCGGCATTGTTGCCTCCGCCGTTGCGCGGGCTGGGCTGCTGATTGGCCGCCGCGTTGATGTCCACGCGCTCCTTGTTGATGCGCTGGCGTTTCCGGCGCTCGCCGCTGCTGGTGCCCTGCTTGGCCCTGTCCTCACGCTCCTTGCGCTTCTCCTCCTTGCTCTTTTTCTTGGGGCGGGTGCTCTGGTTCAGGGCGTCGAGGTCTATCTTGCCCAGCACGTTCACCTTGGGAGCATTGAGAATTTTCTTCTCGCTCTTGAGCTGGAACACCTTGGGTTCCTCCTTGGTTTCGGCCTCAGCCACGGCGGGCTGTGCGGCCTCGAGCTGGGGTTCGGGCTCGGTAGTGGCGGCAGACTGTGCGGTGGAAGCGGGCTCCGCCTGGGTCTCGGCAGGGGCCGGAGCGGCGGGGGGGGCCTGCGGCTCGGCCTCGACGGCCTTGGGAGCCTCCTCGACGGGCTCTGCGGGAACCGGGCTGACGGCAGCAGCCTTCGTCTCGGGAGCCTTCTCGGGCTGGGGAGCAACAGTCTCGGGGGCTGCGGACTTCTGTCCGAGGTGGTCGAGATCTATCTTGCCCAAAGGCTTGTATTGCTGGCGAACGTTCGACTCCAGCAGGCTTTCGGCGCGCTGGTCTTCCTTCTTAGTCTCCACGCGCTTCTTCTCCTTGGGCTTCTTGAAGAGCTTCTCCGCCTCGCTGCGCACGGCGGCGTCCTGCTTGAAAGCGTCGACGAGCGCAGCATATTGCTGGTCGTTGAGCTTGAAACTCAGGTCAGCCTTCACTTCGCCCAGCTCATTCTTCTTCTCCAGGAACTCAACTGCCGTTTGAATTCCTATGTTCAATTCACGTAATGCTTTATTTAATCTGATGCTCATATATTCTCCTTGTCAAGGTAAAAAAGTAAAAGGAAACTCGCCCTTTGCTTTTACCTCATTTACGATTAAGTTGTTTTCCCTTTTACTCTTTTACCCTTTTCTTCTTACGCTTTCGCTGATTTAGCTCTCAAACTCGCGGCGCAGCACGTCGAGCACGTGGTCCACGGTCTCCTCTTCGAGGTCGGCTTTCTCCACGAGCATCTCACGGGGGGCATTGAGCACGGCCTTGGCCGTGTCGAGACCAATGGACTTGATGGCGTCGATGATCCACTGGTCTATCTCGTCATTGAACTGCTCCAGGTACACGTCGTCCTCGTCCTGCGTCTGCTCATTGCCGTTCACCACGCGGTAAACGTCGATGGTATATTCGGTGAGCATGGAGGCCAGCTTGATGTTCAGGCCGCCGCGACCGATGGCCAGGCTCACCTCTTCGGGCTGCAGGTACACGTCGGCTTTCCTGTTCTCCTCGTCGAGGGTGATGCTGGAAATGGTGGCGGGGCTCAGCGCGCGCTGGATGAAGAGCTTGGTGTTGGCCGTCCAGTTGATGACGTCGATGTTCTCATTGCAGAGCTCACGCACGATACCGTGCACACGGCTACCGCGCACACCCACGCAGGCGCCCACGGGATCGATGCGGTCGTCATAGCTCTCCACGGCTACCTTGGCCCGCTCGCCCGGCATGCGGGCTATCTTCTTGATGGCGATGAGGCCGTCGGCAATCTCGGGCACTTCCTGCTCAAGCAGACGCTCCAAGAACGTGGGGCTGGTGCGTGAAAGGATAATCTTGGGGTTGTTGTTCTCGTTGTCCACGCGCTCGATGACGGCCCGCACGGTCTCGCCCTTGCGGTACTGGTCGGCAGGGATCTGCTCCGACTTGGGCAGAATCAGCTCGTTGTTCTCGTCGTCGACAAGCAGCACCTCGCGCTTCCAAATCTGATAGACCTCGGCAGAAATCACCTGGCCCACGCGATCCTTGTACTTATTGTAGAGCGAGTCGTGCTCCAACTCCAGGATTTTGCTGGCCAGCGTCTGGCGCAGGGTAAGGATGGCGCGGCGCCCGAACTTGGCGAAGTTCACGGGTTCGGACACTTCCTCGCCCTCCTCGTAGTCGGATTCTATCTTCTGTGCGTCGGCCAGACTAATCTGTTTGTTCTCGTCTTCCACCTCGCCGTTGGCCACAACCACGCGGTTGCGGTAAATCTCGAAGTCGCCCTTGTCGGGGTTCACGATGACGTCGAAGTTCTCGTCACTGCCATATATCTTTGCAAGCACGTTGCGGAAACTCTCCTCCAGCACGCTCACGAGTGTGGTGCGGTCGATGTTCTTCGTGTCCTTGAATTCGCGGAACGAGTCGATCATGCTCACTTGCCCGTCGTCTTTCTTTCTTGCTGCCATAGCTTATTTGAAACTGATTAAGTATTTAGTATATTTCACTTCGTCCATATTGAAAGCATGATCCACGTCCATCATCACGGGACGCTTCTTTCCTTCGAGCTTCACTTTCTCGTTGACAGACACCACGAAGTCGCGCCCGGCGACGCTCTTGAGCGTTCCGCGCACTTTCTTGCCGTCGGCGCCCAGCACCTCCACCGGCTCGCCGATGAAGTTGGCATACTGCTGTTCCACCTTGAATGGCTGGCCCAGACCGGCCGACCCCACCTCGAGCTCATAGTCTTCCTGCTCTCGGTCGAGACGGTCCTCTATGTATTTGCTGAGCTCCACGCAGTCGTTGATGTAGACTCCATCGGCGTGGTCAATCTCCACCATAATCTTGTCATCCGGGCTGACTGCCACATCGACCAGAAAATACTCCTTGCCTTCCAGCCACTCTTCCACCAGTTTTCTAACGACGTTCTTGTCTATCATAAGATGTTATTATAAAAAGAATGAGGAGCTCTCCCGGAGCCCCTCATTCCACTGAACGCTGCAAAGTTACGACTTTTATCCTGTTCCCACAACTGTTTACGCCTTTTTCTTCCAAAAAAGACACACCCCTCCGTTATTTTTCAGACAGAACCAACCCCATTCCGCGCCGGTCTTTTAGACAGAACAACATATTTGAACATATAGCTACGCAGTGAATGTGCACAGGAGTTCAGTGTGGTTTTGGCGTGCAGGGCGGCACGGAGGCCGCCCCCCTACGCTAAAACCCAATGTCGCACTCTCGCGCAGCATCTGAGAAATCCGTGCAATCTGTGGGAAAACGCCACGCATGGAATCCGCGTGCCCCTTTCCACCGCGCAGCTATATGTTCAAATATGTTGTTCTGTCTAAAACCACACCGCGCAGCTATATGTTCAATATGTTGTTCTGTCTAAAACCCCACTGCGCAGCCATATACTCAATATGTTGTTCTGTCTAAAAAAACACGGGCCGTGTCTCACGACACAGCCCGCGCAAAAAAGAGATATTATAAAAACATGATATATTGAGTATATCCTATTT
>NZ_JADU01000040.1 GCF_000518545.1 Hallella seregens ATCC 51272
CCATCATCATAACCTCACAGTACCCTGCGTCCAACTGGTATGACATGGTGGGGGACCCGACAATAGCAGATGCCATTCTTGACCGTATCATTCATACGGCGCATACCATAGAATTATATGGCGAAAGCATGCGTAAGTTAAGGGCTAAGAAAAGCCAGAGTATCTAAAAGGGTAAAATAAAATTGACCCCTGCACCAGAACTTTACAAGGGGCAATCATGTTGTGGCCAACAGGAGCAAATTCTACTTGGCCAAAAGGGTCAAAGTAGAGTGGCTTTTCCATCTGCTTATGCCAAGATAACCACAGAGTAAACTGACAGGATGGTTTACCAGAGCCTGTCTTTCTTCTCCCTGCGACAAGGTCTTGATTACTTGGCATCGGAGTTTTTCGTATGCGGATGTTGTATTTCTTCTCGGCAAGGTCGATCATCGTCTTGTTGGCCAAACCATAAAGTTTTTCAACGGCCAGTTCTTTCTCAAGACGTTTGATTTCTTTTGCATGAGCCTTGCGCTCGCGTAATAGCTGCGCTTGAAGTTCTTCGAGCGTACCGGGGATATCTTCTTTTTTCATAAGATCTGCGAGTGACGAGACGTCGGGTGAGCCATATTCTGTATAAATACGATGGAAAGTGCTTAAAGGGATGCCAAGACGAGAAGAGAACTCTTGCAAGGTTAAGCCACTTGTTACATACTGATGTAATAACAGTATTTTCTCTGATTCATTGTAATGAGACATAAATTTTTACTCCTTTGTGATTGAGAAGGTGTCAACTTATTCAGTACACTACATACTGTGATCCGGAGAGACGGCTTCCATACTCAGCCCTAAAAATCGAGAAAACGTCACCGAGTCGTTGACACGCTCTTCCAAGGCACAGTCACTCAATCCATACCATGTCTGTAAAAGAAGCATTTTGAAAAGCAGGATAACATCATAGGCCGGAGCTCCTGCCGCATTTTGCCGCTTAGTGTACTTCTTGTTGATCAGCGTGCGAATAGGACGCCAATCGATAAGCCTGTCGACTTGATTCAAAAATACATTCTGAGCTTTCCTGCATCTCTTCTCTAACATGACGTCTGCAAATGAGACTTCGTCGTTGGTTGATTTTCCTTGTCTTGCCATAATTTTGTGTCATCTTATAGTGCTAATATACAAAATAAAACGCTAATATACAATAGGATAAGTGGTAAAATAGACCGCTTTATTGTGCAAAGGTCTCTTAAATGATTATATTGCCACTCTGTATCCAATCAAATCCATTTGCTTCGAGTATTTGCCTTATCTCATAGTATAGGCGTTGTTGGATGGCTCACCGTACAGCTCTTTAAGGCCTGCTATGACCATATCGAAACTTAATGTGAACATATCCATGCGGGGTTAAAGAGTTCCTCACGTCCAAAGAATATCACTCCGTTATCTGTCTTTGCTGATACAACGACACCAACGAACGGATTATCTTTGATATCAATAACTTTTCCATCCACCCAGTCGTCCTTCATAGTGAGATCAGGCGAAATGTGTACTAAATCTCTAATTTTCATTTTATTGACACTTTTAACATTTATAGTGCAAATATAAATAATTCCAAGTTTTTATGCCAATTATTTCCAATAAAATTACTTTAATCTGCCTACGCAGGGGCAACCAGCAAGTGCGAATTCTTCAAACACGTTTTGTAATTTTGCACTTGCTGATTGACTCTACGAAAAACACGAAAACACATCTCTTTTCAGTTGGTTTGCCAGAGCATAAGCTCTTTCGTCACAACCATATACGTAAAAGAATTTTTGATCCATTCGTATTTTTCGTTGTAAAAATATCATTCTTAATTGAAAGAACAGTGAGTGGCAGAGTTCGGGTTCTAATTTTATTTTACCATACGCTTGACAACACGTCCATCAGAAGACTGAATAATGTGAAGTCCTTTGTCATGTTTGCTTATCTTTCTACCACACACGTCGAAGTGTACTTTATCTATGTTCAACTCATAGACAGACTGCTTCGCAATTCCAGAGGTTGTGATGTCAAGGATTTCGTACATTTTACCTAACGCCACTTTTTTTGTGGTAAAAGCATCTTTAAATTTGTCAATCAAGTCTTTTTCTACATAGACTTTGAGTTTTACGGTCTTAGGCGTAAATACGTACTGGCCGAACTCAGGTATGGCTGAACCAGTAAACTGCACGACAGAAAGTTTCTTGTTGTTTTTGAATGCATAATTTCCTATTCCACCAATTGCCCCTTTGAAGTCAACAGTTTGCAACTCGGCACAGTCGCTGAATGTCGACTCTCCAATGGAAAGATTAGAGGCAAGTGAAGTAAGTTGCTCAATCCCAGCATGCTCAAAAGCATATTTGCCCACGTTGGTGAGTCCTTCCGGAAGACTGATATTCTTCAGGTTTTGGGCATAAGCAAAGGCATACTCGTCTATTTCTGCAACACTTCCAGGTATCTCAAACGAAGTTGCACTGCTGCCTGCAGGATACAGTTGTATTGATATTTTATCGGCATCGTAAAGCACTCCATTGCTGGCATAATAATAGTCGTTATCTTCTGCCACCGTGTACGCCGTAACAGCAGTATTGTAGAAAGCTTTGTCCTCTATATCTAACAATGATTGAGGAAATTCGGAAAGGGTAGCAAGCGAGGTGCAATTCTCGAAAGCTTGTGCGCCAATTTTCTCCAACTGTGATGGAAAAGTCACCGAAGTAAGTGATTTGCATCCAGCAAAGGCACACTTACTTATTTCCTTGAGCGAGTTGGGAAGCGCTATTGAGGCTAATCTGCTACAATCTTTAAAGGCATTCTCCCTCATCGTAGCGACGCTTTGCGGAATGATGCATTCCGTAAGCGAAGTGCAACCGCTAAAAGCGTGTTGTTCTATACTCTTTGTATTTGTAGGCAATTTTAGTGTTATAAGTGCCTGGCATTGGTAGAACATGTAGGCACTCACCTCGTCATCATAGGCAGATGAGTAGTATTTGGTAGACATACCTCTCTTTACCTGATAATAATTGCCACCGTTGGCAACAATTTTAGCCATAGAGAGGTCAAGTGTGGAAAGTTTCCCCTCTGTAGGTTTCCCCTCTATGTCCCGCCCAGCCATCTCGCGAAGGCACAAGATATCGGCACCATTAATACTACCCGATACGGTAAGATCTGTAATGGAGAACTTTTCGGACGGGGTGATTTGTTTTGAAAGTTCACCGGGCTTTTCAACTTTTATTACTTTCTGCGCATGAGACGCACTAAACACCAGTAACAACGCCAAGGTTGTTATGCTTTTTCTAATTGTTGAGATTTGCATGTTGTATTGTAATATTTGATTAATAATTTGAATACGTCTTTCTATTGCCAACAGTTATATAGGATAGATGGCAAACATAGATAGAAAATTAGATATATTATTTTTTCTCGTAAGGTATTACAAATTTAAATCCACGCCCGGCAAGTACAACATGGTTCGCCCTGACCTCCTGGACGTATAATTTGTATTTGCCCTCTTTTAGAGAGCTGAACTCGTCTGGATAGCGAAAACCGAGCTCAACATCAACATAGGAGCCTTGCTGAGGATTTATGATAGCAGGCGTAATCTTGATGGTTTTCTTGGAGGCTGTTGGGTTGGCCTCATTAAATATCCATACACCCACACCTTTGCGATGTACCACCAACGTGTTGCGCATCAAAGCGCTTAAACTTCTCGACGTGGTGCTGTATACTCCCGACTCATCAGACTCGCCCTTGCATCGCACTTCTACTTTAATCGTTTTGGTTTGGTGATCCTGCCCTGTGATGTGGAGATAAGCGTCGCCCTCGCAATAGGTATCTATTTCTATGATGTTGGTCTTGGCGTTCCACTTAACCTTCTTCAGAACACGCATAGGGTCTTCCACACTCATTTGTGCCATGCCGCCTCCACCATTGACGCTTACTGATCGGCTCTCATCCCGAGGGAACAATCGTATGACATCCTCGGTAGAGGTAATGTTGGGCACTATAACATTTATATCCAACTTGCGACACTCATCTCCCGACCAAACAGAGGCATACGTTTCACCCTCTAAAATACCAGTAACACGTAATGTATCCTCGTTGATGCTGACGGTAGCCAACTTTGAGTTGTTGACATTGCACTTGTATTTACCTGTCCCACCCTTTAAGATTAACATGCGGGTCGTGTGCGTAAACACATCAATAGATGATAAGTTGTTATCCCCTATCAATATTTTAGACGGTTCTAAATCCGACTCATTGTGGCATGCGGTTAACGACATGCCAAGTATTATCACTGATAGCCAAATATATATATGCTTCATGTTGATTAGCTTATTTCACATTTAAGTTATATTCCAAGGTCCAAGCCTTGCCATCACTCTCAATGATGTCCACAACCAATATATGTTTACCCGTTTTGTTGAAAACCAATTTGTATCCGTCGACAGGGACGAAGGCAATGCCGTCAAGCGTATATTTAATTTGAGCGTTGACATCATACAAATCGTTGAAAAACAGCTCTATGCTTCGTGGGCAATCACCATAGTTCTTGATTTGATAGATGTAGGGAATGCGATTTTCATCCTCCCTGCTTGTCATCATTAATTCTGTGGTAATGTTTTTTTTTACCACTTTCGACTTCTTTCCGTTAGGCATAATCGTCTGCACGCCTATTTCGTAGGTAGTGTTAGGCTGCAGTTTTTGCAAGATATAGTCGGTGGCGCTTATTGTAGACACCTGTCTTCCATTGAGTAAAATATTGTATTTGATGCCACTGCCTTGCACAGGATGCCACGATATAAAAATTTCGCGTTGTTGTGCAGAAACCTTTACCTCGTAAGGCATCGGTACATCCTCGGTAACAGTACTACTTTTTATTTTCTTAAAAACTACATCGTCAATCAATAGATAGTTATTGGCATCGGTATTTTCTTCTTTCATTTCAAAACAAAATCCCGCGCAATCCACTCCTTGCGGAGCGACAAAATCAATAGTTTTTTGTTTCCATTCAGTAGGGGAGGCATCTGTGATCATATCCCTTGATGTTTTCTTTGCAGTCGTTTTAACTTTGCGCTTTTCTTTGCACCATATCACGGTGGAAACACAATTGGCACGCTGTAACGTACCTTTATACCAATAGGTAAGGCGATAAGTTGCTCCGCCCTCAATGTTCATATAATAATAGTTGTTTTCTCGGTCAATTATAGAAAGCGTATGCGGGATTGCTACCAACTTGACAGCGTGGCTGCCACCATGCGCTTGATTTGATTTTTCAATACTACCCACTGAAAAATACCAACACACAGGTTTCTCATAGATACCGGCGGTGCGCCACTCTTCAAACCCACCGTTCAATATCAAGTTGGGATGTGTTTGAGCTGTTACGTCTAACGTACAACATAGGAACGCCAACAATAATAGTTTATATAAATTCATAGTTTTACTTTTTTCTTATAAGAGTTATCGCATATATGCTTATCATTTTATGCGCTGCTTGATTTGCGCTACAGTATAGGCAATGGATCCAGGGATAGTGGAATCGCCTTCCAGACGCTGCTTATCCCACAATCCAGAGTTTTGGGTAAGTGCATCTAAAAGCGTTTGTATCTCATCAAAGGTATATAATGGTTTCCCTTCTGTATTCACGGCAAACTGCAACGAGAACACGGCACCATATGCACGTGACAGGAATACCAGGGCATTGCTTATGTCCTCGTGTAAATTCGCATTTGTCACTTCGCCTGACAATAACTGTATGGCATGCACGGCGACCACCTTAGACAGTTCTTGCCTAATGGTATGAAGACATGTTCTCATCTCGTCAAACCTATACTCGGTCATGGCCAATCGTCCAGCTGCAAAAGCGTTGTAAAGTTTAATACGACTTCCCTTTAACGCACTGTGCTCATTTTTTTGCACAATGAGCAACCAGTATTGGTAATAACCATAAGCTAAGTCCCAATGATGTTCCAGTTCTGTGTAATTATGTCCGTTTACCAGATTAGAAGCTGCTTGATCTTTCAAAAGCTGTTGGTCGTTGTATAACTCAGGGTTAAGGTGTACATTCAGGATTTTATCCAAATAAATGCTTCCCCTAATCATCTCATAGTACACTTCCGCCACGGCTACACCTTTGGCATTAACAAACGCTAAGTTTTCATCGCCAATATTATAGCCTAAGTATCCTCCTTTGCCCATTTGTGCCTTGGTGTTGCGTATATCAGCAGGGCGAGGGTAGCCATAACCACTTAATGCTCTCGATTCATCGAATAATTGTTGAAAAGTAGCGAGAATGCGCTCCCTGTCAACACTGTGAACTGTAGATTTAGCTATTTCATCAAATGGTGCTTTTCCATACACCCCTTGCTTAAAATATTCGTTCATCCGCTCTTGCTGTACGACACTTGATATACGAGCTTCTTTCATAAACGAGTGATATACAATATCAGCAGGCTCTTTTAATAGCTCACACTCTAATGTATTAACACTGCTTTCATCATTCCTGACAAACTTATATTCCGGGTCAGGCCATGTAGGCATGATGTACGATGACTCAATGGTTTCGTCTTGCCATGTTGTGCATGATGTTATGGAGGAACACAGTGCCAACCACAGCATGAACATACAAAAAAAAATGTTAGGTTTATTTTTCATAGTTTTATCCCTTTATCTTTATGGCAATATGATATATCCACAAAATGGATTTTTAATTAAATTGATACCCTCTTCATTTTGAAATTGCTCTACATGTAAAGGACGCACAATGGTAAGTCCATCATTGGATACTGCCGAAATAGTGGCGCGCACTGATGAGTTGCTTGGACCTCCGCCCTTTACTTGCAAAAACATGGGGAAACCTGACATGGCTTGAAAAGTAATTTTTTGCTCCTCTCCATTTTTAAGCAATTTTACCTCGCTATCATCAAAACCATAACCTTTTGTGAAAATGGTTTTCAACGTCTTGTCAGCATCAATGTATCTAATAGTATAAGTCGAGGAAAGTTCACCATCAGGCACCAAGCTGCCTTGTAATTCCTTTTCAAAAAAAGAACAGATCAGGGTTACCGTATAAGTACGCTTCTCACCGCTAATCTCAACTCCCGGGTAGATGTAGCTATGCTCATTCATATCGATGCTTGCTAATTGCAAGGCTTGATCATCGTACGATATCTTTGGTTTTTCTATTCCCTTAAATGGAAATAATTTGTCGTAATCTTCATCGGCATCGTCGTTTACGGCAGGTGAACATGCTGAGAATAATATCATGGCAAAGACAAAGAGTATTATATATAATTTCATTTTCATACCGTTCGTTGTTATCTGTTTATATTTTATTCATTGGTAGGAATATCTTGAATAACCGCTTTTAAGCCTGTTATTTTTCCTTCCGGGTGCAAATGCTTACTTACTAACCTAATGCTTTTCCATTCCGGATTATACACTTCTACCAATTCGGCTTCGAAATGGTTGCCAACACGTTGAAAGTCGGCAAACACCTGTTTGTTGTTTAACCGCAACCCTGCTCTAAAAGTAATACCCTTAGACGTGCCACAATACCCAGAACCCAACACGGAAAATTCTTTAGGTGGATAGTCTGGGATAGGATTAGGTTTCGTCACCTCCATAAATAGATAATATCTTTGTTTCTCAGTGGTGGCCACGCGTCCACCGTTTCTGCCGAGATAGTAATCGCTCTGAAAGTAAACACGGCCACCTCTGTGTATATATAACTGTGGATTTTTCATTCGCTCAAACACTCGTCTGTTATCGTATGCTTGTTTTACTGCATCGGCAAACTCATGCACATCTTGCAAGGGCTTCATCAGAATATATTCGCATGCTGGCTTAAGGTATGAGGCTGTTTTGAATACCAGTAACCCATCTTCATCACGTCCTTGGTATAACCAGTCGCATGCGCCTCCATAACTATCATTAACCAGCTTGTGTATATAGTTTGTGGTAAGAAAAGTAAGTTGGGTGCAACTATTTGCCCCTATTTTGTATTCGCCCATTATGGAAGTAGTAACACTTTTGGGGTCAAAGTCGGCACGCATCTCTACTTTCCCATGTTGTAAAAAACGCATGGTAAAACAAACACCTCCATAACCATATCTATCGGTACCGTATTGGTATTCAGCTTTTATTTTATCACTGATATTAGAAAACAGCAAAGAGTCTGTTTTAGGGAAATACATAACCAACCATCCTGCTTTGTTGTTAACCAGCTCAGTGTTCAACGCCTCAATGGCTCGCCTCTTGCGCTGGGTAGGTGTGTTCACAAATTCTCTTTCTTCATCATGGCAGCTGTAGAAAACGCAACCAAGTATAGTGAGGAGTATGTATGAAAGATACTTCATCTTATTTTGTATTTAGATATTTATTCAAGGTCCTGACACTCTTAAGTTGCAATGTGAGCAATTTAACGTGCCAGTTATTCCAAGCATACTGCTCGACAAACATTTTTTTTGCCATAAAATCATGATAGGCACGATCGGCCTCTTGTTCATAGC
Organism: Hallella seregens ATCC 51272; assembly: GCF_000518545.1. Lineage (GTDB taxonomy): Bacteria > Bacteroidota > Bacteroidia > Bacteroidales > Bacteroidaceae > Prevotella > Prevotella seregens. The sequence goes on from NZ_JADU01000040.1 coordinate 8,505, forward strand.
GTTTATTCACCTCGGGGTCAGAGTCTTCGTCTGGCGTACGTGCTTCATCTTCTGCTTGTTTAAGTCTTGCAGGTGTAGATGTCAAGATAACGCTTAACATCTCTGCCATGTCGTCCTCAGGATTTAGCATGGAAAGATAGGTGTAAAATCCACGTTTGTTGGCATATCCCACTAACCCAATATCGTTGTTCGCACCATTTATCTCGGAGAGAAGCTGAGTGTCGGTGATATATTTTCCTTCACTGATGGTAGCAAATTTAGCCCTATTGTATGGCATCTGCTCTAACACTCGTTTCATCATCTGGTGATATACGCTACGAACAAGTCTATGAACTTTCTGCTTGTCATTTGCATCAAAATCATTAACATGGTATATACTCATCTCTACCGGCTGTGACGCAATGTTGTACATGCGCTCAACACCATTCTTGTCTGGGTTTCCACTACCATATAAAGTAATGCGTACTGGCAAACAGTAGTTAAGCAGGCAGCCTTTGCCTTCTATTTGAATACTCCTAAAGGTATCAAAGCACAAAGAGCTAATAGCGTTAAGAACTTGTTTTATGTTTGTAGTGTCAGGAGGATACACATAGACTCCTTTCTGACTATTATTTTTTTGCCACTGATATACCACCTCTGGCCCATACACCTTGGTAAAATGCTGTTCTATCCATTGTGCCGTTTGCGTTTGAGTGGCATTGCTGTCCACAACACTGTCATCTGATAGCGTGTCATGTTGGCAAGACGTTGCCAGTAATGCCCATAGGCCTATATATGCTAAGAAATATTTCTGTATATTCATTTTGTTGCGTTATAAATTACCTACCATGTTTATCTAATGGGTTCTTTGCGTTCACGGGGATTAGGAGCCAGTCCTCTGTTTTGTGCCTCTATGGGGATTTGCAAGACTTTTCGTGGGTCGTCTTTCTCTAAGGGGAAATAATATTTAGACTTTGTGTTACGCTTCACGCTCAAATGAAACCTTCTAATGTCTAACCAGCGTAGCCCCTCAGCAAAAAACTCTTTTTGCCTGAAATCGGCAAATAACTTTACCAATGCAAGCTGTTTTAATGTCATGCCATAGAAGGGGGTGTATACATCATAATTATTCTCACTTGTACGCATATAAATATCCCTTTCAACAGTAGGCATAAAGCCAAACTTACCCTGCATATATTGCAGGTAATCATTAATGGCTTTATCATACTGTTTTAGCATAGCATAGGCTTCCATTCGATTAAGCAAAGCTTCGTCTGCAGTAAACAACACATTGCTCACGTAAATTCCCCGAGGTCTTAATCCAATGCTTTCAGTGGTAGACAGCTCATCAAACTTGGCGATATACTTACCATTTACTATAGGTGATGGTGAATAAACAAAAGGATATGTGCCGTCAAAGGTCATTTTAGAGAAATCGCCTCCCCCTTCGATACCTCTTTTGTTGAATATTTCGTCAACAGTTTGTTTGGTAGCTCCATAACGATCAGTGGACATTTGTCTCGCCCACCGAGACTCGGTGGTACAAATCAATAAGTTGGCGGGCTCGTCGGGAGATGTGTAGAGTGTAAACAAACGCTGACGTTTAAACTCAAATTGCCGTGAATATCCAATCCAATGCCTTAACGTGGTTTTGGGGTCAGCGCCTAACACATAATTAGCATATTCTACTACTTTTTTCCATTCACCTTTCATTAGATAAAAACGAGAGGCGAACGTGTAAGCCGCTTTTTTGTTGAAGTGATATTTAGGTTGCTTATAATATCTGTCAGTGACTAAGGTGACACCACGCTTCAAGTCGCTCTCAATGCTATCATATACTTCGTTGACAGTACCTCTGTTATAATTTGTCAGCGCATGTTTCTCGGGTTTGGTAACATAAGGTATACCAGGAGATTGCTCTGCATTGCCATAAGGCTCTGCCCAGATATTGACCAGCATGAAGTGAAGGTAAGCCCTGAGCAAAAATGCCTCGCCATATAAAGCCTTGACACGTTCAGTCTTCGGATATTTTTTGAGCAGCTCCAAAGCCTTGTTGGCCTGCGCAATCCCTTTATAACAACTATTCCAATAATTTAAGGGTGTGTCAATGTCTTCTTGGGTATCATCTTCCCAATAAAACATTTCTTCGTTCAGTTGTGTATGTGTGCCATTTGCTCTGATGTCTACATTATCAGTACGAGGCTCTAAAAAAGGAATGTAGCTTGCCTCTGGATAAGCTCCTGCAAGTAATTGGGCAATTCCTTCTTCATTGTCTATGTTTACATCAATGTCCGAATCGGGAATTTTGTCCAAAAAATCGTTACAGCCACATAGAGCTAAAGTGGCAAAGATCAAGACATATTTATATAGATAGTATTTCATTTTAAAAGCCCACATTTAAAGTAAAAGTATATTGTCGAGGCGTAGGCAGTGAAACGCCTCCAGTTTGATAATATTCGGGATCTTGTCCATGTAGTTTAGAATCGGCATAAATCAATAGTGGATTTGTAACATTTAAGCGAATACTTCCACTTTTTAGGCCTACCGCTTTCATCCAACTTGGTTTCAAATAATAGGATAGAGCAATATTTTTTAGTCTGACAAAGCTACCGTCGGCCACACGCAATTGCGAGTAGTTGTAGGTGTTGTATGCTTTTTCTATATTTTCCATTCCTATCACGTCTATTATCTCCTTCGAAGGCAGTGTAGGCACATCAGTATGATATTCATCGCCGGGATTAAGCCAACGATTGAGATAATTTTTGGAAAATACATTCAAATCAGCAAACTGTGTATCAAATGTTGGATTTAGTCTAATCTTGTTGCCTGCCTGCATTGTTATGAAGCAAGAAAATTCCCAGTTGCGCCATTTCACGGTATTTGCCAGTCCGCCCATTATATTAGGCTCAATAGGACCGTGATACAATAAATAAGTTTTAGTGTATTGTGTATCATTGAAGTCTGCTCCTACTATATCTTTCAACTCGTTTTTTGGTAATGGATAGCGTCCAAAATTAAAGTTTGGTAGCCCATTTTTGTCCAATCGTTGGAAGTTAAACGAGAACAGCGAGCCTTTAGGATAACCAACTACGTTGCCACGACCTCTACCTGCCACCATGTCAAATGCGTTTGGTGAATTGAGCATGCGGGTTATTTGTTGATGAATGGCACTGAATGTAAGATCTGTTGTCCATTTCCATGCATTGGTATTCACGTTGATGGTATGCAATCCGAATTCAATACCACGAGCAACCATGTCACCAAAGTTGGCATATTTATAATATTGCCCACCAACTCCAGATGTTCGTACCAAGTCTATCAAATCGAATGTATTGCGCTGGTATACATCTACTGTGGTCGAAATGCGATTTTTCAGGAACGCCACCTCTGCACCAATATTCAGTTCGTACATTTTTTCCCAGGTAAGATCTCTGTTTTCCAACGAAAGCAAATTTAATTTATTTTCTCTGTCATTTAGATTTAACCTATGGACTATACCACCTCTATAGATAGCCGATGCATTAGCTGCCGCTTCGTTCATTTTGGCTGTTAATCCATAACTTATACGAAATGCCAATTTTGAAATGACATCATTGCCTTGCATAAAATTCTCCTTATCCACGTTCCATTTGGCTCCAACATTCCATGTTGGTAACCATAAAGTAGTTGCCCCCCTTCCTGCTGCGTTAGAGCCTTCAATATTCACCACTGTATTAAAAATGTACTTGCCCTGATAGCCATAGGTGGCATTGCCTGAGAATGTTATGCCTCGCTCGTCTCTATTACGCAATGCAAAATAAGGGGTGTTTTCTTGAAACATTTTCTCAAAAATACCAGGTGCGCTTTGCACCTCATTACCGCGTTGATAACTAATGCCATATCCCTGAAAAGAATTCGTAGTTTGCTGCAGAGTCCTTATTTCACCAAAAGCAAATCCTTTCAGGTCATGTGACCCTTTTTGCTTGTCGTAATCAACAGCTATGCGTGCCAGCATACTTTGCATGTTAGCATTGTTTAGGAAAAGTACGCCACCTTGTTGTATGCCAGGTTTAGGCAGGAGTTCTGGATGATAGATGTCTTTTACAAGGTATATATTTTGTTTTGCCACCCATGGTGTTTCACAAGCACGGTAAGCTCCTATCATGTTGGATTTTTCACCTATTTCATGTCGTCTACTTGTATGTGCTCTTCTGTATGAAAACATTGCTTTAAGGTTAAGAGCATCAGTAAACTTATAGGTCGCTTCGGTTTGCAACTTAAAGTCGACCACCTGTATTTTTAATTGATTGTTATCATACTCGTTCAATATGTTAAAAGGAGCCCAGTTGTTACGATAATATTCGCGTTGCCCATACTCATCATAGGGACGAAGCGTTCGGCTTGTTCCTAAAGCGTATGCAAACGGGTTGATGTCAAAATCACGTTCAAATGCTCCCGATATGGTGTTTTTTTTCTGTGGCAAGGTGCCTGGCGCATTTTGCATGCGCATATTGGCTTGTAACGATAACTTGGCAGTAAGGCGGTTGGTTATGTAAAAGGTGTTCTTAATGTTGGTTGTCAGTCGCTGCACCTGATCAGCGATAGTCCAACCAGCATCGTGATAATAGCCTATTGAGGCATAAGATGCTACATTTTTTCCACCTACCGACAAACTTACAGTATGGTTTGTCATCAGGTTGTTTGTAAACAAAAGCCTAAACCAATCCGTATTGGCATATTCTCTTTGTCGTAAGAAGTCTTGTCGAGCTTCATAAGTGTTTGGCAGTATCCAGTTATGAGATTTCTCATCATAAGTGGTGAGCTGTTTGTACATTTGATGATAAACCCCGCCTCTACGTCCATATAATGATGTAGCTGGATCAAAATATCCTTTTTCTTGCATTTCCTGATACAGAGCCATCGTCTCTTGAGAGTTTAGCAAATCGAAGTGACTGTAATCTGGACGTGGGCGCCATGTATTTTCTGTTGTATAATTAATTTGCAATGGCATTTCTCTTTTACCACTTTTTGTCGTAATTACAATAACGCCATTGGCAGCCCGCGCACCGTATACTGATGTGGCTGAGGCATCTTTTAGTACTTGAATATCTTGTATGTCAGCAGGATTAAGCCCTGCTACTGCCGAACTAATGAGCGTAACAGCATCGCCAGACGCCAAGGCTTCGGGAGAAACATGTACCATGTCCTCGTAAACTGCACCATCTATTACCCACAATGGCTGAACATTTCCCATGATGGAAGCACCTCCGCGAATATTGATGCGTGGTGCAGCGCCAAATGTTCCGGATATGTTTTGAATGGACAATCCAGGCACGCGACCCTCCAACATGCGCGAGACATCGCCAATACCTTCGAGTTTGATGTCAGTCATCTTCACTGCTGTGGCAGCACCCGTGTAAACACGGTTTCTTATGTTTTGGTATCCTGTTACGACAACTTCGTCAATCATGCTGCTATTACTCTGCAACACTATTTTTAAAGATGTTGCCTTAATACTTCCCCTATAGTCATGCATGCCTATAAACGAGACAGTAATGGTTTGCCCCTCTGCACCCTTGATCTTAAAATTCCCATCTATGTCCGTAACCGTCTTTTGCTTGTTTTCTACAATACCAACAACCGCCCCTACGATGGGTTCACCTTGTGTATCTGTAACAGAGCCTGTTACCCACCCATTTTCTTGTGCCATGAGCCTTGATAATGAGCATAGCATGACAAATAGGCATAGTATTCTTTTTATAGTTATGGATTGTATATATACAGATTTTCTCATTTTTATATTATATTATTAGTGGTGTGCCATTTTATCAAAGTTTCCACTGTATGCCCCCATAAATACCAAAAGGTAAGCCTGCCCTGACACCAGATGGGTGCCGTGAAACCATATACACTTTGTTGGTAAGGTTGACAATGTTCATAGTAAGGTCTACACTTTTCATTACATGTATCTTGGCGGTAGCGTCTATAATAAAGTTGGCTGGAATTTTTTCACGTTGAGCTATCTTGCCCTGTCCCGGGACCGTACGCATGTCGCCATTGTATCGCATGTTAAAGTTTACGTCAGCCCATTTGCTTTCCATGCCTATCTGACCGTTAAGTGCATGACGAAAGATATAAGGGATTTCATCGCCGTACAAAACATGTCCCCACGATGCACTTGTAAACGAGTTTTTCATCTTTGTATCTGTAAAGGTATAAGATAGTTGCATGGGGAGTTGGATTTTCCAATGGGTAGGTAATGGCTGGCATTGTAAAAGCAGTTCTACTCCTCGTACCAATGCCCGTCCTACGTTAAACTGGTCTAAGGTGCCTAATCCGCCTTGTGCGGCAAGGTCGCTGCCCAACATGTTAGAATAGTTGTTGTTGAAACCTATCAGTTCTCCTTTGAACCATTGATTAGCATAGCGCAAACCAGCCTCTATATTGATACTGCTCTCGGCTCTTTGTCCAAGGGAAGCACTGGGTGGTGCAAAACCTTTATGTATTCCTGAGAATAATGACAGCTGGGGCATTAACTTACAGTTGATCCCTATTCCTGACATAATTGCTCTTGCGCTATTTGGTACTTCTATACGCACCATACCCGTACGTCGCCAATCGGCTTTAGTATAATCGCGATTTAAAAGCTTTACATCTTCATAACGAATTCCTGCGGTAAAGGTAAACATACCTTTTGCCCATTTTGCCAAAGTATAAGCCGATAAGGCATGCGCTGTGGTAATGCGGTTAGCTTGACTGCCTGGAAGCCCTCTTAAAAAAAGCTCCATGCGACCATTATTCATAGAGTATCCATCGTCTTGCTGGTAGCGATCCTCACTGTCGGCATGGTAACGCATGCCAATCTCTGCAGTGAAGTATCCACCGTATAGCATTGTTTTATATTCCCCTTTTATCTGAATACCACGCGAATGGTACTTACGGTGGTTAGCACGCAGCATTAGTGCCTCTCCTATATAGTTAGCCTTACCTGCAACAATATCGAAGTACGATTGGTTGGTAATAGGGTCGGCAAGTACATCGCCTATCGAACGACGTTCAGTCTTGGTGTAGCCAGTACGCACCTCGTTAAGCTTGTACCAGTTTCTGAAAAAATAATTGTAATAGGCTTGCGTGGTTATATTCCATGAGCGAACACCTTTCATGATGTATGTGGCAGAAAACTGGGAGTGGCGTGTCACCAAATTATCTTTTTGTGCTCCCGCATATCTAAAATATGGTTTAAAGGCAAAGTCCTGATCAGTAAGCCCAAGATATGTTTCGTCGGAAGTTTCGTTAGCAAATCCATACTTTAGTTCTAATCTGTGATTTATGCCATCTTCTTTGTTTGTGCGCACCATCCACTTAGCTATTACGTCATTGCGCTTAAATCCTGTACGCTCGTCAGGGTCATCATGTCTGAAACCGCGAGCCTGATAGCGCAAATATTCTATGAGAAAGCCCGTATGCTTAAAGCTTTTACCTATGGCCGTTTGTAGTTTTAGACTACCAAAACTACCTGCCGACATGCTGCACTTTATTAATCTGTCCTGCGGGATGGGGGTTGACACTAGGTTAATGGCACCTCCTGTTGTAAATGGTCCATATTGTACCTGACTGCTACCTTTTAATACTTCTATGGCATACATACGTGCCGCATTAGGAAAGTAATAGGCTGCAGGGGCTGCGTATGGTGCAGGAGCAGCCAATATACCATCTTCCATTAGCGTGATACGTTCACTACGCTCGGCTTGTGTTCCTCGTAAACTGATGTTGGGACGCAATCCAAAACCATCTTCTTCATAAATATTTACTCCAGGTACGCTTTTCAGCATACGATTTATATCGGTATAATCAAACTTGGCCAATTCTTTGGGTGAAAGGTAATAAGCCGAACCAGTACGGTTACGTGCTTCAAACTGGCTGCCTAACATCTGGTTGGCTCTTACTACTACTTCATTGATTTGATGTAAAGAGTCGGTCATGGCATTAGACGTTTTAGGTGTGCCTACGACTTTTTGGGCATACCCAATCCATGGAGTCAGTGTGACAAGCAGAGACAGCATTTTTATTTTAACATACATGTGGGGACAAATCTATTCTTTTATTGTACTAATTTTTCCTCTTCAAATACCTGTATATAAATGATATGTGAGATTTATTTCTTATAATGGGTATTTTCGGATGCAAAGTTACAATGTTCAAAAACATCACACAATACCTATTATTGGGTATTTTATGTATATAAAGCTGCTATCTTCCTCTCTTTGGAAGATCTTGGATTTCTGATAATATTCTTGCACTTGGTTTTGACTTTCAGAAATATTTTATCACATCTAACTTACTCGTATTCCTTGAAATATAGAAAACTCAATTTTTCTACGAAAGAATCAACTACCAAATCTAAATCTGCAATTTTAGGAAATTTATAAACAAGCAAGTGTATATATTCACTTGCGAAACTTCAGTTTTTTATTTTATCTTTCTTCTTATAATAGTTGGATTTTTTACCCATAAGTCAACTATTAGTTTACCTGTAAGAAAAAAACAACCAATTAACTGTATTTATGGAAAAGCCACTCTACTTTGACCCTTTTGGCCAAACAGGATTGCTCACCTTGGCCATAATATGATTGACCCTTTTGGCCAAAAGGGTCAAAGTAGAGTGGCTTTTCCATGCACCACCGGAGGAGGAAAAAGAGGAAATGGAAGAAATGAAGCAAGGAGAGGTTTTATCCGACCACAATCATTCATCCGGAGTCAAGAACGAGAGCTATCCTGCCCAAGACAAGGAAGAAGACCACCGTTCACAAAACTTCAGACCCAAATGGAGACACTAAACACATGTCGAGGGGCTAAATAAAAGTCAGACATTCAATATGGATGTCTGACTTTTATCACTATACCTGTAAATAACCTTTTAGCTTATCTATTCCCTCTTTGTGCTTATCGGGAGCCTGTTTCTTGAGTTTGCCTATATTCAGCAATTTCCATTGTACGGATGGATATTGGCTTAAATCCCCTGCGCAACATTTCTCCCACTGTGGTGTTCCATCCTCAAAGGAAACGAGGAATTCCTTATCTGTATTTGTAAGGCTGTCATTTACCTTTTTAATGATGGATTCGCGAGCCTGCTCATAGTCTGTATAGGTAAATGGAATATCTGACATTCCCTTGAATTGGTTTTCAAGTGCCTCCTCTTGGTTTATGCTATTAGGAGACAGAGATTCTACGATAGGCTTGCGCTTCCCAATAAGCATAAGATAAGCCCGTCTTTTACATCTTCAAGTATTTGGTCTTTCATGTATTTGCAGTCAAACATGTCACGTGGGTGCTGGCGGCTGAGGGCAGCTGTAATCTTCCCTCCATACAATTGAGGATAAGGAACTATGCGTGCCTTACAGTTGGCTTGAAACTCTTCCTTCGCTTTCGGACAGAGTTCCATGATTTCAACCTCTCCAAGTATGCCCCGTTTAGTACCATTTACCTCTATTTTCACCGTGGCGCCATCATACGTGCATTGCAATTTCCATACTTTGGATTTATGTATCACATGTATTCCGGAAATGGCACGTTCTATACTTGTTTTCAGCTCTCCGAGATGTTGGTTTATCTTTTCCAAACTCGCCGTGCGTGACTCTATCGGAATATAGGTAAGGTCAATATCAACCGAAAAGTTATCATTAGTTCTGATAAACTATCTTATCCAAAGTAAAATGTTATCCAAAGTAAGCACTACGATATAATAAAACTCTCTGTTTTTCAGTTTTACTTTTGATAATGTTGTTTTGATAAAAATTATTGCTATATTAAGGGCTGTGTTTATCACCCTAATTAATAATAGCAATAATTATGTATAACAAATCAAAGGACATCAGGCAATTGGTCGCCGAGACAGTTCTGTTTCTCCAAGACCAAAAGTATTCGTCTGCGTGTATTGAGACACATCGCAGACGGTGGCGAGACGGCATTATTCCGTATATGGATAGCCGTGGTATCACACAGTACTCATCCGTAATAGGCGAAGAGTACCTTTCTTTGGCGACACGGGAT
>NZ_JADU01000041.1 GCF_000518545.1 Hallella seregens ATCC 51272
CCGTCACGCCCGTCTTGAGCTGCGCGTGGAAGAGCTTGTCGAACACCGTGTTGTCCATCTCCAGCCGGTTCACGTACAGGTCGGCGTCGATCTTCGTCACGTGCTGTGCCACGTCGTCCGCGCCCAGGTCGGCCACGAGGTTGCGGATGAGCCCCGTCTCCTTGTCGTAGTTCGATGCCGTGACGTTGGGATAGGCCTCCATCACGCGGTTCACGGCCTCGGCGGCGGCCAGCACGGCCGCGTCCGTGCTGTGCAGGTGCAGGGCCACGGCGAGCCGCAGGGCCTGGTACGACCTGTCGCGCCGCTCGTCGGCCTCGCGCATCTTCTGCGTGTTGGGCTCCGTTCGGGGCTGGTTCAGGGCCTTGTCCTCGTCGGCCACGGCAGCCTCGAGCGGCCCGAGCACGGCGGTGAGCTTCTCGGTCTTCGCCTCCTTGCAGAGCGTGAGCACGCGGTCGACAAACTGGTAGTGCTCCATGTTGTGGAGCTGGTGCAGATAGATTTTTTTGGTTTCCATCTTGTTTTGAATTTGAGATTAATGCGATGTTTTTTGTGTTCCCACGGTTGGGAAACGCTGTTTTTCTCCTTTTTATGCTTTCCCAGTACTGGGACGGCCGTTTTTTCTTCGTTTTGTGCTTTCCCAATGTTGGGAAACGCTGTTTTTTCCTTTTTTATGCTTTCCCAGTACTGGGACGGCCGTTTTTTCTCCTTTTTGCGCTTTCCCAATATTGGGAAACGGGCGCCGGCCCGCATGTTTGGAACATACACGACGGGTGGAAACGATGCCGCATCGGGTGGCGGTGCATCCAAGGGGGGAGGAATGCCCTATACTTCTGATGCCTCGAAAGCATTATTTTTCTTTCATCCGTAATTGAACTCTGATGCGGAAACGAGACTACTCGAATGCCTTGACCATGTGACCATAATTACGAGTATTGTTGGCGGACATTATAGAGATTTCTGTACTTGTAAAATTGAAGAAACAGGCATAATTAGTAAAACTGTGATGGCCATCCGATGACCAATATGTTCCTTGCCAATAATCAGACATGTATAATTGACTGCCTAAATAATAACCAGCAGCGTACAGATAGAAATAATCATTTAGCTCGCTGATCTTTGGCAGATCGTGCGAAAGATTATAACTTTCAAGACTTGGGGGATCATCGCGCATGTTTACTCCATTGGGCGCTGCTGCTGCCATTGCGGACTCGGTTGTGGAATTGTCAAAAGCTATTTTTGCTTTTTTCTTCAGCCACAAACGACCGCGGAAAAGATGCCCCATCATGAGCCACAGTTCATCGTCCCAATGTGGATTGCCTTTCTGGGCATACCACTCCAATTCGTTCGTATTGGGGCAGATGGCGCAAGAATTTGAGGCATAAATATGAGCTGATCCTGTAGGTACAGGATTGTAATAGCGGTCGGGATCCGATGCCGTGGGATAATTGGGATTGCCTCCGTCGAATCCGAAAGTGGGCTGCCAGATATTGGGGTCTGAGGGATTGGCAGGATTCCATTCATGCTGCCACCAATAGTTCTGTTTGGCATCCCACATGTAGTAGTTCTTGTAGTCGTTGTTGGTCTGAAAGTCGAGATTCGACGTAATGTCCTGCATCTTGCCCGGCTTGAAATCCATGGTCACGTATTTGGTGATGGTTCCCTCTATAGGTTGAACCTGGCCGCCCATATTGTATGGCTTATAAAATCCGTCTACCGTGTTCTTCAGCCAATAGCGGATGCGAAGCGAGTGGGTGCCGGGAGCGATGACGACATAAGAGGCGTTCTTGCCCATGTCGTCGGTCGTGTTGTCAAGTTCGAATCCGCTGCCTGTGGTCAGCGTGATGGTTCTGGAGCCACCCGAGGCAAGGGTGAGTGTTCCGTCGGTGGCAATGTTGTAGGTGCCGGCAATATCATCGTCGGAAACGATTTCTATCTTCGTGAGCTTGCTGCGATGTACGTAGGCATTGGAGGAGCGGGGAATCAGACAGAGGTAGGAAGCCTTGTGGTCGAGAGTGAAATCGTAGTCGGTGACACCGTCGCTTGCTGTGGCTGTGGCAATGGCACAGTCGCCCGACTCGCCAGCATGGTCAAAGTTGTTGGCGGCCGACTGCGTCTGCTGTGTCTTGATCTCGACCTGAGGCTGCGTGCCGTCTATCGGTTTGTTGGTGTAGACAACATCGTGCGTGGGGTTGCCGTAAACTCCGGTGGTGAGTGCAAACCTGGCATGCGAAGTCTTGGCTGCTGCGGGAAAAACTGCTGTACCACTCTGCTGCCACGTGCCTCCATTGTCCTTCACCCAGATTTTGTCCGTGACCGACCAGGTTACGGCTGCGCCGCTGCCTTTCGTGTGGCCTACGATGGCCGTGCGTGTGGTGGCTTCGGCTTGAGTCTCACCGCTGAATACGGTCGCTCCAGCAGGAACTTTTCCGCCATTCTCTTTTTGCTCGGGCTGTGGCATGCTATTGTCGTTCGCACAGTTGACGGTCAGTATTGTGGTTGCCATCAGCAGACATGCTCTGAACCATCGGTCTGTTCTTTGTTGATTGCCTAAAGTCTTCATTCTGTTTTTTGTTTTATCTGTTTTTGTTTCCATTCGTGGTGGCAGCAAGCTGCCGGCTCGTACTTGATAGTCGCGGAAAGCTATTCTTCCCACGGCTTGAAGCCCACCTTGCCGCCAATCTCTCCGTCTCCGTCCTCTTCGTCTTCCCATGCGCTGCTCCATCGCTTGGCATCTCCGCCTTGACCGCCAGCACCTATGGTTCCGGCATTACCGCTGGCAATCTGCATCAAATAGTCACTTTCGACCGTGATGACGGTTGCCTCAGGGCACACATATACCTGCTTGTTCGTTTGCTTACTTTTCATGCTTTAAACTATGATTTGGTGAATTAAAAATGTCTTATTTTACTTTTTGAACGGTTGCCAAAAAGGCACGAAAAATCAAGCAAAGGAAACTCCGGGGAGTCCTTTGCCTATTGGGGTTGCGCGTGGTTCGCCTCGCGCGCGTACGCGTGTATGTTTTAGAGAGAGGTTACGCCAGTGGCTTGAGAGAGAGAGAGAGAGAGAGTAGCAAATTATTTGGAACTACCAAACAATTCGACGAAAAAATTGCAGGAAATTTTGCGGTTCCCTGCGCCTCTTCAGCTCTGTTGTATCTCTTAATGGTGTACATGTTTTGCGACAAATGCGCTGCAAAGGTAGTGAATGTTTGGGAAATGAACAAGAATTAAGGGTAAAAAAAGTAAAAGAGTAAAAGGGTATGGCCGTGGTATTTAGGCACAATCACGCCGCGACTTCGACTTCACCACCAGCCAGACGCCCGAGAACACCAGGATGACGGCAACGCCCTGCATCCACGTAAACACGCCCAAGCCGGTGAGCACGCTCACCGTGACCGAGACGATGGGCTGCACATAGTTGTACACACTCACCACCGTGGGCCGCAACACGTGCTGCCCAATGATGGACAACAGATAGCTCACAAAGGTGCCGAAGAACACCACGTAGCCCGTCTCCATCCAGGCTTTTGCCGGTATTTCGGGCCACGGCAGGGCGGGCACGTGGGTCAGCGTGAGGGGCAGAACGATGACGGCGGCCCAGAGAAACATCCACTTGTTGACGGTCACGACACTGTATTTGCGGATGAGCCGGCTAAAGAGCGAGAGGTAGAGGGCAAACGACACCTGGGCGCCCATGCACATCAGGTCGCCCCGAATGTCGCCCACACGAGCACTGGCGGCCGACATGCTCGTGAGGATGAGCGTCACGGCACCACAGCAACCCATGAGTACGCCCCCAGCCTTCTTGGCCGTGATGGGCTCGTGCAGAATGAAAAAAGAGAGCACCATGGCGAAGATGGGCATGGAGGTGGTGACAATGCTTGAGTTGATGGGTGAGGTAAAACTCAGGCCAACGGTGTACAAGCACTGGTTGCACACAATGCCCAGAACGGCGGCACCGGCCATCAGCAACACGTCGCGCAGGGGCACGTGCTCGTGTTTCACGAAGAGAGAAGTCAGCCAGAAAAGCGCGGCAGCACCGGTCACTCTGAAAGAAACCATCGAGATGCCGTCCACTCCATGATTCATCGCGTCCTTGCCCAGCGGAGCCATGAGGCCCCAGATGGCCTCGGCCGTGAACATGCTGAGGTGAGCCTGCAGTGGTTTGTTGTTGTCCATACCTGTCGTTCAACCTTAAATTCGCGCAAAGATACGAATAAAAAGAGGACGGAAGATTGGAACATCGGGATTTTTTGCTAATTTTGTCACATACACATCAACCTTGTCAGACATGCAGAAATACGCAGACTATATCAAGCAAATCGAGATTGAGTCGCTATGGAGCGGCCAGAAGCACGTGGTGTGGAATCTGGACCGGCAGGTCAATATCTTGAGTGGAGTGAACGGCGTGGGCAAGTCCACTATATTAAATAAGGTGGTGAAGGGACTGGCGGCCGGGGGCGAATTTCCCAGCCACATGATTAAAGGCGTGCACCTGAAAGTGGAGCCCGCAGACGCCAAATGGATTCGCTACGACATCATCCGCAGCTTCGACCGCCCGCTCATGCACTCGGACGCGGTGACAAAAATGGATCTCTCGTTGGCTACGGAGCTCGACTGGCAGCTCTTTCAGCTACAACGCAAGTACCTGGACTACCAAGTAAACGTGGGAAACCGCATTATCGAGGCCTTGCAAACCTGCGGCACCGACGCCCCCTTGCAGGCGCAGCGGCTGGCCGAGCCGAAGCGCAAGTTCCAGGATTTCATAGACAGCCTCTTTGCCGACACTGGCAAAACTATCATCCGGACGGAAAACGAGATACGCTTTTCGCAACTGGGCGAGACGCTGGTGCCCTATCAGCTGTCGAGCGGCGAGAAGCAGATTCTGGCCATTCTGCTCACCGTGCTCGTGGAGGACAACCAGAACTACGTGCTCTTCATGGACGAGCCCGAGGTGAGCATGCACGTGGAATGGCAGAAACAACTCATCGACCTCATCCTGGCCCTGAACCCCAATGTGCAGGTGATTCTCACCACCCACAGCCCCGCCGTTGTGATGAACGGATGGATGGATCGGGTTACCGAGGTGAGCGACATCACCGATCAGAACCGCGAAGGATAGCAGCAGACCATGGGCAAACGACTCAGCGACAACATCACCTCTTCGTATTTCGAGGCGGCCAACCGGCTGAACTCGAAACTGTCGCGACGCAAAATCGTGGCCTACGTCGAGAGCTACGACGACGTGTACTTCTGGCGGCAGATACTGAGCCAGCTGGAAACCGACAGGATGTACTTCGAGGTGATGCTCCCCACGCGCGTGCAACGGCTCGAACGGGGCAAGAAAGCGGTGCTCATGCAGCTGCTCTCGGGCAACGTGGGGCAGAGCATGATAGCCTGTGTGGACGCCGACTACGACTATCTGGAGCAGGGAGCCACGCCCACTTCGCAGCAGGTCATCGCCAACCCTTACGTGTTCCACACCTATGCCTACGCCATCGAGAACTTGCAGTGCTACGCCCCGTCGCTGCACGACGTGGCCGTGGCCGTGACGCTAAACGACCATCTGATTTTCGATGCCGAGCAGTATCTGACCGACTATTCCGAAGCCATCTTCCCGCTGTTTGTGTGGAGCATTTGGTATTACCGCACGCCCCACTACGGCCAGTTCACCATCACCGATTTTCTGAAAACCATCGAGGTCGGTGCCTTCTCACTGAACCACGTGGACGAAGCCATCAGGAACCTGCGGCGAAAGGTGGGCCGCAAGGTGGAGTTGCTGCAACACCGCAACCCTCATGCCCGCGAGAGTTATGGCCGGGTCAAGGAAGACATCAAACGGCTGGGCGTCACACCGTCCACCACCTACCTCTATATCCAGGGGCACCACCTATTTAACAAGGTGGTGTTGCCCATGATGTCGAAGATATGCGACAAGCTCGTCCGCGAAAAGGAAAACGAAATAGCACGGCAGAGCGTGCACGGCACACAACGCCGCAACGAACTGTCGTGCTACAGCAACAGCGTGGAAGACATCATTCCCATGCTGAAAAAAAACGCCGGATTCATGCGTTCGCCCCAGTATCGGAGCATCAAGGCCGACCTGGAACGCTTTGTGCAGGAACTGGACAAGCCCGCCGCGGCTCAACCCAGCACCACGTCGAGCAGCATCATCAACACGAAACCGATGCCAAAGCCAATGGTGGAGAGGTTGGAATGTTCGCCCTCGGAGGCCTCGGGAATGAGCTCCTCGACCACCACATAGAACATGGCACCGGCGGCAAAGGCCAGCAAATAAGGCAGCACGGGAGTCATGACCGAAGCCAACAAAATGACCAACAAACCGCCAACAGGCTCTACGGCCCCGCTGAGCGTACCAATGATGAACGACTTGAGACGGGTGCCACCGGCCGCCTTCATGGGCATGGAGATGATGGCCCCCTCGGGAATGTTCTGAATGGCAATGCCCAGAGACATGGC
This sequence comes from Hallella seregens ATCC 51272, assembly GCF_000518545.1. Classification (GTDB taxonomy): domain Bacteria; phylum Bacteroidota; class Bacteroidia; order Bacteroidales; family Bacteroidaceae; genus Prevotella; species Prevotella seregens. The sequence goes on from NZ_JADU01000041.1 coordinate 6,480, forward strand.
CATGGCACCCGCAGCCGAGATCCATTCGCCCCCCTGCAACGCGCCGGCAATCACCACACCCACGGCCATGCCCTCGGGCACGTTGTGGATGGTGACGGCAAGAGACAGCATGGCCGCCCGGGAAAGGTGCGACCGCGGGCCCTCCGGACGGGCATTGCCCAGGTGCAGGTGCGGGGTGATCACGTCGAGCAGCAACAGGAAACCCATGCCCGCCAGCATGCCCAGGGCGGCCGGCACAATCTTCAGTTTGCCCATATCGGAAGACATCTCCATGCTCGGGATGAGCAGCGACCACACCGAAGCAGCCACCATCACACCCGAGGCAAAGCCCAGCAGCGACTTCTGCACGCGCTGGGGCATCTCGCCTTTCATGAAAAATACACACGCCGCGCCCAGCGTCGTCCCCAGAAAGGGAATGAGCAGGGCCAGAGAGACTCCATTCATCATTGGTCTGCGATTTTTTGTTTTGCGGTGCAAATGTAGGCATAATTCTCTTTTCCCACAACTTTTCCGGCCGTGCAACAGCCCAAATAATGATGTTTGGGTATGAAAAAGCAGACGCAGCCATTGGCAGTTTCCTCATTTTAGGCTAACTTTGCACAACACAAGCCCGTGGCCGGAAAGCCACCGAAACCCTTATCCGCAAGACACATGAAAGCCTACCAAGCCGTTATCGTATTTTTGCTGCTCGCCGGCTGTTCCGCCGTCGCAAGCCTACACAGCTACCGCTGCGCCGAGGGACTCATCGTAGCCGACATGAACCAGGCCCTGGCCCAGACGCTGGACACCAAGCGCGAGGGATGGATTACGCCCGACACCATCCGCAACTATCGCAGCCACCTGCAAATAGCCGCCCTGCGCAAACGGTCGATGGTGTGCTATGCCATGGACGAACCGGGGCCGGGCCTTTGCAGCCGCAAGATGCGCTGGAACGGGGCCCAGGCGCCCATCGTCTTTCAGGGGTATGCCAATTGTTCGGCAGCCTCGGTCTTCGCACTGTCCGACCAACGTCTGTCCTTCTCGCTCTCGTTGGCGGCCCTGCTGTGGCTGGCGGGTTCCATAGCCTGTCTGAGGCGGCAGCATCGCAGACACACCGTGCTGGGCGGACTGGCCTTCGACGCACAGACACAATGTTTCTATGACAGCCGGCACCGCCCCGTGGCTTTCACTCCCATGCAGCAACAACTCATGACGCTCTTCTTCACCGCAGACGAACATCGCCTGTCCAAGCAGGTCATCTGCGACACGCTTTGGCCCAAGAAGCCCGATGCCAGCGACACGCTCTACACCCTCATCAAGCGGCTCAAGCCTGTTGTTGCGAGTTGCAGCCGGCTGCAAATTGTTTCCGACCGCGGCAAGGACTACCAATTGCGCGCAGAATAGCCCTCTTACACCCATAACACCCACATCTCCAGCAGTTTGCATGGAGATGTCAGGTGGCAGATGGTCAATTGTCAGGCAGTTGTCAGCTTTGTTTTTGCCATTTTCCCCAACATCGCCCTACCTTTGTCTCAAAAACAAATGGCGATGAAACACAATGTAAAAACAAAGATGGCGGCTGTTATTCTCCTGCTCACCCCTACCCTATCCACACTGGCCCAAGAGGAACAGCCCGTGAAACTAAACGAGGTAAAGGTGGAGGCAGCCCGCGTGGTGAGCAAGCCCAACGGACAATACATCATGCCTACGGAGGCACAACGGCTGGGATCGGCCAATGGCTACGGGCTGCTGGCCAAACTGGGACTCGCCCGTGTACGTGTGGACGAAGTGATGCATGCGGTGACGGCGGCCGACAACCTCGGCACGGTGCAGCTGCGCATCAACGGTGCGCTGGCCTCGCGCGAAGACCTGTTGGCCCTCGACCCCAAACTGGTGACGCGCATCGACTACGTGTCCAACCCTGGCGTGCGCTACGGGGCTGGGGTGGCCTGCGTGCTCGACATCCATACCCGCCGAAGCGAGGCTGGGCACACCGTGGGCACGCAGCTGGCCAACACGCTCACCGCCTGGCACGGCAATGATGCCGTCTATGCCAAATGGAATCGGGGACGAGGCGAGTTGGGACTCACTTACAACATGAGTTATCAGGACTTTCGGGGCGACCGTTATGCCGAAGAAGCCGACTATCTGCTCACCGATGAGAGTCACCGCACCGTGAGCCGCACGGACCAGACGACACGTTCGCGCTCGTTTGACAACAACATCGAACTGAAATACAATCTGGCCGACTCCACAAACTATGTGTTCCAAGCCACGCTGGCCGGTGCTTTCAGCCATGCGCCGGGCAACGGCAAAACCGTACTCGTGGCTGATGCAGGGCGTAGCCAGACTGCCATGAACTGGCAGTCGGACAAGCAATGTACGCCCAGCCTTGACCTCTATTTCTTCTGTCAGCTGGGCACCCACCAGACACTGACAGCCAATGTGGTGGGCACCCACATTGCCACCACCGACTCCTCCTATACCGATGAGGGCTCGGCCTACGCCTACCAAGTGGAGGGACGCACGTGGTCGCTCTTGTCTGAGGCCATCTATGAGAATCGGCTGCACCCCGTCACCCTCTCACTGGGATTACGCCACACGCAGAAATACACGTGCAACACCTATACGGGCGATGCCGCCGCTGTGAACGGCATGCACAACCGCGGGCTCTATCTCTTCAGCGAGGCACAGGGAAAGGTCGGCCCAATCGACTATGTGGCCGGCATGGGAGCCAGCCGTGAGCACTATCGGCAGCAAGGACACAGCTACAACTACTGGCTGTTGCGACCAAAAGCCACACTAAATTGGACTGTTACGAGGCCGCTCAGCCTACGCTACGTGTTCGAGATTTCGCAGCACATCTCCAAGATTGCCATGATTAGCGACACGCGCATCCGCCGCAACAGTCTGGAATGGACGGTGGGCAACCCCGACATACGACCCAATCGGGTCACCACCCACCGCCTGACAATCGACTATACACGACCGCGATGGCAATCGGAGATGGAGGTGGAATACCGGATGAACCATAACTGCAACTTGGCCAAATACACGCGGACAGACGACAACCAATTTCTCTACACCCAGGCCAACCAGCCCGCATGCAACATGCTGCGGCTGCAGGGCAGCCTACGCTACGACATCGTGCCCGACAAACTGACGGCCTCGGCCGATGCCTCGTTATGCCGGTTTTTCAACCTCGGCGACGACTATCGGCACTACCTCACCTCATATAATATATATGCGGCTCTCAAAGCCTACTTGGGACGCTGGACACTGATGGCCTATGCCGACAACGGCTGGAAGTTCATGGAAGGTGAGAGCCAAGGGCATCAGGGAGCCGCCACCTATCTGGCATGCAGCTACAGGATGGGACGTTGCATGCTGGCCCTCCACTGGCAACACCCGCTGCAAAGCCGCATGCTCAGCAATGAGGGCGAGTTGAAGAACAAGCTCATACACAAACGGTTCAGTCTGCACTCCTCCGATCGGGCCAACATGCTCACCCTCAGACTGACGTGGAGGCTTGACCGCGGTCGCCGGTACCGAGACATTGACAGAACCCTGCATAACAAGGACACCCAAACGGGCATTCTCTGAATCTGCACGATGCGTCTGCAAGACTAATGCCTGCGTCATACCCAGCAGCTTTCTCTGTCAGTTTGTCAGTCTTTCGGCAATGGCATATCGTTTGTTTAGTAAGGGCAGACAACAATGTCAGAACAACGAACAGACAACAAATAAAATAAAATACGATTATGGGAAAGATTATTGGAATCGACTTGGGAACAACCAACAGTTGTGTCTCTGTATTTGAAGGCAACGAGCCTGTAGTAATTGCCAACGCCGAGGGCAAGCGCACCACGCCTTCTGTGATTGGCTTCGTGAAAGATGGCGAACGCAAGGTGGGCGACCCTGCCAAACGTCAGGCCATCACCAACCCAAAGAACACCGTCTACTCCATCAAGCGCTTCATGGGTGAAACCTATGAGCAGAGCCGCAAGGAGGCTGAACGCGTGCCCTACACCGTAATCAACGACAATGGTTACCCCAAAGTGGAGATTGATGGTGCCGCACATCCCTACACGCCGCAGGAAATCTCGGCCATGGTACTGCAGAAGATGAAGAAGACGGCCGAGGACTACCTTGGGCAGGAGGTGACGGATGCCGTGATTACGGTGCCGGCCTATTTCTCCGACTCGCAGCGTCAGGCCACCAAGGAGGCTGGACAGATTGCCGGACTCAACGTGCGCCGCATCGTGAACGAGCCCACGGCTGCCGCACTGGCCTACGGCGTGGACAAGGCCAACAAGGACATGAAGATCGCCGTGTTCGACCTCGGTGGCGGTACGTTCGATATTTCCATCTTGGAGTTTGGCGGCGGCGTGTTCGAGGTGCTCTCCACCAATGGCGACACCCATCTGGGTGGCGATGACTTCGACCAAGTAATCATCGACTGGCTGGCCGACGGCTTCCAGAAAGAAGAGGGCATTGACCTGCGCAAGGATCCCATGGCCATGCAACGTCTGAAAGAGGCTGCCGAAAAAGCCAAGGTGGAGTTGTCATCGACCACGACCACTGAAATCAACCTGCCGTACATCTCGGCTGAGGGCGGCGTGCCCAAGCACTTGGTAAAGACACTGACGCGTGCCCAGTTTGAACAGCTGGCTCATGAGCTGATTCAGAAGTGTCTGGTGCCCTGCCAGAATGCCATGCGTGATGCAGGCCTCTCCACGTCGGACATTGACGAGGTGATTCTCGTGGGTGGTTCGAGCCGTATTCCTGCTGTACAGACTCTGGTGAAGAACTACTTCGGCAAGGAGCCTTCCAAGGGTGTGAACCCCGACGAAGTTGTGGCCGTGGGTGCTGCCATCCAAGGTGCCATCCTCAATAAGGAGAGCGGTGCCGGAAACATCGTGCTGCTTGACGTGACTCCGCTGACCCTCGGTATCGAGACCATGGGCGGCGTGATGACGAAGCTCATCGAGGCCAACACCACCATTCCCTGCAAGAAGAGCGAGACATTCTCTACCGCTGTGGACAACCAAACGGCCGTGACCATTCACGTGCTGCAGGGCGAACGCCCCATGGCTGCACAGAACAAGAGCATCGGTCAGTTCAACCTTGAGGGTATTGCCCCAGCCCGTCGTGGTGTGCCACAGATTGAGGTGACATTCGACATTGATGCCAACGGCATTCTCAACGTGAGTGCCAAGGACAAGGCCACAGGCAAAGAGCAGAAGATTCGCATTGAGGCCAGCAGCGGTCTGAGCGATGATGAAATCAAGCGCATGAAAGCTGAGGCCGAAGCCAATGCTGCTGCCGACAAGGCCGAACGTGAGAAAGTGGACAAGATGAACCAGGCTGACTCAATGATATTCACCACTGAAAACTTCTTGAAGGACAACGGCGATAAGATACCAGCCGATCAAAAGCCTGGTATCGAGTCAGCCCTCCAGCAACTCAAGGACGCTCACAAGGCCGCTGACGTCACCGCAATCGATACGGCAATCAACAACCTCAACACCGTAATGCAGGCAGCAGCACAGCAGATGTATCAAGGTGCGGGTGCACAGCCGGGCGCAGACACAGGTCAGCAGGCACAGCAAGAGCAGACAAAGCAGAACGACACAATTCAAGACGCAGATTTTGAAGAAGTGAAATAAAGAATAAGAATTTATAGTAATCGCAGCAGTCTCAAATAGATTGCTGCGATTATTGCATTTAATCCTATATTTAACTAAACATGAATGTTACATACATCATAGGAAATGGTTTTGACTTAAACCTTGGTTTAAAAACAAGTTATCATGACTTTTACGATTACTATAAAAATATTCCTTCTCCGAACGAAGATATAGAGAATCTAAAAGAAGATATTAAAAGTAATATTAATCAATGGTCTGATTTAGAGTATAAGATAGGACAATATACAAGTGTATTTCCTGATTCAGGTAAAAGACGGATGATAAACATCCAGCTTGACCTAGCGAAAAACTTGAAGAATTATCTAAAAGGTGTTTCCGAATCAATGCCAATCACAAAGGGAAGTGGATTACTTTCTTTGTCTGATGACTTAGGGAATCCAGACAAGTACCTTACAAAACGAGAGAATAAGCAATTAGTGGAATTTTATAATAGCATCAATTCCTCATCTTCTTTTGTTCATATTATCACATTAAACTATACCTCGTTTATAGAAAATCTATTAGGGGTTCAAACGGGGATTGTTCTTGATTTGCAGCCCTCGGGCTTTAATGGGAAAACTGTATCTATAAATAAAATTCTCCACTTGCACGAGAAGTTGGAAGGAAATATTCTCATAGGTGTAAATGATGAAAGTCAAATTGCAAATGAGGCCTTTCGTACAGACCCAACATTAAAAGAAATTTTGATTAAACCTGTGGCAAATCAGATGTTTGGAACAGATGTAGATGAAGAATGCGAATCTATTATAGATACTACAAATTTGTTTGTCTTATTCGGCGTTTCTTTGGGAGATACGGATAGAAAGTGGTGGGAGAGAATTGCAAGCAGATTGCAGCAAGATCGGGCACGGATGTTAATCTTCCACCATGACACGAATTTTGAAGGCGCTTATTTAATGGGAGAAGAAAAACGGAGTGTTCAAGAAAAATTTTTAGAGCAAACTTCTCTCGATCAAGATTGGTGTAAGGTTTTGCAAGAAAGAATTTTTGTAGCCCCCAACACGAACATGTTTGGCAAAGTAAGGCAATCCATTCTTAATTCTAAAGGGGTTACCGTTTCTATAAAACCTAATAAAATAGCAAAAGGGTGAAAAGACGTGCTGGCATCTTTTCACCCTTTCTGCTATTTTATTCCGTCGTCGCCTGCCCCACTCCCCCCGGCTCCCCCGGTCCGGCCATATAATTCACCCTGACGAGCTTTTCGCCGTCGCTCTTCACCCAAACAAAATTCGTGGCATCGTCCTTGATGTAGAGCAGATAGAGTGTGGTTTTGGCGTCCAACTTGGCCGTGTGACCCGCATACGACAGCGACTTTTCTTCCAGCCCGAGTTCTTTCTCGAACGCGGGAATCAGCCCGGCCAGCAACTTGGCCGTCTTCTTCTCCCTCTCTTGGGGAGAAAGCCGGGAAGTGGTCTTCAGCACCTCCTGCTTGAAGCGGCGGATCTGCCGGTTCACATCGTCGATGAAGGCCGCATAGTCGGCCGCACCCTCGATTTCGGCATAGGCGTTAATGCGGCGGATGAGCGACTGGTAGGCCTCGTCGGTCCTGGCGCGCATTTCCTTCAAGGCTCCGAGCACCTCGGCCGACTGCTCCGTGTCGCGCACCGCCAGCGCCATCCGCACGTTGTCGTTCGCCTGCTTCATGCCCTCCACAAACGGCTGCAGATTCAGATTGGCCACCTCCGCAGCGTACTTGCCCTGCAGATCCTCCACCAGATTGGTCATCAGACCCGTCTCGCGGTCCAGCTGCATTTTCGGCGTGATACCGTAGTCCGTCAGGTGCTGCCACAGCTTGTCGGCCGCCAGCTTTTCAGACCCGCCGGGGAATCGGCAGTAACTCCTTACGCCCTCGCGATAGCCGCTGAAATAGCCGTCGCGCTGCTTGTCGGCCTTTTCAATCACATCGCTCAACGCGCTCTTGCGGCTCAGCACCAGCACGTCGTTCTCCGCCTTCACGGCTGCCGTCAGTGCGTCGGTCTGCGTCTGTGCCTTTGCATACACTTTCGCATCGGCTTTCGCCTTTCCGGCCACGGCCTCCATGAAATTGTAGTGCGCGCCGTTGTTGATGCGCGTCAGCGCAATTGTTTCAATCTCTTTTGTCATAGATTTCAACTTTTGGTAATGAATAAAATGGTTAACGATCTCGGAATAGCTCCGAAGAGCAATTTTTGCTTGTTTTAAGGCGTTGTAGGTCTACAATCTTCACTTTCCATTGGAATTTGACTTTCGTAGGCCTACAATCTTCACTTTCCATTGGAATTTGACTTTCGTAGG
>NZ_JADU01000042.1 GCF_000518545.1 Hallella seregens ATCC 51272
CTTTACCGAAACAACTGATGATAGGAGAGGTAAAAATGACTATAAGAATACTCCAGAGCACACAAAACGAGGTTGTGAGTATCAGAGAACAGCACACCGCTTCCCTTAATCTTTGAAAATTGCCTGCCCCGTAGTTATAGCCTGCCATAGGTTGGAGTCCTTTTACAAATCCGAAAACCACGTTTGTTCCCAATGTGACGATTTTCAGGACGATACCCACAGCCGCAACAGCCTCTGCCCCATATTTCACAGCGGCTTTCTGCAACAAACTGATGGAAAGGGTCTGGAGTAGTTGCAAAAAGAGCATAGAGATACCAATCTTAATGATGTCTGCGTATATTCTTATCGTGGGAGCGAACAAGGCAAGAGATACTTTTACCTCTGCTTTCGTAAGGAAACGGATGTAAATAGCTGTCGTGATGATTCTTGAAAAAATAGTTGCCCATGCAGCACCTTCCACACCCCAATTGAAAGTGTAGATAAACAAGGGGTCTAATGCAACATTAACGATAGAGCCGATGATCATTGCCGACGCAGATGTCTTCGACGCACCTTGTGAAACAATGATATTGGACATGGACACATTCAATGTTCCTATGACACAACTGATGATAAAAAGCCTGCCGTAGGATTCTGCCAAACTTATCATCTCCTCGTTTGCTCCCATGAAAAGTAGGATGTCCGGCAGGAACGCATTGCACACAAAGGCAATGAGAGCTGCCAACATCACAGAGGTAATCACTGAGACGGAAGCGACCTGACTTGCCTTGACAACCTGTTTCGCTCCCAACAGACGGGATATATACACTCCGCCTCCGACACCGAACATCAGTCCTATCCCAAGAAATAACAACGATATAGGGAAAACAACCGATACAGCGGCGACAGGAAGAGTTCCAAGACGTGCAACCCAAAAAGTATCTACCACATTGTATATTGCCATAATCAGCATTGCGATGACAATAGGTATCCCCAACTTTGTCAGGGCTTTCATCATACTTCCGTCTCGCAAAATATTCACAGCGTTGTTCATCCTTATAATCCGTATCTTTTTAAGTGAATAAAGTTCGCTGCAAAGGTACGGTGGGATACAAGCTGTCACAATAGACGGACAATGGTAATGATAGCACTATTCGTGGTAAGTCCTTCTGAAGAGCGTGGGAGAAACGCCTGCAACCTTGGTAAACAGCCGTGTGAAGTAGGAGTAATCGTTAAAGCCTAAACTATGTGCAATCTCTTTGATGGAATCTGTAGTATAGACCAATTGACGTTTAGCCAACAAAATAATCTCGTTTTGGATATGGTGGCTCACACTTGTCCCCAGAACAGAATTTACAGCTTCATTCAGATAGGCAACGGTAATGTTCAGCCGCCCGGCATAGAATGATGGCGAACGTTTGCTTCGGATATTGCTTTCCAACAAATCCCGAAATTCCCATACTATTTCCTTGTGTCTGGTCACTGTCCCCTGCAATTTGGATTGAGCTATCGTTGCATTTACAATGTTCTCCACGACTAACCCTACAATGACGGTGGTCAGTCGCTGAACGACTGCTTTGGCAGATGGATTTTTCATGCCACTCAGTTTGCAGTCAAGAAGTGATAATAATAGTTTCTGTTCCGATATGTCGGATAGTTGTATTTGAGGGCGACCGTATCTCTCAAGCGTTCGTTTTTCCTCCTTATCCACCAATACCGAGTCGATAACCAGAAATTTTGCAGAAAGATTGGAAGCGTCGATGATACGATGCACCTGCCCGGGTAGAATGATAGCCAGACTTCCTTTCTCGAAAGTGTATTCCTCGAAATCAATATTCAGACAGCATTGCCCACCCTCTATGAAGCCAAAGAAATAATAATCGTCGGTATGAGAAAAGGCGTATCTGTCTGAAGATGCCGATGTCCGAGAGATGACAGTCTTCAAATAGACTCCGAAATCTGAGAGTTGTGAACTTCTATGGATGGGTAACCGAGACATATATCTTTCGGGTATTGTTTTTTGATTATCAGACCTACAAAGGTAATCATAATAATGCAGAATAATGAATTATAAAGTATCTTTTAACTCGAACTACACATCAATACGATTAAAAAGAGAACTGATAATATGGAGGTATGGCTCAAGAACCATACCTCTTTTTTGCCACTTCTATCCATATCGGCGCCACAAGTACGCAGTTATTTATAACCTATAACGCACACGGTTTCTTTGGTTTACTTTTGTCCGTGCACCGCTGTTGGTGTTATTAAATACATTGTAATATGGACGAAAAAATCAAAGACCAAGAAGTCCTTTTGGTGAAAGATTCCAAGGACGAGAATCTCAAAGCCGTCACAGGTACGGACGAGAAAGGCGGGCTGAGAACCGTTCCGCCCACCGCCGAGCATGAACAGAGTTTCCTGAAGTTCGACAAGCACAGCAATGCGCTGGAGAATTTCCTCTCCAACTTCATGCGTCAGTTCAAGCATCCCACACCGCTGAACTTCTTCAAAGTGCCTTTTGAGAGTGCCGTTGCCAGTGCACGTGTGCTCTCGGAGATGCTCAAAGCACCGGATGTCCCCTCCAATAAGGAGATGCTGGACTCCGCCCGTATCAATCCTTCGGACTATGCGGGAGAGCAGAAGCAGTCCTTCCAAGGCATTGACCCCGACAAGGTGAAGTGGGAGCAGTTCGAGCAGATGGGTGTAAGCCGTGAGAGTCTCGAAAAGGGCAAGCATCTTGATGACCTACTTCAATACCGCAAGACTCCACTTATTCCCATCGCAATCAAAATCGGAGAAGTCTCCCTTTACACCGATGCCCGTCTTTCTCTGAAAGCCTCCGGAGACGGTACATTTATCCCCGTTGTCCATGCCATCCGCAAGGAGCCGCAATTGGAGCGCGAGTTCTTCGGGCATACCTTCACCGACGAGGACAAGAAAGCCCTCAGAGAAACGGGCAATCTCGGTCGCACCGTGGAGCTGACCTTCCCCGGCAAAGAGGAGCCGACCCGCAGTTTCGTGAGTATTGACCGCCTGACGAACGACATCATCGCCCTGAGTGCCGACCGGGTACGCATCCCCGATGAAATCAAGGGTGTGAAGCTGAGCGATGAGCAGAAAAAGGAACTGTCAGAAGGCAAGAGTATCTATGTGGAGGGTATGATCTCCAAAACGGGAAAGCATTTCAATGCCAACCTTCAATTCAATGCCGACAAGCGGTCGATTGAATTTCGTTTCGGCTCTCTCAAACAGGAACAACATCAAAGACAAGCCCCCGAAGGGCAGGGACAGTCAGAGCAGAAAGAATTGCGTGTCCCCAAGAAGATGCTGGGACGTGACATCTCTCCCGAAGAGCAAGCGAAACTCAAAGCAGGTCAGACGGTCTATATGACCGGGCTTATCGACAAGAAGGGAGAGCCTTTCAATGCCTATGTGCGTCCGAACTTTGAGAAAAACAAGTTCGACTTCCTCAAATGGAACCCCGACAAGTCCCAAGCCAAAGAGATTACTCCCGACAATGCTTCCCGCACGCAGGTCGCTGTCAATTCCGAAGGCAAGACCAATGAGGCTACCAAGCATGTGAAGGAGCCGCTCAAGCAGGGACAAACAGAGCCTACCACGGGGCAGGAACAAAAGCAAGAAGAGAAAAAGCGTTCCAAGGGAATGAAAATGTAATCCGCCACCACTAATATCCAAAAAGTAAGAACAAATGAAAGTCATCATAGCAGAAAAACCGAGCGTAGCTCGTGAAATCGCCCGTGTCGTTCGGGCAACCAACAAGAAGAACGGTTATATTGAAGGAGGCGGCTATGCCGTCACTTGGGCACTGGGACATCTGATAACGGCAGCCATGCCCGAAGCCTACGGCATCAAGGGTTTCCACAAAGAGAACCTGCCGATTCTTCCTCCCGTCTTTACCCTTATTCCCCGTCAGATAAAGGAGGGCAAAGGTTATAAAACCGACGCTGGGGCAGTCGCCCAATTGAAAGTTATCGAAAAACTATTCCGAGCGTGCGAAGGCATTATCGTAGCCACCGATGCAGGAAGGGAAGGTGAGTTGATCTTCAGGTTCATATACGAGTATCTCGGCATTGCCAAACCTTTTGAGCGACTATGGATCAGTTCCTTGACGGACAAAGCCATCAAAGAGGGGCTTGCCCGTCTGCAGAACGGAGCGGCGTATGACAATCTCTATTATGCCGCCCGTGCCCGCAGCGAAGCCGACTGGTTAGTGGGCATCAATGCCACCCAAGCCATATCCATTGCAGCAGGACGAGGCACTTATTCATTGGGCAGGGTGCAGACTCCGACCCTCTGTATGGTCTGTTCCCGTTTCTTGGAGAACAAGAAGTTCGAGCCACAGCCATTCTGGCAACTCAGCCTTGCCGTAAAGGAAGGTGATGAGAGTTTCCGTTTCTCCTCCGCCGACCGCTGGTTCGATAAGGCAGAAGCCACCGCCCTGTATGATAAACTCAAACAGGCTCCTTATGCCACTGTAGAAACGATTGTGCGCAAGGAGACCAAGCAGGAACCACCGCTTCTGTATGATTTGACCACTTTACAGAAAGAAGCGAACAGCCGGTTCGGCTATTCGGCGGAACAGACCCTTTCCTTGGCGCAGAAACTCTATGAGAAGGCATACATCACCTATCCTCGCACGGGCAGCCGATATATTCCCGAAGATGTCTTTGCCGAAATACCTGCCCTGATAGCCTTTTTGCACGACCATCCCATCTGGGGTGTCCATGCCCGCCGACTGACCGAATTTAATGCGCATTCGGTGGACGGCAAGAAAGTGACCGACCACCACGCCCTGCTCATTACGGGCAAGAAGCCGATAGACATGTTCGGAGAGGAAGTAGCCATCTACGATATGATAGTCGGACGTATGCTCGAAGCCTTCTCGGCCCGTTGCGTGAAGGATGTCAGTACGGTTACTGCCGCCTGCGAGGATGTGAAGTTTATCCTCAAAGGTGAAATCATCAAGGAAGAGGGTTGGCGTGCCGTCCTCAAAAACAGCAGAAAAAAAGACAAGGAGCAGGCGGAAGCCGAAGAACGGAAAAGTCGGGAGAATGGAGAAGGCATCATCATCCCTCAATGGGAGGAAGGTAAGCAACTTCCGCTCTGTGCCTGTTCGCTGGCACAAGGAACGACCAAGCCCAAGCCCCTGCACACGGAAAGTTCGCTGTTGGCAGCGATGGAGACGGCGGGCAAAGAGTTGGAGGACGAAGAATTGCGTGCGCAGCTCAAGGATTGCGGTATCGGCACGCCCGCTACCCGTGCCGCCATCATCGAAACCCTCTTTGCACGCGAGTACATGGTGCGCCAAAAGAAGTCGCTCGTCCCTACTGAGAAAGGACTTGCCGTCTATTCCATCGTTAGGGAAATGAAAATCGGTAATGCCGAGATGACCGGACAGTGGGAAGCGGACTTGGCGAGAATCGAACGGGGAGAGTTGAAAGAGCAAGAGTTTCGCAAGGGCATCGAAAACTACGCCACACAGATTACCGACGAACTGCTCTCCTCCAAAATCCTCTTCCCCAAAAAACAGAGCGACATCCATTGCCCCAAATGCGGCAAAGGCTCACTGGTCTTCTATCCCCGATGTGCCAAATGCTCTGATGCCGATTGTGGGCTGACGCTTTTCCGCAGCGTGGCTGGCAAGAGCCTCACGGACGAGCAACTGACGCAGTTGGCGGTAAACGGAGAGACTGGCATCATCAAGGGCTTTACCTCCAAAACGGGCAAGAGCTTCGAGGCTTCTCTCTCCTTGGACGGAGAGTTCAAGACGGTCTTTGTCTTCCCCGAGCGTAAAAAACCGGGCAAATCCCGAAGGTAAATCCCCGTAATTTGCTAATTTTGCCACTGAATGATGCGGTCATAAACAATCCTGTTGTTTTTACTGCGGATTTTAGTGGTGGCACTCGGCGGGGACGTCGAGTGCCTTTGCATTATATACCCATTAAAATTACAGATATGACAGCCATTCATTTTTCATACTACGAGCTATCCCTGCTCTCTTTTCTTCGGGAAAGCCATCCCGAAAAAGCCGATGACATTCCTTTTATCAAGGAACGTGCGGCAGCCGCTTCCGAAGCCTATGCCGAAGCCTTCGATACCGGTCTTCCCATAGCCGAATGTATCGGCATCGCCAATAAGACGCTCTATGCGGGTTTGCACTTTTCCCACCATGATACCATCTCCTCTGTTCTTTGGAACGAGTTCTCTGCTGAAGTGCCGCTTGAAGCTGTCAGGGAGACCGCCATCCGCCTGCGCCCGCTCTTAGAAAGCATCTTCGCCAAGTATTCGATTTCAGACGAGTTCGCCTATATGCCCGAATACAACTCCCTCTATACGGAGATTACGGGGTTTGTTCAACTAAAACTCGAAGAAGATGGCAAGTTATAACAAGAAGGAGCATCTAAAGGCGAACATAGAAGCCATCAAGACCATTTTTGCCCTGCATCGGGAACAGCGCACAGCGACACCCGAAGAGCGTACGATATTGGAAGCCTATACGGGCTTCGGCGCATTGAAGTGTATCCTCTCTCCTGCCAACACGATGGAGGACATCGCCCGATGGAACAAGTCGGAGTTGGAGCTATTCCCCTTGGTGATGGAACTGCATCGCACCATTCGGGATAACACCACCTCCGAATCGCAATACAAGAGCTATATGCAGAGCCTGAAGAACTCCGTGATGACCGCTTTCTATACTCCTGCGCCCGTAGTACGGGATATTGCCGCTTCCTTACGGGAGGCAGGCATCGTCCCCCAACGCATCCTTGACCCTTCAGCGGGAATGGGCGAGTTCATCCGCTCTTTTGACGGCATTGCAGCCGAAGGGCATACTACCTTCGGTTTTGAGAAAGACATTCTCACGGGACAGATGCTCTCCGCTCTGCATCCCGAAGACAAGATACGCATCCGGGGCTTCGAGGAAATCGAATCCAAGTTCGGAGGTTATTTCGATGTGGTCAGCAGCAACATTCCTTTCGGAGATGTGGCCGTCTTCGACCCTGTTTTCAGCAAGACGGACGAGCCCGCCCGAAAGGTCGCCCGCATGTCCCTGCACAATTACTTCTTCGTCAAGGGGGTGGATATGCTCCGTGAAGGCGGTGTGTTGGCATTCATCACCTCGCAAGGTGTTATGAACGCCCCGACGAACGAGCCTGTAAGGGAGTGGCTGATGAACCATACCCGCCTTGTTTCAGCAGTCCGTCTGCCGAACAATCTCTTTACAGAAAATGCGGGAACGGAAGTGGGCAGTGACCTTATCGTCCTGCAAAAGCAGAGTGGGAAAAAGGAACTGACCGAAGAAGAGCAGCGTTTCATCAAGAGCGAGAAACGCCCCAGCGGAGTACTGTTCAACACCTATCTGCGGAGTATGTCACAAATCGTACATACCGAATGGAAGCAGGACACCGACCCTTACGGCAAGCCCGCCATCCTGTTCCATCACGAGGGTGGAGCGGAAGGCATCGCCACCGATATGGGAAAAATCCTGCGGGCGGATTTAGCCAAACGCTTGGATATGGCGTTGTACCAGAAGCACATCTTCATTCAGGAGCAGCCCAAAGTTCCCGTTTCCGCTTCTCCCGAAGTCAAGCAGGAAGAGCCAACGCTTACACCAGCCGCTTCGACAGAGGAACAACCACACCAAAAAGTAGTGCAACCGAGAGAGGAACAGCCTGTAGAACACCCTCGAAGCAGTGTCACACCACAGGTACAATTGCTCGACCTTTTCGGCAATGTTATCCCGGAAGAAAAGCCCAAACGTAAAGCTGCCACAAAACAGAAGCCTGTCGCTTCACCTCCCCCATTTTCCGAGGTTTCACAAAGCGATGAGACGGCACACGGACTGGAAGACACGAACGAGCTGTGGTGGCAGCAGGACAAGGAGAAAGGGATGCAGCAGCGTTCCTATGAGGGAGTATGGCACGAACATCTCAAAGAGGGGTCTTTGCTGGCTTCGGACTTTCAGGTCGGAATGCTTGTCCGTGATATGGAGGACAACCGCATGTTCCAGCCCATAGACCTCCCGTCCCAAGAACGACAGAAAATGTTGCTCTACATAGACCTGCGGGATGCCTACCACGCCCTCTATGATTATGAAGCGGAACGCAAGGTGGCGAATGAATCCCTGCGACAGAACCTCAATGAACTGTACGACCGTTTCGTGCGGCAGTACGGACATTTGAACGACCGCAAGAACCACGAGCAGATCCTGATGGATGCCGGTGGCAGGGAAATCCTCTTCTTGGAACGGAAGGTGGATAAAGAAACGCTCAAAGCCGATATTTTCCATCAGCCCGTTTCCTTCAGCCTGCACGAAGTGACAGAGGTGGGCAATGCCCAAGAGGCGCTCTCGGCTTCACTCAATAAATTCGGAGCGGTGGACACCGAGTATATGCTCTCTTTGCTTCCCGAAAGTTCCGAAGAGGAGATGCTCTCCGAATTGCACGGCAGGATTTACTACAATCCCTTGGAGGGAGAGTATGAAATTGCCGAGAAATTCATATCGGGCAATGTGGTCGCCGCATCGGAGCGTATCGAACAATACCTTTTGGAGCATCCGGAAGACACAAGGGCGCAAGCCTCCTTGCAGGCGCTGAAAGATGCCATCCCCGAACCGATACCTTTCGTGGACTTGGATTTCAACTTCGGGGAGCGATGGATTCCCGTAAATCTCTACTCAGACTATGCCTCGCACCTCTTCGACACGGAAGTGACGGTACGCTACAATTCAAGTGCGGACGAATACTCCGTGGAGGCACGGATGCACAATGCCAATATCTGGGACAGGTTCTGTGTACGGGGGCAACATCGTCGCTACGACGGCATTGCCCTGATGGAGCACGCCTTGCTGAATACAACGCCCGACATCACCAAGAAAATCATGGTCGGCGACAAGGAGGTCAAGGTTCGGGATACCGAAGCCATACAGATGGCAAACGCTAAAATCGACGAGATCCGAAACGGCTTCACCGATTGGCTGAACGAGCAGAGCGATGAGTTCAAGGAGCGATTGGAAAAACTCTACAACAATACCTTTAACTGTTTTGTGCGTCCTCAGTATGATGGTTCCCATCAGACATTCCCTGACCTCAATCTGAAAGGCTTGGGCATCGAGAGTTTGTACGGCAGCCAAAAAGATGCCGTTTGGATGCTTAAACTCAACGGGGGAGGTATCTGCGATCATCAGGTGGGAGCAGGAAAGACGCTTATCATGTGTACCGCAGCTTATGAGATGAAGCGGCTCGGCTTGGCAAACAAGCCGATGATACTCGCTCTCAAAGCCAACGTGCAGGAGATAGCACAGACCTTCCAAACGGCTTACCCGAATGCGAAACTGCTCTATCCGGGCAAGAACGACTTCACGCCCGACAAGCGACAACGGATTTTCCACGACATCAAGAACAACAACTGGGACTGCATTGTCCTCACGCACGACCAGTTCGGCATGATACCGCAGTCGGACGAGATACAGCAGAAAATCCTTCAGGACGAGCTGGACAGCGTGGAAGAGAACTTGGAGGTTTTGCGTCAGCAGGGACGCAGCATCTCCCGTGCGATGGAGAAAGGGCTTGTCAAGCGGCAGATGAATTTACAGGCGAAGCTGGATGAAATCAAGTTCAAGATAGAGAACCGCAAGGACGATATAGTGGATTTCAAGACAATGGGTATAGACCACCTTTTCGTGGACGAGTCGCATACGTTCAAAAATCTGATGTTCAACACCCGCCACGACCGTGTGGCAGGGTTGGGTAACAGCGAGGGCAGCCAAAGAGCCTTGAATATGCTCTTTGCCATACGAACCATTCAGGAAAGGACGGGGAAAGACTTGGGAGCAACCTTCCTTTCGGGGACGACCATATCGAACTCACTTACGGAGTTGTACCTGCTGTTCAAGTATTTGCGTCCCCAAGCCCTCGAAGCACAGAACATCAAGACCTTTGACGCGTGGGCTGCCATCTTCGCCAAGAAGTCGGTGGACTATGAGTTCTCCGTCACCAACGAAATCGTGCAGAAAGAGCGTTTCCGCTATTTTATCAAAGTGCCGGAGTTGGCAGCGTTCTACGCTCAAATCACTGATTACCGGACAGCGCAGGACATCGGCATCGACCGACCGGAGAAACGGGAGATTATGCACAACATACCGCCCACACCCGAACAGGAGGAGTTTATCGCCAAGTTGGTGGAGTTTGCCAAGACGGGTAATGCGGAATTGCTCGGCCGCGCACCGCTCTCCGAACGGGAGGAGAAAGCCAAGATGCTCATTGCCACAGATATGGCGAGGAAGATGAGCTTGGATTTGAGGCTCATCGACCCGAACAGGTACGGAGATCATGTGGACAACAAGGCTTCCCACTGTGCCGCCAAGATTGCGGAGTACTACCGCAAGTTCAATGAGCAGAAAGGAACGCAGTTTGTGTTCAGTGACCTCGGCACATACAAGCCGGGCGAGTGGAATCCCTACAGCGAAATCAAACGCAAATTGGTGGAAGACCACGGCATTCCCGCTCAGGAGATACGCTTCATTCAGGAAGCCAAGACCGACAAGGCTCGAAAGACGCTCATTGCAGGGATGAATGAAGGCTCAATCCGTGTATTGTTCGGTTCCACTTCTATGCTCGGCACGGGCGTGAATGCCCAGAAGCGTGCCGTTGCCATCCATCATTTGGACACACCGTGGCGTCCTTCCGACTTGGAGCAGAGGGACGGAAGAGCCGTGCGTAAGGGGAACGAGGTCGCCAAATTTCATGCGGACAATAAGGTGGATGTCATCATCTACGCCGTGGAGAAGTCGCTTGACAGCTATAAATTCAACTTGTTGCACAACAAGCAACTCTTCATCGAACAGCTTAAAAACAACCGTATGGGTAGCCGTACCATTGATGAGGGAAGTATGGACGAGAAGTCGGGAATGAACTTTTCCGAATATGTCGCCATCCTCTCGGGCAATACCGACTTGCTGGAAAAGGCAAAATTGGAAAAGAAGATTGCCGGCTTGGACAGCGAACGGCAGGCGTTCATACGCAGTAAATCATCCTCCCGAAGCCGATTGGACGAAGTTATGAGAACGGTGGACGGAAACAAGGAATTGATAGCCCGTTTCCAAAGCGACTGGGACTTGTACCAAAGTCGTGTACAGAAGGATAAGGAGGGCAATATCCTCAACCCGATAACACTCAAAGGGGTGGAAGGAAGCGACCCGAAACGCATTGCCGCCAAGCTTGCGGAAATCAACGAGAAAGCCTGCACACGGGGAGAGTATTTCAATATCGGAACACTCTACGGATTTAATCTTGTGGTCAAGACGGAGTCCTCCTCCAAAGACCTTTTCGACCTTTCGCAGAACAAGTTCTTCGTTATGGGAGAAAGCGGAATGAAGTACAGTTACAACAATGGTAGGATTGCGGCAGACCCGCAACTCGCCAGTATGAATTTCCTGAACGCCTTGGAGAAGATACCCGGCTTGATTGAGAAGTTTAAGGCGGACACGGAAAAGATAGCCAAGGATATTCCTGTTTTGCAAGAGGTCGTGAACGGATCTTGGAAGAAGGAAGAGCAGCTCAAAGACCTCAAAACGGAACTTGCTGCCCTTGACCGAAAAATACAGCTCTCTCTAAAGCCCATTGAGCAGTCGGAGAGTACGCAAGAGGAAGTGGAAATGATGCAGGATGGCGAAAGAGCGAGGGAAGAAATGGAACGGTCACGTCCGATTGAGCCGACTGTCGCCGCCTCCTCCGTCAGCACCTCCGTGGCTCAAACCGACAGACCGTTGGAAAGCAATGGGCAGAGTAGCTCTGCTACACAGCCCGCAATGGACGGACTACCGCCGTCTCTGACAGAAAAGGTGTTTATCGTCAGACCGAAAATGTAATCTGTAATTCAAGCAGCAGCCCCCGACTTGTCATTACGACAAAACGGGAGCTTTGCTGTTGCGATCAATCCAAAATTACGTGTCTTTGGGCACTCTCTTCCTCTTGCGTTTGAGGTTCTCCGTAAAGTGGGTTTGCATAAAGGCAAGGATTTCCGATTCCAAATACCACGTCTTGTGGTAAACGATGTGGAAAGGAAGTGTACCCGATGCCCGATAACGTTGCAAGGTGCGCTTGCTGATTTGGAGCATCAGACAGACCTCTTGGTTATCCAGCAGCGGTTCTCCATCTATCATCGGGCGTTGGGGGATGTCGGGAGCCGTCTGTTTCAACTCATCAAAACGCTTCATGATGCGTTCCATCCATTCAAGGAAAGTCTCTCTATCCAATAGTTCCATCCTTTACCCTCCTGCTTTTAAGTTCGAAGTTATGCCGTAGCTCTTTCAGGTTCTGAGGATTGCAGTACAGGCTCTTGTTGCGTATCGCCTTCTCGATGTCATGCAGGTCGTAGTAGCAACGCCCATAAATCATCTTGTAGCTGATTCTGTCCGTACTGCGCATACGCTGAAGGGTACGCTTGCTGATACCGAGGATCTCGGCTAACTCATCGTTGGTAACAAGGCGGTTTTCGTACTCTATCTTTGCCTTTTCCTCTTTCTCTACATAACGGAGGATTTTCTCTATCTTGCCCATCAGTTCGTGGTAGGCTTTACTTTCGATTGTTATGACATCCATGACGCTTTGAATTTGATTATGCTGCAAAGTTCGGGAGTTAAAATCGTCCGGATTGTATGCTAAATATGTACTGAATAGAGATTTTTCTGTATGATTCCAAAAGCCATACGACAAAAGTATCCATATCGAAGCCACAAGTACGCAGTAAGGGAAAAGCTGCTTTTGAATACTTACTCCGTAAGTACATTTGCACAAAGTGTAATCTTAAAACGAACAGAAATATGGAAGTAATAACAATCGAGAAGAAAACGTATGAAGCCATGATGGAGTGTTTCCGCATTTTGACCGCCAAAGTCGATGCCCTGTGTCGGGAGTGTGACGAAAAGCGTATGGGCAGGTGGCTGGACAATCAGGATGTCTGTCAAATCCTGAACATCAGTTTGCGTACCCTGCAAACTTACCGCAGCAACCGGATGCTGCCCTATACGCAAATAGGGTATAAGATGTTCTACAAGCCGGAGGATGTCGGGAAACTGCTCGAACAATCCTCCGCTTTATGACCAATGAATAGTATCACCACTAAATCCGATGTAAAATATGGACAACGATGTAAAGACCAAGAACAACGAAGAGATTGCGCACTTTCTCAACGCGAGCGACCGCATGATAAAGGGAAT
>NZ_JADU01000043.1 GCF_000518545.1 Hallella seregens ATCC 51272
GGATTCCGCACTTTCTATGCCAATGCCCCAAAACTGCTCGGGGCACTGAAAGTGGCCAAAATCAAGGGTACACTCGAGGCAGAACTCAAGAAGATCGAGCGGTGCCGGCTGCTTATCCTTGATGACCTGTTCCTTGTGCCTCTTAACGCCAGGGAACGGCCCATACTGCTCGAAATTATCGAAGACAGGCATGAACGGAAATCCACCATCATAACCTCACAGTACCCTGCGTCCAACTGGTATGACATGGTGGGGGACCCGACAATAGCAGATGCCATTCTTGACCGTATCATTCATACGGCGCATACCATAGAATTATATGAAATATTTTTCAATTGCCTGATTATCAGTAAGTTATGACCTTAATGAAAATATGTTATTAAACACCGTTATTATTTGCCTACAATAAAGTTAATAGTTTTCCTGCAAACTTACAAATATCCTGTGTATATTTAATTCTTTTTAAGAAAAATACAAATGGGTTAACTTCCCATAAATAGAAGCTAACCCATCATCATATAACAGAAAACAAATCATTCAAAATCGTTCGTTCCAAACCTTTGTTTCCATTCACCAAATATCTTTACCGTTTTATTGGCTTAAAGCCCTTAAATCGCTTTAAAATGCCCTTTTTGTCTTTCTATATGTGTGTGTATATGTCAATGGCAACTTTTGCAGCTGCCATTCCTTGTATGTTTGTATGACCTTTGATTGAATCAGGGGGATATTTTGGATTGGCAAAAATATTCGATTTAAGCCGTTGTTTTTGCCACGCCTTGGAAGTTGCCCTCCGAAATGGTTTAAAGGCCTTGTAGGGCTTTATTTCGGCTTACAAACAAGAAAGGATGTACCCATTTAGGCACACCCTTTCTTAAATAAAAAATAAAAAAAACATTTTCAAAGTTCCAAACGCTTTTCTATAATTAAAATCGAAAGATAATACATTTATGTAG
The DNA here is from genome assembly GCF_000518545.1 of Hallella seregens ATCC 51272. Taxonomy (GTDB): domain Bacteria; phylum Bacteroidota; class Bacteroidia; order Bacteroidales; family Bacteroidaceae; genus Prevotella; species Prevotella seregens. Next base: position 954 of record NZ_JADU01000043.1, read on the forward strand.
CAATTGAATTTACAATAAATATCACTCAACCGTTGAAACAACAATCTGATTTGGGTGTTTCAACGCACCGTTGATATAACCATTGATGGTCAATACCACGTTGCCTTCTACCATTTTTGTAACTTTATCCGTTTCAACGTCCAAGGCCCCCCACTCTGTAATAATGACATTCGACAAGTCCAAGAGACAAAGGAATCCATCCTGCACATTGTTGGTTTCAATGACCCTTATGCCATCTATTATCCCGTTGTTGTATATTGGCGTTGTGCCGTTTTTCATTTTCTTTAGTGCCTTGGCCGCCTTTGGACTTGCAAGGTAGGTAAGATTCTTCATATCCTTTGTAGTTGCCTTGTACTCCATTTCAATAATATCATCATAGCTTCCAAGTGTGGTTGTCTCTTGGCCATTGAATATCCCCTTTGGCAGGTCTTCACTGCCTGCTGCGTTTGATAAAATCGCCTTTTCAAATGCTTGTTCTATGGCATCAAGCAAATCATTGACCACAGCTTGTTGCACGTCCGCATTTGCAAATTTCAACAAAATAGTTGAATATGAGGCTCTTGCCACAACTCTCTTTGGCTTGATGGTTACATTAAGCAGTTCGGATTTTATTTTTTCACCAAATCCGTTTGCCTTAAAGCACACATTCTCATCTGTGATAATGGGGAAGTCCAAATTGTTCTTAAGATTTTCAAACACTGTTGCTCCGTTGGCCTTTAATATGTTGTTGGTTGGCTTGGAAATGAACTCTTGAACCATTGTTGAGGCACTATCAGCAATGGTTCCCCTTATATTTTTTGTTGGCAGTGTAATTGCGGCAGTCCCTTTATAGATGGATCTTGTTTCGTTTACAATTTCCTTTATTTCTGATGATACTTTGTCATCAAAATTTTCTCTAATTGCTCTGATAAAAACGTTGTCTTTCATATAAATTATTTTTTTATATTATTTAAGTTATTAGTTTAAAAACTTGTGTGGGTGTATGCCCCATAGGCACACCCACAAAGAAACATTGATTGTTTTTTATGTTGAGAGAAAAATTAGCTTTCTGCCATTTTCTCAATATATGATTTTAGATTTCTTAATTCCTTTATCTCATTGATATGTGCCTCCTTGAACTCATACAGGGTAATTACCAAACAGGACATAGCACAGGCGTTGAATAAAACCAAAAGGTAGTATATAAGAAGTAACATTCCCAAACTTGTCATTCCTTATTTTTTTAAATTTATTATTATGTTGGGATCATAGATTCCCAAGGGTCTTTATTCCAATTTATTGGCTGTTTCCCCTTGTCTCTATAACATTAGCTATAGACTTTTATATAGTGCTGTTATTTTTTTTTACATTATCAATCTTCAACAGTTGATATTTTCCTGTAACAATTTCTTCTAAATCCTTTTTGCTTTCTTAAGGTCATTGTTGGCTCTTGCATTCGCCAACTGTTGTACCAAATTTGCCAAATAAATGTAATCTTTTTCCATTGTCTTTCTCTTTCTTTTTTTAATAGATTATTTTAGTTTGCTCTCACTTTATTGTAAAATTTGTAGAACGTGCCCAATGTGTAATTATGCCCACTTGCCACATACAACAACGCACTGTCATAGTTCTTGTTGGTGTTGGCCTCATTGTAACCCTCGCGCTGTTTTCTACAGATATGAAGAAGATTTCTTCCATCTTCACCAAAGAGACTCGCAAAACAGCAAGCCAAGGACATTGTGTCTTGATGTCCTTGTGTGATTTGTAGATGTCTTGCCGCTATGTCCTGTATTGCCAAGTCCAACTCTTTCTTTTCTTGTTTTGTCAATGCGGTGCCGTTAAAGGCAGCCGCATTGTTGTATGTTTGTATGACTTTTTTGTTTTTATAAATTATTGCACTGCTGTTGAAATATGGCTCTTCATCATAACTTATATACCTCAACCTGTTTGGATTGCTGCAACGCTTGTCAACGTTTATGCCAACATTCTCAAACTCTTCCACCAATGCCGCATAATGTTCCTTGTACTCTTGGAGATTTCCGCCTATCTTCACAATGGCAAACAGTCCTTTTCCGCCCACACTTGCTGCACTATATAAGACCCAAGGAAGGTTGTTTACCTTTTTTTTCAAGTGAGACAGCTCAAGGTGTGGATTGTCCTTGTTGTCAATGTCAATTGAAACCAAATTGTTGTATGTCTTTATTCTGCTTGTTGTTTCACCACATACACAACCTACCGTGAAACAGGGAAGATTCCCCTTGGCTCTCTTATATTCCGTTTCGTTGTGCTCACGGTCTATTGTTCTTAATGTGTCTATGTCCTTTTTATGGCTGATGCCCAAGTTCAGAGCCTCACTTAATGGGATGTCCCCTATATGTTGGTTTTCCTTTGGTCTGTCAAATCTGTAGACACTTACAGTTGTGTTAAGAATGCCATCATCTACCCGTTGAATCGCTTCACTTGCTGCTTCTTGGCATCTCTTGTACCCATTTAGTATTTTCTTTGCTATTTCATCCGTGCGGCGTTCCTTTAAAGAATCTTTCCTTTGTGTCTGTGCCATCAACTCAAACGGGTAGTCGTTTGCCTCCTTGGACGCGTCACTGTATCTTTTTGTTAGCGGATCAAACCGCAACACTGCTGTTCGGCAGTTTATCCCCTTTTGGAAATTATCCCTTATTTTCAACGTCTCAACTTGTGTGATATAATTGTCCCTGTCTATTATCTCCAAAGAAATTATATAATCACTTAAATTGAAGAAATTTGCGCTTCCGCAAATGCTGTAGGCATCTATTTTCTCCCCTTTCTGCATTTTCTTTGAGTGTGCTGTAATGACAAGGCAAATGTCAAGTTCTTTTGAAAGGGTGCTAAGGTTGGTCAAAACTTTGCCTATTTGGTAGGTGTCAACGTCAAAAAATCCTTGCAGGTTGGTGAACGTGTCAATCACTGCCATATCAATGCCAAATCTCATTTTGGCTTGTCTCAAAGTTTCATAAACGTCTTCCAAACCATTTATTTGGGTTGTGTCTATCATCTTGCAGAAGGCGGCCACTTCACAAACGTTGCCATAATATGCCGCCATATCTGCCACTTGCTTTCCTATTGGCGTTTCAAATGAAATAAACAACGTCTTCCAATCGTTTCTTCTTGCCATCAAAAAGGAATAATAATTCAAGAACGTGCTTTTGCCATCACTTGGCCTTGCGGTCACAACGGCCATTGTCTGTTTGTCAAATCTTACTATTTCGTCAACCCCTTTAAGGCCGCATTCAAAACCGCGGTGTGAGTTGGCATTGTACTCTTCCAATATGCCGCTCAATTCTTTTTCATCAAAAAAATTTATTTTTTTCATATATTTTTTGTATTTTATCCCGTTAGTTTCTTTCCGTTATAATTCCTTGTTGTTCTTCCTTTTATGTTTTGTATGACTTTCTTTCTGCTATTGTAAAAAATGGGGGCAAATAATATAAAAAAGATAACGGAAAATCACTTATATTAACCACCTTGGAAGATGTCCCCCTTGCATACAAAAAAAAAATATAAACTTAATTTTCTTTACTGAAAAGCCTAATGTACTCGGATTGGATAAAATGCTCATAGCGTTCCCTTTGCTCTCTTTCACGCTCCAAACGCAACTCTTCTGATGCCTTGGCCCACGCATTTCTTATGCGCCCAATCCTTAATGCCTTGGACTCTGATGTCTCATTGGCATAACGCCTTCTCTGCGCTTCAGCCATTTTCTTCTTTGTCTCTTCTGTGTGCTTCCTATAAAATCCCATAATTGTGTGCCCCTTTTAATTATAAATATATCTAACTTTCAAAAAGTTCTTTTTTCTTGAAAATATATATATTATTTTTTGAAAATCAAATATAAATTATATTCGCAAGTATATATAAATATATTTAAAAAACAAAAAAATATAATTCAAGCCGTGTTTTTGCCATCCCTTGCTGTTTTCCACAGAAGAAGTTCCAAGGCCTTGTAGGGCTTTGTTTCGGCCCACAGGGGCATCCTTCGGCCTGTTGCTATGCTTGGGGTTTCGGCGCATTGGCAAAAAGTCCCCTGTTTGGCAGAGTTGCGGATGTCATCTGCGGGGTGTTGCTTTTTTGTGTGTATGCGCGTTTGATGGATGCATCTTGTCAACTGTTTCTTGTGTGTTGCGCCAATGACTACCTTTTTGGATAGTCATTGTCCCAATGTGTGTGTTTTGTATGACTTTCTTCTCTCTTCTTTTCTTTATTTATTTCTTTTTTTCTCTATACATAAAAAGTCATACAGGAATAAAATAAAAAACACACTTTTTAGAGTGTGTTTTATTTTATGACTTTCTTTCTTTATTTATTTCTTTTTGTTACTTTTTCTTTCTTTCTTTTGAAAAAAATCCTATCAATGTGATAAGGATTTCCATCCTCCACAATCTCCAAAAATATGCAATTTTTTCCATATCCTCTTTCAGCTGCAAAAATCATCCCTGTGTAAAAAAATCATTGAATAAAATCCTTGATATTGCCATACCCCCTTGAAACGTTAGCCGCCTTAAAGTAGTGTCAAGGAGTCTTCAATGATGGCAAATGATTCCATAACATTTCGGATATTACCCAAAATTGTTTGTTCTAAGCCGTTGTTTTTTGCCACGCCTTGGTTGGGGTTTGCCCACAGAAACGGTTTAAAGCCCTTGAATCGCTTTAAAATGCCCTTAAATCGAATTTTGTTGGCAGTGTCACAGTGGTAAATAAAGTTTGAAAATTCAAATTCACACAAAGAAAGGTGGTGTGGGGTTTTGGTGGGGGTGGTCTCAAAAAATGACCCCATACCCCCCTATTAATTCAATTACATAGAAATAAATCCAAACAATTGGCATTGATAAAAAACAAGACTCTTTTGTATTTTTCTCTGATTCAAAAAGTAAAAAGTCATATAAACACACAAAGGAAATGCCCACAACTGTTTGTTGTGAGCATTCCGTTACACAACAATGGCAAGGTGTCTAAATGCTATTGTTGTCTCCATCAACTTGTTTATTTTTCTTTCTTTTGACTAATTTCTTCAATCATCTTTTGAAGTATTTTTGCCCTTTCCGCCAATGGCAAGTTCTTGTGGTTATAAATTTCTTTGACTGTTTTCACATTCACACCCAATTCCATTAGTTTTCCGTGCTCCAACGTCAGCCTTTCCCATATTTGATAATTATCCATACCATCAATTTCAAGACCATTGACACCAAGCATCAACAAGACCTTTTTCAATTCATCCTCTTCATTGTATTGCGATGTTGGTTCTTGCACATTGTTTATCCTCACTTCTGCCTTCTTCAACACATTGATTTCGTCTTTCTCTGTTGGATGACCATAGTTTTTTAAGACAGTCTGTGAGCTGTCCCCAATCATCTTGCCCACTTCTTCAGCACTAAAGCCTATCCTTAACATTTTTGTGGCAAATGTGTGTCTTGCGAAGTGGGATTCAATAACATCACACAGTTTAACGGTCTGACAAACTGTGTGTGCTTTCTTATGAGTAATTTCCCTATCCAAATGCGCCTCCTTTGCAATAACCTTTAAATACAGGTTGAGATACTTACAAAAAGCACCTTGACTAATTTCAAATTGCCCCTTTAGCTCTTCAATCAGATGTTTTATTTCATCATTCAAACGAATATAAGCATTAGTTTCACACTTCTTGGTTTTCAATATAATGGTGTCGTCTTGTACTTTGTAATCACCTTTTATTAGTCTATACAAATCGCTACATCTTTGTCCCGTCAAAAGTTGCAAGACAAATGCCTTTCTATATTTGTCCAACCTTTCATCTGACAATGCAACTTCCTTCAGGGCCTTTATCTCATCATCGAATATTTCTTGCCTCTTCATATCTTCCTTTTTTCTTTTGTCCTTTAATTTATCGAAGACAACAGGTGTTATGCCATACTTGTTGTTTCTTGCAATGCGGTCATTGATAAGTTTCTTTACAAAACCAACGCATTTGTTTACAACAACAACACTATTTTTATTCTTCAAAAGGTAATTGGTGTAAAGATCCAATGCCTCTTGGTTAAACGCCTTGCAACTGTCTTTTTTGAACTCTTCAATTACCCAAGTGTTCCATTTTTTAAACCACACATCATACATTGCCAAGGTATTCCCACTTAATGGACGTGTCGTCTTGTACTCGTCAAAGGCCTTCTTCATCATATTGGTGGCCTTTGCAGTGCGTTTTGCTGCCTTGAATTGTGTTGTTACAGTCATTTTGTTATTAATTAAATTATTATTTTTAATTTGTTGTAAACCTAAATCATTGGTTTCAACACGGGGATTATATAGAAAGTTATTTAAAACTTCAAACTTTAAACTGTTAATAATCATTAATGTTTTAATTGCCTCTCTGTTAGCTTCATCAGAAAATATTTTACTAATTATCGGTTCTTGTTTTTTCTTGTCCCATTGATTGGGCAGTATCTTACACCCTGTAGAAATTTTGGTTTGGTGGCCTTTGGCATACAACACCATATAAATAGGTGTAGGTGTCTTGCTACTCTGACACCTTAAATTGAAGTTTACACTGATCTTCTTAGCACTCTGTTGATCACCAAAATTGTCCATAATTATTCACCTTTAAAGTGGTTCTTAAAAGTGGTGATTATTTCACATATTTCTTTACATACAGTTTTGCTAACTAATTGAATATCAGAATGTTTTAATATTTACAACTATTCCATAGAATTATATGGCGAAAGCATGCGTAAGTTAAGGGCTAAGAAAAGCCAGAGTATCTAAAAGGGTAAAATAAAATTGACCCCTGCACCAGAACTTTACAAGGGGCAATCATGTTGTGGCCAACAGGAGCAAATTCTACTTGGCCAAAGGGGGCAAAGCAGAGTGGCCTTTCCAACATACGAGGCCGATGGTTTTATCAACTTTTTCTGTACTATCAAAAATACATACATCGAAGAAAAACTGCTTGACGACAAAGAAAGAATAGACTACAATCGCCTGAAGCCTGTACTATTTGAAATGCCCACACACAAATACTTGGCAACAGGAAAAATCTTAGGAGA
>NZ_JADU01000044.1 GCF_000518545.1 Hallella seregens ATCC 51272
CATGAGATTGACACCATACTGTTTGACGGGCTTACAGCCCATTGTTGCAAGAAAGTCCTGCAACTTTATCTGTTTAATTTGGTCTATATTCATAATTATATAGAAGTTAAAGTGATGATTAATTTGATGATTTGATGAATTTGATTTTATCTATATGGTTATCAGATAGTTGAAAACTCATCATGCCCTCATCATACTATTCTTCAAAATGGAATCGCTGACGAAAAGAAGAATATCATCCTTTTCTTTTTTCATCAGCAGAATATCCACGATGAATAAAAGATGAGAACGTAAACGACTTGTACTGAAAGCTTTATATAACCTATTCATCATTTCATCAAAATAATGGGTATAATGTTGTTTATAAACTCTTGAGTTGCTCCTTGGTGATTGTATAAAACCTTCCAGTCCTTCGAATAGGAGAGTAATACTGCAGAGTGTTGTAACTAAGTTGATACGTAGTGTAGGTCAGCGTATTGGACACAGGTGTGAGCTTCCAGATATCCTGTACAACTCTCCTTATCTGCCCTTTGTCGTACTTGCATTGTGTATTACTCAAAAGTGGCATCATGTCATTGATACAGAAAGAGACTTCCTCGACATTATTCATTTCCATGATGTCAAGACACAACTCTGACATTTCAAGCTCCAACTTGTTTCTGTTACTGCGGATAATGCGCTGCAAGGCTGGTGTAAAGGTCAGCTTTGGTGCAAACCACATACGGCTTTCCTTTTGGGTAGACAGTGTGCGGTGCTGGAGAAAATAAAGAAAGGCAGGTATCTCGGTTTTCAACTTCTGAAGAAAGTCGGTATCGTCACTTTCCAGACGCTCTATCTTCCTTACCCAATATCGGGTTTCTCCCACATCTATAATGACAGGGAGCAACTCGTTATTGGAGCACAGTACAAACTTGGCAAAGAAGGAGATTTCGTCTCGGTCTTTGCCCTTGGCTTCCACCTTGTAGGAAAGCGTTGTGCTGAGATTTTTCAATCGTTCACTATCCTCCCTACGGTTGAGTAATACCTCGTCCACGACAATGAGCAGTTTACCAGCCCAATCAACATTGAATTGGCTGCGAAAATCCTCGTTGGTGTTGAAAGTAACATTGTTTTGGAATACAGCTTTGAGGAAATTAAGGAACGTACTCTTGCCCGTATTGCGTTCCTCTGATACCATCAAGAGAATAGGAAGTTTCTGCACAGGCTGGAGATAAAGCAATTGCAAATAATCCATGCCTAACTCATACTGTTCACCGAAGATATGTCTTATCAATGATTCAATGTGCAGAAATTCTCCTTCTTTTGGTAGGTGGTCTATCGGCTCATAGAGATTGAGGAACTTATCAACTACAGGTTGATAATCCACATGATTGGGAACAGTGCAGAAACCATCATACTTCGGGACGGTGGCAATGAAATCTTTTCCATAGTCCTGGCGTAACGTTTCATTGTTCCACACAATACGCTTCTTGACAAAACCACCATTAATGCGTGGTTGGTTCACAATCTTGTATAAGGTTGTGCCAACGCGAATGAATACATCCTGTTCCATAAGTTAGATATTTGAAGTGTGATTTCCTAAAATTTTCTGCACGTCAGACATTTTATACCTAACTTTATTACCAACCTTTATAGGCTTTAGATAGTTCTTTTTACCCCAATGCCATAAGGTTGCATCACAGACACCACAAAGCTGTTTTACCTCTTCTTTTGAAAGAAATCGTTCTTTGCGTGCTTCTTCAACAATAGTTGTTAGCTCGTCTTTAGCACGGTTAATGAGATCGTTGGAAAATGCCAACAAATCCTCACCAGATACCTCTAATCGCACATGGGCATTAGAACCTTTAATGATAGACAAAATATCAGTCATAATTTTTAGATTCCACCTGCTTGTTTGACTTTCTGTTGTCGGTGGGTTAACAAACATAAAGTCGCCACCTCATTTGAGATGACGACTGCAAATTTATATCGTGAAATAATTGATTTTCAACGATTTGCCAAACACTTAATTCATATAAATATTTAGCGAATTAAACGAACTTTTATTCTGATAAAAAGACTTTGATTTCATCTATCGAAGTACGATCTTCTCCTCTATCCATCAACCTTATTCCTGTTTTTCCTATGGTTTCAGAAAGATCCTTATAGGCTTTCTGAATACCTCGAAGCCCTATCAGGCGAATATTATAATGATCAGATAATGCTCTATAGAATGGTGCAATGTCACATTCTCTAAGCAAGTTTTCTTCTTCCAAAGCTATTTTGAGGTAAACAATATCTTTCTCTGTAGGCTTGGTCAATAGCCTAGCTCTAATCTTTTCAAGTAGTCTTTCTTTATTTTCTATCTTTATAAGTTCTTCTAAAGTTCTATCATCTTTAGGTCTACCACGTCTCTTGTTGATTACCAAAGACTCTTCGTCAGTAAGTTCTTCCTCTAAAGCAGATTCAATAAGTTTATTGGAATCTATAGATTTCTTATATTGTTGAAATCTCTTCCAATCTTCCTTTGTTCTTTCTCCCAGTGATATACTTCTGTGAATAATATATTTTACCATTAAAGAAAGTAGCCATTTGTGTAGTCGGTTGGTTTTACTGTTTTGAATTAGGGCTTCACCATGTTCTATCATACATTCATAGCTACGACCAAAATATAACCATGCGAGCATTGCTGGAACTATTGATTTCCTGTCAGTATTATGAAATTCATGTACCAATCGTTCAGCAAGGTCTGAATTAGTTAACATATTTTCCAAAGAGGAAAATTCCTTTAATGTATCGTTGAGCATTCTTTTCTTGACCTCATCTTTATATTTCGGTACAATCTTCACAACTAGCATAAAGACCTTTTGGAAACCTGCACTATCTTTACGGTTCATTTCCTCAACAAATGAGCCATATTCTTTCGGATGTGTATCAAGCCACTCTTTAATAAGCCGTTTAAAATCTTCAAAACTTTCTTTCATCGTTGGATTTAGTCTAAAAGTTTTACCAAGTCTTTCTTCATTTCTTCATCAATATTTCTATAACGCCTAAAGGCTTTGCTCCCCTCCTTGTGTCCAGATAATGCAGAAACCAAATTGGGGTCTTTTACTTTTTTATAGATATTGCCAATAAATGTTCGTCTTGCCAAATGACTACTTGCTACTTCGTATATCGGTCGCTTCACCTCTTCATGTGTCAGAGGGTCTAAGATTGTTACAATCCGATCTACGCCTGCTTCTTGGAAAATGCGTTTGATAGCTACATTATACTTTTGTTCTGATATAAATGGAAATAACTTTTTGCCCTCGTAGTCCTTATAACGAGCTAATATTGTCTTTGCTTTGCTATTCAAGGGTACTCTAACGGTTACAGGATTACCCTCTCTGGTCTTTTTAGGGATATATTCTATAGCCTCATTGACTATGTTTCTTTTGGTCAGCCGATATAAATCGCTAACTCTACAACCTATCAAAGTTTGAAAAATAAAAATATCTCGTTGAATAGCAAGCTGTGGGTGTTCAGATAAATCTGCATCAAATATTTGGTCACGCTCATCTAAGGTAATGTAATAAGGTGTTCCATAGGTACATTCGTCTAATGGAAACTCATCAAATGGGCGGTTGGTTGTGATTTTCTTATCGTAGCACCATATAAAGAACGTTCTTATACGGGAAAATCGGTCTATTAAGGTATTCTTACCTCTAGGTAGAGGAACCCTTTTTTCAGGAAAGGTCTCATACAATTTAGGATATTTCTCATAGTAGATATACTCATTTTCAAAGAAATCCCACATATCCCTTAACGTGTCAGCAGTCACCTCATCAACATCAAGAATAAAATCATGATATCCACGTTTAATGGTTCTAACATACATTTCATATCGTGCCAAAGAACGTTGAATAACTTTAAAGTTCTTCACACGTACCGCAGATAATTTATGTTCAACAAGAAATTTGGCAAAGAGTTCCAAAAGTTTAGGTTTATTTTCCTGCATCAACTCTTCTTCTGTCTTATATCGATTGGGGTGATGATATTTGTCAATAATCATAGCCAACCATTCATTATCAGCTTCTGTCGTGTATTGTTTGGTTATCGTTGATATTATATCCTGAATACTTTGAGATAAATGCGATTTGTTTTCTTCTGAAACCAGCGCAACACGATCTTTGTATCCTTGCTTCTTGCTACTCCAATGGTTGGGGTTGATAACAAGTTCACTTGCAGCCTTAATGTCTTTCTTTCCGTCACGCAAACGAAAATAGATAGTTGCCATACTATCTGTATCGTTCTTTTTTGCTGTCTTGCGAATGAATGCGGTAACCTTCATAATCGTTGTTTTTAGTTCTGTTGCAAAGATACTAATTTGTTCCCAAATTGTTCCCAATCATCCTAAATATATTTTTATTATTTTCAATCAGAATAAATATAACTTTTCTTTATTTCATTGATTACAAGTGATTTATATTTAATTGTAAGGTTTAATAGAATTAATCTAAATGTTCCCATATTTAATATTTCAAATGCGGGTCTGGGTACTATAAATCCCTTGTAAATCGCTGATTTGCAAGGGATTTTTCTTTTTCAATGTGTACTAAAAGTGTACTTTGCAACAATACTATAGAAAGCGTGTACTTTGACTGTATTTGGCATAGTTTATTTAGGTTTAATTAACGCAAATCGTTTTCTTTTATTCTGTTTCCTTCCAATTATTGCTATTATTTGCTACGGATGTGCTACCTTTGCAGATATACTTACCTTATATTAAAGAATAATATGGAAGATGATAGACTTGAAACCCAACTAACCAAGATACAAAGTTTCGTGAACCACTGCGTTATGCAAACTTTCAATGTTCTTATTGGAAATATTATGAGAAAGAAAGAATGTATCGGCACAATGATTCTTAAAGGGATGTTGCAGGAAGAGTTTTTGCAAATTACCGATAAACTATCCTCTATATACATGAAGTATTCTGCCCTTTCGTGCGTAGAGGAATCTTATAACGAAAATAATTTTTTATGGGATAGCACTTTCTATGAATCACTGAACAAAGAGCAAATGGGAAAGTATTCTAACTTTGATTTGTCTACTTTTGATTATAGTAAGTATTTTGAGAATCACACTTTGTACGATGAAGACCTTCCAATGTTTTCATCCCTCATTGATGCTATTCTCTATGAACGCTATTCACATTATCTAAAATGTGAGATTGAAAAAATAGAACTAAGCGAAATCAAGAAGTCTTTTCAACGCCATTCTACAATTGTCTATGATAACATCGAGCCAAGCCCGCCAAAAGAAAAACCTATGATTGTTGGCAATGAAATCAATCCATTCAAATCTGATTTTTCGGAAGAACAGATTGAAATACTAACTGATTGCATCAATGAAGTTAAACTTTTTACGACCAGTGTTTCACCAAAGATTACTAAAAGTTTATTTGATTGTAATCTGAAAGGCGTACTAAAATCAAACAATAACCGACTACTTGCGTATCTCATGCAAAGTCTTAATCTCCGGGGATACGTTACTGATGAATGGCAGTCTACCATTGCGCGCAGTAAGCTCATATTGGGAAAAACCAAAGATACACCATTAACACGCACTGACCTTTCATCTGCCAACGATAGCGCAAAACCAGAGCCAAAAGGTTCAGAAACCATTGACAAATATATCAAAAAGTTGAAGAATATTATTTGTCAGTAAAAGGCATAAACTTAATCATTCTATCTCCTGTAAATTTTGCAATACTCTTCTTAGGAAGGCTATTAGCATAAGTTTCATCTACTATATATACTTTTTGTTGTATTATGGATTCTAAAAGGAGATTTCTTTCTTGAGAAGATGTATTCTCTATTAGATAGTTTTGTGTGAAAAGCTGAAAAAATGGATCTACAGGAAATTCTAATGAAAATCTATTAAACAAAAGCCCCATAACATATTCCTTAAAGAACAAATAATTACTATTAACTAAAATGCAATCGATATTATTTGGAAAAGCCACTCTACTTTGACCCTTTTGGCCAAGTAGAATTTGCTCCTGTTGGCCACAACATGATTGCCCCTTGTAAAGTTCTGGTGCAGGGGTCAATTTTATTTTACCCTTTTAGATACTCTGGCTTTTCTTAGCCCTTAACTTACGCATGCTTTCGCCATATAATTCTATGGTATGCGCCGTATGAATGATACGGTCAAGAATGGCATCTGCTATTGTCGGGTCCCCCACCATGTCATACCAGTTGGACGCAGGGTACTGTGAGGTTATGATGATGGATTTCCGTTCATGCCTGTCTTCGATAATTTCGAGCAGTATGGGCCGTTCCCTGGCGTCAAGAGGCACAAGGAA
>NZ_JADU01000045.1 GCF_000518545.1 Hallella seregens ATCC 51272
ATCCCGTGTCGCCAAAGAAAGGTACTCTTCGCCTATTACGGATGAGTACTGTGTGATACCACGGCTATCCATATACGGAATAATGCCGTCTCGCCACCGTCTGCGATGTGTCTCAATACACGCAGACGAATACTTTTGGTCTTGGAGAAACAGAACTGTCTCGGCGACCAATTGCCTGATGTCCTTTGATTTGTTATACATAATTATTGCTATTATTAATTAGGGTGATAAACACAGCCCTTAATATAGCAATAATTTTTATCAAAACAACATTATCAAAAGTAAAACTGAAAAACAGAGAGTTTTATTATATCGTAGTGCTTACTTTGGATAACATTTTACTTTGGATAAGATAGTTTATCATTAGTTCTGATAAACTATCTGAAGATATTGACATTGCCATTGCTGAAGCATGGACGATGAGTGGAAATCAGTTGAAGAACTTGATACGTAAGACATCCAAGAATATGACGGAAGGATTACAGGAAAAAGTAATTCCCGGTGCCACCAGCAAAGGATCCCATTACCATAAGGCCTACTATACCTATCCGCGGGCTGTCAATGAAGAACAGGTCGGGGCAATAAAGGCCGGTCAACTGTTGGTAGAGATTAACTCTTTTGCCAACCCATATCCGGTTCTGCAATGCCCCCTTCAGAGTTTCCTCACGGAGTTCTTGATGAAGACGGGCAATTCACAGCTAGTTGCGGAATATGATATGCAGCCGTTTCTCGTTCCCGTTCTCGACAAGAGACGCACACTGACGGAGAAGCTGGTCTCGCTGCTCCGTTTCTCACTGGCCGATTCACCCATCCCCGAATTACAATCCAAAATCAGGCACTTTTATGATTTGCACTTTCTGTTGCAGGATGATGAATGCCGTACCTATCTGAACAGTACAGACTTCAAACAAGACTTCCAAACATTATTTGATCACGACAAGCAGAGTTTTGACAAGCCACAAGGTTGGCAAGACCGGGACATCACTGACTCACCTCTTGTTACAAACCTCCAGGATCTGTGGGCTAAATTGCAGGAAACCTATCTCAGGGAGTTACCCGATTTGGCATACCAACAGATTTCGGATGTTCTTTCCATAAAGACCAGTATGCAGGAGATGATAAGCAAACTTGTAAATCATTGAATACGGTTATCAGTCATATCTAAAATATAATAAGAAGATATTTCTTCCTCAAATGCAAACCGTTATTAGACAAGCCATTTGCGTGAGCGTGCTGCAAATGTGCTGCAAATATGGAAATAAGCAACGATAAGCAAACACGCACTCAACTGCTGCAAAGGTAGTGCAAACGAGCGGAATATCAAAATAAATACGAAGTTTTGTTTTGTATTCCCGAGTGTGACCTACTTTATAAAAAGGTTGTGTTTTCAACAAAAACACCGATAGGATTGCCACAAAAGCTAGTTATAAAATGCCACAAAAGTTAGTTGTAAAACAGTATAAAAGGCTAAATGAACTACAACAAAAATTACAAATAAAACGCATCAAAAACTATAAATAAAACACCTCTAAAATTAAAAATGAGAAGATAAAACTACAGATTTTCAGTCATATATCGGACATTAAAGATAAAAATCCATAAGAGTTTAACACTTCTGTTGGCAATATTCATGTTTTAGATTAACTTTGTAGGAAAATGCAAGATGATGGACAAGATAAGCACTCAATACAATCAAGCGGTACAACTTATAAAGTCGGCTATACTTCAAAATCAGTTGGAAGCAGCCAAGGCTGTCAACAGACAGATGCTCGCACTATACTATGGTGTGGGCAAGTATATCTCTGATAACACCCGCAAAGGAGTTTGGGGCACAGGAGCCATTGAAACGATTAGTGAACAGCTTAGGAGAGAACTGCCAGGATTGCGAGGATTTTCTCCAACAAGTATCAAGAAAATGCGCCAGTTTTATGAGCAATGGTGTAATGTTGTAAATCGCCCGCCATTGGCGGACGATTTGCAAACGGCTGCTGATGAGACTATTTTGCCGTTTAAGTCTTTGCTATTGGCAAATCGTCCGCCAATGGCGGGCGATTTTGATTGGCACGATTTTTTTGCTTTAAGTTTCTCTCATCACGATGAGATTCTGTCAAAAACCAAGACTCTCGAAGAGCGTGTATTTTACATCCATCAAGCTGCTACTTTGCATTGGGACAAATACACTCTTCGTGACAACCTCAAGGCAGACTTGTTCCAGCACCAGTCGCAGATGCCAAGCAATTTTGCCAAGACTATGTCGTCAACACGTCACGCTCTAAAGGCAATATCCATGTTCAAGGACGATTATCTGCTTGACTTCATCAATGTTGAGGAACTTGATGAGCGAGACCCACAAGACATTGATGAGCGTATTATAGAAAACTCAATAGTGTCGAATGTCAAGAACTTCATCCTTACGTTCGGCAAGGACTTTACGTTCATGGGTAACCAGGTGCATATCGACAAGTTCGGACATGACCATTGGATTGATCTGCTGTTCTTCAACAGGGAATTGCAATGTCTTGTAGTGTTTGAACTAAAGAAAGGTACTTTCAAACCTGCCTATCTCGGTCAGTTGTCTGCTTATATCCGCATGTTGAATGATGACGAGCGCAAACCTCATGAAAATCCGACTATAGGAATAGTGCTTTGCCGTGATGCAGACAAGACATACGTTGAATACCTTCTTCAAGACTACACCCAGCCAATGGGTGTCGCAACGTACAAGGTAATGCCTGAGAAGCTAAAGAAAATACTTCCTCCAGAAGAAGAATTCAAGAGATTGCTTGACGGAAAAGAATTCGACAAATCAGAAAAATAAGGAGACTATGGGAACTGCATTACTGGCACTCTGCTTCTGCGCGTTGTCGCTCGTCCTTGCCTTGTTTGTGGGCATATCGCCCATAAGCGACAAGGCAAAGATTAGGTTTATGTATGTTGGTGCTGCGCTGTCGTTGATGGCAGTGCCAATGATGAGCCATTATATTGCAGGGCTGAACGGTCATCAACGCCTGTGCCATAGCCTTTGCCGAGCGTGACCAGATAGCAATACCCAAAGTCAGCATAGCCGTTAATGCCAAATGCAGCCAAGCCGACCTCATGGCGTATGCCAGTTCCGCTTTCTTCAAGATTGGCAAGAAACGGAAGAGCATTGCACGGTTCCTGAGTATTGTGTTCGAAGCTTACTTCCCCGGTGGTGAAGGATTCGTGTATAAGAAGATGCCAGGGGCGAAAAGTTAGTTTCAAACTAGAGAATAATTGATAATCTTGCACAGAGACCACGATAAAACAAATGCACTTACATTCTTCATAATCTTATTCTTGATAATCTGCTGATATTTTGTAAAGTGCTGATAATCAATACTCCCCGAAAGCGAAAATTACAAAAAGAAACAAAAAATTCAAAAAACAAAACGAAAACATCTGCTTAACATCTGTTAACACGGAAAACAAACGAAATTTTCATTTCCTGTCATTTGGAGTAGTGTCTTTAAGTCGCAAGATTGAGAGCAAAATGCCCCTTATGATGGAAACCTCGTTTGCCGAAATGCGAATTTGTTAGACGAAAGCAATCAAAAAGTAGTTTTTTATGTGGCATTCTAAAATAATTTCATTGAAATTATAAGCATTTGTGTAGCTTTTTATTATAAGAGTCATTTATCTCATAGAATTTTGATAACTTTGCATCAAATTTATATAAATTCAAAAATCATGGATAATCTCAATCGCATAAAGGTGGTTCTGGTTGAAAAGAACAAAACTGGCAAGTGGCTTGCTGATGAACTGGGTAAATCTACATGCACAGTGAGCAAGTGGTGTCAGAACTCTATACAGCCAGACTTGAAAACATTGGATAAGATTGCAAAACTTCTTGAAGTTGACGTAAAATACCTTTTGAACGATACCCAAATTTAATACGACTATGACAGATATTGAACTCAAAACACTGAAAGAAAACCTCTGGCATTCGGCAGATATGCTTCGTGCTGGAGCTCATCTCGCAGCCAATAAGTATGGACAGCCTATCCTCGGTCTTATTTTTCTTCGTTATGCCGATGTGCTTTTCAAACAGCATAAGGCAGAGATAGAAGAAGAGTATAATCAATACAAGGGTACTCGCATGGAGAAAGAGTACAAGGATGTTGCAGTGGAGAAATGCGGTTTCTACCTTCCAGAGTGTGCTTACTTCGATTATATTGGAAAAGCCACTCTACTTTGACCCTTTTGGCCAAACAGGATTGCTCACCTTGGCCATAATATGATTGACCCTTTTGGCCAAAATAACATTAACCACTTAGTACAAGTGTCGTTAGAGTTTTTTTGTGTAGATTTGAGAACCCGAGTCCTGGTGTAAGGGGTAATAATAAAATCTATGCAAATGAACAAGAGAATCAAGAACATTTTAAGATGTTATGCGGCAGGGATGGGTATCAAGGAAACGGCATCCACGTTCCATACTTCCCGTAACACTGTCCGCAAGTATGTCCGCCTGTTCCTTTCAAGTGGGAAAAGCATCGATCAGCTTCTCTCCCTTTCCGAGGAGCAGTTGCATGA
>NZ_JADU01000046.1 GCF_000518545.1 Hallella seregens ATCC 51272
ATGCTTTGAACACTTCAAAGACTATGGTAAGGATGCGCTGCTACTCAGCCTACTTGCCTATAATGTGGGCGTGGGGAGATTGCTTGGTTATGGCAGGCATCCCAAGAGCCGACTGCTACGAAAAATAGAAGCTGGAAATAGAAACTTCTATTGGGAGTATGTTTCGTTCTGCCGATCTAAAGGAAAAGTTTTGAGTGGATTGGTCAAACGGAGGCAAGTGGAATTTGCCCTGTTTTATATACCTTGATACATCTATCCATCCACGCAACAGACTTGGTAAGAGTTTAGCTCTAATTTGAAGGCTCTTTTGTAGGATACAACTATACTTTCAAAGAGAGATTCCTTATCAAGAGTTGATGGATAGGTTATCCTCTTGCTTAGCCTTTTCTGTCATTCTTTTCTTTCATCCACCCTTCCTGATGTAGCAGAATGCCGTTGACTCCTTGTACGATGGTGATGTTTTCTTCGTCGATGATTTTTGTTACGCTCATAGTCTTATGTTTTGGGGTTATTGTTCGTTTTCAGTGCTTTCTCTTTGTGGTTTCACGCAGCGGAACAAGCAGACGGAAGCCATTTTTTCTGTCAGCACGTCATCGCCATACATACTCCGAAGTCGACTTTCGGCTTCAGCGAAGGTGTCGTATGGAGGGTGGAAAAATCCTTTTCTTTCCATGACTTTCTTAACAAATAAATCAGCCAATCGGCGTTCGCCCTTGACATAAAAGCAGCCGCAGAAGCAACCGCCGGGTTTCAGCACGCGGAAAATCTCGGCAAAGGCTTTTTCTTTCTCAGGGAAAGCCTGAAAGCCGTTCATCGACAGTACGCAGTCGAAGATCTCGTTGGCATAGGGAAGTTCTCCGACATCTCCTTGCTCCAAAGACAGGTTGGCTATCTCCTCTGTCTCTTTCCGCAAAGCCGCAATGGCTATCATTTCTTCCGAATAGTCCAAACCAACGATCTCGGCATCTTTCATCCGGCGATACTTCTCGGCGGTGAAAATGGCAGTGCCGACAGGCACGTCAAGCAGTCGTCCCCGAAAATCGTCCGGTATGAGATCAAGCACTTTCCGAGCCAAGAGATTAGTGTCTTCGTTCCAAATAAATCGCATATATATCCTTGACCACCACTTCCGTCCGGTCAATAGATCGTCGTAATGTTCCATCATCCTTTGGTAGGAATTGCTCTGTCTGTTTGCCATCATCTTCTTATCAAGAATGTTCATTTCTTATTTTGCAAAAGTACGATATCTGCTTCGTCTCTGCAATCGCCAATAATAATGATTTTTATTTCGGATATTCTCTATGTATGTGGATAGGGAATCACAGAATATCATTGTGGATAAGGTAGAAGATACTGCGAATGTGTTTCGTATAAAACTTCAAAGGCTATGGCAAGGATACACTCCTGCTGACCTTGTTTGCCTATAATGTGGGTGTAGGTCGCTTGCTCGGTTATGGCAAGCGCCCCAAGAGAAAGATAGAGGCTGGTTACGAAAAATTTGTCGTGAGTATGTATCCTTTTGCCGATGCAGGGGCAAAAGATTGGTGAAGCAGAGACGTGTGGAGTTAGCCTTGTTCTTTCTTCCTTAGCAAATATGAAATGTAATTTCCCTGCGACTTTCTTTTGCTTCTTTGCTTTGGTCGCCTGTTCGCTCAAAGACAAAGAAAAGAAGCCACGCAAATTTTCGGTTTGCGTGGTTCTTGGTCTTATTCAAGGTGCTGTTTCTACACTTTCGTTATTTTGTCTATTCGTCTGTTAGGGTGTATATCGAAAGCCCACGAGTTGTTGAGAGCATTGCTCGAAAAATTTATCTCATCATCGGGCAAAGTGCTGTGAATGCTTCCACCCATAGCCAACCCACAATTTTGTAGGACTTTCTGCCGTGCTTCCTCCTTGCTCTCGGCAACCACATCGAATACGCCGTCAAAAACATATTCCGTATAGACTAAAAATCTCTGTTTCTTCATCATTCCTAATCTTAAAATTCAACCTTTAATAATCTGTACTGCTTTGGCTCTCCATTGGATAACTTGCGGTGTGTGAGCCAAAAGTGATGTGCGCCATAACCATAGGCGAAAAACTTGTCAAGTTCCGTTTCTTCGGCTATTTTGCCTATTGCCGTCCTTAACTCTTCCTCATTGTCGGATAGGGTTATCGCATTGATAACCCTGATGAGAATATGCGGTATCTCGTCCGTGTAGTTATAGATGATGTTTTCTATCTCTGTTTTCATATCTCTGATATTTTAATGGTTCATACTTCATGCAGTTGCTTTCATTCTTCGGCTTATTAGTTCTCGATTAGCATTAACAAGGTTCACTATCTGTTCGTGATACTCCGTATTCTTGTTGCACACTCCACGACTTTGCACCACTTTGAGCGTGTCCAGATTGACCTCAATCGTTTCTATCCGTCTGCCCTCAATGGTTGCCGAAAGGATAAGCGAGTTTTCTTTGAGATAGTAAGCATTGTCGAATACGCAATGGTGCATTGATACTCCTTCCTCCAAATGTTCCTGCACACTCTCCAATACGTGAACTTGGATTGTGCCGTCCGTGAAACAGATACCGAAGAACTTGGATTTGAGTTCGTGGAAACGCTTCTCTTCCTCCATTGCCTTTTTGCGTCTCTTCTCCTTTTCTTCCCTTTCCCTTTGTCTGCGGAGTTCGCTTTGTCTTAGGTCGTGTTCCCTATGCAGGTCGGTGGGGCAAACATACTTCGGACTGTGTATGTCCTTGCCCAATCTGCGGAGCATATCCACATAGTCGCACCATAGAGAAATATCCTCTATCTCATAGCCGTTGCGAGTGGCAACTTTGTAGGACTGCCAACAAGCGTCAAATGTCGAATTGTTGTTGAGGAAATAGCGTAAATTCCCCATTCGTCCTGCTTTCATCAATGTTTCAGCCCGGCTGTCAGAAAGCAATGCAGGAATGAATATTGTCGGGGCTATATCGTGAAAATCATCCTCAAATCCATTCCTGCGGAGTGTGTCTGTAACCTTGAATTTAGGATATATCTGCGAATAGGCTGCATATCGGTAGGCTTCATTGTCGTTACGGATAGCCATAGGGGTATAGTAAGAAAAGGTATCAACATATCTGCCCAATGTGCGTGGAATGGCAACAATGGCTTGCCGTCCTTTTGCGTTCCACCAATACTGACCGATTTCAAGTGCGTGATATTGTGCCTTACTGCCTTTCTCCATTCCCACAACAAGGAGGAACATACGCAATACTTGATACTCTCCACAAGCGGTTAGCGTGGTGAAATACCGCTTCTGCTGCAATTTACGCTCAAAGGTTTCCTTGACCTGCAACTTTGCCCTGCAATGAGGGCAAGTGCAAGTTTCTCTATGTTTGTCCATTATCCAACTATACCCACAATCCATACAAGTGGTGCGACCTTTTGGCAGGCGGTAGGCTAAATGGTCTATGCACTTACGGAATGCCCACTTTGTCTGTGTCTTGGTTATCGGGCGAAGGTGCCTGCTCTCGGCAAGGACCGCCTTCTCAAACTTGTTTCTCGGTTTCATAGACTTAAAAATCGAATAGGGATGGTTGTACTTGGGTTGCTGCATTCTCGGTCTTCTTCACTCGTGTGTTACGGCTCTGTATCTTGGCAAGTTCCTCACGCTGATATTGCTTAATGGCTTCCTGCCTTGCTTCGGCTTTTTCTTCCTCTGTGAGTTCCACAATGTGATTGACGGCTACTTGGCAAGAAACAGCCTTACCCACCTCTATATCGTCCTCATCGTAGTAGTGAACAGCCATAGAGAAAATTTCATCATCATCAAAGCCATTGCAACCGCTTTTCTGCACTTCATTAAGAATGTAGGTGATGCACTCCTCGATATTCTTGTTTGGCTTCAACAAGTTAGGGGCAAATAATGGGTCTGTCATAGCACGCTGATTGAGATACTCGGCTATTGTCCGTGTGAAATGTTCTGTTCCTTTCATTGTCGTATATGTTTTGATGTTGTTAATACTTGGGAATTTCAACTATTTGATTGATACGTCCATACAGGTAGGCTCTTAGGCTTGTTCTATCGGGTGCGTAATACTCTGTCCATTGTCCGTACTGATTGACAAGGTATTTCTTCAGCACGTCAAAGAAGTCAAAGCGATAGCCTTGTAGGGGAACGGCAGTACGGAAGTAGGTATTAGAGTTCACCGCTTCACATAGCCAATTCTTTTCCTCACGGCTCATACGCTCGCCACAATAGAGTTTCACACGTAGGAGATATACTTTGCTATTACAAAGGCTCTCCAAAGAGGGTACGTCCCATTGTACAAACTTAATTGCCAACACTTGCTCACTTTTTCCAACCACAGAGTTAATGCGGTAATGAGAGGAGGAGCTATATCCTTTTCTTTTCATCGAAGATGTTGTATTTACTTTTTGCTTATCCATAGCGACATTTTTTTTATGCGTCCAAAGATCGGAGTATGCTGATTCCTTTTTGTAGCAAAAT
>NZ_JADU01000047.1 GCF_000518545.1 Hallella seregens ATCC 51272
TGCTACAAAAAGGAATCAGCATACTCCGATCTTTGGACGCATAAAAAAAATGTCGCTATGGATAAGCAAAAAGTAAATACAACATCTTCGATGAACAGCAAAGGATATAGCTCCTCCTCTCATTACCGCATTAACCCTACGGCTGAAAAGAGTGAGCAAGTGTTGGCAATTAAGTTTGTACAATGGGACGTTCCCCCTTTGGAGAGTCTTTGTAATAGCAAAGTATATCTCCTACGTGCAAAACTCAATCGTGGCGAGTGTATGAGCCGTGAGGAAAAGAATTGGCTATGCGAAGCGGTGAACTCTAATACCTATTTCCGCACAGCCGTTCCACTGCAAGGCTATCGCTTTGACTTCTTTGATGTACTGAAGAAATACCTTGTCAATCAGTACGGACAATGGACAGAGTATTACGCACCCGACAGAACAAGCCTAAGAGCCTACCTATATGGACGCATCAATCAAATTGTAGAAATTCCTAAATATTAAAGAACTATGAAAGGAACAGAACATTTTACACGGACAATTACAGAGTATCTCAACCAGCGTGCAGCGACAGACCCCTTGTTTGCCCCCAACTTGATGAAGCCTAACAAGAACATAGAAGATTGTGTAACCTACATCTTAAACGAGGTGAAGAAAAGCGGTTGCAATGGTTTCGACGACGATGAAATCTATTCTATGGCAGTGCATTATTTTGACACGGACAATATCAACATCGGCAAGCCCCTTGATTGCCATGTGGCGGTAAACCATGTGGTACAGCTCACGGACGAGGAAAAGGCAGAAGCACGCAGACAAGCCATCGAGCAGTACCAACGCGAACAGCTTGCCAAGATGCGTAGCCACAGCGAGCGTACCAAGAAAGCGGAAAACAAGGTTGTGCAACCCTCCTTATTCGATTAAGCCTATGAAACCGAGAAACAAATTTGAAAAGGCGGTTTTGGGGCAAAGCAAGCATCTTCGCCCGATAACCAAGACACAAAGCAAGTGGGCTTTCCGTGAGTGCATAGACCACTTCGCCTATAGCTTGCCAAAAGGTCGCACCACTTGTATGGATTGTGGGCATAGTTGGGTAATGGACAAACATAGAGAAACTTGCACTTGCCCTCATTGCAGGGCAAAGTTGCAGGTCAAGGAGACTTTCCAAAGGAAATTGCAGCAGAAGCGGTATTTTACCACGCTTACCGCTTGTGAGGGGTATCAAGTTTTGCGTATGTTCCTCCTCGTGGCTGAAATGGAGAAAGGCTGCAAGGCTGAACACTATGTGCTTGAAATCGGGCAGTATTGGTGGAATGCACAAGGGCGGAAAGCATTGGTTGCCATACAACGTATATTGGGACATTACGTTGATACATTTTCCTTTTGTGCTCCTATGGCAATTCGCAACGACAACGAAGCCTACCAATATGCAGCCTATTCGCAGACATATCCTAAGTTCAAGGTTACGGACACACTCCGCAGGAATGGTTTCAAGGATGATTTTCACGATATAGCCCCGACAACACTCATTTCGGCATTGCTTTCTGACAGTCGTGCAGAAACATTGATGAAAGCAGGACGGATTGAACATTTGCGCTATTTTCTCAATAGCCCTCGAGACTTTGACAGTTACTGGAAGTCCTACAAGATAGCCAATCGAAGCGGATATGAAATAACCGACATTTCTCTATGGTGCGACTATGTGGACACACTCCGCAGATTGGGCAAAGACACTCACAGCCCGAAATATCTTTGTCCTGCCAACCTCAGAGCCGAACACGACCGCAGGCACGAGGAACTTCTCAGGCAGCGTGAACAGGAGAAGATAGAACAGAGGCAGCAGAAGGCAATCGAAGATGAAAAACGCTTCAAGGAACTCAAATCCAAGTTTTTCGGTATCTGTTTTACGGACGGCATAATCCAAGTCCACGTGTTGGAGAGCGTGCAGGAACATTTGGAAGAAGGTGTATCAATGCACCATTGTCTGTTTTCTAATGCATATTACCTCAAGGAAGACTCCCTTATCCTTTCGGCTACCATTGAAGGCAAGCGAATAGAGACCATTGAAGTATCATTAAGAACTTTGGAAGTGGTGCAAAGTCGTGGAGTATGCAACAAGAATACGGAATACCACGAGCAGATAGTAAACCTTGTCAATGCCAATCGAGGTCTTATAAGCCGAAGAATGAAGGCAACAGCATAAAGAAAAATATAAACCACCAAATTATCACAGCAATGAAAGTAGAAATAGAAAGCTTCGTATGTAACTGGGCAGACGAAATACCCCATATCCTCATTAGGGTTATCAATGCAATAACCCTATCCGATAACAAGGAAGTGTTAAGAACAGCCATTAAACAGATAGCCGAAGAAACGGAACTTGACAACTTCTTTGCCTATGGGTATGGACGCACTCACTTTTGGCTCACCCATCGCAGACTATCGAATGGTAAGCCGATGAAGCACAGATTGTTAATAGCAGAGTTTTAGGGATATGGAGAAGAAAAAGATATACAGAGTAAGAACGCAGTACATTTTCGAGGGCGTGTTTGAAGTCCTTGCCGATAACAAGGAGGATGCACGGCAGAAAGTTTTGCAAGATTGCGGGTTGGTAATGGGTGGTAACATTCACAGTACCTTGCCCGACGAGGAGGTGAGTTGGGCATTTTCTACCCACCCAAAAGTAAAAACAACGCGAATAATCATTCAAAAGGAGTAAGCGACAGCGTACAAGCGGACGGCACATCCGCCGCCCGCTCCTTTCTTTCCATGAGCAATCAGGCGGGGAAAGATAAGGAGCAAAGAAAGCCTATGCCCTATCTTCAATAACCAACGATACCGAAACTGCAATTGAAAATGCTGTTTTGGTATCGTTCTTTTCATTGTTTTATCCTTATGGCACTGCCAACAGCCTTGTCACCGACCTTGACCAGTTCGTATTTTCCCAATCTGACATAAAGTTGCCCGAGTGTCTTGCAGCCGTAACGCTTGATTTTATACTTGGGCATCAGCTTTTTAAGTTCACCACCAATCAGTGAAAGCGTTACGGTATCATCCCCTTTACGTGCCGTTTCGAATGCCTTGTCAAACAAGGCACGGTCTCTGTCTATGAAGTAATCCGGCGTGTTATTATTCGGTTGGACGGGATCTGCCTTGTCCGAAAAGCGGAACTCATGACAGCTGTTTTGCAGTGATGCCGGTGTTTTCTGTTCGCCATAGCCCAACACCAATAGCCCTTCCTCTCTTATTCTCTGGGCAAGCAACGTATAATCGCTGTCGCTGGAAACGATACAAAAACCTTGCACGGTTTTTCCATGCAGCAAATCCATCGCATCGATGACAAGTGCCATATCCGTCGTATTCTTCACTCCGACATAAGAAAGCGCTTCCACCAAACGGAAAGAGAATGTCTTCGCTTCCTCTTTCCATCGTTTCATCGCGGACTTTGTCCAATCGGCATAGATACGCCGAATAATGGGATTGCCGTATGAGGAAACAAAGGAGATGATGTCGCCAAGTTTGTCGGCAGCAACATTATCGCCATCTATGAGAATGGCGATGGACGCTTGTTCCTGCTGTATGGGTAGTTTCTCTGTCATATTACTACAAAGGTAATGCTTTTTATGCTTATCTAAGAAAGAAAAATGGATTTTCTTATCTCTCCGATTAAAGATAAGTTCCCTTGCACGAAAAGTGCAAAAGGTATATTTTCAAGGAAGATAAAACAAGGCAAACTCTACCTTTCTTCGTTTCTCCAGCCCTTTCAAGACCTTTCCCTTGTATCTGCAGAACGAAACATACTCACGATAGATATTTCTGTTTCCTGCCTCAATTTTTCGCAGCAACCTACTTTTGGGGTACTTGCCATAACCAAGCAATCTCCCCACGCCCACATTATAGGCAAGTAGGCTGAGTAGCAGCGCATCCTTACCATAGTCTTTGAAGTGTTCAAAGCAT
>NZ_JADU01000048.1 GCF_000518545.1 Hallella seregens ATCC 51272
AAAAGGTAGGGCTTAGGACAAACAAGGTTTTACGGCGAGAATACTACCTGCAATGAAATGGAAGTGTGGAGATTGTCGTCTAAACGGCTTGCCGCACCGACCTTTTTTGTTCGTAGAAGCCCGGAACTACCTTGGTCACTGACAACGAACAACCGTTCCCGACATGATACACGGGCATAAGTGGAGGATGTACAGGCAGAGAAGTGCGGTGAAAACAAAAAACGCAGTCTCAGGGGACTGCATCTTATCATAAAACGGAATACACGGAAAACAAAAAGCCGCCCCAACGGACACTCTACGAAAATAATTCGGGAGAAATTCTTTTTTCTCACAATATACCATTATCTCTGCAACAGGTTATTCGAGTTATGCAAAGCTTTGCATATGACCGCAGGAAATAGGTCATTACCTACTGCATTTCAGAACTCATTAGGCTGTTGAAAACCAATCATTTGAACCTAAATGATAGATTTTTACGAAAATACAATAGAAATGTGCTAAAAAAGAGGTATTTTTGTACTTGCAATGAAAAAATATGGACTACAATCAGCAGAATATATAAAATGCCTATTTATTGATTATTTATTATCAAGATGTAAAGAATTGATTATAGGTAACGAATTAATGTATGGCATAAAACGAAAAGTAGTAGATTTAGTCGTTCTTCAAAAGAATAAAATAATAGCGGTTGAAATTAAATCAGATAGTGATAATTTAAATCGTTTAGAAGAACAAATTTCAGAATACAAGAAAATTTTTGACTACATATTGATTGTAACAACAGAAAAACATGCAAGCAGGATCAGCGAAGTTGTACCTTCAGAGATAGGAATCTACATTTTTAAAGAAAATCTTTTAATGAAGAAAATTCGTAATCCTCGCATTCAAAGGAACAAAGATAAAGTTGAAATGTTGTATTCGATTAATGCTAAGTATTTATGCAAGCTAGAAGGCTTTACCTTATCTAAATACGATACAGATGAGATACGGCAAAAATATGCAAAAAGGAGAATTTCTAATATCCAAGAAATTCTCTTTATGTATTTAACTCAAAAATATAAAGAGCGATTTACTCTTTTTATGAATGAACGAGGGATGCTTACTCATATAGAAGATTTGAATCTCCTTTCTTCATCTTTTCAAATAGAATAAATTCTATTTACTTGTTGTGCTATATGAATATTCATTCTTACAGAAATCCAAAAAGAAGGAGATGCAGATGGAGTTCCTCCTTCAGCACAAAAATGTATCTGATTGATACCCCAAATATTTAAGTTATGTGGAAACCTTAAATCTGCACATACCGATTGTGCTACTTGGATATATGTAGAAGCATAAGCTGATACTCCCTTAGGTCTTCTTTTTTTATAATAAAAAATGGTTTTATCTAAAGGAACATCTATCCTTGGAATCCAGCCACGGGCCATTGTTATAGTATCATTTCTAACTGGATTGATTGATGCATAATCAGCATATACAATATCTTTATGTGTTTGCAATATAGTATTATATATATCAATTTCTGAAATACTAAATGTATCACTTTCTAAATCTCCCAAGTCTCTCACATTATTAGGAAAAGAGGTTGAGGCAACAATATATTCACAAGGGGAAGTTATAATTGATTTTAGATTATCAATTCTAGCAATACATTTATTTGCAACATTTTGATATGATGCTTGTGGAACATAACCGCAATCAATGACTATTTTAAGATTCTTATTAGTTATATTATTAATAAGTTCTATATCATCATAGCAGTTTTCGTCAGAAATATCGCTTCTGTATAAAATAGTTTTAAAATTAGATTCTAATTCTTGTATTTGCTTTGTTATATTCTCTTCAAAATTATCATCTTCAAAATTGAATAACACGGTTGGAATAATTTTTTCAAATACACTCTCGTTTTTTAATTGTATCAGGAAATTTACCCAATTCTTGTAACCAGAATCAGGAGTGTATAAATAATCCACTTCCGGGGAAGATAAAGATTCTTCAGAAGTGACATCAATGGCGATTGTTTGCCCTTTATAGATGTCTTTCAACTTAGATAGACGTTTCTCAAATGGATATGTTTCTATCTTGTTTTTTGTCACCTTACGACCTCTTGTTATTTCAATCAATGGTAACGTGTTAAACAATATAGCTTTAGGGATATTCTCTAATGCCCTTATCTCAGCTTCCCCTGTTTTTATTATAATCCAGTATTTGTTATCCATTGTCTTTAATTTTATATCCAAGTGATATTACTCTATATTTCATTGCTGCAGATGAAACATTAAAAGCAGATGCAAGTTCTCCAATGTTTTTTATTTTATCCTCATCTATTAATTTGCGAAGTGTATTTTCAGGCATGAGTAATCGAGATGCAAATTCATTAGCATGATACTCAATGGAATCCATATTATCACTTCTGAAAAATGTAGTGTCGGTAAATTCTGTATTCTTGCCTTTATGGAGCATATAGTGACCCAATTCATGGGCTATTGTAAATCTCTGTCTTTTGACATTATGATTACTATTTATACTCATAATCCATTTACCATTAATATAACTTAAAGATCCTGATTTACTAGTATCCATTACTTCATATCTGATTTCGATATCATTAAATGTAGATATTAAATCTTCAATTTTAAGAGCATTATTAATATACAGTCCTGACTCTTGAGCCTTTTTCAAAATATCATTTACACTAACCAATAAATCAGGTTCCTGATACTTATCCGACTTTTTAAGCCCTTTTCTACTTCCTTTTATTCCCATATCTACTCTATTTCTTGGTTAGATGATTTATCTTCTTCTAATTCATTGTACGCTTCAAATAGTAATTTTACATCTTCTTCTAATTTTAGCATTCGATTATCAATAACTTCTTTATCTTCATGCCTTAAAACTTCATCTTCAATCCTTCCATATAATGCATTAATACAAGTATCTTTAAAAGATATAGAATCCTTCATGAGTTCACTTAACGATTCTACGATGCTCTTTTTTAATTCTGTATTAATTTTTTCTTTGTGATTATTTATATCAGTTTTAATTTCGTCAATTTCTTTTTTTGATGCAGTCTTTATCGAGTATATTGTACCAAAAGTAAAAATGGCAAACAACCCCAAGAGGAATGATATTAGAGTGTTGTAATATTCTGCTATGTGAGAAGTATATTCACCTGGATTTAATAATACACCTTTGGATTCCAAATCATTTAGAACCTCAATATGCGCACATTTAATGCTATCTACTATAAAAGTGTTGTTATAAGACAAAGCTTTTTCTGGATTCAGTAAATATACTGGTGCATAATCTATGGGTGCTATAAATGCCATAACAATAACAATAATCAATATCATTATTGATGCGCCAATTATTCCAGAAACAATACCATCTTTCATATCTGATTTTCTGCAAAGGTACAAAAAATATGCCCCAATCAAGAAGAGAAAGATAATTTGTTTAAAATTGGATACTCTAAATTCATTATTTGATGAGATTGTTTTTGTTAGAAGTAATTAATTTACTATCTTTGCAATCATAGAGGCGTTCTTTTGACTTAATGCAAAATAAGGAAGAATATAGAACATCGCTGGTTTCCTTATCGTTACCGACTCTTCTTTTTCATTATTTCAATTCATTGAAATATAGTCACTTGTAAATTAAGCTATGTTTAGCACAATGGTAAATACAAGCCTAAGCAGGCGTAAGAGGAACATAGGCGGAAATATGGTAACTGGTTGTGAATTAGTTGTTTTTCTATATTCTGCGACAGATAGGGATAGGCTGGAAAAGTCACTCTACTTTGACCCTTTTGGCCAAACAGGATTGCTCACCTTGGCCATAATATGATTGACCCTTTTGGCCAAAATAA
>NZ_JADU01000049.1 GCF_000518545.1 Hallella seregens ATCC 51272
GCACACCATTTTTGGCTTACCCATCGCAGGTTATCCAATGGAGAGCCAAAAGAACACAGATTACTAATTGCTGAATTTTGAGAATATGAAGAAGAAAGTTTACAGAGTACGGACGCAGTACATTTTCGAAGGAGTGTTTGAAGTGGTTGCCGAAAGCAGAGAAAGCGCACGACAAAAAGTCATTCAGGATTGTGGTTTGGTGATGGGCGGAAATGTTCACAGCACCCTGCCCGATGAGGAAATCAATTGGTTTTTCTCCACGCACCCCGAAGTAAGGACGGGACGAATAACCACTCAAGAAGAACGGACGGAGTAAAGCGGTCGGCAGATTTGCCGACCGCTCCTTTCTTTCGTGAGCTTGGGGCGGACAAAGAAAGGAGCAAAGAAACCCCGATGAAAAGCACCTTGTTACTTTTGACAGTGAGTTGAGACGGCTCAAAAGTAACAAAAAGCCATTTGGAGTAAGGATAGTTCTATATATTGCCATTTTGTCGTATCGAATGGACTTTATGGCAGACAAGGCCTATTGGTATGCTAATTGCTTTATCTGTTGTAAATTGTCATAAACAAAACGATGCAAATGGAAAATAGAGAAAGAATATGTTTTGTAATTATGGGCTTTGGAAAAAAACAAGACCCCTATACAAATAGAACAATAGATTTAGATGCGACATATAATAAGATAATTCAACCGTCAGTAGTAGCCTGTGGTTACAAATGCATCCGTGCAGATGAAATTTTGGATTCAGGTACGATTGATAGAAGTATGTATGCTTTGCTCTATAAAGCAGATTTAGTAATTGCAGATATTACGACAGACAATGCTAACGCTCTGTATGAGCTGGGGACTCGGCATGCTCTCAGACCTTTTTCGACCATTATAATAAAAGGAGGCGAGAGTAAAATTCCTTTTGACTTAGGGCACACTCGAATTTTATCTTATGAGCATTTAGGTAACGAAATCTCTAAAAAAGAAGCTCAAAGAAGTGTTAGAGAGTTGAAATCGATAATAAATGCAGTAACAGAAAATCCTGTACCAGATAGCCCTCTGTACACATATATCCCCCAAATAGAACAACCCAAAATCTCTGATGAAGATTTAGAGGAAATAATAAGAGAACTTCGGGCTAAAGAGAATACGGTATATTCTCTTTCAGAACAAGCAAAAAAGTTTATGCACGAAAAGCGTTTTGAAGAAGCTGCTCAGAAATGGCATAGACTCAGAGAAATGGTAGAGAATGATATTTTTTATATTCAACAAGAAGCTCTATGCACATATAAAAGTGAAAAGCCTGAAAAAATTCCAGCTTTGACAAATGCTCTTCAAATAATGGTATCTATAAAGGAACAGACAGATACTGAAACATTGGGAATTACTGGAGCCATCAATAAAAGATTATGGTATGCGACAAAAGTAGAGAGCTATTTAGATGAAGCTATTGAGATGTACAGGAAAGGCTGGACTCTACATCAAGATTACTATACTGGAGAGAATTATGCCCTTTGCTTGGAACAAAAATCTATTCTCGAAAAAGATGAACGACATAAAATACATAAACAAGTTGAAGCTGAAGAAATCAGAAAGCAAATTATAGATATAATCCTTCCTACTTTGGAGGAAGAAGAGCCCGAAGAACTTAAATGGAAGTATGCCACATTGGCGAACTGTTATTTTGCACTTGGAGATGTAGAAAAAGGGCAAGAGTATGAGCAAAAGTTCAAGGAGCAGAATCCTGATGAATGGGAAATAGAAACATTCCTTCAAAATAAACAGAATAGCATTCACTATAAAAATAAATAATATGGCAAAAACTTATTCAGTATTCATCAGTCACTCATGGGGTCATGCAGATGATTTGAAGAAGCTCCGCAATCTCTTAGAAGAGAGGGGGTATTTTCATGTTGAATTTAACGAAGCTTCTCCTGACGAACCCATCAATTCGGAAAATTCGGCATACATCAAACGTCGTTTGAAAGAGAAAATCTCTAATTCAGACATTGTTTTAGGTATTGCCGGGATGTATGCCTCTCATAGTGATTGGATGGAATGGGAGTTAGATACAGCGTTAGAGGAAAAAGTTCCAATAGTAGGAGTTATTCCTTGGGGACAAGAACGAATATCAAAAGTAGTTACAGATCGTTCCGTAGAGGATGTCCATTGGAATACCGAAAGTATTGTTGAAGCCATCCGAAAATGGGCTAAATAAAACTTCCTATAAGTACGCCCCTTGTAAGCTGAAAAACTTACAAGGGGCGTACTTAGAAAATCAGGGTATATAAAACAAGGCAAACTCCACTTTTCGTCGTTTGACAAGACCTCTGAGAACTTTGCCCTTGTATCGACAGAAAGAGACAAATTCACGGTAGAAATTCCTGTCGCCCGACTCTATCTTCCGCAGTAGTCTGCTCTTGGGATGTTTGCCGTATCCCAGCAACCTGCCTGCTCCTATGTTGTAGGACAAAACGGCAAGCATCAGGGCATCCCTCCCGTAGTCCTTGAACATCATCAAACGCTTCATCAGGTCAGCCCGAAGCAGAGAGTCCGCCTGCCGTTCCGTCATCGCTGCCGTGAACCGCTCTCCGGGCAGAAGCCGATGTCCGTAACCCACATAAGGATAGTCCTTCCAAGTATGTAAGCCCTCGAAGTGCTTAATGCAGACCACGGCACGCTCGAACGGCGGTAGTGAAAAGAGAGCCTTTCCGCCCTCCTGAGCGGAAAGGCGGAAGCAGGATAGGCAAACAAGGCAGAACGATAAAACGAGAAGTTTACTTCTTGTCCCCATTCGTTTTCTCCTTTTCCTCGTCCTTTTGACTGTTGAACTCAAACGAGAGTTTCACCATCTGTCCGAAATTATCCTCCACATACACATCTATCGTCTGCTGGTCAGAGGAAGCAGAGGTGTAGTATAGTCTGAACACCTCTTTTGTAAGAGGGTAACGGTCATTGGGTTTGAACACCGTGCCGTCGTCCATCTTCAGCCGTCCCTTTCCATCAGGCTGAAAGTATCTAATGGTATAGCGTGCGTCTTCAAACCGTCCCTGCCGTTTGAGCGTACAGCGTATCTCCGCCGTCTGTCCCTTGACGATGTGCTTCTGCACCGGCATCGTCTCTACCGTGAACGGGTACGCCTGGAAAAGCCACTCTACTTTGACCCCTTTGGCCAAGTAGAATTTGCTCCTGTTGGCCACAACATGATTG
>NZ_JADU01000050.1 GCF_000518545.1 Hallella seregens ATCC 51272
CAATCATGTTGTGGCCAACAGGAGCAAATTCTACTTGGCCAAAAGGGTCAAAGTAGAGTGGCTTTTCCAGAAATACATCTGACAGGCCTGAATATGGGCAATTTTCTGTACTTTTGCACTTGCTACACTTTGTTATTTCGAGGAGGAGCGGTGCAAACGGCGGATTGCCAAAGATTAAGTAACATATAACGTAAAGAAATAACAAAATGAGTGATACTGACAATTTACTGACCTGTCCGGTCTGTGGTAGGGGCACAATGGAACATAACGAGCATGGGTGGAAGTGCTGTGAGCAGTCCTGTGGATTCGTTATCCCCAATCGGGTGTTTAATCTGGAGATGACGGAGGAACTGGTGACGCTGCTCGTGAAGCATGGTCATACGGGGGTGCTGCCCCTGCAGAACAGGGACGGTCAGCATTTCAAGGCGGCTCTCGTCATCCGTAATAGGAAAGTGGAGGTTTCATCAGGTGTGCATTACATTGATGGTGTATGTCCACTCTGCGGAGGCAGAATGCGCAAGACCTCAAAGGGCTACCGATGTGAGAACTCCCTTGGCAAGCACCCTTCATGTGATTTTATGATTCCGGGTATCATCTGCAACCGTAGGATTACGGAGCAGGATGCCGTGGAGTTCCTGAAGGGTAAGCACATCGTCCTGGAGGGATTTGCCTCGAACGAGTGGAAGATGTTTGCCTCGTCGTTGTCGATAGCCGAGGGTAAGGTGAAGTTGGAATCGCGCGTCGCGAAGTGTCCGCATTGCGGGGGCGACCTGCATGTAGGGCTGAAGGCATACAACTGCGCCAATTATCGCAATGCCGAACATCCCTGCAAGTTCTCCATCTGGCGGAACATCAGCGGCCATACCGTTTCGGTGGAGGAGGTGAAGCAAATTTGTGAACAGGGCGTGACCAAGGACAGCATAGAGTTTTACAAGGAAGACGGTACGGTGTACTACAAGCGTCTGCAACTAACGCCAGAAAAGGACAGAATTATCATGATTTAGTATGAAGCATATTACAACACAACTCTCGTTGATATTGGGCATCGCTGTACTCATGACATCGTGTACGGACAGGAAGAAGGAACTACAGCAACTGGCAGAGGAGAATCTTCGTCAGTCGGTGGAGTACCCCAAGCAGGTGGACATTGTGGCCGTTTCAGAGCCGGACTCTGCATTTGGGTTCAGCTATTTCACCCAAAAGGAAAAGGCGGGTATCGTCCGTATCATGAGGTCGGTCACTGATAGTATTATGAGGCGTACCGATAATATGCAGTCGCTGGACATCAACGATTTCTATGTGATGGATCTCGCAGAAAGGCAGATGCGTGCCAACTCGGACATCAGGCAAATACTCAATCTGGCAACCAATAGGAAAGAATGGACGGGGTGGAAAGTGAAGATCGACTATCAGGCGGTAACGCATCATGGCATGAAGTATAATGCCGAACGGTGGTTCTTCATCAGCAAGAATGGAAAGGCCGTGGTGAGGACGTTTGAACTGCCTCTGCCATAAATATTTTATTGCATATAAATACGATTTTTGTATATTTGTTTGGCTATATTCAAAATATGTTATATATTTGTAGTATGTTTAACTTTATAATAAAGGAAGGAGGATAACTATGATAAGAGACAAAGACGAAGCAATGAAAAAGTTAGCTATTGTGAAAGGCTACTTGACCAATGTTGCAATGGACGCAAATCAGCCTGTAGAGTTTATTAAATTGCATTTAACTCTTTTAGATGAAGTTCAGCTATTTATTGACCCGAAAGCAGATTTAAACAAAATTCAAGAAGAGGTTAATAAAAAATAGCTACGATAAATCTACACTTTTTACTAAAAGGATCGTCCGAAAGGATAATCCTTTTTTTTGTTATGAACTTTTCGTTTATATAAGCTGTGCTCATTTCATTTATTACTTCCTGCTTTTCTTGCTGCAAGTACTCATTTTCTTTGCAATGTTACGGCATAGGAAAGAACGGCAAGCATCGCTATGGCTATGCACAGAAAAAATAGACGGCAGCCTTCCCAACAATCATAGATTGGGGTGTTCCGTCAATTTTTCCGTGCATTGCTTGCCTTATCTTTCCCACTTATGCCGTCCTGTTTTGCTCGAAAATTAAGTACCTGCAAGAAGTCTGAAGACTTCACAAAAGGGAAAAGATTAAGATTTATAACCTCTTAAAATGATAAGTTATGCACGCATGGATTTTTCAATTATCGGAAAGACGCATTGAGGGCTATCTCTGTGAAGATACCTTGTTGCAGGGTGATGGCAGCGACTATGACTATTGTGCCGCCATATCAGAGGAGGAGCGGAAAAGAGCCGTTCGCTCACTCATGGAGGATATTCTGCCTTTGGGTATGTTTCGCCTCAAAGATGAAACGACACTGGGGTTTTGTGGTGGTTTCGAGCAGTGGAAACGTGAGTGGGTGGAGCGTATTCAGACGAAAAGGTAAACACCGAGAACGTGATGAACTCTTGCGGTGAGGTGTACCAGTTGGAGACCGAGTTAGAAAATCCGCTGGGAACCGATGCTCACTTCTACCTCTGCAATGACGACTATCAGACCTTTGCGGAGAAGTCGGCGGAGTTGATGCGAATGGTGGAGCATCTGACGGAGGGCGACGAACTTTATATCGGTGGTATCATTGATTTTCATTTCTAAGCGTATGGACAACATCAGTATTTTTTCAGTAGAGGGCGTTGATGCAAGGGAGATTTGCAATGCGCAGTTGGGCGATGCCCTGTTTGCCCCCTGCAGTGTGTGCGACAAGTGGAAAGACGATTTTCCGTCAGTAGATAACCTGTTTGGAAAAGCCACTCTACTTTGACCCTTTTGGCCAAGTAGAATTTGCTCCTGTTGGCCACAACATGATTG
>NZ_JADU01000051.1 GCF_000518545.1 Hallella seregens ATCC 51272
CAATCATGTTGTGGCCAACAGGAGCAAATTCTACTTGGCCAAAGGGGTCAAAGTAGAGTGGCTTTTCCACTTTATCTGCAATTGATTCATAGACGCTTTTCCGTTGTGAATCGGATAATCCAAGAAACCTATTCATATAGACCAACTATAAATTCCCTTACCTTTGAAGGCATCAGTTTGAGGTCGGCAACTTGAAGGTGAGGATTTTCGTTTAACTTCATTTTAATGGTAGCAACCTGCTCATCAGTCAGTTTCTCTACTTTCCAGTCTTTAAGGGCTGTTGTTAAGAGAAGGGCCAACCGGCTACGGATGGAGAAATATCTGGGAGAGGCGCGCTTGAATTTTATGTTTTTCCCTTCGCCAAGATTTATAGTACGTGAGACGCCATCGGTTAAGTAAGCTATGTTCATCGGTATCTGTTGAGTCAGTCCTAACTGGTATTGGGCATAAAGTCCCGTTGGGACAATTCTTGCGCCATCCCTTTTTGCCATTGCTTTGGCAATATCCTCAAGCGATGGAGGAACCATACCCAGGCCATATACTTTTTCCATTTTGGGGTAGCAATAAATGCCACGTGCAACCCTAAGCATCTGTCCTTTTTCTACGAGACGTTCCAAAGCCTTATTAACGGCATCTCGATTGCCATACGAAATAAAATCCCCCACAAAAAATACAGAACCGCGTCCGCACTTCTTTGATTTTATAAGTATTTTACTTTCAATGCTTTTTGTCATGATTATAATTGTATTTTGTCGCGAAATAATGCATTATTCACGACAACAAAGGTACATATAAAATCTCATAATCAGCACAAAAAACAGAGAAAAGTACGAGCTTAACGAGCTATGCCAGTATTAATGTACGTATTATCAATTTTGTAACCGTTATTTTGTAATGTAACTGCTTGCATTTACACAACAAAACAACAATAAAAACCAACAAATACGCATCACCAACTATCTCGCCTTCTCAGCATCTCGTCAATCTCTTCCCTGAGAAAAAGTAATCGTCCATTGGCTTTGAGATAAGGGATTTTTCCTGCCCAAACCCAGTTGTAAACGGTCTTTTGCTCCACTTTGAGAATCTTGGATACATCAATGATATCCAAGTATTCGGGTTTCAAGGGAGGATGGACTGTTGTATCAACAGATTGCTCTTGCAGGATCAGCAGGCGGTCGAGTTTGTCCTCGACACGCATCAGTTTATCAAACAATCGTTTCTGCCATGTATCTTCTGTATGATGTTCTAAGTACGACATAGTTCTCCTTTTTGATAGTTACCATTGGTATCTTGTGCCAAGATACGTTGTTCTTTCATATAGGCGATGTACTTCTTTGCGGTTCTGTCCTTGATTTCCATCTCGCGCATCAAGACCTCACAAAGTTCTTGGTAAGTGAGCTTGAGGGGTTTTCTGAAAGCCTCTCTGACAACGCCAATAAGCTCATCAGTCTTGCGCTTTTCCTTGTCCTCCTTGGACTTCTCACCACGATAGACGTGCATGTCCTCTGTCTTATCCCAGCCGAAAAGCATCATCGGTACGTCCAGCGGACTTCCGTCACGGACTTTCAATGCCTTCACCACAGAGTATTCGGGATTGTCGTCTTTCTCAATGGAGAGAATACCAGCCGCCTTGCGTTGCAGTTCCGAGCCAATGTGCCCACGGAGTTTGATACCATTCGGCACGAAGTGCAGCACGCAGATGATGCAGGTATTGTAAATCCCTGCCAAGCGGTAAAGTTCATCAACAATGGCAATACTCTCCGTCTCGTCATTGGCTGAGCGTATCAGGTCTGCAATACCGTCAATAACCACAAGATGGATGCCTCCATGCCTGTGATGGAACAAGTCCATACTCTCACGGATAAGTTTCAGCCTGTCCTTTCGAGAGAGTGAGGCAAGGTACAGGGAATGGTAGAACTCCGGTACTGCCGTCAGAGAAGCCCTACGCAAAGTCTTACCTAAGTTCTTGTGCAGCTGTGCCTCGGACTGTTCCGTGTCATAGTGCAGGACTGCCAAGCCTTTTGGGTTGGCGGTAATCTCCAATCCCAATGTTTTCTCTATCGGCAGCCGTTCTTCTCCCAGCGCTCCGGCAAGGATGGCTCCGACATAGTTGCTCTTGCCTGTCCCCTCACCTCCGGTAATGCAGAACAGGTTATCCTGTGTGCCGAGTGGTACACCGTTTACTGCTACTACTGATTTGGAAATGTCCGGTGGATTCTCGTAGTCAATTTCACAGGAACGTAACATCATCATAGTTTGGCTATATAGGTCTGAGAACATCTTGGCAAGCAGCTCTTTCAGTTCCTTTGCCCCGTTGCCCAAGGCAAAGAAATCTGAAATGTCTTTTTCAGACTTCGTGCCACTTAATGGAAGTGAAAGGTTCAATACCTTGTATTCCGCCAGATTTTCCGCTTGTCTGTGACTCTTGGAAAAGCCACTCTACTTTGACCCCTTTGGCCAAGTAGAATTTGCTCCTGTTGGCCACAACATGATTG
>NZ_JADU01000052.1 GCF_000518545.1 Hallella seregens ATCC 51272
AAAAAGGTCGGGGCGGCAAGCCGTTTAGACGACAATCTCCACACTTCCATTTCATTGCAGGTAGTATTCTCGCCGTAAAACCTTGTTTGTCCTAAGCCCTACCTTTTTACGCCCCTGAAACGAAAACGACCGACCCGACGGAAAGACGCATAAAAAAATGTCGGATATGCGAGAAGCAGGGAAAAAGAAAAAGTTGAAACTCAAACTCCCTCACCTCTGGAATCCGCATAAAATCAGACAAGATGATTTATCCCGACATAAGAACGGGATGGATAACCGTTCAAGAAGAACAGACAGAGTAAAGCGTTCGGCAAATTTGCCGAACGTTCCTTTTCTTTCTTA
Organism: Hallella seregens ATCC 51272; assembly: GCF_000518545.1. Lineage (GTDB taxonomy): Bacteria > Bacteroidota > Bacteroidia > Bacteroidales > Bacteroidaceae > Prevotella > Prevotella seregens. The sequence continues at coordinate 343 of NZ_JADU01000052.1, forward strand.
TACTTACTTCGAGTGACCAAAAAAGCCTAAAGAAAAAGCATCTCGTTACTTTTGACAGTGAATTGAGACGGCTCAAAAGTAACAAAAAGCCGCTACTAAATGACTCACAACAGCTTCCTGAACTTCATCTCCGCCAATCTGTTGATTTCATCTTTGTAGGTTTCAAGATGATGAAGGATGATGTTCTCCACATAGATGCCGATGGTCATATCTCTGTTTCTCATCGACATGACTATCTCCGCCAATATGTCTTGCAACTCTTTGGCAATATAGATGGTCTTGCGATTTTTCAAGGTGTTGCGACAAATGAAAAGCGACTCATAATCGCCCTTGTCAGACTTTCGCCTTTCTCTTCTTGGGACTCTTGAAAAATCCTTTGATATTGGTTTGTCATTTAGACGTTCCGATTTGACAATCTGCTCTTCTGATTGAGAGCGTTTCATCTCACTCTCTTTTCTTTTCATGGGAATACCCTGTGAAACAAGTTCTCGGATGGCAACGGGATTTGCCTTGCCGTTTTGGTTTTCTGTCATACTTACTTAATTTTATTGTTATACAATTCACTGTTCATTTCGTTGTCGGTATATTTACCGATGAAGATGAATACGTCCGCTATCGAAGATATGCCCGATAATCAGATTGTATCAGCAGGGGTACATCCTTTCGTTCATACCCTTTCAGTGGAGATGTTCATTGGTGTCCATCAATACAATCGTTCGATTGTATCTGCTTTCGCACATTCCCACGTTCGGATGAGAGGAATAAGGATATGTCCTTTGATATACACCCCTGTCCACACCACTCATCGAAACGAGATGTTATCGAAGACGCATACCCTCACCGACATATTCGTCAGTGCAAATATATGGCTCGGTGATGCTGTAATCAGCATAATTTCCTTTGATGCGTACTTGTGGCTTCGATTTGGTTATTTGTGGCTTCGTTTCACCTAATGGCTTTGGGGACAAGAGGCAGTAACTTTGCAGCAAGCGATAAGCCGATATTTCATGGCTTTGAAAACATACATTTCGAGAAGATAAAACACCGCCTTTCGAGACGGATTTATTTGCGTCGGAGCAAATAGCAAGGTATGTTTTATGCAGCACAACTCCGTTTTTGCTGCATAAAACCCTTGCTCTTGCAGAGGGCTGAAAAAACTCCGAAGTCGTTTTTCTTGGAAGAGAGAATGCGATGCCTCAAATGCCGGTGATGTCGTGAAACACTAAAATCCAAAATAAGAAATGAAAATGAAGAAAATTCGAAGCGCACGCTCCAAAGAGAAGACAGAAAAGCGTGTTTCGGTCAATTTCACACCGACGGAATACGCTCATTTCCTCACGATGAAAGAGGAAAGCGGTGTGACAAGTCTATCACTATTCATCAAGGCAAGAATCTTTAATGAGACTTTTCGGGTGATAAAAGTGGATCGTTCGTTGCTTGATTATTATCAAAAGCTGACGACTTTGTACGGGCAATTTCGCAGTGTCGGGGTGAATTATAACCAGACCGTAGTTACATTGAAAAGCAATTTCACGGAGAAGAAAGCCTTTGCGATGCTCGCCAAGTTGGAGAAACTGACACTTGAATTAGCAATAATCGGAGGCGAAATCGTACAACTCACTCGTGAGTTTCAGGAGAAATGGCAACAACGGTAGTAGCCATTTTACATTGTATTGTTCTTTATGGATAAAAAATCAGGCTTCCCTTTTAATTTAGGAAACCTGATTAACCATTTGAATGCAATTACCGTTTCTTGAACTTGCCGCCTTTCAGGTCGCTCTCCACCATACGCTTGTTCAGCTCCTCTCGGAGTTCATCAAGAAAATAGGTGCGGCTGTCATCCTTGCGGCGTTTCAT
>NZ_JADU01000053.1 GCF_000518545.1 Hallella seregens ATCC 51272
CAGGCGTTCTGTGACAGGCAAGACGTCGTGCTTTCATTTGCCGTGGGGCATTGGCCTTGTGGTGATTGTAGGTACGTACAATGTTATATTTTACCATGGAGAGTTTGATCCTGGCTCAGGATGAACGCTGGCTACAGGCTTAACACATGCAAGTCGAGGGGCAGCATGGCGGATGCTTGCATCTGCCGATGGCGACCGGCGCACGGGTGAGTAACGCGTATCCAACCTACCATCAAGCAGGGGACAATCCGTAGAAATGCGGTCTGATACCCTATGTATTCCAACGAGGTCCTCCGTGTTGGAAGAAAGGTTTATCCGCTTGTTGATGGGGATGCGTCCGATTAGCTTGTTGGCGGGGCAACGGCCCACCAAGGCAACGATCGGTAGGGGTTCTGAGAGGAAGGTCCCCCACACTGGAACTGAGACACGGTCCAGACTCCTACGGGAGGCAGCAGTGAGGAATATTGGTCAATGGGCGTAAGCCTGAACCAGCCAAGTAGCGTGCAGGATGACGGCCCTATGGGTTGTAAACTGCTTTTATACGGGGATAAAGTGCGCCACGTGTGGTGTTTTGCAGGTACCGTATGAATAAGGACCGGCTAATTCCGTGCCAGCAGCCGCGGTAATACGGAAGGTCCGGGCGTTATCCGGATTTATTGGGTTTAAAGGGAGCGTAGGCCGCATGTCAAGCGTGTTGTGAAATGCAGGTGCTCAACACCTGGATTGCAGCGCGAACTGTCGTGCTTGAGTGTGCGCAACGTTGGCGGAATTCGTCGTGTAGCGGTGAAATGCTTAGATATGACGAGGAACCCCGATTGCGAAGGCAGCTGACGGGAGCATAACTGACGCTGAAGCTCGAAGGTGCGGGTATCGAACAGGATTAGATACCCTGGTAGTCCGCACGGTAAACGATGGATGCCCGCCGTCCGCCCTTTTATTGGGCGTGTGGCCAAGCGAAAGCATTAAGCATCCCACCTGGGGAGTACGCCGGCAACGGTGAAACTCAAAGGAATTGACGGGGGCCCGCACAAGCGGAGGAACATGTGGTTTAATTCGATGATACGCGAGGAACCTTACCCGGGCTTGAATTGCAGAGGAACGATCCAGAGATGGTGAGGCCCTTCGGGGCTTCTGCGAAGGTGCTGCATGGTTGTCGTCAGCTCGTGCCGTGAGGTGTCGGCTCAAGTGCCATAACGAGCGCAACCCCTCTCCGCAGTTGCCATCGGGTTATGCCGGGCACTCTGTGGACACTGCCGCCGCAAGGTGTGAGGAAGGTGGGGATGACGTCAAATCAGCACGGCCCTTACGTCCGGGGCTACACACGTGTTACAATGGGGGGCACAGCAAGCCGGCCGCGTGCAAACGCGGTCCAATCCTGAAATCCCCCCTCAGTTCGGACTGGGGTCTGCAACCCGACCCCACGAAGCTGGATTCGCTAGTAATCGCGCATCAGCCATGGCGCGGTGAATACGTTCCCGGGCCTTGTACACACCGCCCGTCAAGCCATGAAAGCCGGGGGTGCCTGAAGTCCGTGACCGGAAGGATCGGCCTAGGGCAAAACTGGTGATTGGGGCTAAGTCGTAACAAGGTAGCCGTACCGGAAGGTGCGGCTGGAACACCTCCTTTCTGGAGCTGTCGCCTGTGAGGTGTGCGTTGTATGAAAGGTATTGCCTTAAGGCATGTGTGCCCCTCTGGGGCGTGTATGCCTTGTGTTTTTGAAGGGATGATGCCGTCCGGCCCGTGTGGCCGTATGGCGGTGACGGTTCGTTCAGCCGTTCCCAATCTTCTTGCTGCTGCTGCCCTGTTTTTGACAAGCAAGGGAAGAAGGAAGCCGGGCTGCCTCCGGTCCCCGTTTTTTGACAAGGGCCTAGGGGCGCTAGAGAGTCCTATAGCTCAGTTGGTCAGAGCGCCACACTGATAATGTGGAGGTCGGCAGTTCAAGTCTGCCTGGGACTACTTTTGCAATTCAGAATTCAGGATTCAAAATTCAAGATTGCCGTCCGGCGAGG
>NZ_JADU01000054.1 GCF_000518545.1 Hallella seregens ATCC 51272
GATAGTTTATCAGAACTAATGATAATTACTCTTATCCAAAGTAAAATGTTATCCAAAGTAAGTCCTCAACTGATTCTATAAATTAACAAGTCATAGCGGTTACTTTTGAAAACTACTTTGGATAATATTTGTTGTTACTTGCCAAGGCTTTTCAGCCAAGACCTCAGTTCGGAGTCCCTCTCCCACGATGTCTTTTCTTCTCCCAAAGCAGGCAGGACTTCGGTATATGCCGCCTCAAGTGCTTCTCTTTTCTGCTTAGAGTCTGCCCTTGCATATACTTCCGTTGTCTGTATGGACACATGACCAAGTATATCCCTTATGTACACAAGATTCACTCCTGCCTGTAATAGATGCATGGCTTTACTGTGCCGCAAACAATGTGGTGTAATTCTTTTGGGAATCAACTCAGGGTTGACTATCCTAGCGTTAGCCACATGTCGCCCAAGTATAAACGTGATACCTGCCCCGGTAAGCTTGCCGCCCCGGTTGTTCTGAAAAAGCGGTCTACAGTTAGCGGACTGTAGGTCAAGCCTGTTCTCTGCTATGTATGATCTGATGATGGCCACTTGCGGATTCTGTATCGGCACAAGGCGTTTCTTCCTTCCTTTTCCATAAAGAGTAACATAGCAGGGACTGTCCAAGTGCAAATCTTGCGGAGTGAGGTCTATCAGTTCTTGTACACGTGCCCCGCTTTCATAAAGTAACGATATGATTGCAAGGTCACGCCTGCCTGATTTCGTGTCATGTGGTATTTGCGACAAAAGCAGTCTGATTCCTTCAAGGGAAAGGTAATTAACGCTGTGCCTGACTGTTTTTTTTATCTTGATGGACAAGACCTGCTGCCACTGCTCAAGATGGGCAACATCCTCATATTGCATATAGCGACAGAAGGCATGGATGGCCGCCAGCCGTTGGTTTCGGGTTGTGTCTTTAATCCCGTTGTTGTCCTGAAGCCAGTCTAGGAACGAGAGCACGTTACTCCTGTTGACGTATTTCAGTTCCATCCTCTCCGGTTTGACATGGCAGGCAGATTCCATATAGGACAGAAAGGATACAAAGGTGTTGCTGTACGACCTTATCGTATTGTGGCTGAATCCCCGTTCACTGGCAAGATATTCTGTGAAAAAGGCTGTCAGGTGCCTTGCGAAACTGTTGTCACTCATCGTCTCTCTTCATTAAGGGCATTGACGGAAACACGTAAGAAGAAACGGACTCTTCCAGATTGATGATGTCAGGGAACATCTCCTGTGTCAGACGGACATATCTCTCTGTTCCTGACAAGGTCTTGTGTCCCAGATATACAGACAGGATGGGTAATGCGCAATAAATATCAGCGCCAGCCCTCACCTGCTGCATGAGCGAGTGGACGGCAAACGTATGGCGGAGGTCATGTACCCTCGGCCCGTGGTTGCCTCCAATGAATGGTATGCCGCATGTTTTCAAAAGTTTGCGGAACCAGTCATGCATATTGCCTGGGCTTAGGCTTCGCCCATTCGGAGCGACAAAGAAATGTGCATTAGGTAGTGAAATTCCAGGAATTGCTATTCTATCACGATACTGCCTATACTGTTCCAGTACGGTAGCCAACGATTGACAGATAGGAACGATACGCTGCTGTTGGTTCTTCGTCTTTCGTGTCAGAATCTGTGCATTCTTCAGGTCTACATCCTGATTCACCAGTGAACAAGCCTCACCGATACGCATACCTGTACCGTATAGAGTCCTTAACAGGGCAGGAATGCAAAACATCTTGCTCTCCATATTGTTATAAGACATGACCATGCCATCGCTTGCCTTGAAAAGCGCCGATATTTGTTTATGTGTAAAGATATACG
>NZ_JADU01000055.1 GCF_000518545.1 Hallella seregens ATCC 51272
CATGTACGATCCTGGCCCAAAATTCTTCTTTGGCATGTGAGGGACATAGCAAGGGAAGCCAAGGTGACACATGTATCTTGAAAATTGCGAGATTATTGACCACTTGTCATAAAGAGTTCGCTCTGACTCATTTGCTTTGCCCTGGCGCCAGGCAACAAGCATCTCTTTCTTGATGATTGGCTCCTCCACGCCTTTCCCGAGGAAAAACATATCAAGATCTTTGAGTATATACTCAATCTTGGGAGTGGAGAATCCCATGGCTTCTTTGACGTGTATAAAATCTCTAAAAAATGGAGTGAATACGCTCTTATATGTATAGTCAATCATAAAACGCACCTCCTTTCTGCTCATAGAAAGAGTCTGGCACTTCTGGTACGTCAAGGGAACACTTCCTCAGGTTACTTGCGTCGATCCTCAAATATCCCATCGTAGTTTGGGAACTCTTATGGCCAAGAGCACTTGATATAATAGGAATAGAGACACCCGCTTTCAAGAGGTTGCTCGCAAGGGAATGGCGCATGGAATGGGGACCGAACTTGCGCCCAGTGATGTCTATGCCGGATTCTTGCATGATTCTGGAAATGACACCGTTCAGGCTGATATGCGTCATCGGCCGATAGGGTGCACAGGCTGTTAGGAATACATTGGGCAGGTCAGACACAGGACGTGAGTAGCGCAGGTAATTGACGATAGCCTCTCCAACCTCGCGTAACAAGGGCAGTTCGATAGGGTTACCTGTCTTTGACTGGACAAGTACCATCAGATTCTTATCCCAGTTAATGTTAGAAAATGTGAGGTTGGCGATGTCAGAGGCCCGAAGTCCGAGACGGGATGCAAGGAGCAATATCGCATAGTCCCGCTTCCCAACATGGCTTGACTGTTCTACCGACTGCTCTATTCTGCACACCTCCTCTGCGCTGTACACAGAGGGAAGTTTCTCATGATGGGGAAAATTGTTGCGCTCAATCACATAGCTGAGATTCGCGGACGTATAACCTTTTTCGAATAGGAAACGTGTAAAGCTCTTAATTGTGTAATAGTGGTGACTTTTAGCCACTGGAGTACTGTCTACAAAATCTAGTATGTCTCTCTCGGAGACGTCATCCACTCTGTATATCCCTTTGATACTGAGTCCAGATATGAAATAGCTCAGCATTCTACGGTGATTGAGCACTGTCAGTTCGTTCTTTCTTGCCGCTTGCATCCCCTGTAGATACTCTTGTGCTATCTGTCCTATCTCACCTGGCAACGGATGCTCTACCAAATGCACAATTCGTCTGCGGATGCCTCCTGTTTCCAAATATTCCGTAAGCATGTGGATACTGCGCAATCGTGCGCGTTTGGTAGAAGGGGCAACATCCCGTGTCGCCAAAGAAAGGTACTCTTCGCCTATTACGGATGAGTACTGTGTGATACCACGGCTATCCATATACGGAATAATGCCGTCTCGCCACCGTCTGCGATGTGTCTCAATACACGCAGACGAATACTTTTGGTCTTGGAGAAACAGAACTGTCTCGGCGACCAATTGCCTGATGTCCTTTGATTTGTTATACATAATTATTGCTATTATTAATTAGGGTGATAAACACAGCCCTTAATATAGCAATAATTTTTATCAAAACAACATTATCAAAAGTAAAACTGAAAAACAGAGAGTTTTATTATATCGTAGTGCTTACTTTGGATAACATTTTACTTTGGATAAG
>NZ_JADU01000056.1 GCF_000518545.1 Hallella seregens ATCC 51272
TTCACTTTCCGTTGTCTTGGACAAATTTCCCGTGGGAAATCTTCACTTTCCATTGTCTTGGACAAATTTCCCGAGGGAAATCTTCACTTCCCGTTTTTTATGGGTTGACAAAGACAACGTATAACAACCCATAACAACGGCAGCACCGCGGCACAGCGTTGTTTTCGGTTGTTGTTCGTTGTCTTTTTGAACCCGGTGCGATTGGGCGTTGTCTTTCAATTCCCCATGCGCTGCACCCTGTAGGGACATACGCCCTGTGTGTCCGCAACATCGTCGGATGAGTAAACCCCTCGGGAATGAACCACACACGACGGAAAACAAAAATCCTGGCAACGGTGGAAAACAACCGTCCCACGCTCGAGAACGAAGCGTGGGACGAAAGTCTCTATATATTCTAAGAGAATGCGGCAAACTCAAAGGGCATACGGGGGAGAAAGGGAAGTGTCAGAGATTCTCGTCTGTCAGCAGCTTCCTTGCCCCGTCGCCCTCCAATACGCGCATCTGCTGGATGGCCACTTGGTTGAGTTTGACCAAGCGATCGCCCTGTGGAATGCCCTCGTTGATGAGCACGGCATTGATGTTCTCCATGTTCGACAGGCATATCAGCTCGTTGATGGTGGCATAGTCGCGGATGTTGCCTTTCAACTCAGGATTTGCCTCGCGCCATTGACGGGCGGTGGTGCCGAACATGGCCACGTTCAGCACGTCGGCCTCTTCGGCATAGATGATGCTTGCCTGGGCCGGCGTCACCTCGTCGGGTATCAGGTGCTGCTTGATGGCGTCGGTGTGGATGCGGTAGTTGATTTTCGATAACTCGCGCTTGGCCGACCAGCCTATCTGTTTCTGCTCATCGGATTTGAGGCGCTGGAACTCTTCTATCAGATAGAGCTTGAACGGAACGCTGATGGCTGTCCCAAACTCGAAAGCAATGTCGCGGAAGGCGTATGTGCCGCCGTATTTGCCTCGCTTGACCACTATACCGATGGCATTCGTCTTCTCAATCCACTCACCTACGCTCATCACAAAACTTGGAAGACCTGCCTGAGATTTAAAGTGGTCGAATTCGACCACTTTAAACCCCGGATTGTGCATCATCTCCCATGTTCCGAGAAACTCGATGGTGTAGCGGTTGCGAATCCAATTCTTGATGATGTCCGCAGCCCGGCTTTCACTTTCCTTGGCGTTGGCCATATCCGTGAGCGAGATATAATCTCTGCCGTCATATTGGGTAACGGTTATCTGCGTGTCTTGAACCGTGATTTTCGCCATGTCTTTCATTTATTTTGATTTCAATGGCAAATATACCATTTTCCGGCAACAATTCCAAATTCCCACCGTTGGATTTTCGTTTCCGTCGTGTGTGTCAGCATGTCAAAGAGCGATGTTTGGGTATATCAGGAATTACTCCGCCACGGGCCGCACCCCTATTCCCATTCCTCGGGCAACAATGCTCCAGGTACGCA
>NZ_JADU01000057.1 GCF_000518545.1 Hallella seregens ATCC 51272
GTGATCATCAAGTCGGCACAGGCGCAGCAAGCGCCCAACGACGGCGCGCATATCGGCACCGACGGCGACTGCGGCACGGCAACGGCACACCGCCAAGGCGACGGTTCGTACCTGTTCACGCTCGATCATAAGGCATCCTACCTCACATTCATGCCTTGCTACAGCAAGGTGTTCGACCCAAGCGTAAAAGTGACTCAAATCAAGGTCAGCGCCGACCAGCCCCTTGCCGGTACATACGATTTCGATGATACGGGCATCAAACCATCCACGGCAACCGCGACGTCTCAAAGCGTCACCCTCACGCTCTGTGGAGGAGGCACCAACGGCTTCGAGATTCCCGTTAACACAGATTACGGCAAGAATGCGGCCATCATGGTCGTTGCTCCCGGAACGTACACCAACTTCACCGTGGAATACACCCTGCACGACCAAGCGACGAACATAACCGGCACGGTGAAGAAGAACTACGGCAACGTTATTTGCAACGTGGGAAGGAACAAGAAGTTTGCAATGAATTTCACCATTCCACATTATGACAACAAATATTATATGTGGGATGCCGCACAGCATTATTGGCAAGGGTATGAGCAATTTCAGCCAAAACTAAATAAACAGACAAATAATATATATTATCCTCAAGTTCCGACAGATGCGCGTTGGTTTACTCCAAGACTTACTCCTGATTATGCCCACAACACAAACATGATAAATTGTCCTAATGCGAATGCAATTGCATGGTACGTTCTGCATGGCGAACCTCATTGGGACAACAAAACATTGTGGAGCACAATGGGGCATCTTTACAACAAGGGAATATGGATGAAAAAGCATGATAAGATAACCGGATTTGGCTGGGACACTGCTCCAGATGGTACTGATTGGCGACTAGGAAAAAACCCTATCCTCCATGGAAGCTTGTCGAACAGTCCCCTTAATGATAGTGAAAAAGGCGAATACTTCTATCTGCCTTGTCTTGGCCGCTATCTGGAAGGAGAACTCGTAGTGGGCAACCATGGCCTATACTGGTCCAACACGGCAGGAGTCCAAAGTTCACTTGCTGCCGGAGGATACTATTATCCAAGCCTTTATTTTTATGAGAATTTCATCGTGCTTCATTATGACGATGCCATTCGGGCACAAAAAGTATGGCAATTGGACAAAGTCCCGACAGACTAATATTTATCCCCATGACGTCTCTCGCTCTTTGACATACCCACCGTTGCCAGGATTTTTGTTTTCCGTCGTGTGTGGTTCATTCCCGAGGGGGGGTTACTCATCCGACGATGTTGCGGACACACAGGGCGTGTGTCCCTACAGGGTGCAGCGCATGGGGAATTGAAAGGCAACGCCCAATCGCACCGGGTTCAAAAAAGACAACGAACAACAACCGAAAACAACGCTGCGCCGCGGCATTGCCGTTGTTGAGAGTTGTTATCCG
>NZ_JADU01000058.1 GCF_000518545.1 Hallella seregens ATCC 51272
AAGGCGTATCTGTCTGAAGATGCCGATGTCCGAGAGATGACAGTCTTCAAATAGACTCCGAAATCTGAGAGTTGTGAACTTCTATGGATGGGTAATCGGGACATGCTTTCTATTATTTTATTATTGACAATACGCTCTCAATGTCTATCATGCCACTGTTGAAACTTGCTCATCAAGAAAAAAGCGGAAAGTAAGCTAAGCACTGTAAGGATAATCTCAACAACTGACCATAAGAACATCTGCAAAGGAGATAGAATGGAAGTCTTTGCCAATTCAACAAAGGTATAGACACAATAAGGCAAAGTCAAGATTGTGGTAATGATAATAGGTATATATTTTCGGTATATTGCCCATTGAGCAAGATGTACTATAAGATGGATGGAATATCCTGCAAATGCAGCGAACCACCATTGATAAGCATCTATCCACACGGCACAGAAAGAAATGAGGGAAATCAGAATGAACTCGTGGGTAGTCCCAATGGCAAATGTGGCTGTGGAACAATCAAAATGTCCCCTGTGTGCAAGAAACTGCTCGAATTGAGGGAAACGCCAAAGGCGTTAATTCTTTCCGATAATTAGGACTTAATTTCAACCATATACCAGAGAAATCCTTAAACAAAGGGGAATCATTGACGGTTTTTGTACACCAACCATCAGGTTCGGAAAATTGTTGTTGGTCGTGTATAAAAAGTTCTTGGAAATCATTTCTAAAATCTGCTGATTGGATATAATTAGAGCATTCATCATCGTTGATCAAATAATATAAATCATAGAAATGACGGATTTTCGAAGATAAAGATTTAATGGTATCAGCCTCAAATGAGAAACGAAATAGTGAAACCAATTTTTCTACAATAGTCCTTCGCTTGTCTAAAACATTGATTGAGAAATGTTTCAAATTGTATTGTTCTATCAAATCTATTCTGCCAATATTTATAAGATATTCTGTCAGAAACGAACTTATTTCCTTATTGATGTATGGATATGGATTTGCATAAGTATTGACCTCAATTAGGATCTGTCCTGCTTTCATAGCGGAAGAAGTTAGTCCGACCAAGTTTGGATATTGATAAATTGCCTTGTAGAAGCGGGAACCTTTACTTGTTACATTGGGTACGACAAGTTCGTTTAGATCGGCTGACATATCTTTAGCAAGTCGTTTGATGAATGTTTTTAGTTGATTCCCAGAAAAAGAATCCGCATCAATGACAGCTATATCTATATCCTCAGATAGTTTATCAGAACTAATGATAATTACTCTTATCCAAAGTAAAATGTTATCCAAAGTAAGTCCTCAACTGATTCTATAAATTAACAAGTCATA
>NZ_JADU01000059.1 GCF_000518545.1 Hallella seregens ATCC 51272
GCTGGCGGCCGGCCCGGCCGCTCGGCCATCCCCCTCGCTCTTTGACATACTGACACACACGACGGAAACGAAAATCCAACGGCGCAGATTTGGAAGTATGATTGAAAGATAGTATCTTTGCCTACGGAATCATCAAAAGCAAAAATACATGGCATACGAAACTGTGAAATACCGCAATCGTGAGGAAGCAGCCGAGGCCCTGCGCAAGATGATGCAGCGCAAGCGCGAGTGGGTGGAGAAGACGGAGCGCGAGCTTGAGGAACTCGCCAAGTTAAGGACAACCAATGCCTAACTAAGGTCTGCACAACGATGAAAGCGCTCGACCTGAATCGCTTGAACGTGCGTACACCCTATTCCGTATGGCCCGTAGGCAAGCAGGCCTATGGTTTCAAGACGGCTTACGGTGTGCAATACCGCATCGGATTCATTGACGACCAGACCATTTGGCAGCACGGAGCCTATGAGTTCGGCATCGTGAACGAGAACGGGCGGCCATCGCCCAACGACCGCAAGTTGCGCGAAACGGTCTATGCCGTTGTCGAGGAGTTCTTCGAGAGCAATCCAGACATTCTGCTCTATCAGTGTGAGACGGGCGACAACCGCCAAGCCATGCGCGACCGCCTGTTCCTGCGCTGGTTCGAGGAATATGAGCATCGCGGCAAGTTCGTAATCAAAGTATCAAAGATAACGGCAGAGGGTGTGGACAACTATGCCGCTGTCATCGTCCAGCGGAACAATCCGCAGCTTGAGCAAATCATCCACGACTTTGAGCAGTTTGTAGGGTTCTTCCAGAGCAAGCCAGAGTAACGCAAGCCGACAATATCATTTTCTCTTCCGTCCCACGCCCTTGAATGGAGCGTGGGACGGTTGTTTTCCACCGTTTGCCAGGATTTTCGTTTTCCGTCGTGTGTGGTTCCTTCCCGAAGTGTTCACTCCTCCGACGATGTTGCGGACACACAGGGGCGTGTGTCCCTACGTTGTGCGGCGCATGGGGAATTGAAAGACAACGCCCAATCGCATAGGATTTGATGAAAGACAACGAACAACAACCGAAAACAACGCTGCGCCGCGGTATTGCTGTTGTTATGAGTTGTTATCCGTTGTCTTTGTCAACCCATAAAAAACGGGAAGTGAAGATTTCCCTCGGGAAATTTGTCCAAGACAACGGGAAGTGAACATTTCCCGCGGGAAATTCGTCCAAGACAACGGAAAGTGAA
>NZ_JADU01000060.1 GCF_000518545.1 Hallella seregens ATCC 51272
TTCGGATTTGTAAAAGGACTCCAACCTATGGCAGGCTATAACTACGGGGCAGGCAATTTTCAAAGATTAAGGGAAGCGGTGTGCTGTTCTCTGATACTCACAACCTCGTTTTGTGTGCTCTGGAGTATTCTTATAGTCATTTTTACCTCTCCTATCATCAGTTGTTTCGGTAAAGACGAAACAATGCAGGAAATAGCAAGAATTGCGCTTAGGGCCAATACGATTATGTTCTTCACTTTCGGATTCCAATTTGTGTATTCCACACTATATATGGCAATCGGAAGAGCAAGGCAAAGTCTTCTGCTAAACATCGGACGGCAAGGTTTGTTTTTTATCCCTATAATATTACTGCTTCCATCGTATTGGGAACTAAATGGAGTGCTTTATGCACAGCCTATTGCCGACGTCTTTGCAACTTTAATGACACTGTTCTTTGCTGTCCGAATTCATAAGGAGATAGGTCATAAATCACATCTCACAACAGAGAATCTGCAATGTTGAACCATAAAAGATATGATTATGCTAAGACTTATTCAAACGGAAGAATTTAAGACGCTAATTTCGTCTTGCTCTACAAATGAACAAGAACAAAAAGCATCGGAGAACTTTATGAAGAGGATCATTGATCTATGTGATGCAGAAGACGACGCCATCTCTTTGTTTCGTATTCTCCGCTATACTCGTTTTCGTTTACAAACTTTGCAAGCGGTGTATTTGATGGACGGAAAGGGGAAAAAATGTGTCGGAGCTACTATGTGTCATTGATACGGAGTTAAAGTTATTAAAGATGCGGATGCAGGGGCTTCTTTCTACTTTGCCCGTCAAACCAACCGAGAAACTTCGTTGGACAGGTAAAGCAACCGACTTGGTGGAACTACTCTACGCACTTGATACCTGTGACTGTATCAACGATGGTGAAATCGGTATAGAAGAATTGGCAGATGCCTTTTCCGAAATCTTTGGTATAGAAATCAAGAACTGCTACAACGTCTATATGAACATGAAACGCCGCAAGGATGACAGCCGCACCTATTTTCTTGATGAACTCCGAGAGGAGCTGAACAAGCGTATGGTGGAGAGCGACCTGAAAGGCGG
>NZ_JADU01000061.1 GCF_000518545.1 Hallella seregens ATCC 51272
CTCACCCCCCTTGTCGTTACTTATACCTACATTTGCTTTGCCGTACGCTCCAGGATCAGTCGTCTTCACCATTCTGCGCATACGGCATGCTCCCCTACCGATACTTTATTCAATGCTATCCTGCGTCTTCGGCGTCCGCCTTATACCCGATTATTATCCACGCCCGGACCCTCGACCAGTGAGCTGTTACGCACTCTTTGAATGAATGGCTGCTTCCAAGCCAACATCCTGGCTGTCACAGGGACAGGACTTCGTTAGACTAACTCAGGCGGAACTTCGGGGCCTTAGACGGCAGTCTGGATTCTTCTCCTCTCGGGGACGGACCTTAGCACCCGCCCCCTTACTGCACGGCTGCGGCGCATGAGCATTCGGAGTTCGTCAGGTCTCGATAGGCGGTGAAGCCCTCTCGACCTATCGGTCGCTCTACCTCTCATGCGGAACACCGCACGCGGCACCTAAATGCCTTTCGGGGAGTACGAGCTATCTCCAAGTTTGATTGGCCTTTCACTCCTACACACACCTCATCCAGAAGCTTTTCAACGCTTATTGGTGCGGACCTCCATCCGGTGTTACCCGGACTTCATCCTGGACATGTGTAGATCACTTGGTTTCGCGTCTGCCACCACCGACTAAAACGCCCTATTCAGGCTCGCTTTCACTGCGGCTCACGCGTCTCATGACGCTTAACCTCGCCGGTGACGGCAACTCGTAGGTTCATTATGCAAAAGGCACGCCGTCACTGCTATAAGCAGCTCCGACCGCTTGTAGGCGCATGGTTTCAGGAACTATTTCACTCTTCTCATGGAAGTGCTTTTCACCTTTCCCTCACGGTACTCGTTCGCTATCGGTCTCATCCGAGTATTTAGCCTTGCCGGATGGTCCCGGCGGATTCACGCAGGATTACTCGTGGCCCGCGCTACTCAGGATACCACTATGCCGACAAATGCTTCGGGTACGGGGCTATCACCCCCTGCGGCACCGCTTTCCAGCGGATTCCCCTCGCAACTGCCGTGCAACG
>NZ_JADU01000062.1 GCF_000518545.1 Hallella seregens ATCC 51272
CGGATAACAACTCTCAACAACGGCAATGCCGCGGCGCAGCGTTGTTTTCGGTTGTTGTTCGTTGTCTTTTTTGAACCCGGTGCGATTGGGCGTTGTCTTTCAATTCCCCATGCGCCGCACAACGTAGGGACACACGCCCTGTGTGTCCGCAACATCGTCGGGAGGTGAACACCTCGGGAATGACCACACACGACGGAAAACGAAAATCTTGGCAACGGGGAGAAAACAACCGTCCCACGCTCCATTCAAGGGCGTGGGACAAAAATCCAGGATTATCTAAAAAGTTCGGAGTGGCTGCCTACTCTCAGCACTCGTATGGTTGATAAATCCTCATCTATCCAGATGAGCAGGAAATCGCTTTTGACGTGACACTCCATACAACCCTCGTATTCGCCTTGTAACTGATGAGGATGATAAATCGCAGGAAGTTTTTGTTCACGAGCCAGCATTTTCAGCACTTTGAAGAGCTCTGCCAATTCATGAGGCTTGCTTCTATAGCGTTTGAGGTCTTTCTTGGCTTTCGTACTGTAGTCAACCTTTTTCATCCATCTCTTCTATTGATTTCACAAAGGCGTCAAAATTGGAGAGGTCGAGTGTGCCGGCAGCGGGCTTCCCCGACCGGGCCTCCTCAATGGCAGCCTTCGTTTCCTCGTTCGGCTCATGGTACATGGCATCGAGCAACACACTCTCCACATAGTTGTTCAGGCTGCGGTTGGCGGCCTTGGCATGCCGCTTCAGCGTTTCAAGCAGGTCGGCGTTCAACCTGAACGAAGCCGACTTTCTTACTGTCATCGTTTCCATATTCCTGTCCTTTCTTGTTATGTTGCATGCAAATGTAATACAAATAAGCGGAAAGTCCAAGTCTTTCTCCTGATTATTTCAACGATTCGTTTCCGTCGTGTGTGTCAGTATGTCAAAGAGCGATGTTTGGGTATATCAGGAATTACTCCGCCACGGGCCGCACCCCTATTCCCATTCCTCGGGCAACAATGCTCCAGGTACGCA